>JAZBOX010000036.1:0-81565 GCA_036351355.1 Halieaceae bacterium
GCACGATCAGGATGGCGGTCCAGACCGTGACGGCGACATAGCGGTCGAGACGCCTCACGACCGCAGGCGCAGCCTCTGCCAGCTCTGCGGTCCGAACAGGAGGCCAAGCGCAAGCAGCAGAAAGGTCGCGTGAAGGAGCCAGAAGTGCGCTATCGGCGCATCGCCCTCGACCACGCGGTTGCGCGTACTCACCAGAAGCAGCAGATAGCTCAGGTGCAGCAGCAGCGCCGGCGCCAGCTTGATGTAACGCCCGCGGCGGTGATTGGTCTTGCTCATGCTCAGGGCCAGCAGGGCCACCACGGGCACCATCGCAACCAGCGACAGACGCCAGTGCAGCGCGGCGCGGTCCTCAAGCGCATTGGATTCGAGTAACTCCGCCGTGGTCCTCGCATCGACGGGTTCGCTGCGTGCCAGCTCCGGATCCTCGGGCAGGCGATGACCGTAGAGGGCAAACTCGACGATTTCGAAATCGCTGCGACCCGCCGTTCCGCTGAAGCGGTAGCCGTCGCGCAGTTCGAGGTAGCGCACTCCACTGTCTTCATCACGGCGCACGCGGCCCTGGCGCGCCACGGTGATGTGCGCGCCGCGACCGGGCGCATCGCCGACAACGCGCAGGGGTTCAAAGGCAAACACCTGGCTGAGGCGCCCCTCTTCCGGGTCGATGCGAGCGGCATAGGTCACAATGCCGTCGTTGCCCTGGCTCTGGAAACGTCCCGACGCGAGGAACTGTAGTCCGCGCAGCGCCTTGGGATCGTTAAGCAGGGCCTCGGAGCGCGCCGCACCCTCGGGGGTGATGAACAGGGCAAGTCCGGCGACAAGCAGGGTCACCACCAGCGCCGGCGCCAGCGTGTAGCGCGCGAGGCGCGCCGGCCCCACGCCGCAGGCGGCCATGACCACCATCTCGCTTTCGACGTAGAGACGTCCGTAGGCCATGAGAATGCCGATGAACAGCCCGAGGGGCAGGAGCAGCTCGAGAAAACCGGGCAGGCGATAGAACATGACCGGCAGCAGAATCTCTGCAGCCAACTTGCCCGACGCCGCGTCGGCGAGGTACTTCACGAAGCGCCCGGTAACGATAATGGCGAGCAGGACGCTGCTTACGGCCATCGTGTGGCCGAGGACATCGCTGGAGAGATATCGTCGGAGACGCACCTGCCGGATCCGGTTCAGTTTGACGGGCGTTCACCTTACACTAAGGACCTTTTTTCAGGGGAGTCCCGCATGACCGACACGCGTTTCAGCTGCCGCGCCTACAAGGCCGGAGACAGGCTTCGCAGCCAGTGTGTAGTCCTGCCCATCGCCAAGACCCTAACGCTCGACGGCGCCGCCCAGCGTATTGATCAGGACAGCGGTGGCATCGTCAGCCGCTGTCTCGCCAGCGGAGACTTCAAGGGCTCGGCGGGCCAGAGCCTGATGCTGCATGCAGCGGGTGACGCGGCGAGGATTCTGCTCGTCGGCACCGGTGAAGGCGGCCCCGGCCGTGACGCCCTGCGCAAGGCCAGCGCCGCAGCGGCGCGCGCGCTCCTCGGGAGCAAGGCCAGCGATGCGCTGTTTCTCGCCGTTGACCTCAAACTGAAAGCGGATGAATCGCAATGGCTCGCGCAGCGACTCGCCCGCGACCTTATCTACGAGGCCTACCGATACCGGCTCACGCGCTCGAAGCCCAAGCCCGACGCCAGCCTGCGCCGCTTCACACTGCTCGCCGCCGACGCCCGCTCTGTCCGCGCCTTCAAGAAAGGCCTGGAACTCGGCAGCGAGATCGGGAGCGGCATCAATCTCGCACGTGAACTCGCCAATCGCCCGGGCAATCACTGCACGCCCGAAGACCTCGCCAAAGAGGCGCGCCGTCTCGCGCGCGGCCAGGACAAGGTGAGCTGCAAGGTGCTCAACGAAAAGGCCATGGCCGAACTGGGTATGCACTCACTGCTGTCGGTGACCGCCGGAACGGCAACGCCGGCGCGGCTCATCGTGCTCGAGTACAAGGGTGGCAAGCGCGGCGATGCTCCGCACGTCCTCGTCGGCAAGGGAATCACCTTCGACAGCGGCGGCATTTCGCTCAAGCCGGGCGCCAAGATGGACGAGATGAAATTCGATATGGGCGGCGCGGCGAGCGTGCTCGGCACGCTGCAGGCGGTCATCGGCCTCAAGCTGCCGATCAACGTCGTCGGTATCATCGCCGCCGCGGAAAACATGCCGAGCGGTACGGCCACGAAGCCGGGGGACGTGGTCACCTCCATGGCCGGCATCACCATCGAAATCCTCAATACGGACGCCGAGGGACGCCTCGTGCTCTGCGATGCCCTCACCTACGCCGCCCGCTTCAAGCCCGCCACCGTGGTCGATATCGCCACGCTCACCGGAGCCTGCGTGGTCGCCCTCGGCAACCATGCCAGCGGTCTCTATGCCAACGACGACAAACTGGCCGAACAGCTTCTCGAGGCAGGCACGGAGGCGCACGACCGCGCCTGGCGCATGCCGCTGTGGGAGGACTATCAGAAGCAGCTCGAGAGCAACTTCGCAGACGTTGCCAACATCGGCGGCCCCGGCGCCGGTAGCGTGACCGCGGCCTGCTTTCTCGCCCGCTTTACCAAAGACTACCGCTGGGCACATCTCGATATTGCCGGCTCGGCCTGGGACTCCAGTCCCAAGGGCGCGACGGGACGCCCCGTTGGTCTGCTCACGCAGTATCTCTGCGACCGCGCCGCCGATTGACGCTCGTCGGCTTTTACATCGTCGAGGACCAGGATCCGGACAGCCCCCTGCGCCTCGCGCTCAGGCTGACGGAAAAGGCCCATCGGCGCGGCCATCGAATCTTTCTCAACTGTCGCGACGAGGCGGAGGCGCGCGAACTTGACGAGCGTCTGTGGAGCTTCCGCAGTAGCAGCTTTGTTCCTCACGCCCTGGTCAGCGACAACCCCGCGGAGCAGGTCTGCATCGCCTGGGGCCAAGCGCCCGAGGGCCACGACGACCTGCTGATCAACCTGCAGAGCGAAATTCCGCCATTCGTCGACGGATTCCGCCGCGTCGCCGAACTCGTGAACCAGGAAACACAGCGCCTGCAGGCGTTGCGCAAGTCCTGGCGCCAGTACCGCGAGCGTGGCTACACCTTGGAAGAACACCGACTGGCGAGCGTATAATCGCGCGCCCCGCCGCGACGCCCAACCCCCACGAACAGCAGCATACCCAGGCCACGCATGGACAAGACATTCAGCCCCGCTGACATCGAAGCGAGATGGTACGAGCGCTGGGAGCAGAGCGGCTGCTTTGCTCCCCAGGGCGGCGAAGAGCCCTACTCGATCATGATTCCGCCACCGAACGTGACCGGCAGCCTGCACATGGGGCACGGTTTTCAGGATGCGCTCATCGACGCGCTGATCCGTTATCACCGCATGGCGGGCTTCGACACGCTGTGGCAGGTCGGGACGGACCACGCGGGCATCGCCACGCAGATGGTCGTTGAACGCCAGCTGGCCGCGGAGGGCAAGGATCGCCATGAACTCGGCCGCGAGCGTTTTATCGAACGCGTCTGGGAATGGAAAAAGCACTCCGGCGGGCGGATCACGCAGCAACTCCGCCGCCTCGGCGCCTCGCCCGACTGGAGCCGCGAGCGCTTCACGATGGACGAAGGTTTTTCCCGCGCTGTGCAGGAAACCTTCGTCCGCCTGTATCGCGAAGGCCTGCTCTACCGCGGCCAGCGCCTGGTCAACTGGGATCCGGCGCTGCACACGGCGATCTCCGATCTCGAGGTCCTGTCCGAGGAAGAGGACGGCAAGCTCTGGCACTTCCGCTATCCGCTCGTACCCGTGGAGGGAGACGGCGGCGAACCCGGTCACGTAACCGTGGCGACCACGCGCCCGGAGACCATGCTCGGTGACAGCGCGGTGGCCGTGCATCCCGAGGACGAGCGCTACCGCCATCTCGTCGGCCGCGAAGTGGAGCTGCCGCTCTGCGGTCGACGTATCCCGATCATTGCCGACGATTACGTTGACCCCGAATTCGGGACCGGCTGCGTCAAGATTACTCCGGCGCACGACTTCAACGACTACGAGATGGGCCAGCGCCACGATCTGGCGCTGATCAACATCCTCACAGCGGAAGCGACGATCAGCGACGCGGCGCCGGAGTTCTACCGCGGCATGGACCGCTTTGCCGCCCGCGAGCGCATCGTCGCCGATCTCGATAAGCTCGGCCTCCTCGCCGGCGTCGAGAACCACCGCCTCAAGGTACCGCGCGGCGATCGCAGCGGCGTGGTGATCGAGCCCTTTCTGACACAGCAGTGGTTCGTCGATGCCGCCACGCTGGCGAAGCCGGCGATCCACGCGGTCGAGAGCGGGCAGATCGAATTCGTGCCCAAACAATGGGAAAACACCTACTTCGCCTGGATGCGCGACATCAAGGACTGGTGCATCAGCCGGCAGCTGTGGTGGGGACACCGGATTCCGGCCTGGTACGACGCCGAGGGCCGCGTCTACGTCGGCCACGACGAGGGCAGCATTCGCGCCGAACACGGCCTCGACGACAGCGTTCCCCTGCACCAGGACGAAGACGTGCTCGACACCTGGTTCTCCTCGGCGCTGTGGACCTTTGGCACGCTCGGCTGGCCCGAGGAGACCGCCGATCTGTCGCGCTACCACCCGAGTGCCGTGCTGGTAACAGGCTTCGACATCATCTTCTTCTGGGTTGCACGGATGATCATGATGACGCTGCATCTGCGCGGCGAAGTGCCCTTTCGCACCGTTTACGTTCACGGCCTCGTGCGCGACGGCGAGGGACAGAAGATGTCGAAGTCCAAGGGTAACGTCCTCGATCCGATCGATCTGATCGACGGCATCGAACTTCCGGCGCTGATCGAGAAGCGCACTTCGGGCCTCTTGCAGCCGCAGCAGGCAGAGCGCATCCGCGAAGCCACGGAGCGGCAGTTCCCGGCGGGCATCGACAGCTACGGAACCGACGCGCTGCGCTTCACCTTCTACTCGCTCGCCTCGACGGGGCGCGACATCAAATTCGACATCGGCCGCATCGAGGGTTTTCGCAACTTCTGCAACAAGATCTGGAATGCCGCGCGCTTTGTGCTCATGAACTGTGAGGGCGAGGACTGCGGCCAGAACGAGAGCCTCCCGCGTCACCCCGGCACCGCCGAGCACTGGATCGAGGGTCGCCTCGACGCCATGCTGATGGACATTGAGCGAGCGATGCGCGACTACCGCTTCGACCGCGCCTCGCAGCTGCTTTACGACTTTATCTGGAACGAGTACTGCGACTGGTATCTCGAGTTGTCAAAGGTGGCGCTGCGCAGCGACGATCCGTCGCGTCAGCGCGCCGTGCGCTACACGCTCATCCGCGTGCTGGAGAAGAGCCTGCGCGCAATGCACCCCTTCATGCCGTTCATCACGGAAGAGGTCTGGCAGAGCGTCGCACCGCTCGCGGACTGTACGGGCGACTGCATCGTGCTGCAGAAATATCCGCGCGCAGAGCGTGGCGACGCCGCGAAAGACAGCGCGGCACACGACGATATCGAATGGCTCAAGCGCTTCGCCTTCGCCGTGCGCACAATCCGCGGTGAAATGGAAATTCCCCCGGGGAAACGCCTGCCGGTCCTGCTGCGCGGTGGCGAAGACCGCGACCGCCAGCGTGTCGGGGAACTTGCTTCCTATCTGCTGCAGATCGCGTCCCTCGAGACGATCGAGTGGCACACCGACGGTGAGGCACCGGCAGCCGCGACGGGACTGTGCGGCGACCTGGAAATCCTCGTACCGCTCGCCGACGTGATCGACCCGGTGGCCGAGGTTGCTCGACTGTCCAAGGAAATTGACAAGGCCGAGCGTGAGTTGAAGCGACTCGCAGGCAAACTCGATAATGCCAACTTCGTGGCGCGGGCCCCCGCCGAGGTCGTGGAGCGAGAGCGCGAAAAGCTGAGCATGCAGACTGCAGCTCTGGAGCGTCTGCAAAGCCAGCGCGACAGACTCGACAGTCTCGTCGCCTAGGGCCGCCGGCTCAGCGCATGGGGCCGCCGGCTGAAGCAGGTATCAGCCTCAAATAAGTCTTGAACAAAAGGCGTAAAGCCCCGTCGTTGCGGCTGCGTCGCGGCGCTCAGCGGCCAGCGCGCTGACATTGCTGTCTGACCTTGCTATCTCGGGGCTTCGCCCTGATCGTGCGCGCAGCCCTGACCCCGCGCGCGGCTTCGCCCTGGCCTTGCTGTTACCGGGCTTCGCCGCCGGTGCAAGCGCACGACAAATGATTGCCGTTCACATTTTCTTTTGGCTGTACGGCGCTGACAGGTTAAAGTGGAGCGCGCAATTCCACTTAATAACAAGCTCCGCCGTGGAAGCGCGACCGTGGATCCGTCAACCAACTGCCGTACCAATTGTGGTATCGATTGCGACAACCAGCGGAAACACCAAAAAAATAATCTCATTGAAAATGGAGCAGCATGCAGTAGCGCCTACGGCGCATTGAGGGTAGGGAAATGAATGACCGTGTTACCGGCACCGTCAAATGGTTTAATAACGCCAAGGGCTTCGGCTTCATCACCTCGGAAAACCACGACGGCGATGTGTTCGTACACTTCCGCTCAATTCAGGGCGAAGGCTATCGAACGCTGAACGAAGGACAGGCCGTCGAGTTCACGCTCGTCGAGGGTCCGAAAGGACTGCAGGCCGAGGACGTCGCCAAGATCTGAACGACAACCGCGCGTTGCGACCGTTGCTACGGAGTCGGTCTTCCGTACCGGGTCCTTCCTGTCGCTCAGGGCAGCACGGCGCAGCGTTCCATGATCGAACTTCGCTCCGGGCCCGCGGCCTGGAGCGGAGACTTGCTGCTGCCGGACATCGTCCAGGCAGCCATCGGTTCAATCACCCGCCCGAGCAAGACCTGACAGCAACTCACTGGATACTGCTATGTCTATTCCCGGCAAGGTGCTTATTGCCCTGCTCTCTTCGCTCGTTGTCTCCGCTGCAGCCACGCTGCTGGCCCCGCAGTACGGCCTGCTTGCGCTGCTGATCCCCTCCTCCCTGTCGGCGGTGCTCGCCGTGGTGCTGAGCCACCGCGCGCTGCCGGTTCCCGAAGCGCTGGCGGAGCCCTCCTCCCGGCCGGACGCCGGAACTACGGACGAAGGCGGCAAGCGCGGCAGACGCCGCGCCGCCGCCAGCACCGGAGAAGGAAAACGCGAGACCGGGGGGCGCTCCCCGGGCAATCGCAGGACGCGTGACCAACGGCAAAAAGCGCCCGAACGGTCGAGGGACCGCGCGGCGAGCAAGGCAGCAGAGGGCATCGAACCACCATCAGCCGGCAAGGATGCGGCGGACTCGCCACTCGAAGACGGTATGGTCAAGTGGTTCAACGTCACGAAGGGCTACGGATTCATTATCCGCGGCAATGGCGAGGAAATCTTTGTTCACCATCGCTCGGTGAAGTCCAGCGGCAACGATGCTGACGGGCGCGCGCGTCTCGACGACGGCGCCGCCGTCCGCTTCCGCGTAGTGGCGACGGACAAGGGCCCGCAGGCCGAAGACGTGGAAGCACTCTAGTGGCCACGGCGCAGCAGCACCGCTTCCGCGGTGCGATTTTTCCGACTTCGAGTCACCCCGCAATCCGGCGCGCAAAACGCCGCCACACGGCGCCGGAAATCCATGGCAACAAACTCTGGAAGTCCAGCTGCCTGATCATCGATTACCTGCACCGGCATCCGCAGCCAAAGCCGCAGCGCGTCCTCGATGCCGGCTGCGGCTGGGGTATCGGCGGCATCTGGTGCGCGCGCCATTTCGGCGCCGAGGTCACCTCCCTCGACGCCGATCCCCACGTGTTTCCCTTTCTCGAGGTCACCGCAGAAATCAACGGTGTACGCACCTTGCAGCGCATATCGCGCTTCGAGAAACTCACGCGGCGGGACCTGATGGCCTTCGATACGCTCATTGCCGCCGACGTGTGCTTCTGGGATGAACTCGTGCGGCCGGTGAGCAATCTGGTCAATCGCGCTGTCGATGCCGGCGTTCGCCGCATCATCATCGCCGACCCGGAACGCCCGACCTTCCATAGCATGGCCGAGAGCTGCCTCAGGCGCCACGGCGGCGAGCTTCTGCCATGGAAGACGCGGGGCGCCCTGGCCACAAGCGGGGCGCTGCTGGTCATCAACAGCTAGTAACCGCGCGGCGCGCTATTCAGTCCTCGCGCAGGCGCCAGCGAGTCTCGATGTCGTCAACGGCAAGGGGCTGTCCGTCCCTGAAAACAGGGCGGAAGCGACTGGCCTGAAGAAGACGACGCAGCAGCGTCAGCGATCCCCCGTCGCCGGTGCCCGAGCAGTCACGAACGCGCGCCCGCCCGCTGATCGACACGTCGAGGCGGCAGCTGAGCGGCGGGCCCAGCGGACTGTCGGCAATGAAGAACACCGGGGCCGCGGGCAGGGGCACGGGCTGCTCGAAATACTCTTCGCGGAGCTGCGTGAGCCCCGCCTCCGTCAGGGTCTTCCAGGCGTCTTCGTAGACCTCGCGCGCAGATCGCGTCGACCCGTGCCACTGCAGCCAGTCGGCCAATGCCAGCTGCAGCTCGGCTCGCTCCCTGGGCGCTGCGCCGGGGTTTGCCTCCAGGGCCTCCTCAAGAAGGCTTCGGCCTCGCGAGCGCGAGCTGTTTTTCAGGTTCTCGACGCGCTCCTGCATCGGGTCGAAGTCCAGCGGATCCTCGCGACGCCGACGCTGCGTGCGCGGGTCGTAGAGCAGCTCCGGGATATCGATCTCTTCTTCGATCAGGTAGAGCGTCGCGAGCTGGCTGAGGCTGATCTCGCGCAGGGCCACCCATTCCTCCCCAGCGCGCTCGAGTAACGCCTGACGGCGATCGTCCTGCAGCGTATGCAATTCGACGAGCCGTCGGCGGGGATCGCCGTCGACGTTCAGGAGCAGTGCCTCGCGCTGCCAGTTGAAATACTCCATGGCGGCGCGCCAGCGCAATTCCGTGTAGGGCGCGCGGGCCGCACCGAACAGGCGAAAGAAATAGCTGTAACGCTCATCGAGGGCGACATAGTCCTCGCGCTCGCGAAAGCTGTTGAGGAGATCGCGAAGCACCGGGCCCTGTCGAGCGCTGTATAGGCCGTCGTTGATACGGATCAGGTGCAGCGCACGTTCGCGCGCCTCCAGCGCCCCCTCGGCATCGCCCACGCTATCGAGGGCACGGGCCAGATCGGCCAGCGTTTCGCCCAGCCGCGCCGCGTAGGGGCCGGCCCCGAACTCCTGCTCTCGGGCCTGCTCGCGCAGCTGCGTCACTCGTCGCCTCAAGTCCGCCGGCGCCAGCGGCGGCTCGGGCGTGAAGGCGGCTCCCGCCACGGGTACGGGCGCATCGGCGGCAGCCAGGTAGCGCTTTCCGTGCGGCTCTGCGGCGGCGTACAGCGGCGCGCTGCGGGCGCCTGCAAGCAGGCACAGGCACAGCAGCAGTCGCGACAGTCCGCTCAAAGACCCGATATAATGCGCGGCCCCGCTCACATCAGACACCCGAATCCCATCACCATGACCCGAAAAAAACGTCGGGAAATCCCTCGTTTCCGCTGCCCCATCATCGAGACGCATTGTCACCTCGACTACCTCGATGCCGACAGCCTCGCCGACGAACTCGGCGCGGCCCGCGATAGCGGTGTGCACCGAATAGTGACGATCGCCGTGAGTCCCGACAACCTTGCCACCGTGCGCAGCATCGCCGCAGCGAATCGCGACGTATTCTGCACCCAGGGAATACATCCGCACGAGGCCGAGTCCTACACCGAAGCAGTCGAGGCCGAAATTCGTCGCTTCGCTACCGCGGGAATCGCGGCCGGTGCGACGCAGGCCGCTGCGATCCGCGACGACAGGATAGCGGCGACGGGCAGTCCCGTGGGCAATCTCGCGGAGAGTGGCGGAGAGAGCGGCGGAGAGAGCGGCGCAGAGAGCGGCCTGGAGATTGGCGCGCACGATGCGGCAGCAGACAACAAGATTGTCGCCATCGGCGAAATCGGCCTCGACTACTACTACGACCACGCCGACCGCAGCGTGCAGCGGAAGGTGTTTGCGCGCCAGTTGGCCATCGCCGCGGACGCCGGCCTGCCGGTGGTGATCCATACACGCGACGCCGACGACGACACGCGCTCCATCCTTGCCGAGTACGCGCCTTCCCTTGCCAGGCGCGGCGTCATCCACAGCTTCAGCTCGGGTCTTGCCCTCGCCGAGTTCGCCCTTGACGCCGGTTTCGATCTTGGCTTCAACGGTATGGTCACCTTCCGCAACGCTGACAACGTGCGCGCCGCCGTCGAGCTCGCGCCAGTTGAGCAGATCCTCCTTGAAACGGACGCGCCCTACCTCACGCCGGTTCCCTACCGCGGACAGAGCAACGGGCCGCGTTACCTGCCTTTCATCGCCGAGAAAGTGGCCGAGGTAAAGGCGATGGAGGTCGAGGCACTGCTTGCGCAGTGCATCAGCAACAGCGAGCGCCTGTTCTTCCCGCACCTTGCGCCCGTGGATCGCGAGGGAGCGCAAGCCGCGTGAGCTTTGCGATAGGTCAGCGCTGGCTCAGCCACGCCGACAGCGAGCTTGGCCTGGGGATCGTCGTCGACCACGATCCTCGCCGCGTGACGCTGCACTTTCCCGCCGTGGGCGAAGACCGTACCTATGCCGTCGCCAACGCGCCCCTGACGCGCCTGCGCCTGCGGCCCGGCGACCGCCTCACCACGCGCGACGGCCAGACCCATGCGGTCGCGATCGTTCACGAGCAGGAATCGCTGCTGGTCTACGAGGTCGGCGGCGACGGCACACGCGTGATCGAGCTGGATCTCGATGATCGCATCGACCTGAGCACACCACGTCAGCGGCTCCTTGCCAGCCAGTTCGACAGCAGCGCGGCCTTTGCCCTGCGCGTCGCGACCTGTGAGCACCTCGACCGCCTCGAGCGCAGCGGCCTGCGCGGCCTGCTCGGAACGCGAACGGCACTGCTGCCGCACCAGCTCTACATCGCCAGCGAAGTCGGCCGCCGCCATGCACCGCGCGTGCTCCTCGCCGACGAGGTCGGCCTCGGCAAGACCATCGAGGCCGGCATGATCCTGCATCGCCAGCTGCTCACGGGCGCGGCGCGCCGTGCCCTTATCGTCGTACCCGACTCGCTGCAGTTTCAGTGGCTGGTGGAGATGCGCCGGCGCTTCAACCTGAACTTCGCGCTCTTCGATGCCGAGCGCGTCGCCGAAAGTGACGGCAACGCCTTTGAGGAAGAACAGCTCGTGCTCGCCCCCAGCGGTCTCTTCGCCGATCGCGAGGCCTGTCGACGCGCCCTCGAAGCCGCCTGGGACATCGTCGTGGTCGACGAGGCACACCGCATTCCGCTGCGCGACGAAGCTACCGCCGAAGCCGCGACGCACAGTGACGTACTGCCGGGCTTCCTCGAGGCGCTCGCCCAGTGCAGTGCGGGGCTCCTCCTGCTCACGGCCACTCCCGAACGCGTCGGTCAGCGCGCCCACTTCGCGCGCCTCGCCCTCCTCGATCCCGAGCGCTTCCACGACTTCGAACGCTTCCAGCAGGAGGAAGGCACCTACGCGCACTGGAGCGCGCTCATCGAGGCCCTCGAGCGCGGCGAGATACCCGACGATCTGCCGGCGGACATCAACGCCAGCGACGCCGACGGGCGTATCGCGGCGCTGATCGATCGCTATGGGACCGGTCGCGTGCTGTTCCGCAATTCGCGGGCGGCTGTCGGCGGCTTTCCGCGACGGCATCTCGAGGCGCACGCTCTGCCGGCTCCCACAGATCCGGCTTTCCTCGGCCTGTTTCCGGACCAGGGTATGGACCCGGGCGAGTGGCTCGAGAAGGACCCGCGCGTTGCCTGGCTGATCTCCCATCTGCGTAAGCTTCGACCGGCCAAGGTGCTCGTCATCTGCGCCCAGGCCACCACCGCGCAGGTCCTCGAAGAGTATCTGCAGCTGCGCGCCGGCATTCGCGCCGCGGCCTTCCATGAGGGACTCAATCTTGTTGAGCGCGACCGCGCGGCCGCCTATTTCGCCGAGCCCGATCAGGGCGCGCAGGCGCTGATCTGTTCGGAAATCGGCGGCGAGGGGCGCAACTTTCAGTTCGCCCAGCACCTGGTGCTCTTCGATCTGCCCCGCCATCCGGACCAGCTCGAGCAGCGCATCGGCCGCCTCGACCGCATCGGTCAGGCGCGTGAGATCCACCTTCACGTGCCACATATTCGAGGCAGTGCCCAGGAAACGCTGCTGCGCTGGTACAACGAGGGCATGGGCCTCTTCGAACACAGCTGCTCGGCCGGCGACATGATCCTCAATCGCTTCGAGGCACGGCTTAAGGAGCAACTGACGAAGCGCGACGAGGCCTTTGACGAACTGCTCGCCGACACGGCGGAATTCACCCGCCAGACACGCCTCGAACTGAGCGAGGGCCGCGACCGCCTCCTTGAGCGCAGTTCCTGTCACGCGCCGACGGGGCAGGCCATCGCCCGCGATATCGCCGACATCGAGAATCCGCAGCGCCTGTACCGGTATCTTGAGGATCTCTGCGACGTTGCCGGCGTCGAGCACGACGACCACAGCGAATATGCCGCGATCCTGCGCCACGGCGAGCAGGAGGTGCTGAGCGTGTTTCCGGAGCTTCCCGAAGACGGCTGTACCGTGACCGTCGACCGCGACCGTGCGCTCAAGCGCGAGGACTTCGTCTTCCTCGGCTGGGAACACCCCTGGATGGAGGGCGCCATGGAAAGCGTCCTCGGCAGCGCCCTCGGCCAGGCCAGCGTCGCCTCGCTAAGCCTGCGCGGCGTGCCCACGGGGTCACGACTCTACGAATTTCTATTCGTGGTGCGCGTCAGCGCCCCGCGGGAACTGGGTGTGAATCGCTACCTGTCGCTGCACCCCCTGCGCCTGCTTGTCGACGCCCGTGGCAAGCAGCTGGGCGAGGTACTCAGCCACGCGGCGCTCAACGATCGTGTGGAGAGCCTGCCGCGGTCAACGGCGAGTAAGGTAGTGAAGCAGCTTCGCGAAGAAATCGAGCAGCGCTGCGACGACGCCGAGGCTCTGGCACAGCGTCACCTGGAAGATCGACGCCTTGATGCGATCGCCGCCTACCGTAGCCATCTCGAGGGCGAACTCGAACGCCTTGAAGCGCTGCGCCGGTACAATCCGCTGATCCGCGAGGACGAGATCGAGATGCTCCGGCTGCGCCTCGCGCAGGGTCAGGAGGCGCTCGCTGCGGCCCAGATCAGCCTGCAGGGTCTACGCCTCGTACTCATCCGCTGAACGCTGCGGACATCCCGAAGGCGGGCTATAACGCGCGCCCGCTGTCGAAGCTCCCCGCTGCCACATCCTGGCCGCCGTCGAGCACCAGCACATGGCCAGTGACGAAGGCCGCTGCGCGCGAGCACAGGTAGATCGCGCTCCCGGCGGCATCCTCCGGCGTGCCGAGGCGGCCACGGGGAATCGCCCGCGCCATCTCGGCCTCGTGATCGAGCATGTGGGCGGTCATCTTGCTGGGAAAGAACCCCGGCGCGATTGCGTTCACATTGATGTTGTCGCGCGCGAGGTCGACGGCGAGCTGGCGCGTCAAGTGATGCACGGCAGCCTTGCTCGCGACATAGGAATAGTTGTTCAGCGGCGCGTAGGAAAGCCCGTTGATCGAACCGATGTTCACAACGCGCGCAGGGTCGTCCTGCGAAGCGGCGGCGCGCAGCCGGGGCAGGAGCGCCTGCGTGAGAAAGAATATCGAACGCACGTTCAGATCCATGACCTTGTCCCAGCCCTTCTCGGGGAACTCATCGAGACCTGCTCCCCAGGTCGCACCGGCATTGTTGACGAGGATATGGATTTGCTCCTCGCGGCTCGCAAGGTCGTCGGCGAAGGACTTGAGTCCGTCCATCGAGGAAAGGTCAGCGGGGATGGCAATGCACTCGCCGAACTCCGCCAGCGACTCCGCCGTGGCGGCGAGCGCTTCGGCATTGCGCGCCGTAATGTACGTCCTGACGCCCTGCTGCACGAAACCGCGCGCAATCATCGCTCCGATTCCCCGCGAGCCGCCGGTCACCAGGGCAACCTTGCCAGACACATCAAAAAGCTCGTTCACAAGAACCTCCTCTTATCGTCGTTATCGCCAACGCCCGCGAAGGAACAGCGGCGGCGGGATGGGAACTGTCGGGTTTTCCTTCAGTCGGCAGCGCCTGCCCCTGACAGCGCCAGACACAGCGTTTTGCGCGTATCGGCGGGATCGATTACCGCGTCGATTTCAAGATGCGCCGCCGCCTCGATCGCGCGTCCCCGGGCGTACATTTCGGCCAGGTAGCGATTGAACAGCGCCTCGCGCGCTTCACCCGGCTCCGCGGCGTCGAGTTCCTTGCGAAAACCCAGCCGCACAGCGCCCTCGAGACCCATCCCGCCGAACTCCCCCGTGGGCCAGGAGACGGCGAGATCGGGCACGGCGAAGCTGCCGCCGACCAGCGCCATCGCGCCAAGGCCGTAAGCCTTGCGCAGAAACACGGCCAGCAGCGGCACACGGAGGCTCGCCGAGCGCGCAAACAGCGCCGACATACGATGCACGGCGCCCTCGGTCTCGCTCGCCGGGCCGACCATGAAACCGGGCGTGTCGACGAGCGACACGATGGGAAGGCCGCAGCGACTGCAGAGCTCGAGGAAACGCGCCGCCTTGTCCGCCGCCTCGCTGTCCACGGCGCCGCCAAGCTGGCGACAGTCACTGGCCAGCACACCGACTGCGCGACCGTCGAGGCGTGCGAAGGCGGTAATTACGCTGCGTCCGTAGACGCGACGAAGTTCCGTCACGCTGTCGCGATCAAACAGCGTGGTAATGATGCGGCGCACATCGTAGCTCCAGCGCCGATCCTCGGGCAGCGCATCGCGCAGCGTCGCCTGATCGGCGGAGGCGCCGGCGGCGGCACGGCCCTGGAAGTACCACAGGAGGCGTCGCGCCGCCGTGCAGGCAGCGCGCTCGTCCGCGACGAGCAGGTCGATCAGACCGTTTCGCTCCTGCACCGAGGCCGGTCCGATCTCCTCGGGCGCGAAGCTGCCAAGGCCGCCACCCTCGATCATGGCCGGACCGGCCATGCCGATGCACGATGCCTGCGTGGCGATGCGCAGATCGGCAGCCCCGAACAGCGCCGCATTCCCCGCAAAGCAGTAGCCATTGTTGACGGCGATGCGTGGCTGCGCGGTTGCCATGGAAGACCAGCGCGCGAAGGTCGACACATTGAGACCGGCGATCTGCGTCCTGACGTCCGTATCGCCAGGCCGGCCACCGCCGCCTTCCGTGTACATCACGACCGGTAGCGCCTGACGATGGGCGAGCTCCAGCGTGCGGTCGATTTTGGCGTGGTGGAAGAAGCCCTGCGTGCCGGCGAGCACCGTGTAGTCGTTGATGATGACCGCCGTGCGAGCGCGCTCTGCGCCGACGTGTTCGCTGTTGACGCGAGCGATACCGGTAATGACGCCGTCGCCGGGCGTGTCGCGCTCCAGCTCCGAGAGCTCGCGACGGCCGCGCTGGGCCGCGACGGCCAGACCGCCGTACTCGACGAAGCTGCCCTCGTCGACGAGCAGCGCAAGGTTCTCGCGAGCGCTGAGGTAGCCGCGGGCGGCGCGGCGCTGCATGGCTTCGGGGCGCTGCGCGTCGCTGCCGCGTGCGAGTCGTTCACGCAGTTCATCGAGCTGGCTGTGGGCGCCGCCGCCGGCGGTCGTTGCGGCGTCGTCGCTCACACGCCTGCTGCCCCTGCGATGTCGAGGATCAGAGCGATGCCTTCCTAACGTCCGCTGAAATTCGGCTTTCGCTTCTGCAGAAAGGCCGTCACGCCCTCGCGAGCGTCCTCGCTGGTGATACAGATAGCCTGCATTTCGGCCTCGCGCGAAATCATGTCGCCGAAGGCGCTGCCGTCGGCAACATTGAGAGCCTGCTTCGAATAGCGCACAGCAAGCGGCGCCTTCGCCGCGAGTTCTTCAGCCCAGGCCTCGGCCGCCGCGGCCTCATCACCATCGGCCACCACGCGGTTGCACAAACCGAGTTCGAGGCAGCGGGCCGCAGGAATCTTCTCGCCGCCGAGAATGATTTCCAGCGCGCGCTTGCGACCCACGGCGCGCAGCAGCTGCCAGGTAGCACCGCCATCGGGAATCAGGCCAATGGCTGCGAAGGCCTGGTATAGGTAAGCGCTCTCGGCCATGACCACCAGATCGCAGGCGAGCATGTAGGCGCTGCCGATACCGGCTGCGGCACCGCGAACCTCGGCAATCCACAGCTTGGGTGACTCGCTGATCGCCATGAGCCCGGGCTTGTACTCGCTCTTGAGCATATGCTCCGTGTGCGCACCGCGATCGCGAGGGTCGCCGTCAAAGCCTTCGGAAAGATCGGCGCCGGCGCAGAAGGCGCGCCCGGCCCCGCTCAGGATTATCACACGGACTTCGGGATCGCCATTGAGCGCCTGCGCGGCGGTCACCAGCTCGCGGCGCAGCGCCGTGTCGAAGGCATTGAGCTTGTCCGGACGATCAAGGGTCAGCCGGGCGATGGCGCCGGCGCGCTCCACGCGCAGGGCTGAGTAGCTGTGGTCGGTCATTGCCTGTTCCTCATTCTCGCCGCTGCCCGGCAGCTTACTGGATGGCGCCGCTGGCACGCAGCTGCTCGATTTCGCCCTCGCCGAAGCCCATGGCCGCGAGCACCCGGCGCGTATCGGCGCCGTTGGCCCGCGGTCCGTGAGCCACCTCGGCCATCGTGCGCGAATATCGCGGCGCCGGTGCCGGCTGGGTGACACCGTCGATGTCGATATAGCTGTTGCGCGCCCGCGCGGCCGCGTGCTGCGGTGCCTCGGTGAAGCGCAGCACCGGTGCGAAGCAGGCGTCTGTGCCTTCGAGAAGTTCGCACCACTCATCGCGCGTGCGCTCGCGCATTACCGCGGCCAGGCGCTCCTTGAGATCGGGCCAGCGGTCGGGATTGTTCTGCTCGCCGAAGGTCTCGCGATCAAGCTGCGCGAGCTCGAGAAACAGCTCGTAAAACTGCGCTTCGATCGGTCCGATCGCCACGTACTCGCCGTCGGCACACTCGTAGGTGTTGTAGAAGTGCGTGCCACCATCGAGGAGGTTCCCCTCGCGAACATCGGGATTCCACTGACCGACGGCGTGGAAGGTGTGCATCATCCACATCAGCTGCGCCGCGCCGTCGACCATGGCCACGTCCACGACCTGGCCGCGGCCCGAACTCGCGGTCTCGAGCAGCGCGGCAAGGATGCCATTGACCAGCAGCATGGCGCCTCCGCCAAAATCACCGACGAGGTTGAGCGGCGGCAAGGGGCGACCGCCGGCCTCGCCGTTGGCAAACAGCGCACCGGTAAGGGCGATGTAGTTCAGATCGTGACCTGCGGCGCGCGCCAGCGGACCGTCCTGCCCCCAGCCGGTCATGCGCGCAAAGACAAGACGCGGATTGCGTTCGAGGCAAACATCGGGACCGATGCCCAGCTTTTCGCATACTCCGGGGCGAAAGGGATCGATCAGCGCGTCGGCGTTCTCGACGATGCGCAGCAGCGCATCGACGCCCTCGCTGCTCTTGAGGTTGATCACCACGGATTTCTTGCCTCGCCCACTGATGCACTCGAGCGGCGATGGATCCTCCGTGGCAAAGCGGTCGACGCGGATCAGCTCCGCGCCCTGGTCGGCGAGCATCATCCCGGCCATGGGCGCCGGACCAATGCCGGCAAGCTCGACGATGGTATATCCGTTCAGCGGGCCCATGGCGATCGACTCAGAAGTTGCGTGTGTTGAAGGGCTGATAGTCGTCGCCGAGACAGTCGCGGCTGATGATCAGCTTCATGATCTCGGAGCTGCCGGCGTAGATGGTGGAAATCCTGGCGTCGGTGTACTGGCGGCTGATCGGATACTCGTCCATGTAGCCGGCCCCACCGTGGAGCTGAACGCCGACATCCGCGGCCTTCACCTGCAGCTCGCTGGTCGCAAGCTTGGCCTTGGCTGCATCGACGGCCGTCAGCTGCCCGGCGTTGAAGGCAGCGACACACTGGTCCACGTAGTTCTGCGTGATATCGAGCTCCGCGCGCAGCTCGGCGAGCTTGAACTGCGTGTTCTGGAACGCTGCCACGGGTTTTCCGAAGGCCTTGCGCTCGCGTACGTAGTCGCGGGTCAGATCCCAGGACAGCTGCGCCGCCGCGAGATAGCCCACAGCCCCGATCAGGCGCTCTTCCGCAAGGCCCTCCATAAGGTAAATGAAGCCCTTGTGCACTTCGCCCAGCACGTTGGCCTTCGGCACGCGAACATCGTTGAAAAACAGTTCTGCCGTGTCCTGCGCTTTTAGCCCCATCTTCTTCAGGTTGCGGCCGCGCTCGAAACCTTCCATGCCTCGCTCAACGATAAACAGCGTCATCGCGTGCGGATTGTTGTCGGGGTCGGTCTTCGCCGCGACGAGCACGATATCGGCATTGATGCCGTTGGAGATATAGGTCTTGGAGCCGTTGAGAATCCAGGCATCGCCGTCCTCAACGGCGGTGCTGCGCATGCCCGCCAGATCACTACCGGCATCGGGCTCGGTCATGGCGATGGCGAGGACACGCTCGCCGCGCACGCAGGACGGCAGGAAACGTTCGCACTGCTCGGCGCTGCCAAAGCGCGTGAAGTAGGGACCGACGAGGCGACTGTGCAAGGTGTTGTACCAGTCACCGGCGCGCGCGTAGCAGGTCTCCTCGATGATGATCTGCTCAAAGCGAAAGTCGTTGTCGCCCATGCCGCCGTAACGTTCGTCGGGCCAGACCATCAGAAATCCCTGCTCTCCAGCGCTGCGGAAAGCGCTGCGGTCAACGATGCCTGCCTCTCGCCAGTCCTCGAGCTGTGGCACAATTTCCGCCGCCAGAAACTTGCGGTAGGCATCGCGAAACATCAGCTGTTCCTCGGTGAAAGCCCTTGGCAGCATCGACTGGTCTCCCTGTGACGTTGGTTTCGACGGATTCTTCGGGCCGTGCTTTGAAAAGCCCGGCGTGCTTCGTGGCTGCTCCGCGATCGTTCGCGCACGGTTTTTCCTGCGTACGCTTCTCGGTGCCGCTCTCGGCACAGCTCTCGGCACAGCTCCCAGCGCAGCTCTCGGCACAGCTCCCGGCGCGACGTCGGCGCTACGCGCGCAGCCTCGCCGCGGCCAGGCACTTCGCCTCGGAGTATGGTGAGCGTCCCGTTGGCCAACAATGACTGCCATGGTCAGGGAAATTGACAGCAGCTTACAGCCTGGAATCCGCCTTACGGGCCTCGCAGCAATGAACACAAACCGTGACTGACTCGACGCCTGCCAGCGGCAAGATTTCCGTTTCGACGCACTTCCTGGGCGCCGTGCTGAAACACACGCTGGCGTCCGGCGTCGACCCGCAGGACCTGCTTCGCCGTCACCGGATTCCGCCGAGGCTGCTGCAGGAACCGCAGGCGCGGATCAGCGTTCAGCAATTTGCCGATCTGCAGACCGGCGCCATGCTGGCCATGAACGATGAGGCCCTCGGCTATGCCGAAGCGCCGCTGCCGCTGGGCAGCTGGGATCTGATGTGCAACGCAGTCATCGGCAGCAGTCACCTCGGCCAGGCGCTGCAGCGCTATTGCCGCTTCTTTCAGCTGGTGGACCGCGGACTCGCGATCAGCATCAGCGTCGACGAAGAAGAAGCACGCCTGAGCCTCGATCCCGCGGCGGCGCTGCGCGGCAGCTATCTCGCCGAGCTGAGCCTGCTCAACACGCACCGCTTCGCCTGCTGGCTGACGGCCGAAGAGTTGCCACTGCGTGCAGTCACATTCACGCATGCGCGCAGCGCGCGAGCCGCCGATTACCGCCTGATGTTCGTCGGCAACCCCGTGCACTTCGAAGCACAGGTGAACTCCCTGAGCCTGCCGGTCTCGCTCCTCGACCGCCCCGTGGTGCAGACCGCCGAAAGCCTGCGCCGATATCTGCGTCATCCTATGCGCGTGATGCTCACCACCAGCTACGCCTTCAGCTGGACCGCTCGCGTACGCGAGCAGCTTCGCCGCAACCTCGAGCAGCTGCCGGAGCTGACCGATGTTGCCGCGCGCCTCGATCTGCATCCGCAGACGCTGCGCAGGCGCCTCGCCAGCGAAGGCAACACCTTCAAACAGATCAAGAGCGACATTCGCCGCGACACGGCGCTACACTTTCTGGGCAAGAAGACCCTTTCCGTCGAAGAAGTCGCCTACCGCTCCGGATTCTCGGAAGCGAGCGCCTTCATTCGCGCCTTCAAGGGCTGGACCGGAGTCACGCCCTACGCCTACCGCAAGGGTCTTTAGCCATCATCAGCCAAGTTTTGGGGAAATAACGCTGTCATGAAGCCTATAGCGCGCCGCCTGCTCAAGGCGCTGGGATTCCTTTACCTAGCCTACCTCGCCCTGAGCCTGCTGATCATCCTGCCGCTGATGAACATCATGGCACCGCGGCTGGCAAAGGATGCCATCGATCGCGAGCTGCGCAGCGAATTGCTGCTCTTCAACCCCTTCAATCTCTCCGTCGAAGCGCGCGGACTCTCGCTCACGGAGGACGATGGTCATCGACCGCTCGCTTTCCGCCGCCTGCTCGTCGATCTGTCCATCGCCTCGCTGTGGCAGCCGGGTATCGTACTCGACCGCCTGTGGCTGGATGACCTCGAGCTGCACGTGCTGCGCTACGCCGACGGCAGCTTCCATTTCGACGACCTTCTCGAGGGCGACGACAGCGACGCCGACAGCAGCAGAGAGGACAGCGCGGCTGCGGCGCTGCCGGCCTTCACGCTGCACGACCTCCGTCTTGGAGCTCACCTCATCACCTATACGGACCGCACGCGCAGCGGACCCTACGAGACCGTGCAGCGCGACTTCGAGCTGCACACGAGCAACCTCAGCACGGTCCCCGGCGAGGAAGGCCAGAGCCGCCTCGAACTCACCAGCGATGGGGGCGGCGCGCTCCGCTGGTCCGGCCTTCTCGATCTGTCAGCCGGACGCAGCAGCGGCGAACTCGAACTCGTCAATATCGATCTCACGCCGGCGTGGCGCTACGAAGCCGAGAAGCTCGACTTTGTCGCCAGTAGCGCGCGCTTTGACCTGAGGCTGAGCTATCGAGGAAGCTGGGGTTCGCAGCTGCAGCTCCTCATCGACGACGGCGAAGTCGCGCTGCACGATATCGATGTAGCCGCAGCCGATGAGCAGCGCCATCCGGAGACCTATGTCCGCCTCGGCGACATGCGCCTCGCCGGCATCGGTCTCGATTTAGCCGCCCGGCGCGTCGAAGCCGACAGCCTGCGAATCCAGGGCCTCGATGTCAGCGGCTTCGATGAGGATGGCGCAGTCAGCCTCGTCGATATCTTCTCCTACGAAGGCGCGGAATCTGCGAACGCTGACAGTCCCGCAGCGGAGACCCCGGACGACGACCCGGACCCCCGGGCTGAGGACGAATGGAGCCTGAGCCTCGGCGAGCTGAGCCTCGACGACAGCGCCCTGCGCTGGGCAACGCCGATGCTGAGCCCCGAGCGCATGGAGGTTTCGCCGATCAGCGTCTCGGTGAGCGATATTGACTGGCCCGCGAGCCAGCGCAGTCGCATCGAGCTGGGCCTGCGTATTAACGCCACCACACAGATTGATCTTTCCGGCGACCTGAACCTCGGCAGCGGCGACGGCGAGCTCGAGCTGCAGCTCGAGGGCTGGATGCTGCCCTGGCTCGATCCCCTGATACAGGAGCAGCTTCGTACGCAGCTGCGGAGAGGCCGCCTCGATGCAAACGCATCGCTGCGCCTGAGCAGCTTTAATCCCGATACGGCCGGCTTCTCATTCAGCGTCGACGATTTCGCGACGGTACTCGAAGAAACGGGTGAGGAGGCCTTCTCCCTGCGTCGCCTCGCCATCGATGACGGAGAACTGAGCATGACCGAGGAGCTGCTGCGCATCGGCAGCATCAGCCTCGACGGTCCCGCGGGCTCGCTGCACATCGACGAGGACGGCCGAATCAACGTCAACGGCGTGCTTCGCGAACGCGCGGACACGCAAGGGGCGAACGAAGACACGACAGCCTCTGCGGCATCGACAGCGAGCGCATGGCGCGTCCTGCTCGATCGCGTGGTTCTGAATGACGGCCGGCTGGATTTTGCCGATGATTCGCTGCCACTCCCCTTCAGCACCCGCATCGAGAATATCGAGGCCGAAATCGCCGATATCGACTCCCTTGCCGAGACGCCGCTCAACGTCACGCTGAACGGCAACATCGATGGTTACGCGCCGGTGGTCATCGAGGGCAGCGGAACGCCCCACGGCGAGCGCGCCGACGGTGAACTCGCCTTCCGCTTCCGCGGCATGGACATCGCGACCATGTCGCCCTACTCGGGCACCTACGCGGGCTACACGATCGACAGCGGCACCCTGAGCCTGGACCTGCGCTACGCCCTCGCCGGCCAGGCCATCGAGGGTGACAATCGCGTGGTGATTTCGCAGATGCGGCTCGGCGAGCCGATCGAGTCGGATCTTGCCGTCGAGGTGCCGCTGAAGCTCGGCCTGGCGCTGCTGACGGACGCCAAGGGTGTGATTGACCTTGCCGTTCCCGTAAGCGGCAACGTCGACGATCCGCAATTCTCCCTCGGCAAGATCATCGGCCGCGCCTTCATGAACGTGATCACCAAGGCGGTCACGGCGCCCTTCAAGCTGCTGGCCGGCCTTGTCGGCAGCGACCGAAATCTCGAGATGATCACCTTCGCAGCGGGCTCGACAGCGCTCGACGAGACCGCCGCAGCCGCCCTCGACGATCTTGCCCGGGCGCTGGCGGAGCGCCCCCAGCTCACACTGCTAGTGGGCGGCTCCGCGGCGCCCGGGAGCGACGCAGATGCCCTGCGCCGCGCCGCGCTACGCCAGTCTCTGATCGATGGGGGACTCGAGTCGGCGGCAATCGAAAACCGCGACGAACGCTGGCTTGAAGTGGTCACAGCGCGCTACGCGGAACTCGCCGCAGCGAGCGCAGCGGACGAGGAAGCATCGGAAGAAGACAGCGAGGCCGCCGCGGAAATCGACGCCGACACGATGTGGGAGGCGCTGGTCGCCGCAACGCAACTGCCGCGAGGGGCACTGGAGGCGCTGGGCAGCGAACGCGCCGCTGCGGCGAAGCGTCACCTGGTCACGGTCGGGAGCATCGATGCGGCCAGAATATCCATCAACTACGACATCACGTCCGCCGACAGCGCGGCACACATGGAAGTCGGCAGCTGATCAGCCAGCGCCATTGCCTGCCCGAGCTTCGGGCGTAGCGCAGGCGAAGAAAAAACGGGCCGCTGCGGAGCAGGGGCCCGTTTTCGCCGGTCGGATTCCGACGGATTTCAAAGAATCCCGACGAATTCCGAATGAGTCGGATCGAAGGACTAGGCGGCGTCGCTCATCGCCAGGGACTCCTGAAGCGCGCGCTTGACGAACTTGCCGTTGGCGTTGCGCGGCAGGGGCTCATCGAGAAACCACACGTAGCGCGGCACCTTGTAGCTGGCCATCAGACCGCGGCAGTGTTCGCGCAGCGTTGCCGCATCGAGGCTGACTTCGGGCGCCAGATAGACGGCGACACCGACTTCCTCGCCAAGGCGCTCATCGGGCACGGCAAAGGCCACGCACTCGGCAACACCCTCGCACTTGAAGACGGCGTTCTCGACCTCGGCGCAGTACACATTCTCACCGCCGCGAAGAACCATGTCCTTCGCCCGGTCGACAAGATAGATGAATCCGTCCTCGTCCATGTAGGCGATGTCGCCCGTGTGCAGCCAGCCATCGACGATCGTCTCGGCCGTGGCATCAGGACGGTTGAGGTAACCGCGGATCACCGGCGCGCCGCGCACGACCAGCTCGCCGACCTCACCCGCGGGAACCGTCTCTCCCGACGCGTCCACGCACTTCGCTTCCATCGTCGGCACGGCCGGACCCACGCTGCTCGGACGGTCCATGAAGAACTCGAGCGACAGCGCGGCAATGATGCCGCAGGTTTCCGTCATGCCGTAGCCGGTGCTGGGACGGGTTCCGGGCATGTTCTGCGGCACCTTTCCGACGAGGTCGGGCTGCATGGCGGCCCCACCGCCGCCAATGGTCCTGAGCGAACTCGTATCGCGCTCGGAAAAATCGGGGTGCATGATGATTTCGCGCGTCATCATCGGTACGGCACTGAAGGCTGAGATCTTCTCCTCCTCGATCAGGCGCAACGCCTCGCCCGCATCCCACTTGTACATGTGCACCAGCTTGCCGCCGGTGAGCGTCACGGCCTGAGCCACGCAATTGTTGGCCGTTACGTGAAACAGCGGCGTTGCCAGGAGAGCCCTGACCGGCTCCTGGCTGCCTGGCGTCGGCGGCTCCACGCCGGCAGCGTGGCACAGCGCGCGCGGTTGAACGGCATTCATGAACGCTACGTTCATCACGTTGGAGACGCATCCACGGTGCGTGAGCTGCGCGCCTTTGGGACGGCCAGTGGTGCCCGAGGTGTAGAAAATGCAGGCGTCCGCGTCCGGATCGATCGAAATCTCGGGCAGCTCGCCCGCGCCCTCGACGAGCGAGGTCCAGGCTTCGGCCCAGGCCGGGCGCTCGTCGTCGCAGCGAACGGCGACCACACGAATCCCGGAATAGGCGTCGCGCAGTTCCGCGAAACGCTGCAGACGCTCGCGGTCGGCGATCAGAACCTTCGGCTCGGCGTCCTTGAGCGCGTAGTCCATTTCATCGGCAACCCACCAGGCGTTCATGCCGACAACCACGGCGCCCATCGAGGTCACGGCCCAGTAGGCGACCATCCACTCGGGATAGTTGCGCATGGCAATCGCCACGCGGTCGCCCGCAGCAACGCCGCCGGCAGCGAGCTCGGCGGCGAGCGCTGCGACCTGGCGGTGCGCCTCGGCGTAGCTGATTCGCTCGTCGCCGTAGACGAGGTAATCGTTATCGCCGTGGCCCGCCGTCGACAGCCACACTTCGCGCAGCGATGGCGGTGCGTGGCGGTAGGTCAGGATGTCAACGCCGCGCACGGGTCGACGCTCGACTTCAAACATCTGCCCGGGAGCGGTGAGCTCAGCCCAGGCACGCTTCAGTTCAGCGTACATAGTGTTCATGCCTCAGTGGCTTCTGATCGTTATGCTGCGTACGCCCTGCGAGCCTGCCGCGTTACCGCCGCCGCGACGGCGTAGCGATGGGGCGAGTGAGGGCGAACGACGCGCGAGCATACCCATAGGCAATGAGGGACTCAAATTTTCCACCACGGCGGTTTGCACGGGCTCAGCGCCTGTCGCAGAATCGCGCCTCTTCGAAGCGCCGGACAGCAGTCCTATGAGCACGCAAACGATCGACGTCGACGCCCTGGCCCGCTACCTCCAGGGTCGCGTTCCGGGTGTAGGCCCGGGCCTGATCGCGGAGAAGTTTCCCGGCGGCCAGTCCAATCCAACCTTCCTGCTTCGCGACGGGGATGCGAGCTATGTGCTGCGGCGCAAGCCACCGGGTGAACTTTTGCCCTCGGCCCATGCCGTCGATCGCGAATATCGCGTGCTGAAAGCGCTCGAGAACACGGACGTTCCCGTGGCACGCGCCTATCACCTGTGCGAGGACGACGCAGTGATCGGTTCGATGTTCTACGTGATGGAGCACCTCGACGGGCGCGTTCTCTGGGATCCGAAGCTCCCCGAAGTCGAATCGCGCGAGGAACGCGCGGCCATGTACGACGAGATGAACCGTGTGCTGGCGGCGCTACACAGCCTCGATCCGCAGGCGATCGGCCTCGGCGACTACGGCCGGCCCGGCAACTATTTCGAACGCCAGGTCAGCCGCTGGACCAAGCAGTACCGCGCATCGGAAACGGAACACAGTCCAGCGATGGAGCGCCTCATCGAATGGCTGCCGGCCAACATGCCCGCGGACGACGGCCAGGCGAGCCTCGTCCACGGGGACTTCCGTCTCGACAACCTGATGTTCCACGCAACGGAACCGCGAATCATCGGCATCCTCGACTGGGAACTGTCGACGCTTGGCAATCCCCTCGCCGATCTTTCCTACCAGGTGATGGCCTGGCAGCTTCCCGACGCCGAGGGCATTCGCGGCCTCGCCGGTGTGGACCGCTCCGCCGTCGGCCTGCCCACGGACGAGGAGTACATCGCACGCTACTGCGAGCGCACCGGTCGCCCGCGGATCGATCACTGGAACTTCTATCTCGTATTCGGCTTTTTCCGCCTTGCAGCGATCCTTCAGGGCGTGAAGAAGCGCGCGCTCATCGGCACGGCCTCGAGCGCTGAGGCCGAGGCGCGCGGCGCAATGGTCGAGCCCCTGGCGGAAGCGGGAGTGCGCTTTATCGACGCGGCCTGACGTCGCGATCGCGATCTAGGGGAAGCGCCCCGCCCCGCTCGCGTTGAAGCAGCGCGAGACTGCACCGCTGCCGGAGCCGAACCCCGCGCGGGGTCTCAGGCCGCCGCCTTCGCTCCGGGCTTTGAAGGACGCTTGCGAGCCGGCGCCGCGCTGCTCTTCTTTCGCGCCTTCGGCGCGCGCGCAGGCGGCCGATCGAGGCGCTGCGACCCGGTTTCGCGCATGGCTTCGCGATCGGCTCGCGTTGGAGCGGGCCGTCGTCGCGACGCCCGCGGTCGGTGATAGCTGTCGCCCTGGGGACGAAGATCCCCGTATTCGAAGCGATGGAGAATCTCTTCCATCGTGCGCGAGATCCGCGTGCAGGTGCGGATCGCCTCGACGTGCGGGAACGCCGAGCGCTCGCCCGCCCCCATCAGTGCGACGAGTTCGCGCTCGGAAAGATGCGACAGGATTTTCGCCGGGTTGTACCAGCGGAAGCGCGGAACGATGTTGATGTCGCCGCTGTACTCCTGGTCGAGCAGTGCGTGCACGCCATTGAGCAGGATGTTGAAGCGCGGCCAGTTGTCACCCTGACGCTGGGCCACGCCGCGATAGAAATTGAGCACCTCCCGGCTCAGGCCGATTCCAAGGGAGCCGAGAGCACGCGACATCGCGCTGCGATCGCGGCCGCCGTTGAGAAAGGGTGTGGCAATGGGGTTAACCATGCTCACGATGTAGTGATTCGTGCTGTACAGGCGCGACAGGCGCTTGGCCGGCAAGTCGTCGGCGATGCTGCCGTCCACCCAGCGCCGCGTGGGCAGATAGGGCTGGGCCTCTCCGTGCACGTTCCTCGCCATCAGCGTGACCGGCGGAAACACGCCGGGAACGGCGCAGGACGCCATCACGGCTGAACGCACGAATACCGTCGGCGAGGTGATTGCGTTGAGCAGACGCGAACGCTGGTGCGGCTCCGCGGGCGCAACGGTAATACTGATCTGGCGGCCGGTCTTTTCGTAGGCCTCCTGGAAGGTGAGGTCGGGAATCAGGCGGGCGACGATCTGTTCCAGGTCGCCGACATCGATCTGCGCATTCGCGCCGAGGAACATGCGCGAAAACACGCTGGCCTCGCGCTCGGCCTCGAAGTGCACATTAGCCGGGTCGTAGAAGCGGGCGAGTTCGCGGTCCGTATGCGTGCCGACCACCCCGGCGACGAGCGAGCCGGCGCTGGCACCGGAAATCACCCGCGGCAGGAGGCCCTGCTGCATCAACGTCTTCACCACGCCCAGGTGGTAGAAACCGAGTACACCGCCGCCACTGAGCATCAGCGCCGAGCGGCCGTAGCAGATGTTGGCGCGGTAGAAGAAGTCCATCTTCGTCTGCACGTCGATGATTTTCGGATCGAGATCAGCGAGGAAGCGCAGCGCATCGTCGATCTCGGCGATGTACTGCTCGATCAGGCGCTTGGTGCCGAACTTGGCCCGGCGATAGAGCGAACTGCGGCCCATGCCGCCCATGTTGCCGTGGATACCCTCGTTGAGGGTGAACATGAGGCCCTGGTAATCGTTGCGGACGCGCAGGCTGCGCAGGCGGTCGAGACGAAGGCGTATCTGGGCGTAGTCGTACTGGCGGCTCTGATCGATGTCACGCCATCGCTTTGCTCCGCTGGCCTCGTCGTGCGCCAGGGCGTGCGTTACCCAGTCATCGTAGGTGCCAGCGCCATCCATGGCCTGTTCGATCTTCTTGAGTTTCCTCGAGGCCATACTGCGGCCCTCCCCCGATACAGCTTCTCGTCAGCATAACGCAACAGCTGACACTGTAAACTTTACGCGCTAACACTTTTCGGCTAGGCCCTGCCGCCGCCGCGAGGTACAAACGCCGCATAGTCGCCTGTCGGGACCAGCTTTTTCTCCGCATCGCTGCAGGCCGTCGCTGACGTCGATGCTCAGCTGTCGTCAGAGTCGCCCGCGGCGGCGCGGTACTCTTCGACGAGGTGGCGCTTGTAGAGCTTGCCATTGTCGAGACGAGGCAGTTTCTCGCGAAAGTCGACGCGTCTCGGCACCTTGATGTGCGAGAGCCGCTGGCGCAGCCATTCGAGGAGCTCCAGCGCCACCTCGTCTGTCGCGTCAGCCCAGTTCTGCGGCTCGATCACGGCCTGAACGGTCTCACCGAATTCTTCGTCGGGAACGCCGAAGACCGCGACGTCCGCCACCTTCTCGTGGTTGATGAGCAGATTTTCAATCTCCTGCGGATAGATGTTCACGCCGCCGCTGATGATCGTGAAGTGCTTGCGGTCCGTGAGGAAGAGGTAGCCCTCCTCGTCGACGTAACCGAGATCGCCCGTGGTCGCCCAGCCATGCTCGTTGTAGGACTCGGCGGTCTTCGCGGGCTCGCGGTGATACTCGAAGGTGACCTGCGGACCGCTGAAGTACACGGTTCCGATTTCGTTCGGCGGCAGCTCACGCCCCTCGTCGTCGACGATGTGGATCTCGCCCATCAGCGCACGGCCGACGGTCCCCTTGTGCTGCAGCCACTGCTGCGAGTCGACCATCGTCGCACCCACGGCCTCGCTGGCCGCGTAATACTCGACAATCACCGGCCCCCACCACTCGATCATCTTCTCCTTGGTCTCCACGGGACACGGCGCAGCCGCGTGAATCGCGAACTGCATCGAGCTCAGGTCGTAGCGAGCGCGAAGGTCTTCGGGAAGCTTGAGCATGCGCACGAACATGATCGGCACCCACTGACTGTGCGTGACACGGTGTTCCTCGATCAGCGCCAGCGCGCGCTCGGGATCGAAACGCTCCATCACCACCGAGGTTCCGCCCTGATACAGGTTCAGCATGTTGTAGTGCAGGGGAGCCGCATGGTAGAGCGGCGCCGGCGACAGATAGACCGTCTCGTCACTGAAGCCGAAGGCAGCGCCCAGCGTCGGTGCAAGGAAATGCGGCGCATCAACTTCATCCGAAGCCGGTGGTACGAAAACCCCCTTGGGCTGCCCCGTGGTTCCCGAGGAATAGAGCATGGGCACGCCGTTCGCTTCATCGGTGATCGGCGTTTCGGGCTGCGCGTCGAGGGCTTCCTCGAGCGACTCGAAACCCTCGCGTATGCCGCCGAGCATGAGGCGATGGTCCACGCCCGGGGCGTCCGCAGCCGCTTTGACGGCCACATCGGCGAGGAGAGCCGAGGCGATAAATAACCTCGCACCGCAGTTTTCGAGAATGTAGGCGGTCTCTGCGGCCTGAAGGTGACTGCTGATCGGGGTGAAGATCACCCCCGCTCGCTGCGCACCCCAGCACAGCTCGAGGAACTCGCGGCGATTCTCGAGCATCATGGCCATGTGATCGCCGCGATTCAGCCCGAGGCTGCGCAGCAGCTGCGCGATCTGATTCGAGCGCTCGTCGAGCTGACGGTAGGTGACCAGTTCGCCACTGTCCCCCATGATGATGGCCGCCTTGTGCGGATAGCTGCGAGCGGTAACGCTGGGATGGGGCATTGCGCCTCCTCCTTGTGGGAATCCTGTGTTCGCGCCTGTTATTTTTCGGCGGCGGCCTGCGCACTAACCGGCGTACTATAAAGCAGGAGCCGACGCGAGATCAGTCGACGGGCGCGTTCTCGCCCCGCAGGACGCCGGCTTTCCCAGTAACGACTCCCTGGAGAGGACCATGAATGCACAATCCGGGCGCCGCTCGCCCTTGTTCGCCGAATCCGCCAGCGCATCCGGCGGAAAACCCGCCGATCGCACGCCCGCACAGTGGCGGGCCCTTGCGCGGCGCGGCGAACTCACGGCGAACACCTCGGGCCTCGCGCGAGGCTACGTACAGTGCAACCTGGTGATCCTGCCCGAATCCTGCGCAGCCGACTTTCTGCGATTCTGCCAGGCCAATCCGAAACCCTGTCCGCTGCTCGCCAGCAGCGCGAGTCCGGGTGATACGGGCCTGCCCGAGCTTGGCGACTTCGACCTGCGCTCGGACCTGCCGCGCTACCGTGTCTATCGCGACGGCGCCCTCGTCGAGGAGCGCGGCGACGTCAGCGAGCTGTGGCGAGACGACCTCATCGCCTTCGCCCTCGGCTGCTCCTTCTCCTTCGAGGAGGCGCTGGAGGCTGCGGGGTTGGAGATTCGCAACGTCACCGAGGGCGTGAACGTGCCCATGTACCGAAGCAACATCCCCTGCCGCCGCGCCGGTGCCTTCCACGGCGACATGGTCGTGAGCATGCGCCCCTTCGCTGCCGCCGATGCGATTCGTGCGATCCAGGTCTGCAGCCGCTTTCCGGCCGTCCACGGTGCGCCGGTACATCTCGGCGATCCGGCTCTCATCGGCATCACCGATCTCGCAAACCCGGACTTTGGCGACCCGGTCACGGTGCGCGATAATGAGCTCCCGCTGTTCTGGGCCTGCGGCGTGACCCCGCAGGTCGCCCTGGCCAACGCAGCGCCGGCGCTGGCGATCACGCACAGCCCGGGCTTCATGCTGATTACGGACCGCCGCAACGCCGAGCTCGCCGCCTTCTGAGCCGGAGGCCCCTGCGCAGCGCTCGAGCAACGATAGTTGCGGCCGGGTCCGCTGGATAGCCTGGGCGGAAAGCTGCGACAAGCGGTACGGCTCGCGCAGCGGACAGCGCTGGAAATAGCAAGAGGTTTGATCCGATGAAACTCAACTGCGACCTCGGCGAAAGCTATGGACGCTGGCGCATGGGCTGCGACGAAAAGGTCATGCCATTTCTCGACCAGGCCAATGTGGCCTGCGGCTTTCACGCCGGGGATCCGCTCGCGATACGCAGCAGCCTGCGTCTCGCCGCCGAACACGGCGTTGAGGTCGGCGCGCATCCGAGCTACCCGGACCTCGTCGGCTTCGGCCGTCGCAGCATGAGCATGGCGCGCGACGAACTCGAAGCCGCGCTGTGCTACCAGATCGCCGCCCTCGACGGCATGGCCGCCGCCGCCGGCCTCGAACTCGCGTACGTAAAGCCGCACGGCGCGCTGTACAACGACATGATGGCCAACGAAGCGCTGCGGGGCTGGATCATGCAGGCGGTCAGCACCTACCCTCGCCCCCTCAAGCTGATGCTGCAGGCCACCCCCGATGCGGAGCGACATCTCGAAGAAGCGCAGGCCCAGGGGCTGGAACTGCTTTTCGAGGCCTTTGCCGACCGCTGCTACGACGACGATGGCCGACTCCTGTCGCGGAGCCGACCCGGCGCGGTCCACGACCGAGAGCGCATGCTCGCGCAGGTCGCCGCGCTGCTCGAGGACGGCAGCGTGACCACCGTTGCCGGTCGCTGCCTGACGCTGCGCGTCGATACGCTCTGTGTGCACGGCGACAACGAAGAAGGCGTGCGGGCGATCCGCGATATCCGGCGGCTCGTCGACGGTGCCTGACTACCCGAAGATCGAGACAGCCGGCGAGGCCTCGCTGATTGTCTACCTTGCCGCCGAGGCCTCGCCGGACAGCGCAGCAGCCGTTCGCAGCCTGGGCGATGCGCTGCGCGAGCGCCTCGGGGAACATATCGAGGACCTGATCCCCGCCCATGCGTCGCTGCTGGTCATCTTCGATGCACACGCCACGAACCACGCTGCCGTGGCGGGCGAACTGCGCGAGATCATCGCAAGGCTGCAGCAGGGCAGGACAGAGGGCGGACGGCTGGTACAGATCCCCGTGTACTACGCACCGGAAAGCGGCGAGGACATCGAAGAACTCGGTCGCAGCAGCGGCCTTGGCTGGGAGGGAGTGGCAGAGCTCCACGCCTCGCGCGAATACCAGGTGTACGCCATCGGCTTCGCCCCGGGCTTTGCCTACCTTGGCGACGTGGACGATCGCATCGCCCGTCCCCGTCTCGCCACACCCCGGCCGCGCGTTCCCCGCGGCGCCGTCGCCATCGCCGAACGCCAGACCGCGGTGTATCCCGCCGATTCCCCGGGCGGCTGGAATCTCATTGGCCGCTCGCCGATGACCCTGTTCAACGCGGACGCGGATAGCGAGGACACGGCCATGGTCCTGCGCGCTGGTGACCGCGTACGCTTCCGGCCCGTTGACCGCGACGAATTCGAAGCGCTGGGCGGCGTACTGTGACCGCCCTGCTCGTCGAGAAAGCCGGCCCCCTGAGCCTGCTGCAGGATCGCGGACGCTTTGGACGCGCGGCCCTCGGCCTGACCACCGGCGGTCCCATGGATCCGATCGCCGCCGGCCTTGCAAACCGGTTGCTTCAGAACGACGCCGACGCGACACTCATCGAGATCAGCCTCGGCGGCCTGGAGTTGCGTGCGGAAGGCGACTTGCAGCTCGCCGTTACCGGGGCCGACGCGCCCCTGCTTCGCAATGACGAGCCCGCTGCATCGTGGAGCGTGCTCGATCTCGACGCCGGCGACCGCATCGCCATCGGCCATCCGCGCCGCGGCTGCCGGAGCTACCTCGCGGTTCGCGGCGGCTTCGACATTGCACCGCGCTTCGGCAGCACGGCGACGGTGCTGCGCGAAGGCATCGGCGGCCTCAAGGGAGGCGCGCTCGAGGCGGGTGACCGTCTCCCGGTCCGCACGGCCGCGCGCGCCGAGCGACGGTGGATTCCCGAGGGCGCGCGCCCCGCCTACGCCGCCAGTGCCAGCCTGCGGGTGGTGCTCGGCTACCAGCACAGCGCTTTTCCACAGCAGGAACAGGAGCGCTTCTTCTCAAGTGCCTATCGCGTGAGTCGCCTCAGCGATCGTATGGGCTACCGCCTCGAGGGGCCGGCTCTTTCCTGCGACAGCCCCGGCATGCTCTCCGAGGGCATCGCCGCGGGCGCCATACAGGTACCGCCTGACGGCCAGCCGATCATCCTGCTGAACGATCGCCAGACCATCGGTGGTTACCCGAAGCTGGGCTGCGTGCTGTCCCTCGACTGCGCCGCCCTCGCGCAGCTGCGTCCGGGCGACACGGTGCATTTCGCGCCAATCACGACAGACACAGCGTCCCGCGCGCTGCGCCTCGCCGCCGTCCATGAACGCAATCGCCGTATCGAGCCTATCGCGCGATGAGCAGCCCGGGCGCACGCGATGCTCTGGATACGCTTTCCGAGTCGATCGAGGCGCGTCTCGTTGCTGCGAATCCCCGCGGCATGCAGCACCTGCGTGCGGCGCTCGAACCCGGCTACTGCCTGCGCGCCGCGCGCCTGCTGCAGGGAGCGCAAACGGTCCTCATCGCCACGGGCTTCCCCGTCGACGACACCTTTGAAACCGATGGGCCCCTGGGCAGCATTGCCCTCTACCGAGCCCTCGAACAGCTCGGTGGTCGCCCCGTGATTGCCACGGCCAATCCGATGGCAAATCGACTCCGCGGTGACTTCCGCCTGCATCTGCTCGAAGCCTATACGCTCGACGACGGCCGCAGGGAAGCACGACGCGTCCTCGATTCAATGCGGCCGGACGCCATCGTCAGCATCGAGCGACCGGGCCTGAATGCCGACGGGTGCTACTACAATATGCGCGGCGAGGACATCAGCGCGCGCTGCGCCGTGTTCGACTACTACCTCGAACTGGCGCAGTGCCCGACGATCGCCATCGGCGACGGTGGCAATGAAATCGGCATGGGTCGTGTCGCCGACGCTGTGGCGGAACTTGCGATCCGCGGCTCGAGCACAGGCTGCGACGAGTTGATCGTGGCCGACGTCTCCAACTGGGGCGCGTATGCGCTCGTTGCCGTGCTGCAGGCACTAAGCACAGAGGCACTGCTCGATGCGGTAGACCACAGCGGGCTGCTCGCCTACCTCTGCGAGCGCGGCAGCGTCGACGGCGTCACCCGGGAAAATACGCCCACGGAGGACGGCATGCCCATGGCCGCCGGCGAGGCGCTGCTCGAGGATCTGCGCCAGCTCGTGGCATCTTTCCGCTCCGGGTCAGATCGGCCTTTCACAGCCCCCGGCAGCGACTTTTCACTGACAAGAGACTGACAAGAGACTGACAATGCGCGCAGCGCGCGAGGAGACCCACCGGTGACCACCGTATATCTCAATGGAAGCTACCTGCCCATCGAAGAAGCACGTATCTCACCGATGGATCGCGGCTTTCTTTTCGGCGATGGAATCTACGAGGTCATCCCCTGTCACGGCGGCCGAGGCGTGGGCCTGGGCCTGCATCTGGCTCGACTGCGCGCGGGCCTTGATGCCATCGACCTCGCTTATCCCGTCGACGACGATGAATGGGGCGAGATCGTCGACCGCCTGGTACAGGCCGACGGCGGTGAGCACCTGGGCATCTACATCCAGATCAGCCGCGGCGCCGACCAGCGTCGCGCCCACGCCATGCCGCGGGGTATCGAAGCCACGCGCTTCGCCTATGCCTTTGATATTCCCGCGCCGCAACAACCCGACAAGGCCAGCGCGACGCGCTTCAGCGTGGCGACGAGCCGCGACCGGCGCTGGCAGCGCTGCCACATCAAATCGACGTCGCTGCTCGGCAACGTGATGCACTACGAAGAGGGTCGCCGTGACGGCGCGCAGGAAGTCCTCCTGTTCAATGCCGAGGATCAACTTACGGAAGCTGCGGCCTGCAACGTGTTCGTGGTCAGCGGCGGCGAGATCGCCACGCCGGAGCTCGATCACCAGAAACTCCCGGGCATCACCCGGCACATGCTCCTCGACATGCTGCGACGTCACTCAGCGCGAAAGGTCACCGAACGCCCGATCCATCGCAGCGAAGTCGAAGCAGCAGACGAGCTCTGGCTCACCAGCTCGAGCAAGGAGGTCGCCCCGATCGTCAGCCTCGACGGACGACCGGTCGGCGACGGAGAGGTCGGTGACGTCTGGCTGGAGGCGCAAACGCTCTTCGACCGGCACCGCTTCGACTACTAGCGTGGCGAGGACGACCTTCGCCGACCTGTCCGCCGCGGCGCTTCGTCACAACGCCGGACGCGTCAGGTCGCTGGTCGGCGACGCGCGGGTCATGGCCTGCGTCAAGGCCGATGCCTACGGCCACGGCGCTTCGCTCGTCGCGCCCGTCCTCGCCGACTGCGTCGACGCCTTTGCCGTCGCCTGCCTCGAAGAGGCCCTCGCCCTGCGTGGCGCCGGTATCGCAAAACCCGTTCTACTCCTCGAGGGACCACACGCTCCCGATGAAATCGCCGAGGCCGCCGCCCGCAGCTTCGTGCTCTGCATCAGCGAGCCGCAGCAGCTCGACTGGCTGCGCGCCACGGCCCCGGCACTGCGTCCCTGCTGCTGGCTGGGTGTCGATACGGGCATGCACCGCCTCGGCTTTGCTCCCGATCGGGCGCGTGACGCAGCCATCGAGCTGAAGGCACTCAACGGCGGCGCAGCACCGGTGCTCGCGACGCACTTCGCATCGGCGGACGAGGCCGCCTCAAGGGCGGTCCAGGGGCAGATCGAAGCCTTCGAGGCGCTGGCGCAGACGCTGGAGGGTGAGCGCAGCCTGGCCAACAGTGCCGCCGTGCTGCAATACCCGCAAACGCACGCCGACTGGGTGCGTCCCGGCTACATGCTCTACGGGGGTAATCCGCTGCGACATGGCAGTGCGCTCGAGCACGATCTGCAGGCCGTCATGGAACTGAGCGCCGAGATCATTGCCGTGCGCGAGCTGCCCGAAGGCACGGAAGTCGGTTACGGCGGGCGCTGGCGCGCGCGGCGGGCTTCTCGCATCGCAACAATCGCTGCGGGCTACGGCGACGGCTACCCGCGCCATGCGCCCGATGGCACACCGGTGAAGATCGGCAGGCGCTGTTCACCGCTCGCTGGCCGGGTGTCCATGGATATGATCACCGTCGATGTCACCGACAACCCCGAGGCCGTTCCCGGTCAACGGGCGACGCTCTGGGGCGTCGAACCCGGCGTCGACGAGATCGCGGCGCGTTGCGACAGCATCGGTTATGAACTGTTGGCGAGTCTGCCGTCGCGCGCCACACGACGCCTGATCGAGTGAAGCACCACGTCCGTGCAGGGCATTGTGCGCTTCGGTACACTCGCGACGAAAGCGAAGCACGCAGCTCGCTTGCGGTCCTGCGCCGAACGCAGCGGCTGCAGTCACCGGCCGCGCAGGGGAAACGAACCCGTTGAACGAAGCATCGCAGGACGACCTCAGGGACGGCAGTCTCCTCGCCGCCGCTGACCTTGGCAGCAACTCCTTCCACCTCATCATCGCTCGCATCGAGCACGGCGAGATCCGGCCGATACAGGCGCTCTCGGAGAAGGTGCAGCTTGCAGCGGGACTCACGGAGGACCGCGACCTCAGCGATGAGGCCATCGAGCGCGGACTCGACTGCTTGCGACGTTTCGCCCAGCTCCTCAAGAGCGTCGAGCCCGAGCGCCTGCGCGTGGTGGGCACGAGCGCGCTGCGCCGGGCGCGCAACCGCCGCAGCTTCACTGAGGCTGCGCGCCGTATTCTGTCGGCGCCCGTCGAAGTGATCTATGGCCGCGAGGAAGCGCGCCTGGTCTATCTTGGCGTGGCGCATACGCTGGCTGACGACGAACGCTCGCGCCTCGTCGTCGATATCGGTGGCGGCAGTACGGAGTTCGCCATCGGCGAGCGCTTCGAGCCGCGTCAGCTCGAAAGTCTGAAAATCGGCTGCGTCACCTACAGTCGCGAACATTTCCCCAACGGCAAGCTGTCGAAAGGCAACTACCGCCGCGCCTACGACAGCGCACGCGTCGAGGTCTCGCATATCCGCCGCGATTTTCGCCGCCGCCACTGGGTCGAGGCCATCGGTTCCTCGGGAACGCTACAGGCCATCGAGGCCATCCTCGGCGCCCAGGCCTGGAGCGATGGACCGATCACGAGAAAAGGCCTGCAGCGCATGCGTCGGGAAATGCTGCGCTACGACCGCCTCGAAGACATCGACCTCGGCGGTCTCAGCCCCGCGCGGCGCTCGGTGATCGCCGCCGGTCTGGCGATCACGGAAGCGATTTTTGACGTTCTCGAGATCGAGGTCATGCGCAGCTCGCGCGGCGCACTCCGCGAGGGCGTGATCTATGACCTCGTCGGCCGCCTGGAGCACGAGGACGTTCGCGAACGCAGCATTCGCGCCCTGGTTCAGCGCCACCACGTGGACGAGGCAACGGCGGACACCGTCGCCCGCCGCGCGCGCCTGCTGTTCGAAGCAGTCCGCGCACCCTGGGGCCTCGAGGAGCGCGACGGCGAACTGGTCGAGCGCGCGGCCCTGGCCCACGAGATCGGCAAGACCATAGCGCACAAGCACTACCATCGCCACGGCGCCTATCTGCTGCGCAATTCCGATCTTGCCGGCTTCTCGCAGCAGGACCAGGAAGACATGGCGCTCATGGTCGAAGGACAGCAGGGCAAGCTGCGCAGCGAGCTGTTTCCCGATCGAGACCCGGCAGTGCTGCGACGCCAGCAACGCCTCGTCGCCCTGCTTCGCCTCGCGGTCACCTTCAAATACGTGGAGGAACTGGAGGAAATTCCCGATTTCGCCATCACCGCTTCGGACAAGCGATTGCAGCTGTCGCTGCCGCGCGAGTGGCTGCAGCGCCATCCGCTCACGCAGCACGAACTCAAGCAGCAGCAGGAGGCACTGAAGCGCCTAGACCTCAGGCTCCAGCTCAGTTGATCATCGCGTGGCCGCTGTTGTGAATCAGAGATTCACCCAGCTGCTCAGGGCACGAAGGCGGAATTCCGTGCCAGCGAATTCCAGAATAACCGAGTCCGGCAGGATCTCGCGGACTTCGACACCACGCGTGCTCGCGCCGATGCGCAGCGTTTCACCGTTGATCAGCACCGTGGATACGCCGGCGGGATTGTAGTCGTGGCGCAGGTACATGAGCGTGGGCAGGGAATCGCGGAACTGCTGCGACAGGCTGGCGAGCAGCGGCGCCGCGTGCGGCAGCAGCGCGCTCGCCGCGGCCTCGATGCGGGCTCGGCGCAGCGCGGTCTCGAGGTCAAGCACTTCTTCGGCCGGTGACGCCGGGGCAGGCACAGACGCCATTGTGCCTGCCGAAGAGGCGCTGACGGCCGCAGTTTCTTCATCGCCTGTGTTCTCGGCAGGGCCCCGTCGCTCGCGTTCTCCCGACGCTGCGGCTACGGCTTCGCGGCTGGCCTGCGCGTAAAGATCCGCAATGGCGCCACGATCTGCGGCGGGAGCCTGCGTTTTCGCCGCTGCGGATGAAGCGACTGCGGCAGCAGTGGTCGTGGTCCCGGTCCCATCGGCGGGTACGCGCGGCGCCGGCAACGCGGTCGGCCCCAGCACGGCCGCTGTCGAAGCGGAGACCTCCTCATCGACAGCCGACGACTGCGTCGCGGAACTGCTATCGGCACCGGCACCGGTATAGGTACTTCGCCAGTACAGCACGGCGAGCACCGCGACCACGGCGGCCAGCGCGCCGATCAGCCACCAGGGCGCGCCCTGTGCGCCTGACGGCGCTGCGGCATCGGCCTGGACCCGTTGCTCAAGCGATGCGCTCTCGCGCTGACGCTCTCGCTCCGAGCGGGCCAGCGCATCCAGAATCAGCGACATCGAAGTTTTCCTTGTTGCGTGCTCATGCACCCGCTCCCGATGTCGGAGCGGAGCGTTCGAGGCGGCGCAGGCGCTGTCGCGCCGCCTCGCGACTGAGATCCTCACCTGCCATCAGCACGAGCGCTCGCAGTGTTCGCGTACCGAGCACACCGTCTGCTTCAAGCCCCTGGGACTGCTGGAACAGGCGAACGCGCTGTTCGAGGCGAGCGTTGAAATCCGTGTCCGTGAGCAGTCCCTCCTCGCCATCGGCGCGGGCGAAGAGACGCGCCGCTGCGTTCACGTCGGGCCCGGAATCGCCGCGGGCGAGCGTTCGCTGAATATCAGGCGGACGTTGCCACAGGTGCCAGACGCGGCCGCTCCACAGCGTCGCCAGCTCGTCAAAGGGTACGCGCCGGGTTTCGCCGGCGCGCGAGGCCAGCACGGCGACCTCGCCATCGCGGCCGAGAAAAACCCCACGGCGGGAAAAGCGCCGCTCATCGACGAGTTCCAGAAGCGCGGGACGCGCCTCGTCGAGGATCGGTTCCCAGGTCTGCGGCTGGCTCGCCTCACACTCGAGGCCGACGAGGCCGTCGACGCTGCAGGGGTCGAGAGCGCCGCGGACATCGAGGCCGTAGAGGCTGGCGAAGAGCGTCACGCCTTCGCCCGGCGACAGTAGCCAGTCGCGCTCCAGCAAGGCAGTGCGCGGCGCGGCTGCACCCGGAGCGTCGGCGATCGCCTCGGGGGCCTGCGGCGACAAGGCGATCGCCGGCGGGTTCCCGGGTGCGGGTGTGAACTCTGCGTCCTCCCATCGTGTCAACGCGAAGCCGATAGCGGCGACGAGCAGGGTGAGGCCGCCGAGCGCCGCATAGAGCGGGCTCCGTGTGCGAGCTGCGACCTCCTCGCCCATCACCTCGCGCGCGGCGGCACGCAGCAGCCCGCCGTCCAGGCGCTGCGAGTCGCGGCCATAGGCACCGAGGAGCATGCGGTCGCAGAGCAGATTGATGCGCCGGGGAATCCCGGCGCTGCGGCGATGGATAGCCCGAAGGACGGGTCGCGGAAAGAGCTCGCGGCCCGCCGGCAGGCCGGCCACGTTCAGGCGGTGACGAATGTAGGCAGCGGTCTCCGCAGGCGTCAGCGGCGAGAGCTCGAAGCGCGCCGTGATGCGCTGGTTGAGCTGACGCAGTTCGGGTCGACGCAGACGTTCGGCGAGTTCCGGCTGCCCCGTGAGAATGATGTGCAGCAGCTTTTCCTCGCTGGTCTCCAGATTGGTGAGCAGGCGGATCTGTTCCAGCGCATCGAAGGACAGGTGCTGCGCCTCGTCGATCATGAGCACGGTCTTGCGTCCGCGCGCGTGGTTCGCAAGGAGGAAGCGGTGCAGCGCATCGCTGTAAGCCTTCAGACCCGGCGTTTCGCCCTCGGGGCGAATATCGAGCTCGTCGCAGACCGCGGCCAGCAGTTCGGCAGCCTCGAGCGCCGGATTGAGCACCACGGCCAGGTCGGCGGTGTCGGGCAGCTGTTCGAGAAGGCAGCGGTTGATCGTGGTCTTGCCCGTGCCGACCTCGCCCGTGAGCAGAATAAAGCCTCCGCCCGCACCGATGCCGTAGAGCAGGTGCGCGAGGGCATCCCGGTGGGCGGGACTCATGTAGAGATAGCGCGGGTTGACCGCAATGGAGAACGGCGCTTCCCGGAGCCCGAAGTAGCTGTAGTACACGGCGGTCCGCTAACGCAGAAACGAGGGACGGATTATGCCGCAGGCCCTCGTCGCCTGCTGCCGCGCCCTGCGCTCGGATGCCGACGGGCGCAATGCGCGCCGCGCTGATGAACAGGCAAGGTCATTCAGCGTCCGCGTCCGTCGCTTGCCAGCAGCGACAGGGCCTCGTCACACCAGGCCAGGTACTGACGCCCCTGAGTGATACCCGAGAGCAGCGCCAGGTAAACGCCCTTGCGTCGCAGCGGAAGCGTACGAGGCTCGGCGTAGTGGCGCCGGCGGATACGCTCGTAGAGATAGAGACGCTCCATCATTGCCTCGCGCCGCGCCTCGATGCGGCTGACGAGATAGTCGATGTTCCGCTCCGACAGGTTGTAGAGCTTGATGTACAGCTCGTCCTTGCTTTCCTGCAGCCGCATCCGGTCGGCCTGAATCACCCAGCTTTCAAGCGCATCGCGCCCATCGTCGGTCAGACGATACAGGTGACGCTGCGGGCGCCCGGCCTGCTGATCGTCGCGGTGCGCCACCCAGCGGCGTTCGCTGAGCGTATGCAGTTCGCGGTAAATCTGCTGGTGCGATGCGTGCCAGAAGAACCCCAGGGACTTGTCGAAGGCGCGCGCGAGGTCATAGCCGGACATCTCGTCGTCGAGCAGGGCCGTCATGATCGCGTAGCGTAGTGACATGGGGGGAAAATCCGGCGGGGATGTCCGCGCTGCAGGGACTGTGAGCAGGGGCTCCGGCGCATGCGTGGCCTCGTGCGACGCGCGCGAGTTGCGATTCTGCGCCTTGTGTCACACTTATGCAAAATATTGCATACAAAGCGCCCCTGCCGTAGGCTTCGCGCCGTCCTTGCCAACTCACAGCATGCTTCAGGAGCAGACTCCATGGCCCTCCCCGAACACCTCAGCTCGCGCCTGCGCCTCCCCGTCGTCGGTGCACCGCTGTTCATTATCTCCAACCCGGACCTCGTGATCGCACAGTGCAAGGCCGGGGTCGTCGGGTCCTTCCCTTCGCTGAATGCGCGACCCATCGAGGAACTCGAGCGCTGGCTGCAGCGCATCACCACGGAACTCGCCGCGCACGACGAAGCCCATCCCGACCGGCCCTCGGCGCCCTTCGCCGTAAATCTTATCGTTCACGGCTCGAACAATCGTCTCCAGGAAGATCTCGAACTGTGCGTGAAATACAAGGCACCGATCGTGATCACCTCGCTTGGAGCCAAGGAGTTCGTCAACGAGGCGATCCACTCCTACGGGGGCCTCGTCTTCCACGACATCATCAACAACCGCTTCGCCCACAAGGCGATCGATAAGGGGGCCGATGGACTGATCGCCGTCGCTGCCGGTGCCGGTGGCCACGCGGGGACGACCTCGCCCTTCGCGCTGATCCAGGAGATCCGCGAATGGTTCCACGGGCCTCTGCTGCTCTCCGGATCAATCGCGACCGGAGACGCGGTACTCGCCGCGCAGGCCATGGGTGCTGACCTCGGCTACATCGGATCGGCCTTCATCGCTACGGAGGAGGCCAACGCCGAGGAGGCCTACAAGCAGGCCATCGTCGATTACAACGCCGCTGACATCGTCTACAGCAACCTGTTCACCGGCGTTCACGGGAACTATCTCGCGCCGTCGATCCGCGCTGCGGGCCTCGACCCCGACAACCTGCCCGAGAGTGACCCGTCGAAAATGGACTTCGGTTCCGGCGGAAATACGGACGCCAAGGCCTGGAAAAACATCTGGGGCTGCGGCCAGGGCATCGGCGCGGTCAAGTCCATTGGCAGCGCCGGCGATCTCGTCGCACGCCTGTCGCGCGAGTACGAGGCGGCGCGCGAACGTCTCAGCGTTGCCGCATGAGTTCGCCGGGCGGATCGGAAAGCACGGATCCAGAGCGACACACACCCGACCGCGTCGGGGAACCATTCGCCGCTCCGTCTGCCCAAGAAAGCTCACCGGTCTATAAAGGTAGCCCCATGCGCCTATCCCTGGCACGACCCCTTCGCCGCCTGTTCGTTGTCGCCGCCACCCCTCTCCTCGTCCTGGTCGCGCTTTCGGCCGCCGCGGAGGAGCGCAAAGCCTACTTTGCCGGCGGCTGTTTCTGGTGCGTCGAGGCCGACTTTCAGAAGCTCGATGGCGTCGGCGACGTGGTGTCCGGGTTTACGGGCGGGACCCTGGAGAACCCGACCTACCGCGGCAACCACGAAGGCCACTACGAAGCCGTCGAGGTGCCCTACGACAGCGACGTGATTTCCTACGAGGAACTGCTGGTGTACTTCTGGCGCCATATCGACCCCCTCGATGACGGCGGCCAGTTCTGCGACCGCGGCTTCAGCTATCTGAGCGCCATCTTCGTGTCCAACGAGGAGGAGCGCGCCGCCGCGCAGGCCAGCCTCGCGAAGGTGGATGCGCTCTTCCCCGGGGAGGACGTGGCCACGCGCATACTCCCGGCGGGGCGTTTCTGGCCCGTCGAGGACTACCACCAGGAGTACGCGGACAAGAACCCGCTGCGCTACGGTTTCTATCGTCGCGGCTGCGGACGCGACGCACGGGTCAAGGAACTCTGGGAGGACAAGAGCTGGGGCGCTGCGCAGGCACACTGACCGTTCGCGAGCAACCAGGTCTGCGTGGGCGGATCCGAAACGCCAGTCGCCCTGCGCGCGCTCTGCATGAGTCTCGCAGGGCGTATGCGCAGCATGGCACACGGTAAATTGGGTAACTTGAGGCAGCGGAGTGAAGCAACAGCCATGAGCAGCATTTTCGTAGAAGCGCAGCATTGTCGCGGTCGGAGCCTGAGGATGGCCGGCATCCGCCTGCTCCAGACGCTGCTGCTGTTAACCACCAGCCTCGCTATGAGCACCGTCGCGAGCGGCGCTGAAAAAACCGTCATCGAACGCAAGGACGATCTGCCGCGTCACAGCTACGAGCTGACGCTACCCGTGACCGCCTACTTCGCCCCGGAAAACCGACCGGCGCTGCTCGAGCTTGCCCGCGCGCTGCGCGACCACGTGCAGGCCGATCTCGCTGCCTTCGACATCCGCGATGACAATACGGTGCAATCCTTCTACGCGCTCCTCGGCAGCGTCGCGATGCTCGAGGGCGACTGGCAGGGCTATCTCGACATGCTCGAGCGGCGCCGCGAACTCGAGAGCAAGGAAGCCAACCGACTGACCATGGGTCTGGTCGGAGAAGCGGTGGCGCGCGCCGAGCTCGCCGGCGATGCCTCGCCCCAAGCCGTTGCCGATGAGCTTGAGTCGCTCCTCGAACCCCTCGACTACGCCACCGTCGAGGCCGGGCTCGAAGGTCTGAAGGGGCAAACGGAAATCCTCAGCCGCGCGCTGGTCCTCGGCAGCATCGAGTCCAACTACCAGCCGATAGCCGATCGCAATGATGGCGAGGTCAGCTACGACGTTGCCGCCAGCCTCGTTGGCGCCGCCTTTACCCTCGACGCTTTCATTCCCGCCGCCGGCGCCGTGAACGCCGTCGTCGCCGCGACGATCGCCGCCAACCGCGTCGAGAAGCCCGATATCTGGGCTGAACGACAGGTCGCCCTCGATGCGCAGGAAGGCGAGCCGGTCGTGCTGGCGGTCTGGGACAGCGGCGTCGACACGGAGATCTTCGCCGAGCACGGCCAGCTGTGGCGCAACGACGCGGAGATACCCGGCAACGGGGTCGATGACGACGACAACGGGTTCATCGATGACGTCCATGGCATCGCCTACACACTTCACTCAGAGCGCAGCGATTCGCTGCTCTATCCCATCGGAGACTACGGCGCCGATGCCGACGAACTGGCACGACTGGTCAAGGGCCTCGGCGACATCCAGTTCAACGTCGACACGCCCGAAGCCGGCGAAGTACGCCAGCGCATGGCCGCACTGCCGCAGTCCGAGGTCAAGGACTTCCTCGAAGCACTGTCGCTTTACGGCAACTACTCGCACGGCACGCACGTGGCCGGGATCGCCGTCGAGGGCAATCCCCAGGCTCGCATACTCGTGGCCCGGATGACCTATGGCCACGAACTTCTGCCCGAAACTCCGACGCTGGCCGGCGCCCATCGCGAGGCTGCGATGTTCCTTGAGGTGGCGGCCTACTTTCGCGAGCACGGCGCTCGCGTGGTCAACATGAGCTGGGGCGGATCGCTGCGCAGCATCGAGGACGCCCTCGAGGCCAACGCCGCCGGCGGCAGCGCCGAGGAGCGCAAGGCTCTCGCGCGGGAGATCTACGATATCGGCGATGCGGCGCTGCGCCGGGCCATCTCCGAATCCCCCGACATTCTCTGGGTTACCAGTGCCGGCAATTCCGATAACGACATTCGCTTCGACGAGTTCTACCCGAGCAGCTACGAGTACGCGAACCTGCTGACCGTGGGTGCCGTCGACAGCGCCGGCGACGAGACCAGCTTCACCAGCCTCGGCAAGGTCGATGTCTATGCCAATGGCTTCGAGGTCGAGAGCTACGTTCCCGGCGGGCAGCGCATTGCTTACAACGGCACCTCGATGTCGTCTCCCCAGGTGATGAATCTGGCCGGCAAGCTCCTTGCCTTGCACCCCGAGCTCAGCGTCGCCGAGCTCAAGCGCCTGATCCTCGAAGGCGCCGACAGCCGCGATCTCGAGAGCCGCAGCATCCGTCTGATCAATCCCGCGGCCACACTCGGGCTCGCTGCTGCGGATTAATCTCCTGCCCCGTCGCCGGATCGGACGCTAGCGCAGGTCGCCAAGCCGCAGAGCGCCACCGCGCGTTGCGAGCTGGGCGAGGAACAGCTCGCCCGTTGCCATCGCGTCGGCCAGAGCCGCGTGTCCGCGGTGCGAAGCGAGGCCATAGCGCTCCCGGCATCGGGCCAGGCGAAGATCCTCGGAACCAACGGCAGCGCCGCTGCGCTGCATACGCCGGGCCTCGATGCGCAGCGTGTCGACGCTCGGTATCAGCAAGGGCACGCCCCAGCAGTCGCGGCAGGCGCGATCGAGAAAGGCGAGATCGAGGGCGGCGTGGTGGAACACCAGCACGTGTCCGGCAGCGGCGAGCAGGAACTGGCGCAGCGCGGCCTCGGCCTTCATTCCCGCCTCGAGATCACAGTCGCGCAGGCGGTGGATCGTGGCGCTCTGCCCGACGCCCTGCCCGCTTCGCAGGTGCAGCACCTGTGCGCTGTCCAGACACAGCTCACCCTCGCGCAGCGCCACCCAGGCCAGGCTCAGCAGCGCGTCGCGCGAGGCATCGAGACCGCTCATCTCTGCATCACAGACAAGGAAGGACAGCGACTCGACGGGGCTGCGGCCCGACGGCACGGGCACCTGCCAGGCCGCCTCCAGCTCCGGCGGCAGATGGGGCGCGCGTGCGCGGGCCCAGCGACGGCGCAGGCCGAGCAGGCGCATCAGCCCAGACCTGCCCGGAAGGTCTGACGCAGGCCGCTCTGCGCCTCGTCGATAATCGTAAAGGCGTCGCGCAGCTGCTCGCGGTCGAGACGCGGCAGCCTGCCAGGGTCGATGAAATTGTCCACGTCTTCACCGCGCATCACGCGATCACACTGGTGCTCGATGCGCACGCGCTGGATGCAGTGCAGCGCGTCACTCAGGTTGCGGGCATCGGCCAGGGCCAGATGCCGACCGGCGCCAAGGGCCTCGAGGCGGGCATCGGTATTGACTTCATCGAGACCGCGGGCGAGTGCGTGAAGACGAACGATATCGGTGATCGGCAGAACGCCGCGCCTCTTGATATCGAGGCGCTTTCGATGCTCGCCGTCGCGATCCACGACGAAGCGTCGAAAGATACCCAGGGGCGGACGCGTATCGAGCGCGCCGGAGGCGAGCGCAGCCTGAAAAATACTGCTTCTGCGTACCTGCCCGAGCATCTCCTTCTGCAGACGATCAGCGAGGTCGGTCGCGCCGTAAACTGCGCGTATATCGAAGAAAATGCTCACGCGCATTACCGCATCCGGCGTGGGCGAGCGCGCCCAGGCAGCCACGGTTTCACGCCATTGCAAAAGCGGCTGGCGCCACTGCTCCGTACTCGCCATGATGCCGCCCGGGCAGCGCCGGTAGCCACAGGTCGCGAGGTCCTCGCAGACGCGTTCGGCAAGGGCGCGGTACCACTCGAGATCCGTGGCGGCGACGCCGTCTTCGATGACAATGCCATTGTCCTGGTCAGAGCCGAGCAGCTGTTCAGCGCGCGCCTGGGAGCCAAAGGCCAGCCAGGCCCAGGGCGCCGGCGCCGGACCCAGTTCGTTTTCGGCGAGTTCGATCAGCCGTCGCGTCACCGCGTCCGAAATCGCCGTTAGCACGCGCGATACCTGCCGGGCCCGCATCCCGGCACTCACCCACTGCGTCATCAGCTCCGCCATGCCGCCGACCAGGTCGCGGATACCGGCGATGCTTTTCTCGCGCGCAATGTGCTGAACGAGATACACGGGATCGTCGCGGCGCGCGAGAATCAGGTCGGAGGTCGTGAGCATGCCGACGAGGCTGCCCTTCTCCACAACGGGCAGATGATGGAAGCCCGCCTCGGTCATGCGCAGCGTCGCACTGAACAGGCTGTCGTCGGCATCGATGGTCTGCGGCGCGGCGCTCATGACTTCGCGCACGGGCGCCGTCGCGCTGCGGCCCTCGGCGAGCACGCGGTTGCGCAGATCGCGGTCGGTCACGATGCCAAGCAGCTCGCCCGTATCCGCGCGAATCAGCGCCGAAGATACACGGCGACGCGCCATCGCCTGCGCCGTCTCGGCAATGCTCGCGTGCCCTTCGACGCTCAGGGGGTTGCGGGCCATCACGGAACGCACCGCCGCGAGCATGGCCGCAGGCGATTCATCGGCGCGCGCCGCGCGGCGCAGGCGGCGACTGCACTGAGTGTGGAAATAACGGTCAAAGGCCCGGTTGCTTCGACGAAGACGGGCGTAGGCCTCATCGGGAAGCCGGTAGATCAGCGCGTCCTCGATGACGAGGGCGCATACACCCGCGTCCTTCGGCGTGTTGATCCCATCAAGGTTGAAGCTCTCGCCCTCGCCCAGACGATCGAGCAGCCTGCTGTCGGCGTCGCGCAGATCGACCGCACCGCTGCGCACAATATGAAGCCCCGCTGCCGCCGCTGTGCATTCGAGGCGCGCGCCGCGTCGGTGATAGCTGACGCGCAGCGCGCGCAGGGCCTCCCACAACGCCTCCTCGCCGAGCTCGTTGAAGGGCAGCAGGGCAGCGAGAAACCCCGCCAGCTCCTCGAGTTCGCTGCGCGAGCCGTCGACGGAGCGATCCGCCTCGAGGTCCCTCGACACTAGCGCGTGGCTTCGGCGCCGGCGGGAATACGAATGCTCTCGACGAGCTCCTGCACCGACGGGGGTGGCGGCGCCGTCAGCCGCGATACGACGATGGCGAGCACAAAGTTCACGACCGCGCCGACGGCGCCAAAGGCATTGGGCTCGATGCCGAGGAACCAGTTCTCGGGCATGGCGCCGAGGAAATCCGTTCCCGGGATGAACATGATGCCCTTGTGCTGGAATACGTAGAGCAGTGTGACACCGAGGCCGCCGACCATACCTGCGATGGCCCCCTCCTTGCTGATGCGCTGGCTGAAGATCCCCATCATCAGCGCCGGAAAGATCGACGAGGCCGCAAGGCCGAAGGCCAGGGCTACCGTGCCAGCGGCGAAGCCGGGCGGATTGAGGCCGAGGTAGCCGGCACCGGCGATGGCCACCGCCATGGCGATGCGCGATGCATTGAGTTCGGCCCGCTCGCTGATGTTCGGCGCGAGCATGCCCTTGAGCAGGTCGTGCGATATGGCCGAGGAAATCGCCAGCAGCAGCCCCGCCGCTGTGGACAGCGCCGCCGCGAGACCACCGGCCGCCACCAGGGCGATCACCCAGTTCGGAAGCCTGGCGATCTCCGGGTTGGCGAGCACGATGATGTCGTTGTCTACGGTGACCATTTCGTTGCTCGCCGGATCGGCGCTGTACTGGATGCGCCCGTCTCCGTTCCTGTCCTCGAAGGCCAGCAGCCCCGTGGTCTCCCAGTTGCGGAACCACTGCGGGCGTTCTTCATACACCAGATGTTCGCCGGGCTTGGGCTCGATCGTCTCAATCAGGTTGAGACGGGCCATGGCAGCAACGGCCGGCGCGGTTGTGTAGAGAATCGCAATGAACACCAGCGCCCAGCCCGCAGAGGAGCGCGCGTCGCGCACCTTCGGCACGGTGAAGAACCGGATGATGACGTGCGGAAGGCCGGCCGTCCCGATCATCAGCGACAGCGTATAGGCAAACATGTTGAGCCCCGAGAGCCTGGCGTTGGTCGTGTACTCCTTGAAGCCGAGATCGGTAACCACCTGATCGAGACGGTCGAGGAGGTAAACGTCGCTGCCGAGAAGCGTGCTGCCGAGGCCGAGCTGCGGAACGGGATTGCCCGTGAGCTGCAGGCTGATGAAGATCGCGGGGATCGTGAATGCAAAGATGAGTACGCAGTACTGGGCGATCTGCGTATAGGTGATGCCCTTCATGCCGCCGAGCACGGCGTAGAAGAAAACGATGGTCATGCCCACATAGAGCCCCGTGTCGTAGTCGACCTCGAGAAAACGCGAGAAGGCGACACCCACCCCTTTCATCTGCCCAATCACGTAGGTCACGGAACAGATGATCAGGCAGACCACCGCCACGACGCGCGCGGATTTCGAGTAAAAGCGGTCGCCGATGAACTCGGGCACGGTGAACTTGCCGTACTTGCGCAGGTAGGGCGCGAGCAGCATGGCAAGGATCACGTAGCCACCGGTCCAGCCCATGAGAAAGACCGAGCCGCCGTAGCCACCGTAGCTCAGCGCAATGAGCCCCGCCATGGAAATAAACGAGGCCGCCGACATCCAGTCCGCGGCCGTCGCCATGCCGTTCGCGATCGGATGGATACCGCCTCCGGCAACGTAGAAGTCGTGCGTCGTGCCCGCACGGGCCCATACGGCGATGGCGATATATAGCGCGAAGCTGAGGCCTACGACAATATAGGTAAGCGTCTGAAGTTCCATGTCAGCCACTCAGTCCTCTTCGACGCCGAACTCACGGTCCAGCGCGGCCATGCGTCGTGCGTAGTAGAAAATAAGCACCACGAAAACGTAGATGGAGCCCTGCTGCGCGAACCAGAAGCCGAGCTTGTAGCCACCGATGCGGATCGCATTGAGCTGTTCCACGAACAGGATCCCGCAGCCGTAGCTCACCGCAAACCAGACAAGCAGCAGGCGCAGCATCAGCGACAGGTTACGGCGCCAGTACAGCGCGGCCTGCTCCCGGGTCATCTTTCGGCTCATAATCGTGTCCCCCGCAAAAAACTGTTGTTTTTGTAGCTTCGACGGCCTTTTCGACGAAACCGGACCTTAATCAAGGTGCGCGTCGACTGTCGAGCGTGGCGACACTCGGGCGTACAACTTCTTTACATCGTCGCCGATTCACGCAGAATGCGGTCAAACACTAACAAACAAGGGAGCATGCCGACGCCATGAAGTGCGTGATCGCCGACGATCATCCGCTCTTTCGCGAGGCTCTGGCACAGTTGATCGGTAGCGATGCCTTCGGCGGTGAGGTTGCCCAGGCCGAGAGCGTCGCCTCCCTGCACGATCTCGTGGACCGCGAAGGACCGCCCGATCTGCTGCTGCTGGACCTGCATATGCCGGGCGTCACCGGCTTTTCGGCCCTGAGCTGGTTCGTGGGCAATTACCCCGACAAGCCCGTGATCATTATTTCCGCCAACACGCACCCGGACACGGTGCGTCGCGCGATCGATCACGGTGCCGCCGCATTCCTTTCCAAGTCTTCATCGACACAGGAAATCGCCGGCACGCTGCAGCGCGTTCTCGACGGTGAACGCGGTCTGCATCCCGGCCTGGAAATCGGCGCCGAGGGCGCAACGCTGCAGGCTCTCGACGTCGCCGAGGCGCTGGCGAGCCTTACACCACAGCAGTTTCGCGTCACCTCGATGCTCGTCGAGGGTATGCTCAACAAGCAGATCGCCTACGAACTCGAGGTCAAGGAAGCCACCGTCAAGGCTCACATGACGGAGATTTTTCGCAAGCTCGGCGTGCAGTCGCGCACGCAGGCCGTGCTCGCGATCGGCAATCTCACTGTTACCCCTCTTGAGGAACTGGAGCGGGCTCCGGGGAGCCGCTAGGAAGGGCACCGGCCGCCGCGTCACCCGCCAGGGCGAGAATCAGCGCCGTCAGGCGCGTAGGGTTGATGGGCTTGGGTAGAATGCGGTAGCCCGCCGAACGCGCTGCTTCGCGCACTTCGCTGCTGTCATCGGCGCTGATGATCACGCAGGGAACGTTGCGGTTGGCGCCGCGCAGCGCCCACTGCAGAGCAGCCAGCCCCGTGTCGCCATCGTCGAGATGGTAATCAGCGAGGACCACATCGGGACGAAATGCGCGCAGCGTGTCGCGCAAGCCATGGCGATCGGCCTCGACGGAGACGCGGCAGCCCTCGGCCGTAAGGATCGCCGCCAGCGCCTCGCGAACCTGCGAATCATTGTCGATACACAAAACGCTGATACCCCTCAGGCGACCATCCATTCGCGGCCCGGACGTCTCCGGCTGCGCTTCTGTGCGGGGCGCGGCCGTCGGCACCGCGAGCGAGAACAGACTGCCGCGCCCGGGTACGGACTCAAAGCGCAGGCGCAGGCCGAGGAGTTCCGCATAGCGCCGGACTATGGAGAGCCCGAGGCCGAGGCCTTCTCCGTTTCCGGAGAGCGCGTCAGAGCGCGAGGATGAGGACAGACGCTCGAATTCCTCGAAGATTTTTGCCTGACTGTCCAGGGGCACACCGGGGCCCTGATCGATCACCTGGATCTCGGCGAGCGCACCGCGCCGGCGCAGACCGACAAGCACCGTTCCGGCGCGACTGTACTTGAGCGCGTTGGCGAGAAGATTCTGCAGCGCCCGAGCCAGGAGCTGCCTGTCGCTGTGCAACCACAGGCCCGAGCTGCGCAAGCGGAGGCGCAGTCCGCGACGTCGAGCCTCGGGGGCAAACTCGGCATAGAGTTCGCGCAGCAGCGCATCAGCGGCAAAGGTAGCAAGGCTGGGCTGGCGGCGCCCCGAATCGAGACGGGCGATTTCCCGGAGCTCGCTGATCAGCTGCTCAGCACGCCCGAGAGCCCGGTCGATGGATGCCACGGTGGCTTCCGCGGCCTCATCGAGATCGGCGCGCTGGCGCAGCGAGGCGGCGAACAGGCGCGCCGCATTGATCGGCTGCAGCAGGTCGTGGCTGGTCGCCGACATGAAGCGCGACTTCGACAGGTTGGCCTCGCGCAGCTTGCTCTCAGCCTCGGCGCGCAGGCGGTTTTCCCGTCGAAGCTGCGCATTGGTATCGGACAGGCTGCGGCTGCCGCTTTCGAGACGGTTCTCCAGTTCCGCCCGCGCCTCGGTCAGTTCCGTGACCATCTCGCGGAATTCCGTGATATCCGTGTACGTGGTAACGATTCCACCCTCGGGCATGGGCTGACCGTGGATATCGATGACGCGACCGTCGGGCAGGCGCCGCTCGAAGCGGTGGGTCAGGCCGCGGCGCAGCCAGGCAAGGCGTTTTTCCACTTCGGCATCGATGGACCCCCTGCCCACGTCGAGCACACCGCGCTCCGCGTTGTAGCGATAGAGACGGGAGATAGGCAGGCCGACGTAGAGCATTCGCTGCGGATAGGCGAAGAGCTCCTCGTAGCGCGAGTTCCAGGCGACGAGGCGAAGCTCGGCATCGACCACCGCCACGCCCTGCGGCATGGACTCGATCGTGCTCTCGAGCAGCGCCCGGTTGAAGGTCTGCTGGCGCCCGGCATCGGACACCAGACTGGCAAGATCGCTGAAGTTGACCTGGCGGCTGCTGGCGAGCTGATCGAGAACACGCTGAGCCGACGCGGCACCGATCACGCCCGCAAGCTCGGACTCGGCGGCGCGCAGGGCAAACAGCGGCAGGCGGTCGGCGGGTAACAGGCGCTGCTGGTAACGATCCTCGAAGAAGCGCCACAGCTCGCGCAGGCGACTGCCGTCGATGAACGGCGGCAACAGGGCGAGCAGCTGTCCGGCTCGAATCGGTGACAGTTCGAATTCATCACTGCTACCGCCGTGAGCCTCGCCGACGCCGCCCATGAATACGGCGACCTGGCGCAGGTCACCGGGAGAAGGCCGCAGGAGAAATGACAGGCACACAACAAACAAGCCGTTCACGCCCAGACTCCACAGCGTCGCGTAGCTGAGCGCCGCCTGGCTCTCGATGCCAAACAGTCCGTCGGGACGCAGCCAGGCGAGCCCGAACGGTCCCTGTTGAAGCAAGCCGTGCTCTGCAGACAGCACCGTCGGCAACACAAGGCAGTAGACCCACAGCGCGAGACCGGCGAGGAGACCGACCATCACCGCCACCCCGTGGGCCCGTCGCCAGTAGAGCCCGGCGAGGATGCCCGGCGCCAGCTGCGCTGCGGCAAGAAAGGACACGAAGCCGATTTCCGACAGCCACGGCACACGCTCCAGCTGCGTCGCCACCAGCCAGGCGGCGAGAAGGATCAGTATGATCGTGACCTGGCGTATCAGGCGGATGCGGTTCCCGAGCGCCAGCAGCGCCGCTCCTCCCGCCGCCCGCCGGCGGATCATCAGCGGCAGCGCCAGCTCGTTCGTAAGCATGATCGCAAGGCTCACGGTAGCCACGATGACCATACCCGTCGCCGCGGAAATGCCGCCAACGAAAGCGACAACGAAGAGCAGCGGTGCATCGAGCGTACGCGGCAGCCACTGCACGTAGACATCGGGCGAGTCTGGCGGAGCGGCGGCCACCACTTCGGCGAGCTGCGCGCCGGCAATACTGACCGGCACGACCAGCACCATGAACAGTGCCAGATAGGCGGGAAACACCCAGCGCGCAGCACTCACGGGAGGACCGTCGGGGGCCTCGACGACCAGCGCATGAAACTGCCGTGGCAGACACAGGACGGCGCAGGCGCTGACGAAAATCTGGGCAAAGAAGTCGGCCGTCGGGCGAAGCGCCGTCGGCGACGCCACGCGCAGGCTCTCGGCGATATTGCCCTTGGCGAGATAGGCGCAAGCCAGCAGCGCGATGGCGGTGAAGGCGAGAAGCTTGACCACGGACTCCACGGCGATAGCGCTCATCAGGCCGGGATGGCGCTCGCGGCCATCCATGCGTCGGGCGCCGAAGAGTATGGCAAACACCGCCAGCACGATGGCAATCACCAGACTGGGATCGAGAGCGTCAGCGGGGGCCGCGCTGCCCGCGGCAAGCGTCGCGTTCCAGGCCTGCGTCAACGCCCGGAACTGCAGCGCCACGTAGGGCAGCACGGACGCCACGGCAACGAGCGTGACCAGCACCGACAGTGCCTGACGCTTGCCGAAGCGCGCGCCCAGGTAGTCGGCGATCGAAGTTACGCGATGCCGCGGACCCAGCATCACCAGACGCCGAAGCAGCGGCCAGCCGAGAAGGAACAGCAGGATCGGTCCCAGGTAGATCGGAGCGTGGCTCCAGGGCGAAGCGGCAGCACTGCCGACCGCACCGTAGAACGTCCATGAACTGCAGTAGACACCGAGGGAAAGCACGTAGACGGTCGCGCGCAGCGACGGGGGGATAGCGCCGCCGCGGCGTTCGCCGCGCCGGTCCACGGCCCACGCAATTGCGAACAGCGCGCAAATATACAGCGCCGCAAGACCCAGCAGATTAGACGGTGTTGTCATTCACCCAGAACCCGGTTGGCCCGGTGTTATGGAGAGAGCCTAGCACGGCCGCACGGCCGGGGAAGCTCAGCCTCGATCGCGCCGCGCGCGCACCGCCGAGGCCAGTTCCTGCAGCAGCGGCTCTGTGGCATCCCAGGCGATGCAGGGGTCCGTGATGCTCTTGCCGTAAATCAGGGGTTGGCCGGCAACGACGTTCTGGCGACCCTCGACGAGGAAACTCTCCAGCATCAGGCCGAAAATAGCGCGGCTGCCACGCCCGACCTGCGTGGCGACGTCGCGGGCGACGTCGATCTGCCGGGCGGGAATCTTGCGGCTGTTGGCGTGACTCGCATCGATCATGATGCGCGCCGGGAGCCCCGCCCGACCCAGCATCTCGCTGGCATCGTCGACGGAGAACATATCGTAGTTGGGATGCTTTCCGCCGCGAAGGATGACGTGACAGTCGGAGTTGCCGGCGGTGCGGAAGATCGCCGACAGGCCCTGCTTGGTAACAGACAGAAAGTGATGCGGCTGCGAGGCGGAGGCAATGGCATCGATAGCAACCTGGATGTCGCCGTCCGTTGCGTTCTTGAAGCCGACGGGACAGGACAGGCCCGATGCCAGCTCGCGATGCGTCTGGCTTTCTGTCGTGCGCGCGCCGATCGCACCCCAGGACACGAGGTCGGCGACGTACTGCGGGCTGATCAGGTCGAGATACTCGGTACCCGCTGGCAGCCCGATTTCGGCCAGGTCGGCGAGCAGCTTGCGCGCGAGGTGCAGCCCCTTGTTGATCTGAAAACTGTTGTCGAGATCGGGGTCGTTGATCAGTCCCTTCCAGCCTACCGTTGTGCGCGGTTTCTCGAAGTACACGCGCATCACGATGAGCAGGTCGTCGGCCAGCGCAGCGGCAACGCTGCGCAGTCGCTGCGCGTACTCGCGTGCCGCATCGGGATCGTGAATCGAGCAGGGGCCGACCACGACCAGCATGCGGTCATCGTCACCGCCGAGAATGTCAGAAATAGCGTGGCGCGTCGTCGCCACGGTGCGCGCGGCGGCCTCGGTCAGGGGAATCGCCGAAATCAGCGATTCGGGGGAGACCAGTTCATTGGTGCCCTGTATCCGCAGGTCGTCGGTAACGCTCAACATCGTAGTGGCCGGCAGTTTCGAAGGGGCGCGACTTTAGCACCGCGACGCCGGTACGTCAGCCAGGGCCCGAATCATCCGGGCCCGAATCGCGGATCCGGAATCCACGTCTCTGGCCGGGTGCTAGCTGACGCGCTGCGCCGGGTTTGCGGGGGGGACCCCCGGTGCCAGCAAGGCCCGTGCTGATAAGCCGCCCGCCGCCTCGAGGAGATCACGAGCCGGAGCGTCGAGGCGCGAAGCGTCATCGACGGCAAGACGCAGAGAGCTGCCCAGGGCCGTCGCCAGCATGCGCCGGTGATAGGGCAGGTCGCGCCGGTAGCCGGGCACGCGCGCGGCGAGGCTGCCCTCGTCAGCGAGTTCCTCGGCGAAGGCGGCAACAAGACGCGCGAGTTCCTCAACAAGAAGCCCTTCATCGGCCAGTTCTTCGCGCGGCTCCAGCGACCAGGTCATGTCCGGCTGCAGCCTGCAGCACCCGAGGCAGGCACCGCTGCGCTCCCTCCCCCACTCCTGCGGGGCGATCAGCGACAGGCGCCAACCGTCGGCGCGGTGGTAGAGATAGTAGGACTGACCGACCACGGGGCGAAAATGAAAGTCTGCTGACAGCACCAGCGCCGAGGCAAACCAGTCGCGCAGCAGATCTCCCGGCGCCTTGCGCTCCACGGCGCTGGGTCGCGTCGCCTGCCAGTCGGCCAGCACGGCTACGAGGCCTTTTCCCTGGGGGTTCGGATTCTTGTGCAGGTTGCGCGTCATGCTCTGCCTTACGCGCGCTGAGCGCCGGTCGATCAGCCGCTCGAAGCGACTTGCGACGCCTCGCTGGCGCACCAGCGCTCGTCGAGGAGCCGGCCGATGGTGTTCGCCACGACCAGGTGGGCAGCGTACCAGGTGTGCAGACAGCGCACGCGGGTGAAATCGGCGATGCCGCCGATACCGCGGGCGGCGAGGGCAGACTGGAAGCCATGCGCCTCGACCAGCCGCCGCTCCGTCTCGTCGAGAAAGCTGTCGCGCAATTCGATGTGCGCGCGGTGATCGGCGGCCATGCTTTCGCGCAGTGCTCGACTCGCATCGACGCGCTCCTGGATTCGCGCGATCGCCCCCGACGCCTCCTCCCGATCGATGCGCAGCTTCAAAGCGGGGTCGATGAGCCAGTACAGCGTCGGGAAAGGTTTACCGTCGACGATCGAGGCCACGCGGATCACCATCGGATCGTCGACGCTATCGGCAACGGCCACCGCGCGCAGGCCGCGGGCCTCGCGCCCGAGGCGCTCGCTGACGCGCTGGCGGAGCCGCTCGGTGAGCACCAGTTCTTGGGGGATTGTCGGCATCGATCGAGACCTTTGGTCACATTGACATAAGCTGGACGCGGTCCTAGGCTGGCGAAAGCCTTGGGTGCCTGCCGCCTGAGGGGCGAGTCCAACGCGCTCTGCCGCGCCGACTTCACCGGGTACGCGAATCCCTGAGGATTACCGGACCCCGGTACGAGGCGTAGCAGTACACGAGAGCAGCATTGTCTGACACGTCACCGGGCTGGGCAGGTTAAAAGGGAAGCAGGTGCGCAACGCGTACTGCGAGGCTGCAAGGGTAGCATCAGCACACCCGGCGGCAAGCTCGCAACGCACTGCAATGCCTGCGCTGCCCCCGCAACGGTAGGCGGCCGCTTTTCGCGCCCGCAAGCCCGATACCTGCCCTGGCTGTGCAACGATGGAGCGGAGGGCTTCATTGAAGGTTGCTCGCCACCCTGCCCCTGACGACCGGTTCTCCGGCAGCAGGCCACGGTTGCGGTCCTGAAGCGATCCGGGCACTCGCGCTCGGTCAGCCAGGTCATCCGCATCGGTCGTGTTCCCTTGATTCCCTCCCTCAATCGCCGAGATTCGCCGTTCGGTCAGTCGACCGATCGTAGCCAGGCATTGAGGAACCTTATGAAAACGAAAGAGAAAGAGATCGAAGAACAATGGACGCCGGCGAGCAGCGTCGCCCGGCATACGCGCCACCCACGACAACCCCGATACCGCCACGCACGGCTCCATGCATGGCACGGCAGCTGGTCGCCGCACGGCGTCGCCGCGGGCTGCCTCGCCGCCATCGGCCTGCTCAGCCCGGCCGCCGTCGCGCAGAACTACTTCGAGGAGGTTGTTGTGACCTCCTCCCGGGTTCCGACCACGCTGCGCGAGACCGGCACCTCGATCTCCGTTCTCGTCGCTGACGAGATCGAACAGCGCGGCTTTTTGAACCTGACCGAGCTGCTGCGCACGCAGACCTCGGTGGCCGCGTCGAACAACGGCGGCGCGGGAAAAGCCACCAGCCTGCGTATCCGCGGCGAGGACGGCTACCGCACCATGGTGTTCCTGGACGGCATCGACATCGCCGACACCTCGAGCCCGCAGGTGACGCCGCGCCTCGAACAGCTGCTCGCCAGCGGCATCGAACGCGTCGAAATCCTTCGCGGCCCGCAGGGACTGAACTACGGCGCTGACGCCGGCGGCGTAATCAACATCAGCACGCGCCGTCGCGAAGACGATTTCGGCGGACGTGTGTCCGCCGAGGCAGGCGGCTATGGAACGCAACAGCTCTCCGCCGAAGCCGGCGGCGCGCTCGGCGCCTTCGATGCCTCGTTCCAGGCTGCGAGCTTTGAGACCGAGGGCTTCAATGCGCGCGACCTCGACACGGCGCCCGCCGATCGCGATGGCTACGAGAACACCACGCTCCACGGTCGCATGGGCTTTGACGTCTCCGAGACTCTGCGTCTCGAGGCCGTAGGGCGCGTCGTTTCAGCAAACAACGAATACGACAGCTGTTCCGACGCCAGCTTCAGCCCGACCGATAACTGCGAAGATGAGTTCGAACAGGACAATCTTCGCCTCGCCGCCGAGTACAGCCCTGGATCGGCCTTCCACCAGCTGTCCTACACCAACAGCCGCACAGATCGCGCCTTCTTCGCCGAGGGCAGCGAGTTCTTCGCCGCCGAGGGCGGTCTCGAGCGCTTCGGCTATCTGGGCAGCTGGCGCGCTTCGAAGGCGCTGAATCTCGTCTACGGCGTCGATCACGAAACCGAGTCCATCGACGACGGCAGCTTCGACCGCGACCGCGATCAGACGGGGGTCTTCGCCGAGTACCAGGGCACCGTCGCAGACGCACTCACGCTGACCGCCGGCGCACGCTGGGACGACAACGAGGATTTTGGCGACTTCACCAATTACCGCCTGAGCGCCGCCTACGTGGCCGAACTTGCGGCGTCGCAGCTGAAGTTCCGCGGTAGCTACGGCACGGGCTTCCGCGCACCAAGCCTGTACGAGATCAGTTACAACCGCGGCCCCTTCGCCGCCCCGCCGGCCGCCGGCACCGCGTTGCGCGAGGAGCGCAGCGCGGGCTACGACGTCGGCCTGACCTGGGCGAGCGACGGCGGCGCCTGGGTGGAGCTCGTATGGTTCGATCAGGCCATCGATGACCTTATCGTCTTCGATCTCATCGGATTTTCCGGCTACCTGCAGGACGGTGGCGAATCGAGTTCGCGCGGCATCGAGCTTTCGGGAGAACTGCCCCTCGGCGGTGGCTTCGCCCTGAGCGGAAACTACAGCTGGAACGACACGCAAACGCCTGAGGGCGAGCAGCGGCCACTGCGCCCGCAGCAGCTGTTCAATCTCGGCCTTAGTCGCAGCGGCAGCGATCTGCGCCTGCGCTACGGTTTGCAGCTGCGCGCCGTATACGACACGCTCGATACGCAGGGCGGCGATGCCGATGACTACCTGCTCGTCGATGCCAACGTCAGCTATCGAGTGACCAGCGCCCTCCTCGCCTATGCACGCCTCGAGAACGCCCTCGACGAGGACTACCAGGAAGTGCCGAGCTACAACACGGCGGGTCGCACGGCCTTCGCGGGAATCCGCTATGACTTCTGAGTCGCAGCGCGAGGCGCGCCACAAAAAGGCGATGGAAAAGCAGAAGGCGCAGGTCGACGCGAGCATCGCCGCGGCTGACGAGGAACGCGGCGTCGCCGTGCTGCTTACGGGCAACGGCAAGGGCAAGACCAGCTCCGCCTTCGGCATGGTGATTCGCGCCCTGGGCTACGGACAGAAGGTCGGCGTCGTGCAATTCATCAAGGGTGAGCAGCTGTCCGGCGAGGAGCTCTACCTGCGCGATCACTGCCCTGGCGTCGAGTTCCACCAGATGGGCACGGGCTTCACCTGGGATACGCAGGATCGCAGTACGGACATCGCCGCCGCGAAAGCCACCTGGGCCCGCGCCCTGCCCATGCTCGCCAGCGAGGACTTCGATCTCGTGGTCCTCGATGAAATCACCTACATGCTCGCCTACGACTACCTCGACGAGGACGAGGTGATCGCGGCGATCCGCAACCGGCCCCGCGAGCAGAGCGTGGTGGTCACGGGTCGCGGCGGAGGCGCAGGTCTGCGCGAGATCATGGATACGGTCTCCGAAGTGCGCGACGTCAAGCACGCCTACGCCGCCGGCATCAAGGCGCGGCGCGGTGTCGACTACTGAGTCCGGACCTGCCGGAGCGTTGAGCACGAGGGCTCGTCACCCGCGGCGATACCGGCCTGCGCCGCGACGACGCGCTCCCGGCCCGAGCGGCGCGCTCCTCGTGATGCACCTGCTGCTTGCGCAGGCCGGCGCCTTCGCGAGCGATCAAACGCCGATCCGCGTGCATGACGCAGCGGGACGGACCGTCGAGCTGTCGCGGCCGGCATCGCGTATCGTCGCCCTGGCTCCGCATATCGTCGAAAACCTCTTCGCCATTGACGCCGGCGACGTACTCCTGGCGGCTGTCGACTACAGCGACCACCCGCCCGCCGCGCGCGAGCTGCCGCGCGTGGGCGGTATCGTCGGCATCAGCCTCGAAGCCATCGTGGCGCAGCGCCCCGATCTCGTTCTGGCCTGGGGGTCGGGCACCGACCCTGCAATTCTCGCCGCCCTCGAGTCTCTGGGCCTGCCCTACTACGTCGACGAGATCCGCAGCCTCGACGAACTCGCGCAGAGCATCAGCAATCTGGGAGCGATCACCGGGCACAGTGAGTCGGCGCGACGCGCCGTTGAGAGGATTCGGACCACGATCGACGCCGTGACTTGCGCCGGGGTAGTGGAAAGGAACGAGGTTTTTCTACAGATCTGGGATCAGCCGCTGCAGAGCGTCGGGCGCGACCACCTGCTCACGGAGGTGATCGCCCGCTGCGGCGGACGCAGCGTGACTGCGGCGCTCCCCGGCCTCGCGCCGCAGGTCAGCCTCGAGGCGATTCTGGCCGCCGACCCCGCGCTCATCGTCGTCGAAAGTGTCGACCAGGCGAAACCCTGGCTGCGCTTTCCAACGCTCAGCGCCGTGGCGCACGGGCGCATCGCGGTCATCGATCCGGACCTGCTCCACCGTCCAACGCTGAGGCTGCTGGAGGGAATGAAGCAGCTCTGCGCGGCACTGCGAGCGGACAATTAGCGCAGGGCTGGCCCGCTGCGCGTCGACCCCGCGGCCGCCGTCTGCCCGCTGCCATCGATCGCCTTTGCTTCAATGAGGACAACAGCGTGGTCCGCAGCGTAGGTGTAGACCACGTCCGTGCTCGAGTTCAAAGCCGTCTCCGCAGAGTCCTGAATCACGCTGATCACGAGGCCGACGGCCACCACCTGCATCGCCGTATCGATCGAGATTCCGAACAGCGAACAGGCCAGCGGAACGAGCAGGAGGCTGCCCGAGGGAACGTCCGAGGATCCACAGGCCGCCAGCGCCGATACGACGCACAGGAGCATGGCCTGCGGGAAAGATGGGTCGATTCCCACCGTGTGCGCCGCCGCCAGCGCCAGGGTGGTGATGGTGATCGCGGCACCCGCCATGTTCACCGTCGCACCCACGGGGATGGTCACGGCATAGAGCTCCTCGCTGATCCCGAGGCGCCGCGCCAGGGCCAGGTTTACGGGAATGTTCGCCGCCGAACTGCGGGTGAAGAAGGCGGTCACGCCCGACTCCTGCAGACAGCGCCAGACGATCGGGTAGGGATTGCTTCGCGTCAGCAGCCAGACGTAGAACGGGTTGATCAGCAGCGCCATGATGAGCATGGCGACCACGAGCAGGCCGGCGAGGCTCGCGTACTCGGCCAGGACGCCCACGCCCGTGCTCGAGACGGTGGCGCAGACCAGGCCGAAGATGCCCAGGGGCGCCAGCATGATCACGTAGCGCACGACGTCAGCGACGCCGTCGGCAACGGTCTGAAGGCTTGTACGGAATGTCTCGGGAGCGCGTCGGAAGCTGAGCCCGAGGAGCACGGCCCAGGTCAGACAGCCGAGAAAATTGCCGTTCAGCAGCGCGCTGATGGGGTTGTCCACCAGGCGAAAGAGGACGGTACGAAGAACGCTGCCCACGGCCGCAGGCGGCGAACCCTCAGCGAGCCCGCTGAGGCTCAGCGTCTGCGGCATCGCGAAGGACAGCAGCAGCGCCACCAGCGCGGCGCTCACGGTGCCGAGCAGGTAGAGCGCGAAAGTGAGACCGATGCGCTGCGAATCAGCGCTGCGCTCGTGGCGGTTGGCAATCGCGGACATCACCAGCACCATCACCAGCAGCGGCGCCACGGCCTTGAGCATGGCCACGAACAGCTCACCGAGGAGGCCCAGCGAGAGCGCCAGGTCCGGTGCGAGCACACCGACGAGAGCACCGACGACGACGCCGGCCAGAATCCGTGGCACAAGGCCGATACTCGATAGCTTCACACTCACCTCAGAACCGGGGCGGGAGGCCGCGCTCGCAGAGCGACCGTTGTCGGAAGACACTCGCGATCAGTCAAGCAGCTCGGGCTGCTCCGCCACGATCACGTCGTAGAGCGGCTGGAAGCTGAACCAGCCGGCGAGCGTCGAGCCGACCTGCGCGGCCGTGTGTTTCGCCATCTCATCGGGAATCGATCGCGGCGTGCCCGCCGCCTCCGCCATCAGCTGCGCCTGGCAGCTGCGCTCCATGGTGACGAACCACCAGCAGGCTTCGTCGACGCTTTCGCCGACGGTGAGCAGTCCGTGGTTCTGCAGGATCACCGCCTTGTTTTCCCCAAGGGCCCCGGCGATGCGATCGCCCTCGGAGAGATCGAGCACCACGCCCGTATAGTCCTCGAACACCGCGTGGTCATCATAGAACGCACAGGCGTCCTGCGTGATCGGATCGAGCTTGCGACCGAGGCTGGACCAGGCCTTGCCGTACACCGAGTGCGAGTGGGCCGCAGCCGTCACATTGGGGTGATGCATGTGGATGCGCGAGTGGATCGTGAAGGCAGCGCCGTTGAGCAGTCCCTCGCCCTCGACCACATTGCCCTCGTGGTCGACGCGGAGCAGGTCACTGACGCGCATCTGCTTGAAGGAGCGACCCATGGGGTTGACCCAGAAATGGTCGTGCTGCTCGGGATCGCGCACGGTGATATGCCCGGCAACGCCCTCGTCGAAACCGAATTTGCCAAAAATCCGCAGGGCGGCGGCCAGGCGCTGCTTGCGCTTGAGGCGCTCGGCGGCCACGTCTTCACAGGTCTCCGGCATCATCTCGTCGCCGGAGCGATTCATTACCAGACTGTTCGCGTCGTCCACGGCAGGCCCTCCATGCTTATCTTGAATCGGTGGAGGGCGGAGAATACCCGAGACGCGTGGACTTGGTAAGCAAGCCGCAGCGCGTGCGCCGCCAGGGAAAAGCCTGACTCAATCCTCGATCAGCGTCCCGTGGGGTATGAGGCTCTCATAGGCTTCGACTGGCGAATCCGCGAGGCAGGTCTCGATGATCTCGCGGCCCACCGGATCGAGATCATCGACGAGGAACTGGCTGATCTCACTTGCGAAGAATTCCTTGAGCAGCCGTGACCCTTCGTCGTACGCCGCCTGCCCGACCTCAGGCTGCGTGGCTACCTGGAAGAACCAGGTGCCGATCGTGCGACCCTCGACGGTGATCGAGGTGGGGTTGTAGCCGAGCAGCGCACATTGCGACGGTTTCATATGTTCGGCGGAAAATTCGGCGCCGCCGCGCCGCGCGAAGTACTCTCGCGCGATCCACTGCGGTGAGAAGCCCACGCGCCAGGCGCCAACGTGCTGGTTGGGGATCAGCGTATAGCGGACAGCGTGGCATTTCTGAATCTGACGGAGCAGCAGATTGGCCTGGTCGACGCGCCGTCCCGTGGCAAAAGGCCAGTATGACCCCACGCCCTCGGAAGACATGCCCTCGCTCGAGACAATGCTCGGATTCGCATGTCCGCGCGGCGCCACGAGGCGCCACAGCCAGGCAAGGGCTGGCGGCAGCAGATGAAACATGCCGAGGATCCCGTAGGACGGCGCCTCGGCGGTACACGGCGGACAGCGCACGCCGAAGCTGCGCAGGCCGACATCGACGGTGTCGGGCATCACGCCGGGAACGATCTTTCGTGGCACCACGACGCGCGGATTGGGACAGGGGACACCGGGCTCGTCTTCGATATGTTCCCAGATCAGCGCCGTACTTCCCGGCTGCGCATCGATGTTGAGAAACAGCAGCGGTGTCTCCGGATGGATCGTGAGGCGTTCGAGATTCGGATCCACGCCGTAGCGATCGATATGATTGACGCGGACAAACCAGGACTCCTCGGCATCCATCAGGCTGAGCTTGCCATGACCCTTGTCAAAATCCGGGTGGCAGAGCGCCATGTCATCGGTCACCGGGCGTAGCTGACAGCCGCGCGGCAGGCTCACGGTACGCGTTTCGCCGGATACCACGTTCTCGCCGATCAGAATTGAACCGTCGGCGTTACGGTGCGGGTGCTCGAGCATCTCGCTCTTGCCGCCGCCGCTGGCACCCTCGTGGGTGATCACGATCTTGTTGTGGTACGGGGTAACCACCTGCACCGTGGCGCAGTGCATGGTCAGCCAGGATTCGGACTCACCCAGATTCAGCAGCACACCGTAGATCCCCTTCTTGGCGCTCGGTCCGGGATACAGGTTGTAGCTGAACAGTTCGTGCATCGCCTCGAGGCGATTGTGGACCACGACCTGCTTGCCCTCGAAATGCGTGTGGCGGAACGGCGGCGCCACAAACACGACGGCGGTGGGATCAAAGCTCTCGGGCACCTCGGCGCGCGGAATCATCCCCTGCAGCAGGGCGAGTCCGAAGGCGAAGAAACCGGCATTGGCGGGCGCGATCGCGATGGCATCGCGACCCTTGTCCGCCATGCCCGCTTCGAAGGCAAAGATCACCAGATCCTGCCCCTTGAGCCAGGCAAAGGTCTCCTCGCGGAGCGTAGAGAAATCGCCGCCGAAGCGATCGCTGTAACGCGGCTTGTCCGTAGGACGGTTGTCACCAATCACCATGCAATCGGGGTCGCGGCGACGCATGTACGGCTCGAGATAGTTGCCGACGATTCCGTTCTTCGCGCAGGCCACACGCGCCTCGACAACACGTCCCCGGCCCGGCACCTCGTAGGCCACGTCGTGCCAGCCATCAGGACCGGCATCGCAGACCGCCATCTCGCGCAGGATGTCTATGGTCTCGGGAACCGCGACGGAACGCGCCTCGCGAAGCAGCTCGGCGATATAGGTCGGCACGCGAAAACCAAGCGCGAGATCGTCTCTTGAACTGGCGGCATCCATGGCGAAAAACACTCCGGAAAATTGGACATCGGGCCGTGGCGGCGGATTTCGAAAAGCTATCACAGGGCGCCGGACGCCTATTGATTTCGATCAGGGGAAGGCCAGTTCATTGCCGCGGCGACGCACAGCTGCGATCGACAGCGCTTTGCCCTGGACCCGTCCGCTGCCTTACCCTTCGGCCACGGTTTCAGTGGAAGGTGAGTCCCATGTTTTCAGCGTACATCGCCCGCCCCGCTTCTAAGGGAGCTGCGCAAACGCAGGCAGCAGGCACCGTGACCAGAATGCGCAGGCGCGGAATACTTGTGCCCGCCGCCTGTATCGGCCTGCTGCTGAGCGGCCAGCCGGCGAGCGCGGATCATCACAAGGAAGGCGCCGGGGCGAAGGACATGACGAGCGCCGAGGCCGCAGCGGCGGATCTCCCCGAGCGCGTCCTTCCCGCGGACAGCGCGCACACCCGCAGCGCCGAGGTGCGTATCCGCGGCCAGCGCGTACCCTACGAGGTCACCGTGGGAACACAACCGGTCTACGGCGATGAAGATCGCGCGATTGCGTCGCTGCACTACACCTACTACGAGCGCAGCGACGTGGACGACAACACGCGTCGGCCGCTGTTTATCTCCTTCAACGGCGGCCCCGGCTCGGGATCGCTGTGGATGCACCTTGGGTATACCAGCCCCAAGCAGCTGATCGTCGACGATGAGGGCTATCCCGTGCAGCCCTACGGCGTGCGCGATAACCCCCATTCGATCCTCGACGTGGCCGACATTGTCTACGTCAACCCGGTCAACACGGGATTCTCCCGCGCCCTCGACGATTCCGTTGATCGCGAAACCTTCTTCGGCGTGAAGGCGGATGTCGAATACCTCGCGGACTGGGTCGACGTTTTTGTCTCACGCATCGGACGCTGGCGCTCGCCGAAATACCTGATCGGCGAGAGCTACGGCACGACGCGCGTCTCGGGCCTCGCCGGCGCGCTGCAGAATCGCCACTGGATGTACCTGAATGGGGTGATTCTCGTCTCGCCGACGGCCCTGGGCATCGAAGCAGAAGGTGCCGTCGCGCGCTCCTCGATGCTCAAACTGCCCTACTACGCCGCTGCCGCGCACTACCACGGGCAACTGGAGCCGGCGCTGCAGCAGCGCGAACTTCTCGACCTGCTGGCCGAAGTCGAGGAGTACACGATCGAGGAGCTACTGCCCACGGTCGCGCGCGGGGGCTTCGCCGAGCCCGACGCGCGCGATCGCGTGGCCGCGCAGGTCGCCCGCTACGCCGGCCTCGACAAACAGTTCGTGCTCGACTACAACCTGACGGTTCCGGCCAGCGCGTTCTGGAAAGAGCTGCTGCGCGATGAGGGCTATACGATCGGGCGCCTGGACTCGCGCTACCTCGGTATTGACCGCGTCAACGGCGGTGAGCGTTACGACTACCCACCGGAGCTCACCTCCTGGAACCACGCCTTTGCCCCGGCGATCAATCACTACCTGCGCGACGAGCTGGGCTTCGAAACGGACCTGCAGTACTACCTCTTCGGCCCCGTCCGGCCCTGGGCGGACGGCGATGCGAACGTCGCGGAAGAACTGCGTCGCGCCATGGCGCAGAATCCCTACCTCCACGTGATGGTGCAGTCGGGCTACTACGACGGCGCCACGGACTACTTCAATGCCAAGTACGTGATGTGGAACCTCGATCCCAGTGGTCGTCTGCGCGAGCGCCTACAATTCAAGGGCTATGAAAGCGGCCACATGATGTACCTGCGTGCCGAAGACCTGGAAACGTCGAACCAGCACATCCGCGAGTTCATTGAGCAGAGCACACCGGCGCCCGGCGAGGCCGCCAGCTACGGGCGCGTCGGCGGCCGCTAGTCGCGGACTTTGGCGCTGCGGCGACGATCGGCCGATGCCGTGGAGCGGGGCAGGAAATACGGTGTGCGTTGCCGGTACTGCCTCCAGCGTTCGCCGTAGCGCTGCTCGAAGCGTGCTTCCTTGAAGCGCGGCGCTAGTACGCAGTAGGCGGACCAGAGCAACGCCAGGGCGAGCTGGTCCGGCGTCCATGTCGGCACGGTCCACAGCGTACAGGCAAAGGCCAGGTAGATCGGCTGGCGCACCAGGCGGAACAGGCCCAGCGTCGGCATGTCGGGGAAGCGTGGCGCCTTGTCTGCGAGCAGCGCAAGCCAGCCCAGCGCCCCGCTCTGCAGCTCCACGCCGGCATCGAAGATCGCCTTGGCGAGCAAGGCAAAAGCGAGGGCGTACACCGTCGTCATGAGGTACAGCGCCGGCCCCTCGGCGCGCCACCAGATCACGCCGGAAGGCGTCCACAGCCAGAACATCGCCAGCAGCTGCAGCGAGGCGATCGTGGCGTAGACGGTCGTGCTCAACGTGGCGCCATGGGCACCGGGCAGCATGACCGCGAGCAGGCGCGACCCCCTCCGGCTCAGCAGAAACGAGTGCATAAGCGGAAACTGAAGGATCAACGCCAGGTTCGCAGCCAGCGCCCAGGGCCAGGGAAGATGACCAAGACCGCGACTGAGGCCGTGAAACATGGCGTAGATCATGCTCAGGATCGCCGCGCCGAACAGCAGGTGACACACGAGCCCCGCGAGCAGCGCCAGCGCGATGCGGCCCGCGCCCGCGGGCGCGTTGACCGCATCGCGGACGAGTGTCTGGAGAGCCTGGATTCGCGGATGCTGAAACATCATGAGCGGCAATGGTACGCCGTGCGTGCGGCGCCGGTTTGGCGCCGTCGCCTCAGCATCGACCACGGCCTTCGCCGGGTGCTCGCGGGGGGCGCCTAGGGACGCCCGAGTATTTCACGCAGGCGCGCCAGAACGGCCTCGCTACGCAGGTGGTAGATATGTCCGGACAGCGATTGCCCTTCGAGATCGCTCACGTCGACAATCGTGACATCCTGCGCCGGATCGACGCCCACCTGCCCGAGTCGCGGCGTCCCGTTGACCACTCGCGACACGCGCAGCGGCAGATCGCGACTCGACACCAGCAAGGTTATCCGCGCCACACGCTGCCGGAGCTCGGGTAGCGCAGCCGCAAAGCGATCCCGATCCATATCGGAGGCAAGCAGAACGAGGTCACGCAGGGGCTGGTCGGCAACGCGCGCTGCCTGCATCGCCTCAACGGTACCGCGCGTGCCCAGACTGTGGGCGACAACGCTCAGCGACTGCGGACCGATACGCCGGGCAATTTCGCGAATCGTATCGGTGATCACCGGCGTGCTTGCCTCGAGATCGGCAACGTCGGCGCCGTAGGTCAGCGGCGTCGAATTGGCGGGCCAGCTGAACAGCAGGAACTGCTGTTCAAGGCCGAGATTGGCGCGAAACACCGCCGCTCGACGGCAGCTGCGCTCGAAGTCTTCATAATAACCATGCACGTAGACGATGAGCCCTTTGGCCGCGTCAGCTTCGAGCGCTGCATAGACGCTCTCCGCCGACTGCGGACTGACGCTCTCGAGGGACCCTCGCCCGCCGCGCGCCGCCGTATCGACGCGGCAGATTCCGCCGCTGAGTGCGCCAGTGCGGTTTCCGAAGGCGTCTGCCGGCGCATCACCGGCACCCGCGCTTCGATTGGTCAGAAACAAGAGCTCGGTGATTTCCCGGCCTTCATCGGCGCCGACGGGTCCTGCTGCGAGCAGCAGGCAGACGGCCCGCGCCAAGCGTCTGCGCAACAGCGGGCGTCGCGCGAGGGAGGCGTTCAGGCGAAAGAGCGCCCAACCGGCGTATGCCGTTCTCAACAAGCTCACGACTGCGCGGCGACACGACCCGCGTCGATGCAATTTCGTCCGGCGCGCTTCGCCGCATACAGATTCTCGTCGACTCGCCTCAGCAGCTCATCGACGCTGTGGCCCGCAGAATGCTGGGCTACGCCGAGGCTTATCGTCACTCTGCCCGCTTCTTCGAACTCCTGCTGCGCAACGATCGAAAGACAGCGTTCGGCAATCACCAGAGCCCCTGCAAGGTTCGTCGCCGGCAGCAGGATGATGAACTCCTCGCCGCCCCAGCGGCACAGCGAATCGGGCCCGCGCAGGATGCTCCTGACCCGACTCACCACCGAGCGCAGCACTGCATCACCGCGGGCATGACCGAAGGAGTCGTTGACGCGCTTGAAGTGGTCAATATCGAACATGACGAGGGAGAAGGGCACGCGATAGCGATCAAAGCGGATCAGCTCGGCGTCCAGCCTGCCTTCGAAGCTCGCTCGATTCAGCGCGCCGGTCAGCTGATCCGTGGTGGCCAGAAGCTGCATTCTGGCCTCTGCTTCCTTGCGCTCCGTGATGTCCTGGAAAAGAACCCAGAGGCCCTGCGTCCAGGGCACGAGACGCACCTGCAGATGCTTTTCGAGCTCGGAGACGAAAATCTCCAGCTCGCGAAACTTGCCCATCGCCATCGCTTCCGCAACAGCGTCGTGGAGCGATAGCGCGACCTCCGGAATCACATCCCAGAATTCGCGGCCGATGAGACTCGCGCGGTCCAGACCCCAGAGGAACTCTGCGGCCTGATTCACCCGTCGAATGCGAAGATCGGGGTCCAGGGCAATGTGCGCAACGCGCGTGTTCTCGAGCAGCGCTGCCATTTCCTGGCGGTCGTGACCGAGGCGATCCTCGATCTCGACCTCGTGGGTGATATCGCGGCCGCTGATGATGATGCCGCTCGTCGATTCGTCACTCATGCCCCAGGGCTTCAGCAGCCATTGAAACCACAGATAGCTGCCGTCGGCGCGATCCCAGCGGCTTTTGGGGTCCTCGACGGTTTCGCCCGCAAGCCCGCGCCGGTGGGCGGCCCGCCACGCTTCGGGCAGGTCGGGAAAGACCTCGTAGTGATCCTTGCCAAGCTGATCGGCGACACCCACGCCGAGGAGCTGACCCCAGGATTCGCTGGCCGCTAGACAGCGCATCTCGCGGTCAAACATCGCCATCGCAACGGGCGTGCTGGCAACGAAGGACTCGAAGCGCAGACTCTCCTCTTCACGCGCCAGCTCGAGCAGCTTTCGCTCGGAGATATCGCGGATGTAACCGTGCCAGACCACGCTGCCGTCATCGAGAGCCTCGGGCGACGCTTCTCCTTCAACCCAGATGCAGCCGCGCTCGGGGTGAAGGATCCGGTACTGGCAGTGCCAGTCCGTGAGCTGCGCCGCCGACTCGTTGATGCTGCGGGAAACCTCCTCGAGGTCATCGGGATGTATGACTTCAAACACGGGCGATGCGTCATTGCGAACGTCCTGCGAAGAAACACCGTAAATCGACTGCATGCCGGCACTGGCATAGGGAAAGGCAGAGCTCCCATCAGGCCAGAGTCGGTACTGGTACACCACACCGGGCACGTGGCTGGCGATTTTTTCCAGCTGGCTCAAACAAAGGCAACTCGCTACCGCATCGGGCGAAAAGGTACTACAAGTCGATCGCAAAGATAATGCGACCCTCGCCGCGGACTTTGTCCCTCGGGAGGCGAAAACGCGCCGGCAGCGGAGCGCGAGGACGCGGAAGAGATCGGAGCTGACGGTGGTGCGGGTACTCGCCTGAGACAAATCGATGATTTAGGGTGAGCGAGTGAGCATGGGGAGAGCATTGTGAAACCGGAAGTCGACTGGGAGAGCCGCTTTCGCGCCGAGGCAACCGGCTGGGAGCGCGATCATCTCAATCCCGCCTTCAATGAATGGCGGGCGCGCTTCGAGGCAAGCGCAGGCACGGTGATCGTGCCCGGCTGCGGGCGCTCGCCCGAGCTGAAAGCTTTCGCCGATATGGGCTGGCACGTCACCGGCGTGGACATCGCCGAAACCGCCGTGGCCTTTCAGCGCGAGCAGCTGCTCGCGCTGGGTGAGGGGGCGGACCCGCGCGCGGCGGTACATCAGGCAAACGTCCTCGAGTGGCAGCCCGAGGCAGCAGTGGATCTGGTCTACGAGCAGACCTGCCTGTGCGCGCTGAATCCGCAGCTGTGGCCGCGCTACGAGGAACAGCTCCACCGCTGGCTAAAGCCCGGTGGCATTCTTGCGGCGCTATTCATGCAGACCTCCCGCGAGGGCGGGCCGCCCTACCACTGCGATCTGACCGCCATGGCCGAGCTCTTCAGCGAGGACCGGTGGTCCTGGGACGTGCAGTCGCTGCACTCGGAGCACCCCGCGGGCATTCACGAGCTCGGTTATCAGCTGCGGAGGAAGCCCTGATCGACAGGCCGAAGCAGGACGATGGCAGTCACGGGCATGACGTCGACCCGTCCGGGTTACGGCCGGGAAAGCGCAGCGAGGGCCAGGAAAGCGCAGCGAGGATCCGCGCCGCCATCGCGTCCGTACCTTCGCGCTGAGAGGGAAAAGCCGGAGGCAGGCTGACGGACCTTCGCCAGGCCCGCCTTTGACCGCATCGGCGACCGCATCGGCGGCTCGCAGGCACTTCGGAATTGCACGAGGAGGAGATCCATGGAATACGGCGCATTCAAGGCACTGCAGGCGCTGCTGTTTTTCGGCGCGGCCTTCGGCTTCGGCATCTGGCAGTTGGTAACGGTCAACCGCGAGATCCGCAGGGACGCCGAAGGCAAGGAAACGGAGCGGGGCAGCTAGCGCAGCGTCAGAGCGCCGAATTCGCCTCCAAATACAAACCGGGAACCGAATCATGCTTGGTCCTTATCGTAGTTCACGTCTGGTCACCGCACTGGTAATTGTTCTCCTCGCGCCCCTCGCAGCACCGAAAGGCGGTGCAGTGCAGGGCAGCCCTGATGGCGTGGTTGCCGGCAGCACGCTCGGCCTCATCGAGGCTTTCAACAGCTACGGCCACGTCTACGACAAGGACAGCATCGAGGCCATGCGTCCGCGCTACATGGGCACGCACGGCGTCGTTTCCACGGGCCATTACCTTGCCACCACGGCGGGCATGGAGGCCTTGAAGGCGGGCGGTAACGCCTTCGATGCCGGCGTCGCCGCAGCCATGACGCTGAAGGTCACGAAGATGGGCTACGCCGGGTGGACGGGCGTTGCGCCGCTGATTCTCTACAGCGCCGCCGAGGACCAGGTCATCACCCGCGTGGGCGCAGGTACCAGCCCTGCCGCCGCGACGCTCGAGCGCTTCCTCGAAGAGAGTAAGACGCCGATCAACACCGCTCTGCTGCCCGCCGACGTGGACGTGTGGCTCGCTGCCCTCGACCGCTACGGCACGATCGGCTTCGCCGAGGCCGCCGCGTCGGCGCTTGAACTCGCGGAGAACGGCTACCACCTGTACAAGATGCAGCGCTACCTGCTGCTCGAACAGCGCGAAGGCGTTATGCGCTTTCCCTACAACCAGCGCTTCTGGCATCAGCACGGTTCGAATGAGCAGCGACTCGGGCAGCTCATGGTGAACAAGGATCTGGGCAGGCTCATCCGCCTGATGATCGACGCCGAAGCCCAGGCCCTCGCTGCCGGCGGCAGCCGATCGGACGGCATCCGGGCAGCCCGCGATGCCTTTTACACGGGCGAAGCGGCGCGAGCCGTCGACGCCTTTTTCCGCGAGCACGGCGGCCTGGTCACCTACGCCGATATGGCCGCCTACGAGGGCAAGTGGTCGCAGCCGCTGCATAGCAGTTTCATGGGCTACGATGTTTACGCCACGGATGGCTGGTCCCAGGGTCCACGCATGATTCTGATCCTCAACATGCTCAAGGAAATAGACCTCAAGGCCCTGGGCTTCAACACGGCGGACTACATTCACACGCTCTCGCAGGTCATCAACCTGGCCATGGCAGACAGCCATCGCTGGGTGGCCGACCCCGACACGGTCGACATTCCCGAGGCGCTCTACTCGCAGGACTACGCCCGGCTCCGCGCATCGTTGGTCGAAGCGGACCGCGCCTTCGCAGACATGCCGCCCTGGGGTGACCCCGTGGCCATGACCGCCGTGGCCGAGGATTCCCCGCGTTCCTTCACTGCGGTCAGGGATGCGGAGAGCGCGGAAACTCTGTCGCGCGATACCTCCTCGCTCAACGTGATGGATGCCGAGGGCAACCTCTTCGTCATGACCGAGAGCGACGGGCACCTCAGCACACCGATGATCCCTGGCTGGGGCTTCGGACTCGGTGCTCGCATGGAGCAGTTCAATCTCGATCCGAAGCTGGCTAACGTGATGGCACCGGGCAAGCGCCCGCGCAACACCAACGCCCCGATCCTGGTCATGAAGGACGGCAAGCCCATCCTCGGGCTCTCTACGCCGGGAGGAGACCAGCAGGTGCAGTCGCTGCTGCAGGTGTTTCTCAACGTTGCGCTCTGGGGCCTGTCACCCGAGCACGCCCTCGACCAGCCGCGTTTTGGCAGCTACAACTTCCCGGGCACGGGCTCGGAGGTAAACCAGAACCCGGGCCGGCTCAGCGTAGAGGGCCGCATACCCGAAGCAACGATCGAGGCGCTGCGCAAGCTCGGCCACGACGTCAAGCCCTGGGGTCTGTGGGACTATCACGCCTGCGCGCCGACGGTGACCTATCGGGACCCGGAGACCGGCGTCATGATCGCGGCCGGCGACGTGCGCCGGGAAACCTCCTCGATGGCGTATTAGGCCGAGGCGCCTGCCCTGCCGAGCGGCTCTGGACTACGGCGATGCGGCAGGTATGCGGCAGGCATGTAGCCCGCTCGGAGCGATCGCCCTCCTCCATCCGGCTTTCGCATCAATACCTCCAGCTGCTCAGGTCAGCACCGCTGGGTGCGGATTCGCCGATGCGCTGCATGATCCGGGGAATGTGAATCCGGTGATAGCGCAGGCGCGAAATCGCGTTGGGCAGTTCGTGGACGCCATTCCAGCAATGCTCCGCACGGTCGCCATAGTCGACCTCGCCACCGTAATATGGGTCTGACGTAGCTTCGAGGAAATCTTCAAGCAGATACACGGCGTTGTTCAGATAGTAGTTGTCCATGTCGCCGGTGTAGACATGGAGCTTGCCCTCGAGCTTCGGACCCAGGGTTTTCCAGTCGCGCTCGAGGATGTGGCGAAGGTCATAGTTTTCGCGCCAGTACGCGGCCACGTCACGGTCGATGACGCCGGATTTCTTGTCCCAGATCGGCTGCGGGTAACCATCCTGCCCCACGGGGCCGAAGACGGCCTGCCAGATGTCGTGCTGACCCGCCGAGCGCCCGCGGGTCCCGAGAACGAGCTCCTGGTGCTCGGTCTCGACCAGAGTCGCCCGGATCTCGCCAAGCCAGTTGCGACTGCGCGGCCGTGGCGTGCGCTTCCAGTCTCCTGCGTAGTACGCGTTCTCGTCCTCATAGACATTGACGGAGGTGTAGGCGCGAAAATCCACCGGATCCGGGCAGGATGCCCAGGCGCCGTTGAACATCTCCGGATAGAACACCTGGACGGCCAGCGCCTCCCAGCCTCCCGTTGAACCGCCATAGAGAAAGCGTGCCCAACCCTCGCCGATCGCCCGGAACTGCTCCTCGATGTAGGGAATCAGCTCGTGGTTGATCGCGTCGCCGTAGGGACCGAGATTGGCCGAGTTCACCGCGTAGGAGTCGTCGTAGAAGGGGTTGGCGTGCTGAATCTTGATGATCAGGAAACGCGGCGTGTCCGGCGCGGTCCAGTAGCGATAGAAGGCATGGGCCTCCTCCTGCACGATTCGGTTGTATCCGTCGATAGCGAATCGTTTGCTGTACTCGGGCTCGAGATCGGGGTCCGGTGGCGCCTCGCGAAACCCGTCGAAGGTGTAGGGGAAGTGCCCGTGATTGACGATCAGCGGATAACGGGCTTCGGGGTGCTCATCGAATCCCTCGGGTAGCAGCACGTGCGCCCCAAGATACATGGGACGTCCCCAGAACTCCGTAAGCAGCTTGCTCTGGATTCTGACATGCTTGATGTACGCCGTCTCCGGCGGGTCCGGGATCGGCGGAATAAGCGTGTCCAGTTCAATGCGGATGTCCTGACCCGAGCCCGGGTCGATGAAGACGCGCGTCGGCGTGCTGATCAGGTTGCCCGGGGCGCGGTTCCACTTCTGCCCCTCGCCGCGGTCCATGGGCAGCTTCACCGTGTGTCCATCAGCCTTGTGAAAGGTTTCGTACTTGTGCAGCAGCGCCTGAACCCAGTATTCGCCGGCGGGGATATGAGCGAGACTTTCGAGGGGACTGCCCAGGGCACGATCGTCTATCCGTGCGACTTCACCCGGGCGCAGCCCGTCGACATCGATTCCGAAGATCTGCTGCGTGTCCAGGCTGCGGTCGATCTGGAACCGGGGCTCGACATCATTTTTTCGGGCGATCACGAGCAGCAGACGCCCGTCCACTGGATCCGGACGGACTGCGTCGGAGAAGAACACGCTGAACTGCAGCGAGCGTCCCGGAGGCTCCTGCGCTGCCGCCAGCATGCAGCCCGTCAGCCCAACAAGGAGAAGAGCGCGTCGGACCCATGTGTTTCGCCTGTTCATGCCGGTCATGATTTTCTATGCTCACGCTGTACTGGATACGCACGATGGTAGATGAGCACGCACAGATCGCGAAATCCTCGCATCGGCTCTCGCAGGTCCCGCGGTGAGTGCTGAAGCGGGGATGAGCGCTGAGGCAGGCCTTGGCGCTTATCCACGAATGGCGCGAAGCTGGCTCGCCGCGCTCGATGAGAACACCCTGGCGACCGCCAGATCACGACAGTGGCTGGCCATTGCCGACGCTGTCATCGCGCTGGCAGGGCTCGCCCTGTTCGGCTGGTCGCCCTTTCCCATGCTGCTGTTCATGATTGTCAGCCTGTGGCTGGGCCTCTTTGAGATGCTGGGCGAATGGCTGGTCGGCCGCACGCGCCTCGAACGCCGTGTGGTTGAGGCACAGGACGTCGAGGAGGCGCGCGCTCTGACGCGCGAGTTGCGCGACGGAGAATCCCGCGAGCAGGGACAGGGCCTGAAGCCACCCTCGGCGCTCGATCGCGTTGGCGTCCAGGTCGCTGTGAGCTTCTACTTCGTTGGCGCCTACACGGCCTCGCTGCTCTATCAACTCTACGACACCGTTGGCCTGTCCCCGGTCGCACAACTTGCTGAACGCCCGGACATGGTCGTGCTGCTCGGTGGGATGATCGTGCTGCGCGTGTTCGGCGTCGCGAAACGACTGCGCACGCCGCCCGGTAATGCGGACTGGCTCGGCACCCACACGCCGCTGCTGGATGTGATCCTGTTCCCGATGCTCGTCGGCTTCTGGATGATACTGTCCGCCGTGGGCGTGCAAGTAGCCGGAATCCACGGCGGCGATCCGCAATACGTCTCCGCCGCCGTTTTTGTATGCCTTGGCTATGCACTGATTGTCTTTCGCGCCGCGGTCGATATTCGCGACCTGCCCCGGCTGACCCGGGACCTTGAGTGGCTTGCGTCGCACACGGAAGCCGGTCCGGCCAGCAACGGGCGACGCTCGCGCGCGCCACGCCGAAAGCCGTCGCGGCTTGAATGAAGCAAGCTGCTGTCGTAGCGCTTCAGGAGCCATCGGTGGCGCGTTCGACGCAGCCTCACTGCTGCGCGCAGCAACCCACATTCCGCGCTTGAAATGCGGACGGCGCTGACCTAATGTGCCTTGCATACTGTGCATGTAAGCATTGAGCATGAATATCGGACTCGAAGCCTGGCACCTCTGGATCATCGTGGGCATCTGCCTCTTCATCGGCGAGGTATTCATCCCGGGATTTCTCCTCGCCAGTCTCGGCGCGGGCAGCCTCGCTGCCGGGGCCATTCACTACTTGAGTGGTGATTTCGCCTACGCCATCGGGGGGTTTATCGCCGCTGCGGGCGCTGCCCTCGCCCTGATCCGTCCCTATCTGGCGCGGGCACTCGGCCCGGAGCAGGAATCGCGCTTTGGCGCAGACGGTATGATCGGGGACGTGCTCACGGTCACGGACGCGAGCGACGTTGGCGGCCAGCTCAAGGGCCGCTATCGGGACACCGTGTGGAACCTTCGGTGCGACGACGATCTGTTCGAGGGCGACAAGGCCGAGATCATTGCCGTCGACAGCGGAACGCTGATCGTGAAACCCCGCCGGGAGAGCTGAGTCATGTCCGAAGCCGTCACCATTATCTTTGCCTTCCTTGCCCTCTTCGTCATTGTCCTGACCGTCAAGGGCATCCGCGTCGTACCCGAGCGCTCGGTGATGATGATCGAGCGTCTCGGAAAGTTCAGCAGACAACTGAACGCCGGCCTGAACCTCATCATTCCGATCATAGACGCCCCACGAAAGGTTCCCGTGCGGACAACGATCCGCGACGAGGCTGGCAACAAGCTCCATCTGGTGCAGATGGAGAACAGCCTCGACCTGCGTGAGCAGGTCTACGACTTTCCCGCGCAGCAGGTCATCACGCGGGATAACGTCGGCATCCTGGTGGATGCGGTGGTGTATTTCGCCATCATGGATCCGCGCAAGGCGACCTATGAAATTGCCAATCTGCCCCTGGCCCTGGAGACGCTGACGCAGACCACGCTGCGCAACGTGATCGGCGAGATGGACCTGGATGACACGCTGTCCTCGCGCGATACGATCAACGCCAAGCTGGTGGACACGATCGATCAGGCGGCGAACGGCTGGGGCGTCAAGGTCAATCGCGTGGAAGTCCAGGATATCGAGCCGCCTCAGGACGTTACGCAGGCGATGGAACAGGTGATGAAGGCCGAACGCGAGCGCCGAGCCAACGTGACCGAGGCCGAGGGCTTCAAGCGGGCCGAGGTGCTCAAGGCCGAGGGCGAGCGAGACGCTCGCATTGCCCTGGCAGAGGGGGAGCAGAAAGCTCAGATCGCGGAGGCGAAGGGCGAGGCCGAGGCTATCCGCGAGGTGGCCGCAGCAAAAGGCCAGGAGCTGGCAATCCTCAAGGAGCACCTCGGCGAGCAGGGTACGGCAGACTACCTCGTTGCCCTGAGATACATGGACACGCTGGACAATATGGCAAAAAACAACAACGTCGTGTGGATGCCGCATTCCGCGAGCGATCTTGGAGCGATGATCGGCGGCTTCAAGAAGCTGATCGAGGGAAGCGCGCCGCGCACCGGTAACGCTGATAGCAGTGAGTGATGGCTGTTCCCCACCCTGGCAGCTTGATCGAACCCCTGCTCCTCGAACCATCGGGGATATCGCAGTCGGAGCTGGCGCGTCGTCTGGGCTTCAACCAACCGCAGCCGGTCAATGAGCTCATCAAGGGCAAGCGCGGCTTCACACCGAAAATGGCGCTGCTCTTCGATCGCGTAAGCCAGGGTGCTTTTCCCACCGTGTTCTGGCTGACGGCGCAGGCTCTCTACGACGCGCAGTCGGCCAGCGAGAGCGTGTCGGCGGGTCGGCGCTCGGCCGTAAATCCCTTGCGCCATGGAAGGGATCCAGGCGAACTGGCACAAGCGGCCGACTGCGAGCGTCTGTTTGAGCTGACCTGTGCGCTGGACGCGCTGGTAGAAGAAAAATGAGCGCCCCAGGGGCCGGAACAATCGTCCGAAGCTGCGATCCCGGACTGAGCATGGCCATGGCGTACCGGTGACACTATATTGGCATCTTTGCGCGTATCCGCACCCGCGGCTTTCTCACCACCTCCCGGCTGTTCGCTGACCGCTTCCAACGGACCACATCATTACCCGCGACTTCCCCACCACTGCCCCACGACTTCGCCACCACATTCTCAAAACAGGACAGCGTGCCCTCCATGAGCCAGAACCATTCCCTGCGCAGCGCCATCATCGCCCTCCTCCCCTACTTTCTGATCCCGGCTCTTCTGATGCCGGAATGGGCGTCAGGCGCCGCCGCTGGTCCCCAGGGCCCCACGACCGCGGAGCCGGCCGCTGCGGGCTTGGTACCCGAAGGCACGGACGTGTGGCTGCTTGACCTCGAGCGCGACGGTGCGGAACTGCGCGCCGGCAATCCGCGCAACCTGACGCAGCGGCCGGGTTACGATAATCAGCCGTTCTTCACGGCCGAAGGCGATCTGATGTTCGTGGTCATGGAGGGCGAGAAAACGGATATCTGGCGCTGGGATTCCGATTCGGAAGTTGCGGTGCGTCTGACCGACACGCCCGAGGAAGGCGAGTTCTCGCCGACACCCATCCCGGGCAGTGGCGGTGGCATCAGTTATATCCGCTCTCGAACAGACACAAGCGGACGCCTTTGGCGCACACCGCCCGGCGGCGAAGCCGAGGTGATCTTCCCCGACATCGGACCGGTGGGTTACCACGCCTGGTTCGACGACGGACACGTGGCACTCTGGCTGCTGCAGGAGCCATCGAAGCTGCAGGTCGTTGCACTCGCGACGCAGGAAAGAAAGACCATCGCTACGAATGTCGGGCGCTCGCCGCAGTCGGTGCCGCAGCGCCGGGCCGTGAGCTACACGCAGCTGGCGGGAGCGGATCCCGCCATCAAAGCCTACGACCTGGATCTTGAGCGAAACGAAATGCTCGCACGGCTTCCCGAGGGCGGAGACTTCCACGCGTGGACACCCGATGGAACGCTGCTCGCTTCTGCAGGATCGCGCGTATTCGCATGGCGTGACGACCAATGGCACGCGCTTGTCGATCTGGCCCACCTCGGCTTGCGCCTGAGTCGCCTCGCCGTGTCGCCCGACGGATCGCGCCTGGCTGTTGTCGCCGAGCCCGCTGGCTAGACTGTCGAATTTCCGCCCTATGGCAAATTCCGAGCTCAGCCCTTCGCTGACGATTGGCATCGAAGAGGAATACCTCCTCGTTGATCCCGAGTCACGCAACCTGGCAGACCAGCCGCAGGCCCTGTTCGATGCCTGCGAGGCCTGCATGGGGAATCAGGTGACCTCGGAATTCCTGCGCAGCCAGATCGAGATCGCAACGCCGGTCTGCGCGAACATCAGCGAGGCGGAAAGGGAGCTGAAACGGCTTCGATCCGAAGTGAGTCGCGTCGCCCAGGACTTCGGCCTCAGGATCATCGCCGCCTCCACGCACCCTTTCGCGAACTGGGAAAAGCAGAAGCACACACCGAAGGAACGCTACGATGCCCTGGCGCGCGATATGGGTGGTGCCATCCGGCGCATGCTGATCTGCGGCATGCATGTGCATGCCGGAATCGAGAATCCCGACCTTCGTATCGACCTGATGAACCAGGTCAGCTACTTCCTCCCCCACCTTCTCGCGCTGTCATCGTCATCGCCGTTCTGGCAGGGGCAGGACATGGGAATGATGTCCTCGCGCCTGACCGTGTTCGACGGCATGCCACGAACCGGCATCCCGGATCGTTTCGAAAGCTACGCCGACTACGAACGGCTTATCGACCGCATGGTGGCGTCCGGCGCCCTCGAGGACGCGTCAAAAATCTGGTGGGATGTGCGTCCCTCGTCGCGCTACCCCACGCTCGAAATGCGTATCACCGATGTCTGCACGCGCGTCGACGACGCCCTGACGATCGCAGCCCTGTACCAGTCGCTGCTGCGCTTTCTTGTGCGTCTTCGCCGACGTAATCTTCGGTGGCGCGTGTACCCGCGAACGCTGATTCACGAGAATCGCTGGTTGGCGCAGCGCCACGGCGTGGAGGGCCAGCTGGTGGACCTCGGCCGCGAACGCCGCTCCAACTATTCGCAGCTCGCCGCGGAGATCCTGGAACTCGTACGCGAGGACGCAGAAGCTCTCGATTGCATCGAGGAGGTCGAGAACATGCGACAGATCGTCGAGCACGGGTCCAGCGCTCAGCGGCAGCGATCGGTGTTTTACAGTGCCCGCGAAGGCGGCGCCGACGAGCGCGAAGCACTGAGCGCCGTTGTCGATTTTCTGATTGAGGAGACCGTGGCGGGACTCGACTAACGGATGTCCCGATCGAGGGCGAGCAACAGCGTTTCAAGCTGATAACTCTCGTGTTCGATGTCACGCATCCGGGCTTCAACATCCCCGACACCGGCGTTTTTCGAGAGCTCCACGAGACCCTGCGCCGCATTATGAAGGTTGGCGTGGACGTGAAGTACGCGATGGAAGAACGGTCGGTCGGAAAAACGCCGCTTGCCGACACCCTCGCACCAGGCGCCGAATTTGCAATCGAGGGGATCCAGCGGCGGTGGCTCAATCCTGCATCCTGAATCAACGTAGCGCCGCAGATTCTGCATCCAGCGATCGTGCGCAAAGAAAACGGTCTTCAGGTCGTGATGCTCGAAGGGGCCTTTGCTGTACTCCCGCAGTTCGTCGGAGAACGAGCCGGACTCCCAGCTGGCATTCCAGGATTCCAGCTGCTCCGCAGGCATCGGACGCGCGATACCGTAGCCCTGCGCATACTGACAGCCAAGCTGATGGAGCAGCAGCGCGATCTCGATGTTCTCCACACCCTCTGCCACAACGGGCCGCCCGAGCGCCCGCGCCAGCAGGAGCACTCCCTCGACGATGTCGTGGTCCTGCGCTTCCGAGATCAGCTTTCGAACGAACTGCTGATCGATCTTGAGAACGCTGATCGGCAGTCGATGGAAATGGGTCAGCGAGGAGTAGCCCGTCCCGAAGTCATCGAGGGAAAAACGGATGCCAAGCTCCGCGCAGGCGTCCATGGTCTGTGCAACCCGGGCCGTGTTTTCGATCGCTGCGGTCTCGAGAATTTCGATTTCCAGATGCTCGGCGATATCCGAGGGATATGCCGACAGGAGTTCTTGCAGAAAGCCGACGAAGCTCTGCTTCTGGATACTCTGGGGTGTGACGTTGACGCTGAGCGGTACCAGTAGGCCATGCTCGCGGAAGGCCATATGCTGGTCGAGGGCACGCTTGAGCACCCATTCATCCAGCCTCACCTCGAGGGGCGTGTTGTGGATTACCGGCAGCAGCTCCGAGGGCGGCAGGAGACCGCGCTTCGGGTGCTGCCAGCGGATGAGCGCCTCGGCACCGACCATTTTGCCGCTGCGCAGATCGATGCGCGGCTGGTAGAA
>JAZBOX010000037.1:0-23024 GCA_036351355.1 Halieaceae bacterium
GTACCCGCGATACTGGAGATCATGATGTCGCATCCACAGCACGACTGAGGCGAGCCCTGCTATCCGGTGATCCGCTCATGACGATCAGTGCTATGCGGCACGCGCTGATAGGTTCAGCGAGTCGACGAGTAGCATCGATCGACCATGCTGCATTCAAGTCCGCTTGGCGACCTGTCATCAGCCCGGTTGCCTCGTGCAAATCGTGCCCGCTCGAAGCCTGCCGGGGTAGGTGAAATATAGATAGGCACGAAAAACTTACGGCTTGGTGGTGGGGTCAGGCGGATTGATCACAACAGGCTTTGGCCTGTTGTGACCCTTCGGGCGTCCTCGAGCTGCGCGCTGCGGGCGTCTGAATTGCTGCGCAATTTATCGAACCGAGCGGTTCTCACCGAAACCTAGAGCCCTAAAACGACAAAACCCCGCCGTTTGGCGGGGTTTTGTCGTTTTGGTAGGACCAGGCGGATTCGAACCGCCGACCTCTACCATGTCAAGGTAGCGCTCTAACCAACTGAGCTATGGTCCTGGAAGGCGGCGGATTATACGGGCATGGGGCCGCAGGCTTCAATACACCACGCAGCGCATGACGTGCGCACTTTCGCGTTGATCAAAGGTAGTAGAGCTATCGGCGTCTCGCTCCGCTATGCTGTCGCGATCTCTCCTTCATCAGGGCACTACCGTGCAATCTTTCGAATGGGACGAGGTGTATGACACCGGCATCGAGCTCGTCGACGAGCAGCACAAGGTGCTCGTCACGCTGATCAATGAGCTCGGGACCGCCTGTGCGGAAGATACCGCCGATGAGAGCGAAATCAGCTCGGTCGTGGAAAAGGTCCTGTCCTACACCGACTACCACTTCGGCGAGGAGCAGGAGCTCATGCTCAACTCCGGCCTTGCTCCCCAGCACGTCGACAAGCACTTCGAAGAACACCGGAAGTTCGTCGATGGGATCGCCTTCCTTTATAACGCTGGCTCTTCAAGTCCGCGCTCGGCTCAGAGACTCTTTGACTTTCTCACGCACTGGCTGGCGTATCACATCCTCGGCTCGGACCAGAACATGGCTCGGCAGATTCACGCCATTCGCGCCGGTGCCGATCCAGCGGAGGCCTTCGCCCGCGAGGAGCGCGGTGTCGACAAGTCTACGGAGCCGCTGCTCCATGCGCTGAGCGCGCTTCTCGACCAGATCACCGAGCGCAACCGCGAGCTGATCGTGCTGAACCAGTCGCTGGAGGACAAGGTGCAGGCGCGCACCGTCGAGCTCTCTGCGGCCAATCGCAAGCTGGAGGAAATGGCGCTTACGGACGCGCTCACGGATCTCCCGAATCGGCGCGCCGCGATGCGTCATCTTGAAGAACTCTGGAGCGATCCCGACCAGCGCCTGAGCTGTATGATGCTCGACGCGGACAACTTCAAGATCGTCAACGACCGGCACGGGCACGACGCCGGAGACCTCGTGCTGCAAACGCTGTCAGCGGAATTGCGCAGCCAGCTCGACGAAAAGGACTTCGTCGGCCGCCTCGGCGGCGACGAGTTCATTATCTTCTGCCCGTCGACTTCTCTCGAGGACGCCCTGCGCCGGGCCGAGGAGCTGCTGAGCTCGATTCAGCAGCTGCGCGTACCCACGGGAGACAGCCACTGGGTGGGCAGCCTCAGCATCGGCGTCGCCGAGCGCGATGGGCGCATGAGCGACCATCACGACCTGATGAAGCGGGCCGATCTTGCCGTCTACGAAGCCAAGCGCGGCGGTCGCAATCAGGTCGCCGCCCGATCGCCGGCCGCCGCAGCGATGCTCAGCCCCGTATCAGCCCAGGCCTGACCCGGCCTGCGGCCGGAATACGGGGCCGCCAGCTTCGACAGTCCTTCACCGCTCAGTCCGGCTCCGCGCTGTACTCGAGCTCGCCCGCGACGTAGGTTTTCAGCACCCGAAGCTGCCAGATGTCGCCCGCGGGCACCGCGAAGTAGTCTCGATCCACAAGAATGAAGTCAGCGGCGAAGCCCGGCGCGAGGCGGCCGAGGCGATCTTCGGCGTGGCCGGCGTAGGCCGCATCTTCCGTGAACAGCGACAGCGCCTGCTCGCGCGACAGCGCCTCGTCGCTGCGCCAGCCTCCTGGCGGCTGGCCGGCGCGGTCCTGGCGCGTGACTGCGGCATGAAGCCCGAAGAAGGGATTCGGCGGTTCCACGGGGAAGTCCGACCCGCCCGCCATTCGCGCACCGCTCTCCAATAGCGTCTGCCAGGCGTAGGCCCCTTCCAGGCGCTCCTCGCCCAGCCGCGCGCCGGCCATATTCTTGTCCGAGGTCGCGTGCGTCGGCTGCATGGAGGCTATGACGTCGAGCGCCCGAAAGCGCAGCAGATCGTCCGGATCGAGAATCTGCGCGTGCTCCACGCGATGACGCAGCGCGCGCTGCGCCGGATCCTCGACAAGCCGGGCAAACTCATCGAGCACCTGGCGATTGGCGCGATCGCCAATCGCGTGCACGTTGACCTGGAACCCCGCCTTCGCCGCGCCCTCTATCGTTTCGCGAAGGCCAACGTCGCTCTGAAGCATGAGGCCACGGTTTCCAGGATCGTCGCTGTACGCCTCAATCAGCGCCGCGCCGCGTGATCCCAGGGCGCCGTCGGCGAAGACCTTCACGCTGCGCGCCGCAAGGCGACCACCGGGATACTCCACGGGGCCAGCCGCCAGGCGAGCACGGTTGCCGTCGCCCGAGGTCGACAGCATGGCGTAGACGCGCATCGGCAGCTCATCGTCGGCAAGCAGGCCTTCATAGATGCGCATCTGCGCGTCGCTGACCCCGGCGTCGTGCGCTCCGGTCATACCGAGGCTGAGCAGATGACGCATGGCGCGGCTGATCTCTGCGCGCTGCTGCTCCGGCGTTTTGGCCGGCACGGCTCGGGTCACGAGCGCCATCGCGTTGTCGACGAGCACACCCGTGGGCTCGCCGTCCTCGTCGCGAAGGATCCTTCCTCCTGCCGGATCGGGGGTATCGCGATCGATGCCGGCGAGTTCCAGCGCGCGGCTGTTCACCCAGATCGCGTGCACGTCCACGCGATTCAGAATCACGGGCCTGTCGGGCACCTCCGCATCGAGGCTCGCCCGCGTCGGGAACTGTCCGCTCTCCCACAGCACCTGGTTCCAGCCGCCGCCGCGGATCCAGCCATCACCCGACTCGGTCGCCGCACGTTCTCCGACGAGGCGCGCCGCCGCGCGCTCCGAATCGACACCGGTCAGATCGACGCTGGCGAGGGCTTCGCCGAGCGCCGGGATATGACCGTGGGCATCGATCAGGCCGGGGAGCAGCGTGGCTCCATGGCCGTCGATCCGCTCATCAGCGGTACTGGCCTCTAGCTCATCGCTGTTGTCGTAGACCCGCGTAATCACACCGTCGTCGTACTCGAGTGCAACGAACTCAACACGCTCGCCACCATCCATCGTGTATCCGCGGACGTTGTGAAACAGCGTTGAAGCACCCGAAGGCATCGCGAAAAGGAAAGAGAGCACGCCCAGTACCGGGCCGCGCAAGGGAAAGCGTTTCACTGATGTACCTCTTTGTCGTTGACTCAGGTGTCCGGCGCCGTGCCGACACGCGCGATTCTGTCCGCCGATTCCGCCTACCAGTGCACGCCGCGCAGCAGTTGCGCAAAGAGCTTCTGCGCCAGCTCCAAGCGGGTCGCTGGTACCTCGGATCGCTCCGCCGCGGCCTCCTCCTCGCTCAGTCCTCGCGCTGCCGGTGAATCGGGGAAAAGCGCGTAGGCCTGGCTCAGGAAGGACTCGGTGACGCTGGGCAGCGTGGCCTGGGCCACGGCGCCGGTCACACCGAGGCCGGTGGAGATGCGCCGTGGCTTGGCGATAATCGCCTTCATGACAAGATCGCGCGCCTGCTCCGGCGACAACGTGGGGAAGGCTTTGTACAGACTGGTCGGCGCGATCATCGGCGTGCGCACCAGCGGCATGTGAATCGTGGTGAAGTGCACATTGCTGGCAGCATACTCGGGCGCGGCGCAGTGGCTGAAGGCGTCGAGGGCCGCCTTCGAGGCCACGTAGGCCGAAAAGCGCGGCGGACTGGCGAGCACGCCGATCGAGGAAATGTTGATGATATGCCCATGCTGCTGTTCTTCCATCGCTGGCAGGAAGCCGAGAATCAGGCGCAGCGCACCGAAGTAGTTGAGATCCATGGTGCGCTCGAAGTCGTGAAAGCGGTCGTAGCTGTGACGCACGGAGCGACGGATCGACCGGCCGGCGTTGTTGATGAGAACGTCGACGCGTCCGTGGTCGCGCAGCACCTTGGCGACAACGCGTTCACAGTCCTGTGCACTGGAAATATCACAGGAGTAGGCGCGGGCGTGGCCGCCCTTCCCGGCGATCTCGCGCAGCGTTTCGTCGAGCTTCTCGGCGGTGCGGGCGATCAGCACAACCTGCGCTCCGGCGCGCCCAAGACGCAGGGCACACTCATGCCCGATTCCGCTCGTCGCCCCGGTCACGACCACCACGCGATCGCGCACCTTGCGCCGCAGCGCGGGGAGTGACGGACGGCCGATCGTGCGGTTGAACACCGCATCGACCTGCTGGATCAGCGACTCGCGATCGCCGCGCAGGAAGTGGCGCCAGTATTCCCAGACCGTCGGCGCATAGTCGGCGAAGGGCGGGCACTGGATCCCCGCCGGATCGAGCAGCGCGCGCGTTTTCGTCGAGTCGAAGCGCGTTGGGTAATTGATGTAGCCGATGATCTGCGGCGGTATGCCGAGGCGCGTCAGCGCTTTCTCCCCCAGCGATTTCACGGGCGGAAGCCGGCTCAGGCCCTCGCCAGCAATCTTTGTGGCGCGATCGACCAAACCGAGATCGAAGGTCCGCAGTCGCGGCCCGTGTGCTACCTCGAGGAGCGTGCGCAGCAGGTCGCCCACGCGTATGCCTTCGGGGTCCGTGAGAAAGAAGCACTCGCCATCGTGGCCCGCAAGGTGCGCCAGGTAGTCCATGGCCTCCACAACGAAGTCCACGGGGACGATGTTGAGCAGACCGGCCTTGTTCATCGCCAGCGGCAGCCAGTCCGGGGTCACTTTGGACAGGTTGTGCAGCAGCTCAAAGAAGTAATAGGGCCCGTCGACCTTATCCATCTCACCGGTGACCGAATGCCCCACGACCATGCCCGGGCGATAGATGCGCCAGGGGATCGTCTTCTCGCGGCGCACGATGCCTTCGGACTCATGCTTGGTGATGAAGTAGGGGTGATCGAGGTCTCCCGCTTCCTCGAACATGTCCTCGGTAAAGCTGCCGTCGTAAAGGCCCGCCGCGGCAATCGAAGAAACATGATGGAAGCAGCCGGCCTCGAGCGCCCGCGCCAGCGCCAGCGCTGATCGCGTGCCCTTGACGTTGCTTTCGCGCTGACTGGCGGCATCGGCGCGCATGTCGTAGATCGCCGCAAGATGAAAGAAGTGATCGATGCTGCCGGCGTGTTCACGCACCCAGGCCGCCTTCACTCCGAGACGCGTCCGGGAGAGATCACCTTCGACGGCAACGACCTGCTCCTTGCTGGCACCCCACAGCTCGCGCAACCCGTCGAGCTTGGCCAGCGATCCTGGCCGCACGAGCAGGTAAACGGTTCCGCCACGATCAAGCAGTTTCGGTACGAGAAAACGACCGATGAATCCGGTGCCGCCGGTAACGAAATAGTTCATGGATCTCTACCTGTTCGGACTCTGCTGTGGGTGAGCAGCCTCTTGGCTCGCGCGCCGCTGCGTACAGCATAGAACACTCCGCAGCCGCCGGGCGCGGGCATTGCCTGAAGATGGCCGTGCTAGACTTCGCGGTCCTTTTTCAAGCTCCGGACGAGTGCCGCAACCCATGAGCAGCAATCTCGAAATCCTGCTGAAGGCCATCGAAGACGCACCGGAAGGACCGCGCATCTGCGCGATCTTCGACTTCGACGGCACGCTGATCTCGGGCTATTCAGCAACGGCCTTCATCCGCGAGCAGCTGCGCCGCGGCGACCTGTCGGCGCGCGAGTTTCTCGAGCTCGCCGGCGCCATGGCGAGCTTCGGCCTGGGCAATATGGGCTTCTCGGCGATGATGGCTGCGACCACGCAGTTCCTGAGCGGCATCGAGGAGAAGGACTACGTGGCGCTCGGTGAGGAACTCTTCGAAAAACAGATCGCCCGGCTGATCTATCCCGAGGCCCGGGCGCTGATTGCCGCTCACCGCGCCAAGGGTCACACGCTCGCGATCATTTCCTCGGCAACGCCTTACCAGGTTGAGCCTGCGGCAGCGGACCTCGGCATCGAGAACGTGCTGTGTACGCAGCTCGAGGTCGACGACGACGGTGTGTTCACGGGCGAGGTCGTGCGCCCCACCTGCTTCGGTCAGGGGAAGGTCGACGCCGCCGAGGTACTGGCCGACAGCGTCGGCGCGAATCTCGGCCAGAGCTTCTTTTACTCCGACAGCACCGACGACCAGCTCTTGCTCGAGCGCGTGGGCAATCCCGTCGCGCTGAATCCGAGCGAGAAACTGCGCTCCGTCGCCCGCGACAACGCCTGGCCAACGGCGAGCTTCGGCAGCCGCGGCCGGCCAACGGTGGGCCAGTTCATCCGCTCGATCGCCGCCACCGTCAGCCTCGTGCCGACCTTCGCCGCCGGCCTGCCGATCTACGCCCTGACCGGCTCGCGGCGCGAGGCCACGAACTTCTCGATCACCCTGTTCGCCGAGACTGCCAGCGCGCTGATCAACCTCGACCTGCGCGTGCACGGCGAGGACAACCTGTGGAAGCAGCGCCCCGCCGTCTTCATCTTCAATCACCAGAGCAAGGCCGACGTGGTCATCTGCGCCAAGCTGCTGCGCCGCGATCTCGCAGGCGTCGGCAAGCAGGAAATCAAGAAAATGCCGGTGATCGGCAAGGTGCTCGAGCTCGGTGGCGTGGTGATGATCGATCGCAAGAACGCCGCCTCGGCCATCGAGGCCATGCGCCCGCTCGTCGACGCGATGCGCAACGAGGGCCGCTCCGTCGCCCTGGCACCGGAGGGCACGCGTTCCGTGTCACCGCTGCTCGGTCCTTTCAAGAAGGGTGCATTCCATCTGGCCATGCAGGCCGGCGTACCCATCGTGCCGATCGTGATCCACAACGCGGGCGATGTCGCTCCGAAGGGCGATTTCGTGTTCCGCCCGGCCACCGTCGAGGTCGACGTGCTCGAGCCCGTCGACACCAGCGACTGGTCGCCGCAGACCGTCGACGAGCACGTGCGTGAAGTGCGCAACCTATTCCTTCGCGCCCTGGGTCAGGATGAGGAACCTGCCGGCAGTGCGCGAAGAAAAGTGAAAGCCGGGACCACAACGAAGCAGACGGCAGCGAAGAAAAAAACCAGGGCCAAAGCTGCGAAGAGCGCGCCGAAAAAGACCGCGGCGCGGAAGCAGGCAAAGGTCCCCCCGGCGAAGAGCGCGCGCGGCAAGGCTGCTTCAGCGGCGAGCAACAAGGCTGGCACCGCGACCAAGGCCAGTACCGCCCGTAAATCCCCTACGACCGCAGGGAAGACGAAAGCAAAGACCGCCGCGAAGGCAGCACCGCGGGCCAGGCGCCGCAGCGCGGGCGCGGCCCGCCCCAAGAGCGCAGCGAGCTGAGCTGCGAGGCGACCAGCGCATCACAGCAGCGCGCAGGCCCGAACCGGGCAGGCGAAGGTATATCAGGGAGCATATAATAATGAGTCAACTCAGCGTTGCGGTTCTCGGCGGCGGATCCTGGGGCACCACGGTCGCCGCGCTCACGGCACGCAACACCTCGGTCACCCTGTGGGCGCGCAATGCCGACACGGTGGACGAGATCAACCGCGAGCACACCAACCGAACCTATCTTCCCGACGCCGTGCTGCCCGAGGCGCTGCGCGCGACCAATGACATCGGCGAGGCCGTTAGCAACGCCGATGTCGTGGTGATGGGTATCCCCTCGCACAATTTCCGCACGGTGCTCGACGAGGTGCGCCGTCACCTTCGCGCCTGGGTGCCCGTGATCAGCCTGACCAAGGGTCTCGAGCTCGACACGCGCATGCGCATGACGCAGATCATCGAGGAGATGATCCCCAGCCACCCCAGGGGCCTGCTCACGGGCCCGAACCTCGCGCGCGAAATCATGGCGGGACAGGCCGCCGCCAGCGTGATCGCGATGGAAGACGAGGTGATCTGCCGCACGCTGCAGACCGTGTTCAACAGCGGCCTGTTTCGCGTGTACACAAACACCGACGTCATCGGCTGCGAGCTCGGCGGCGTGCTCAAGAACATCATCGCGATTGCCGTTGGCATGGGCGACGGCCAGGGTGCGGGCGACAACACCCGCGCGGCGCTGATCACTCGCGGCCTCGCCGAAATGACGCGGCTCGGCGTCGCCATGGGCGGACGCGCGCGCACCTTCGCCGGCCTCGCCGGCATGGGCGACATGATCGCGACCTGCACCAGCCCGCAGAGTCGCAACCGCCACGTGGGTATCGAACTCGCCAAGGGCAAAACCATGGAAGAGATCGCGGCGGAGATGTTCATGGTCGCGGAAGGGGCAAAAAGTGCGCCCGCTGTCATGGCCCTGGCAGAAGAATATGGTATCGATATGCCGATCTCGCGCGACGTTCTTCGCGTGCTCAGCGGCGAGACCAACGCCCGGGGTGCCTACCGCGGCCTGCTCAGAACCACGGCGGGCTCCGAGGCTGAACCCGGCTGACCCCATTCAGATCAGGATCCTGCATGCACCCGAAGAGCTTGTTCATCCCCGCCCTGGTTCTCACAGGCGGCCTTATCTCCGCCGCCACCGTCGCGCAGACCACACAGCTCAATGCTGGATCGAGCGTCGCCGACAGCACCTACGCCGGCCCCATCCCCGAGCACCAGCGCAACAGTCCCTGGTTTCGCGAAGCCTCGAGCAGCGTCAGCAGCCGCGGCGCCGGCAGCGGTGCGAAGAATGTCATCCTGTTTCTTGGCGATGGCATGGGCGTGTCCACGGTCACGGCCGCGCGCATCCTCGCCGGACAGCAGGCGGGCAATCCCGGCGAAGAAAATCGACTGAGCTTCGAGACCTTCCCCTTCACGGGCCTGTCGAAGACCTACAACGTCGACTCGCAGACGGCGGACTCCGCCGGCACCATGAGCGCCATCATGACCGGCGTGAAAACAGACATCGGTGTCTTCGGCATCGATGAGAACGTGGTCTACGGCGACTGCGCCAGCGGTCGAGGTCACGAACTGCTGTCGCTGCTGGAGATCGCCGAACTCGCCGGCCGCGCGACGGGCATCATCAGCACGGCGCGCATCACCCACGCCACGCCCGGCGCCACCTATGCCAAGACCGCCGATCGCGACTGGGAGGACGACGCGCAGCTGTCGAACGCGGCGAAGGCCGAGGGCTGCGAAGACATCGCCAGCCAGTTCCTTTCCTTTGAAAAAAGCATGAACGCACGTTTCGGTGCCGGAGCCAGCGACGGCATCGAGGTGGCGCTCGGTGGCGGCCGCCGTCATTTTCACAGCGACAGCGAGACCGGCGGTCGCCGCAAAGATGGCCGCAATCTGATCGACGAGTGGCAGCAAAGCTATCCGGGCGGGACCTACGCCGCCGACGCAGCGGCGCTCAAGGCAGCAAAGGGCACGCCGGTCCTCGGCCTGTTCTCCGACTCGCACATGGCTTACGCCGCCGAGCGCAGCGGCGAGGATGCCGCGCAGCCCTCGCTCCCCGAAATGACGCGCACCGCCATCGAGCTGCTCTCGAAAGCCAGCGACAGGGGCTTTTTCCTGATGGTCGAGGCCGGGCGTATCGACCATGCCCACCATGCGGGTAACGCCTTCAATGCGCTGAACGACACGATCGAGATGGCCGAGGCCGTGCGCGTGGCGCAGGCGACCACCGCCGACAGCGACACGCTCATCCTGGTCACGGCAGATCACAGCCACGTGTTCACCATGGCCGGCTACCCGCGCCGCGGCAACCCGATCCTCGGCAAGGTGGTGCCGGCGCGCACAGACTCCGACGAGCCGCTGCTCGATGAAAACGGCCAGCCCTACACCACGCTGGGTTACATGAATGGCCGCGGCTTCCGCGACTACGGCGACGAACTCAATGCCGACCGAAGCTACGCGGACCCGCCGATGGCCGGCCGCCAGGATCTCAGCGAGATCGACACCACGCGACCCGGCTATCACCAGGAGGCGCTCGTACCCCTGGGTGCGGAGACCCACGGTGGCGAGGACGTAGCCGTTTACGCCACAGGCCCCGGCGCCGCCGCCGCATCGGGCGTTCAGGAGCAGAATCGCCTGTTCCACGTGATGCTGCAGGCCACGGACTGGGAGCGCGAGGCGGCGAAACGCATCGCCCGCTGAGCTTTGCCCCTCCCCTTCCCCCCCACCAGGTCGACGCCGCGGCGAAGCACGGCGAACGGCGGCGGGGAATCATTTCGCGCGCGGGCGCTCTAAAATCAGGTCCCGGAAGAGAATTCAGCGCATCAGGAGGCCGGTCCCGTGATATCCGTACCCCGCTCCCGTTCCTTCGCCGCCCTGGGCGCGGCCGCACTTATCACCCTGGTGACGGCCTGCGCTACCAGCCCGACGGGGCGCAGCCAGTTGATGCTGATCTCGCCCGAGTCGGCCATCGTCGAGTCGCGCAAGGCTTACCTGAGCACCGTCGATCAGCTCGACCGCGAGAACAAGCTCGTCGACGATCCGTTAATGGCGGACCGGGTGGCGACGATCACCGGACGCCTGGTCACGGAAGCGATCGCCCGCTATCCCAACACGCGCGACTGGGAATGGAGCGTGGCCATCATCGACGATGACGACACGGTTAACGCCTGGTGCATGGCTGGCGGACGCATGGCCGCCTACACGGGGCTGTTCGAACAGCTTCAGCTGACGGACGACGAGTTCGCGCAGATCATGGGTCACGAGATTGCCCATGCGCTGGCCAACCACACGGCAGAGCGCATGTCGCGGGCCATCGCCATCAACGCCGGTGTAATTGCTGCCGGCGTCGCTTCAGACAATCACGGCGTGACGCTGGCCGGCGCCGCCCTCGCCGCCAAGTTCGCCCTCGAGCTCCCCAACAGTCGCGTCGCCGAATCCGAGGCCGACACGATAGGCATCGAGCTTGCGAGCCGCGCAGGCTACGACCCGGAAGCGGCGATCACGCTGTGGCAAAAGATGGGCGCGCTGTCGGACAAGCGTCCCCCGGAATTCATGAGCACGCACCCGGCGCCGGAAAACCGCCAGGCGGCACTGGCCGAATTGGTGCCGGCCATGCGCGAACTGAACCCGCAGCGCCGCTACGCCGCCGTCGCCCCGGTCACCATCGTGCGCTAGCGGCCCGCACCGCGCGCCGGAACGCCGCTCACCGCAACGTCGTCGAGCTCGCGGTCGATGCTCGCGTCGAGGTAGGCACGCGCCGCGGCGCGCGCGTTCGGGTCGGGGCTGAACACGCTGTCGAAGAACGCGCGCACGACCACGCGCGCAATCATCTGCTGACGCAGCACGTTGATCGCTCGCGGCAGCGGATCGACGCGGCACAGCTCATCGGGCACGGTGTAATCAAAGCCGAGGCTGGCATCGCCGAAAAGGCCCGCCCAGCGCGCATTGGCGTCTTCCTCTATGAAGCGCGTGACCGAGGCGCAGCCGATCGCGTCGGTGTTCTTGAGCATGCGTGCGTAGGCGCTGCCGTGAGAGAAGCCCGTATGCGAGCCGCCGAGCACCGTCACCAGCCGCGCGCCGGGATTTTTCCGCGGCAGCGGCTCGGCGTTGCTCGCCCAGGGCACGATGACGTCGAGCTCTCCCGCCAGCATCAGAAACGGCAGATCGGCATGGGTGAAAAAGCGCGGCGTGAAGAAGTTGCTCGGTCCGGCGATGGACACGGCGGCACCGATGCGCGGATCGCGCAGCTGCGGATGGTAGGCCGCGAGCGTTGAGGTCAGGCCGCCGAGAGAGATTCCGAAAACACCCACGCGCGAATTGTCGACCTTACCCGAGAGCGCGTGGCCCGAGATGCGGTCATAGGCGCTGAGCGTATCGATCAGGAAACTGAGGTCACCCGGCTGCGCGAGCACGTCTTCGACGAGCGCGCCGCCCGGCGCCCAGGCGGAAGTCAGCGGGAAGTTCACCGCCGCCACAACGTAGCCATAGCTCGCCAGATGCTCGGCGAGGTAGCGCCCGTTGCTCCGCAGCGAGGTGAAGCCGTGGCTGAACAGTAGAAGCGGGCGGTTGGAGGCGTCGCTGCCGAGTGGATACCAGACGCTGCCGGGGAGTTCGCGCTGCGGCGAGCCCGGGAAGTCACCGTTTGCCTGCGTCGGGCGCTCGCGGTCAACGAAAACCTCGTCGAAGCGACCCACGTCGTAAGGACCATCGCGGAGGCGCGCGGCACTCTCGCTGCCGGCAGGGAAAGGCTCGGGGCGATAGGCAATGCTCACCCATAGCGCCAGTGCTGTCAGCAGCAGAGCCAGGCCAAGCAGAATCTTAAGGATGAGTTTCAAACCCGCTCCTCGCGGCTGTTGCCGCGGCCGAATTGCAGGCCTGCGCCCACACGCGCGGAGCCCTGCGCCGTATTATGATCGACACTTACGACCGCGGGAAAACGCCTTGGCGCAGCCGGACAGAAACAGCAATGCAGCGCGGGCGGGCGGCAGCCGCCTGGCAGCCCTGGCAGAGCTCGTTGCCGCCTGCATGCCCCGCACCGGCAGCGCAGACTTTGCCGGCGCGCTTATCCGCGGCCTGCGCGGCCTGTGCACCATCGACGATGCCACCATGATCTACTACGCGCGCGGCGATCTTCCCACCGTTGTCTACCGCGAGAATCCCGGTGCCCGTGGCGGCGAGAGCATGGAGCGCTTTGTCGCTGGAGCCTTCCTCCTCGACCCCTTCTACCAGGCCGCCGCGCAGCAGCGGCGCTTCGGACTCTTCCGCCTGCGCGATCTGGCCCCCGAGCGCTTCCAGGAGTCGGAGTACTACCGCAGCTGGTTCCGCAACTGCGGCTTCAGCGACGAATGCGGCTACGTGGTTGAACTCGGCCGCGATGCCTTCGTCAACGTGGCCCTCGGACGGCTCGGGCGTGGACGTTTCTCGAATGCCCAGGTCGCGACGCTGGAACAGGTGGCACCCGCCGTGGAATCACTCTGTCAGCAGCACTGGAGTGTCGATACGAGCAGCGGCGATGGTCTTCGCAGGCAGCTCCACCTCGCCCTCGACGACTTCGGTTCCAGCCTGCTCACGGAGCGCGAAACGCAGGTCATCAATCTTGTGCTCCACGGCCACAGCACCAAGTCCATCGCCGCACGGCTCGGTATCTCCGTCGAGACCGTGAAGCTGCATCGCAAGCACGCCTACGCCAAGCTCGAAGTGGGCTCGCAGGCGGAGCTGTTCTACCTTTTCCTCGACTCGCTGATGAGCGCGCCGGCCTACTCGGGCGGCGACACGCTGGTCAGCTACCTCGCAAAACCGGCGAAGTCTCGCGCGCCGCAATCGTGATCGCCGGCGCCGCCTGCGCAAGGGCGAGCCGTACGACCCTCAGCACGCCGGAGGAGTCGCTGACCAGCAGCATCGCAGCGCGCTCAGGTCGCGTCCGGCGCGTGCGTGAGCAGAGCCCCGTACAGATCGGGGCGACGATCGCGAAATACGCCCCACTCGCGGCGCGCGGCGGCGGTGGCGTCCAGGTCAAAGCTGGCGACCAGCACCGCCTCGCTCGCATCGTCCGCCTGGTTGACCAGCGCACCCGTGTGGTCGGCGATGAAGGAGTTGCCATAGAAGTCGATGGCGAGCTGTGGATCCTGCGTGGCCACCTCGCGACCGACACGGTTCGATGCCACCAGCGGCACCATATTCGCCGCGGCATGGCCCTGCATCGTGCGGCACCAGTGGCCGCGTGAATCGAGCTGCGGATCGGCCGGCTCGCTGCCGATAGCCGTGGGGTAGAGCAGCACCTCAGCGCCGGCCAGCACCATGGCGCGCGCCGCCTCGGGAAACCACTGGTCCCAGCAGATACCCGCGCCGATCACGCCGTAGCGCGTGTTCCAGACACGAAAGCCCGTGTCTCCTGGGGTGAAATAGGTCTTTTCCTGGTAGCCGATACAGTTCGGGATGTGCGCCTTGCGGTAGATGCCGAGGAGCCCTCCGTCGGCATCTATCATGGCCAGCGAATTGAAATGGCTGTTGCCGCTGCGCTCGAACCAGCTCACGGGCAGGACCACGGCGAGCTCGCGGGCCAGCGCCTGGAAATGTTCAAGCAGAGGGTTGTCCCGCGCGGGCGTGGCGAGCTGCAGATGACCGCCATGCTGCTCGATGCAGAAATAAGGCGTCTCGAACAGCTCCTGCAGCAGCACAAGCTGGGCGCCGGCACCGGCAGCCTGACGCACCAGCGCCTCGGCGCGGGCGATGTTGTCATCGCGATCCCAACTGCAGGCCATCTGCGTGGCGGCGAGGGTGAGGCTGCGCATGCTGTGCTTCCGTGGACGGCTCAGGCTCCACTGTAGGCGCAGCGCTCGGCGCGAGGCAAACGCCGCGCGGCGGCCGTGCGACAGGGGCGCTGACCGGCCTCGCCTGCCGTGAAAGAAACGCTGGCTGGCCGGCGCGATTGGCGTACTATCGCGCCATTCCGCCGGGGCACTTTGCGAGCGACCCCGACCGGTGGCGCGAGCAAATACGAGGGAGCACCCTGCCGCGATGAGCACCTACCGCATGCCCGCCGAATGGCACCCGCACGAGCGCTGCTGGATGGCCTGGCCGGCGCGCGAGGCCGTGTGGAACGACCCCGCAGCCACCTGCCGCGCCTACGCCGCCGTCGCCCACGCCATTGGCGATTTCGAGCGCGTGACCATGGTCGTTGCGCCGCACTGCATCAGCGAGGCGCGCGACTACCTCGGGAGCGATATCGAACTGATGGAGCTGCCCATCGACGATTCCTGGGCCCGCGATACGGGACCCAATTTTGTCATCGATGCCGACGGAGAACTCGCCGGCGTGTGCTTTCGATTCAACGCCTGGGGCGGCAAGTACGAACCCTACGCGGACGATGCACATCTGGCCGAGCGTATTTTGTCCAGCATCGGCGTTCCGGCGATCAGGTCAGAGCTCGTCGCCGAAGGCGGGGGGCTGAGTGTCGATGGCGAGGGCACGCTGCTGACCACGGACAGCTGCTACCCCAATGCCAACCGCAATCCCGACTGGAGCCGCGAGGCGATCGACGCCGAGCTCAAGGAGCGTCTCGGTGCAGACAAGGTGATCTGGCTTCCCGGCGACCCCCTCGATGAAGAGACCGACGGCCATGTCGACGGCATTGCCGTTTTCGCCCGGCCGGGCCTCGTGATCATCGAGGGAAGCGATGACCCCGACGACCCGCGACGACCCTTTTACGACAGCGTGCGCGCGGCCCTCGACGGCCAGACCGACGCCCGCGGTCGCCGTATCGAGTTGCAGGTACTGCCCGAAGCACCGCCGGAAATTGCCGTCGGCGAACGCTTCTGCCCTTCCTACGTCAACTTTTATATCGCCAACGGTGCTGTTATCGCGCCGTCCTACGGCGTGAGCGCCGACGACCTCGTGCGCGAGCGCCTCACGGACCTGTTCCCGCACCGCGAGGTCGTGCTCGTTCCGATCCACGATATCGCCGTCGGCGGCGGCGGAATCCACTGCATCACGCAGCAGCAGCCGAGTCGCAGCCCATGAGCGAGGGCGATTGGGGTGCGCTCTGTCTTTTGCCCACGGCGCTGGTCTTCGCCCTCGCGCTGTGGACGCGGCGGCCCATCGAGTCGCTGCTCAGTGGCTCCGTCCTCGGCCTGCTCATGCTCCACGGCAGCGGCTTCGTGTCGGCGCTCGCCGAGACCTCGGTCTCCGTACTGACGGACCGCGACGTCGCCTGGGTGATTCTGGTCTGCGGCCTGATGGGCGGCGTGATCGGCCTGCTGCTGCGAACCGGCGCCACGCGCAGCTTCACGGAGCTGGTGTCGGCGCGCGTGAACGGTGAGCGCGGCGCGTTGATGGCGAGCTGGGTGCTCGGCCTGTTCATGTTTGTCGATGACTACCTGAACTCCCTCGCCGTCGGCGCCGCCATGCGCGAGATCACCGATCGCTTCCGCATCGCGCGCGAGCGCCTCGCCTACGTGGTCGACTCCACGGCAGCGCCGATCAGCGTGATCATTCCCTTCTCGACCTGGGGCGCCTTCTTCGCCGGCATGCTGGTGGCTAACGGCCTCGCCCCCGAAGGTGAGGGCCTGAGCGTCTACATCAGCGCGATCCCCTACATGTTCTACGCCTGGGTCGCGGTTCTGATCGTCCCGCTGGTGATCTTCGGCTGGATTCCCCCGCTCGGAACAATGCGCGCCGCCGATCGCCGCGCCCGCGAGGAAGGACTCTGCGTGCCGCCCGAGGCGGCGCATATCGAGGCCGCAAACCGCTCGATCGTGCCCAAGGCGGGTCTCAGTGTGGGTCTGTGGTTTTTCGTGGCTTCCATGGCGGCGCTGGTGGCTACCACGATCGCCGCCGACAACGACTTCCTCGTCGGCCTCTACATCACCCTCGGCCTGATGCTCGCCTACATCCTTGCACGCCGCCTGATGAATCTGCAGGAGAGCTTCGACACGGTGATCGACGGTTTCAAGACCATGCTGGAACCGCTGGCAGTGCTCGTGGCCGCCTTCATTCTCAAGGAGGTCAACGACGATCTGGGCCTTGCCACCTACGTTGTCGACGCCCTTCGGCCGGTGATTACAGCCGAGCTTCTGCCCGCGGCGATCTTCGTGATGATGGGCCTCGTGTCTTTCCTGACCGGATCGAACTGGGGCGTTTTCGTGATCGTGCTGCCGATCGTTGTGGCGTTGGGTCAGGGGCTCGAATCGGACATGACCCTGCTTATCGGCGCCACGCTGTCGGCGAGCACCTTCGGCAGTCACGCCTGCTTCTACTCCGATGCGACGGTGCTCACGGCGCAGGCCACGGGCTGTACGCCGCTGCAGCATGCCCTGACGCAGCTGCCTTATGCGCTGATCGCTGCGGCCGTATCCGCGCTGGCGTATATCGTCATAGGCTATAGCTGATTATTGCGGGACAAGCCGGAAGCCGCGTTGGCTGGTGCGGTGAGAGACTCCCGCCGGCGCCGGCAGTCCTGCGGATTTGCCAGCTTTTTCCAGACGAGGAAGTGAATCATGTGCCTGAAGCGACGCCTGAAAGCCTTTAGCCTTATCGCGCTTGTTCCCCTGTTCGCCCTGCCGTCTGCCACGGCGCTGGCGGCCGACGCGCTCCACCCGGCAGAAATGAATCGCGAGGACATCGCCGGAGCGATCTTCGATCGCGAGGACACGATCGTCAGCGAGGACGGCAGCGTGCTCGATATCACCTCGCTGATGTCCAGCGATGGCCGCTTTGCCTCGGGCATGTACCGCGCAGGACCGTCGCGCGAAGTCATCGACGAGCCCTACGGCGTCGATGAGTTCATGTATTTTCTCGAAGGCGGCGTGACGCTGACTTCCAGCGATGGCCACGTCACCACCATCGAAGCCGGCGAGGCGGTCACCATCCCGAAGGAATGGACCGGCGTCTGGGAAACCGATGGTTACACGAAGATCTGGGTCATCTACTCGGAAGACGGCTCGGGCCTGCAGTAGTGTCATGACCGACGGGCCGCCCGAGCCCGACCGTCAGGCCGCCGACGGGACGCTGATCTCCTGGGCCTCGGAACGCGAGGGGCGCACTATCCTCCACATCGCCCTGCCCCTCGCGGCGGCCTACGTCGCCGAGATGGGCATGGTGATTACCGACATGATCATCGTAGGCCGCCTCGGCAGCAAGGAACTGGCCGCCGTCGGCCTCGCCGGCGACCTGTTCTGGATCTTCCTCCTGATCGGCATGGGCGTGATCTCCGTGGTCGGAGTGATCGCTGCGCAGAACCTCGGCGCGGGTCGGCGCAGCGGTGTGATTGCCGCCGGCGAACAGGGCATGTGGGTGGCGACCTTCACAAGCCTGCCGATCATGGCGGGCGTCTGGTTCATGGCGCCGCTCCTCGCACTGGCGCGTCAGGATGCGGAAGTCGTGTCGCTGATCGAGGGGTACTCACGAGTGCTGGCCGGCGCCGTTCTGCCCGCGCTGTGGTTCCTTGCCCTGCGCAACTACGTCACGGCACTGGCGCGCTCGGCGGCCATCGGCTGGATTACCTTCGGCGCCGTCGGCCTCAACCTGCTCCTGAACTGGGCGCTGGTCTACGGCAGGCTGGGCCTGCCCGCGCTCGGCGTCGTCGGGGCGGGGATCGGGACCACGGCGGTGAACTGGATCATGTTCGCCGTGCTCGCTGCCTACGTCCGCCGTGCCCGTGCCCTAAGCGGGCACCGCCCGCGCGTTTTCCCGCGACGTCCCGACGGGGCCCTGCTGCGCGAGATGTTCTCGCTGGGGCTCCCCGTCGCGCTGACGCAGATTCTCAATGGCGGCATGTACTCGACGGCGGCCGTACTGATCGGAGTCCTTGGCGCTGCATCGCTTGCGGCGCAGCAGATCGTCTACAGCGTGGTCTACCTGGCGCTGAGCGCTGCCGCGGCGCTCGGCGATGCCGTCCGCGTGCGCGTGGCCTTTGCGCTCGGTCAGGAAGACGCGCGGGCGGCCGGGCGCTCCGCCCGCATCGCCTTCCAGCTCGCTCTAGTCGCCACGCTGCTGGGTTCGCTACTGCTTTGGCTTGCACCGGAACTGCTGGCACGGGCATTTCTCGATACGACGAAGCCCGACAACGCCGAGGTCCTCGGGATCGCCGTCAGCCTCAGCGGCCTGGCAGGCCTGTTCCTGCTGCTCAATGGCACGCAGAGCGTCTGCGCGGACGCCCTTCGCGGTCTGCGCGATACGCGATCCCCGCTGTGGGTGTCGCTGCTCGGCTACTGGCTCGTAGGCCTCGGCGCGGGCGCGCTGCTGTGCTTCGCTCTCGATCTCGGTGCGCAAGGCATCTGGTGGGGGCTGGTCACCGGCATGCTGCTGTGCAATTTCCTTCTGATCACGCTGTTCCGCCGGCGACTGAGGGAAACGGCAAGGAGGCTCGCGGGGCAGGCTCTGCCCCCAGGCTGAACTCGAAGCATCTCCACGCGACGCCTCCGCGCGTTGCGCGCGCAGGCCGGCGCATGCACCATGCCGGCAGCAGGGGAATGGAGGATACATGGCCAGGCGCAGCACCAACTCCATCGAACCGTGGATGCAGCAAACGCTGCGCGAGGGCTTCCAGCACCTGAACGCCGGGCGCATCAAGGAGGCCTCGGGCTGTTGCCAGAGGCTGCTGTCGGCGAAGCCGGACCTGGTCGAGGCGCACTTTCTCGTCGGCCTCATTGCCCTGGAAATCAGGCAGAACGCAAATGCTATTCGCGCCTTTGGCTCGGTGACGCAGCTTGACCCGAAGCATGGCGCCGCCTGGGCGCAGCTTGCCAACCTGTTCATGCGCGCCGGGCAGGCCGGGCGCGCCGACGCCGCGCTCGCGCGGGCCGTGAAGTACGCCGATGACAACCCGATCGTCCTCGACCTGATCGGGACCGTGCACGGTCAGCTCGGCGAGCACGAAGAAGCGGGGAACTGGTTTGAAAGGGCGCTGCAGCGCGCGCCCGACAACGTGATGCACCAGATCAACCTTGCGAACAATCATCGCTTTCTCGACCGCCTCGACGAGGCGCAGGCCTTGCTGTCGGACGTGCTCAGAAAAGCACCGCAGCATCCCAACGCACACTGGCTCGTGTCCGGCCTGCGCAAGGCGAAGGACCGCAGCCACATCGAAACGCTGCAGGCACTGACGGCGAGGACGCGCAATCCACGCGCCCTGGCGTTTCTCTTCTACGGCATGGGCAAGGAACTCGAGGACCTCGAGGACTGGGATGGCGCATTCACGGCCTTCGAGCGCGGCGCCGCGGCGCGGCGACAGACCCTCGATTTCGACGAGGCGCAGGAGATCGCGCTGTTTGAGGCTTTCGCAGACACCTTCACCCGCGCGTGGCTCGAGGATGGCCGACAGGGTCACGATGACCCCTCGCCGATCTTCGTCGTGGGCCAGCCGCGGACCGGGACCACGCTGGTCGAGCGGGTGATTGTGGCGCACTCGCAGGTGCATTCGGCCGGCGAGCTGCGCCAGTTCGGCCATTGTCTGCGCCGTATCGGTGACTATCGGGAAAGCACGCAGTATTCACCGAAGCTCGCCGCCATCGGCGCCGGCGTCGATCCGGCAGCGCTCGGCGGTGCCTACCTCCAGACCACCGCAAGGCTGCGCGGCGACACACCGCGCTTCGTGGACAAGCTGCCACCGAACTATCTGTTCATCCCCCTGATCCTGAAGGCCTTTCCCAACGCGAAGGTCGTGCACCTGCGCCGCGGCCCCATGGATGCCTGCTTCGCCAGCTTCAAGCAGTTGTTTGCCGATGCGTACCCGCACTCCTACGAGCAGGGGGAGATGGCGCGGCACCACGCGCGCTACTACCGCCTCATGGACACCTGGCGCGAGCGCTTCGGCGATCGCTTCATGGACATCTCTTACGAGGACACGGCGGCTGATCTCGAACCCAATGCCCGCAGACTTATCGATTTCCTCGAGCTGCCCTGGGAGGACGCCTGCCTCGAGTTCCATGCGCAGGCCGGTGCGGTGACGACGGCAAGCGCCGTGCAGGTGCGACAGCCCGCGCACACGCGCTCCGTTGGCCGCTGGCGGCGCTACGAGACGCAGCTGCAGCCGATGCGCGAGGCGCTGGAGGCCGAAGGCATTCCCCTCGAGGCAACGTGAGGTCGACCGGCTTCCACGGGCGACCTTCCCGGGTGCAAGCGCCGCGATACGCGCCCCAACCTGGGGCATAGCACGCAAACAGGCACCGAGCGTATAGGCATGGGCGCATGCCTGTACCGATTAATTTACGAAACGTTCTGTTGCCATACCATCGAGGTCTGGCTAATTTTTGGATTCGGTCCCATCCACAGTGCTTAGGCGGGAGAACACCATGGTTACACGCTTCACTTCTTGGCCCCCGATCAGCAGCGCTCGCCACCCGGATAGCGGGAGCAGCATGGAGCGCCCTGCCAGCGGCCGCTCGCGGCTCGCCCAGGCGGTGTCGATGGCACTCTTCGCCGGCTCCGCCGCCGCGCCCCTCAGTGCGCAGCAGCTCGAGGAAGTCGTGGTGACCGCCACCAAGCGCGCCGAGTCCGTCCTTGACGTCTCGCTGTCGATGACCGCCATGACCGGCAACGAATCGCGCCTGCTGAACCTCAACGACATCAAGGACCTGATCCAGTTCACGCCGGGCATCACCGGCAACTCCAAGGACTCCTTCCTCGATACGATCTCCGTGCGCGGCATCCGTACGAACCTGTTCGGTAACGGCGCCGAGCCCTCCATCGGCTTCTTCATGAATGGCACCTGGCAGGGCCGCACCGGTTCCGCCGTGAGCGGTCTCTTCGACGTAGAGCGCAGCGAAGTTCTGCGCGGGCCGCAGGGCTTTCTGTTCGCTCGGGGTGCGGTAACGGGCGCGATCAACGTCATCACGGAGAAAGCCAGCACCGAAGGCGTGGAAGGCTTCGCGGAAGTGGACGTGGGTGAGCGCGGCGTATTTGTCTTCGAGGGCGCGGTGAACGTTCCGATCACGGACAACCTCGCAATGCGCATCGCCGGCCTGCACACGGAAGAGGACGGCTACGTCGAAAACCTCAACGGCGGCCCCGACCTGATTGCGCACGACAACGATTCGCTGCGTGTCAGCTTCAACTACAACACGGAAAAGTTCAACGGCGACCTGATCTTTCAGTACGACGACCGCAACCAGGCGGGCAGCGTCTACCGCGTGACCGGCGAGGGCCCCAATTTCACCAGCGACCGCTCCCTGTTGCTGAGCGGCGGCACGCCCTGGAACGTCGGCAACGAGCGCAACGTGAACATCAACGACGAGGTCGGCAGCCGCGATGTCGCCGAGGTGTTCTCCGCAACGCTGCTCATGGATTACGACCTTGGCTTCGCAACGCTGTCTTCCATCTCCCACTACAAGGACCACGACTACGAGTACGGGGAAGACTTCGACGGTCTGCCGATCACGCTGTTCGAATATGAACAGTTCCAGTCGGGCGACTATTTCGAGACCGAGCTGCGGTTGACGTCCGACAGCGAAGGACCGCTGAGCTGGTACGCGGGCGTGTCCTACTATCGCGAGGACATCGACACGGTGTTCGGACAGCTGCAGGCCGAAGACGTCTACTGTGATCTGTACTTCAACTACTACGCCTACGCAGGTCAGACCTACCGCGGATGCTCCTCCTCTTACGTGGAGAGCTATCTCGGCTACGAGTTTCCGGCGTCCTCCAACGGCCTGATCAACGACTACAACGAGACCAAGGGCAAGTACGACGGTTACTCGGCCTACGTCGAAGTGGGCTACGCCTTCAGCGAACAGTTCGATATGACGGCCGGCATCCGCTACCAGCGCGACGAGCGGGACTACTCAAATGAACGTCTTGCGGACCTCGGCGGATCCATACTCTCTGGCGGCATCGGTGGCGTGCTGCCCACGCCGGACGGCGCGCTGTCCGATACGGGCAGCTGGAACGACACGACCTTCCGCATCGCCGCCAACTGGCGCCCAAGCGACGACACGCTGCTCTTCGCCTCAGTCGCCACCGGCTACAAGCCCGGCGGCTACGACGTCTACGCCTTCGAGAACATTGCTACGGGCCTCGCGTCCGAGGGGGAGGCACGGCTGGGTATCGATCGCCCGGCTGACTTTAACGAGGAGACCGTGACGTCCTACGAGATCGGCTACAAGGGCACGCTGGCCGATGGCCGTGTACAGCTCTCGTGGACGGGCTTCCTCTACGAATACGAGGGCCTTCAGTCCTTTTTCTCGGAACCGAACCCCAACGGCCCCGGTTTCATCACACGCGCCGGCAATGTCGGGGTCCTCGATGGCTGGGGCAGCGAAGTCGAGATCTACGCGGCCCTGACAGACAATGTGAGCCTGCGCTTCGGCGGCTCGTGGCTCGACAGCGAGGCGAACGACGTACAGGCCTTCTGCGGCGAGGCCGAGAATCTCGGCGGCACCGTGGATGACTGCGAGGGCGAAC
>JAZBOX010000038.1:0-3515 GCA_036351355.1 Halieaceae bacterium
CGACGACAACTACGAGGTAGCGCTGGCCGCGTAAGCGGTCCATCGTGACCCTCATCTAGTGGCTTCGGCCCTAGCGGTCTTTAGCAAGGTTCCAGCCCCGCGCTACTGACTGTCATACAGAACTGGATCGCAGCCAGGCCTGTCTCGGGCCGCGCTGTTAAATTTATACCGGGGCTCGCCATCGACGTCCTGCCCGTTGGGCTGTCGGCGGCTAAAGCAATAAACGGAATCTAAGCATGTAGAGCCAATGGCAGAGTACTGGCGGACGCGGGTTCAACTCCCGCCGCCTCCACCAATCAAACGAAAAGGGGTCGCCGCAAGGTGGCCCCTTTTCGTTTGATCCGCGGCCGACAGCTGAAGCCGCGCCCGCAGGGCGCGGGTCGCCGCAGCGAAGCGCAGGCGTGGCGAGCAGGCCGAAGGCCTGCGAGGCTCAAACTCCCGCCGCCTCCACCAATTTTTATTAATTAAATCAGGTTGCTGTAGAGATGAAGGCTGCTCATGATGTGGCCTTTTCTTTTCCAATCTCCGCCAGTGTGATTTCCGTTTAAGAAACTTTACTGGCGCGCGGTCCGGCTACCCTGGTCGTTGTCTTGCCCACCAAATCCCGTCTCGCTCAAGCCGCCAGGCACGCTCCTTAAGTTTGCTTACATTCTTTAAAGTCGCCATAAACGCGACAATTGAGCGTTTTTCTGAACTATGTCCCAGTCTTCGTAGATAGTTCATATTAGCGCTCATACGTCGCATAATGGTTGTCATATGGGATCCAAAATAAATCAGTTGCTGCAGCAGTGGCCACCCGGCAACGTCGCCACGCTGCGTTGGCTCAATACCCGAGGCGTCGACCACCGGCTTGCAGACAAGTACGTCCAGTCCGGCTGGCTGGAACGTTTGGGTCACGGCGCGTACAAGCGGGCTGGCGCGAGCGTCGACTGGCTCGGTGCGGTCCACGCTCTGCAAACGCAGCTCGCACTCGCCGTCCATCCCGGCGGCATCACCGCCATCGAGCTGCGCGGCTACACACACTATTTGTCCTTAGGTGCGCGGGCGGTCGTCCTGTTTGGCAATCCCGGCACGAAATTGCCCGCCTGGTTCGAGGCTCATGCCTGGTCCAGACCGGTGACGCTGGTGACGACCGGCGTCTTCGCGGGCACCGAAAAGACCACATCCACAGTTCCGGTCGACGAGGTCGACCTCGAGGTTGCGACACTCGAGCGCGCTGCACTCGAGATGATGTACCTCGTGCCGAAACGGCAGTCCTACGAAGAGGCCTACCAGGTGATGGAATCGCTGACTTCTCTGCGTCCAAAGGTCGTTCAACACCTGCTTGAGAGCTGCACCTCGGTGAAAATCAAGCGGGTTTTCATGCATGCCGCCGAGCGAGCGAATCATTCGTGGTTGAAACGCCTCGATCTGTCGAAAGTCGATTTCGGGTCAGGCCGGCGGACCATCCACGCTGGAGGACGCCTCGACAAGAAATACGACCTGGTCGTCGCCGACCCTGCACAGAGTTAAGACCACCAATGGCGGCGCGCGATGGTTACAGAGCTCAGGTCGAACTCCTGATTCGCTGCTTACCGGCAGTCGCCAGCGCGTCCGATTTCGCGCTCAAGGGCGGTACTGCCATCAACCTGTTCTTGCGGGACATGCCCAGGCTCTCGGTCGACATCGACCTTACCTATCTCCCGCTGTCCGATCGCGAGACGGCGCTCGACGATATCCGCGCCCAGCTCGCCACGATCGCCGAGGGACTAAAACGGACAGTACCAGGCGCAAACGTCCAGCTCGTGGAAGGCGACGCGCCCAAGCTGCTCGTGGACAAGTCTGGAGCGCGTATCAAGGTGGAGCCGAGCGTCGTCATCCGCGGAAGCCTGGTACCGCCGGTCTGGAGCGAACTGTGTATGGCCGCACAGGAGGCCTACGAGCTTTCTGTCGAGATCCAGCGCCTCGACTTACCGGATCTACATGCCGGCAAGCTCTGTGCGGCGCTGGACCGACAGCACCCGCGCGACCTCTTCGACGTCATGTATCTTCAAGCATCGGGTCCGATCCCGGATTCAATACGCCAGGCGTTCGTCGCTTACCTCGCCGGTCACCGGCGACCGATCGCAGAGCTTCTGCAACCGAACCGCAAACCGATCGAGGATCTGTTCGCCAACCACTTCGCCGGCATGACCGAGAAGCTGGTCGAACTGGCGGAGCTCGAGAGAGCCCGGGAGCAGCTGTTCGAGTGGGCCGCCAGCGCCCTCACCGACAGCGAGCGCCGGTTTCTGCTGTCGATCAAGCAAGATGAACCGGACTGGTCGTTGTTGCCGTTCGAAGGGCTGGACCGGTGGCCAGCCATTCAATGGAAGCTGCACAATATCCGGCAGATGGGCGCTCGCAACCACAAGAGGGCATTGGACCGCTTGCGGGACGTATTGGAACTCTGATTACCAGGCCGCGCACGAACGATCAGATGAATCCACAGGAGCCAGCCATTGGATGATCTCTCCCTTCTCGTCGACCTGCACCGGGAGGGTCAACGCCAAGGCCCCGGCGGCGACGATGAAACGCGCCTCGCCATCACCCTGTCAGGTCTGAGCGGTAGAACAGGCCTGAAGATTGCCGACATCGGCTGCGGGACCGGTGCATCCACGCTGGTGCTGGCAACAGCACTCGATGCCTCCGTGACCGCCGTCGATTTCCTGCCGGGCTTTCTACACGGCCTCGATATCGCCGCGGAACGCCAGGACCTCGGCAAGAAGATAACGACGCTGAGCGCCTCGATGGATGCGCTTCCGTTCGAGGAGCAATCCTTCGATGCGATCTGGTCGGAAGGCGCCATCTACAACATAGGCTTTGCGAACGGCATCAAGGCCTGGCGTCGTTTTCTCAAGCCGGACGGCATACTCGCCGTGTCCGAGCTGACATGGCTGACGCAAGCGAGACCGGCCGAGCTCGAGCAGCATTGGAACCGGGAGTACTCGGAAGTTAATACGGCATCGGCAAAAATGGCGATCCTGGAGGATAACGGCTTCTCCCCCTTGGGATACTTCGCGCTACCGAAACGATGCTGGCTGGACAACTACTATCGCCCGATGCAGGACCGCTTCGCAGCGTTTCTGGAACGCAACGACAACTCGGAGGCGGCAGCGGCCATCGTGGCCGCCGAAGAGCACGAGATTGCCCTCTACGAGCGACACTCGGCGTTCATCAGTTACGGCTATCATGTGGCGAGAAGGACTGCCGACTGAGCCGCCCAAACGGGTCGACTACAGGGTCAACGATCTGGGGGTATTTGTGGGGGCATTTCCGGCGTTTAGCAGCACAACATACTGATTAATAAGGCGATGTGATTGCCGCCGCCTCCACCAATCAACGAAAAAGGGTCACCATCGGTGGCCCTTTTTTGTTGATCCGCGGCCGACAGCTGAAGCCGCGCCCGCAGGGCGCGGGTGGCCGGCCCTGGGCGCTGCCCTTTCGGTGCCACGGTCTTGTTACTCTTGTTCATCGTCGATCTCGCTCACATCCAGCAG
>JAZBOX010000039.1:0-7819 GCA_036351355.1 Halieaceae bacterium
AGCGACAACACCAGCGACAACACGGACGACAGCGACACGCTCGAGCCCACGGACAGTGAAACCATACTGCTGGCTCTCGACCAGATCAGTCAGACCATCGACGTGATGACCAGCGTCGTCGGCCGCCTGCGCCACTTCGTGGAAGAACAGGAAATGACCCGCGAAGCCGAGCTGCGCGAGGCCATGCGACCCGATCGGGTGTTGCACTAGCATCAGGCAGAGCACACAGCACCCGTGCACGACTCGGCAGCGATGCTCTCGGTAGTGAAGGTTTCCGAATCCTACCTCAACCTATCACAATACCCGCGCGCAGCTTTGGAGCAATGCCCGCGTCCGTGACGGTGCGTCGAGTACTGTGGCCGCATTTTTCACCTCGTCGACACTGATCACCTCGGCGCCGTTCACTGCCATACGACGGTAGTCCACCGTACCCTGTCTCTCAGCGCGGAAGTCACCAAAGCTGGTTTCGATACCAACTGACGCCAATTCGGTGTCGAGATGGGGATTGCCGCTTCCCAGCCCCAGCCACGCCGTGATCCGGCTCAGATCCACACCCGCCGCGCGCAGCCTGGAAACGTCGCTCATTGAGCGGATCCCCGTCGAAATTGTGACTTCGCGCAGCCGCCGGTGTACGGCTATGGCCTCATCGATCGTATAGGCGATCATCACCACGCGATCGGTAGCGTCATTGGCCTCCACCACGGCAGCGATCTCGTCGAAGGTGGCGGGGGCCTTGCGATCAATCTGCGCGAAACCACGGCCGTCGAGCGCTTCAAGGGCATCGGTGAGCGTCGGCACGGGCTCCCCCGTATCTCTCCCGCTAGCATCCACGAGCGTCACCTGCGACAGCGCCGCATAGGGCAGTTCCGCCACCACCCCCGCGCCCGTCGTGGTGCGATCAAGCGTGTCGTCGTGCATGAGGATCAGAACGCCGTCCCGCGTGCGCGCGACGTCAAGCTCAAGGAACAGCGCGCCGTCGGCCAGCGAGGCATTGATTGCAGCGAGGCTATTTTCGGCTGCTCCTCGCCGATCGCCGGCGCGATGCGCCTGCAAAAGCGTGGCCCCGGACTCGCGCGCGCAGTCAAGGAGCGCCGTCGGCGTGATCTCAATAGCAGCTGGGGCACCCGATGCATTTGAAGCCCGGGAAAAGATAGCCTCGCGCGGGGCCCGCTCGCAGGCACTGATGGCTGCGGCGAGCAGAACGGGAAGCAGAAGAAGCGAAATTCGAAGATTCACGGGCATACCTGGGCCAACTGAGCTTTGTTGCGTCGGTCAAACCGCAAACAGCGCGACGACTGCCCGAGTACGCGGCAAAGCCACCAGACAAACGCACATGAGCGCCGCTCTCGCTGTGTTTCAAGCGGTTTAAGCATATACTACGCGGCTTCCAACTGATCCCTATTAATACCACGCGGCCTTTCGTTGGGGCCGCCACTGACACAAGGTCTGCCCATGCCCCAGCTCACCCTTCCCGACGGGTCTTCCCGCAGCTTCGATCACCCCGTCAGCGTATTGGACGTCGCCGCCGATATCGGCCCCGGCCTCGCCAAGGCGGCGCTGGCCGGCAAGGTCGATGGCCATATGGTTGACACCTCCTTCGTAATCGAAGGCGACAGCGACGTGGCCATCATCACCGCGAAGAGCGATGAGGCCCTCGAACTGATCCGCCACGACGCCGCGCACGTGATGGCGCAGGCCGTTCAGGAGTTGTTTCCCGGCACGCAGGTCACCATTGGCCCGGCGATCGAGGACGGCTTTTACTACGACTTTGCGCGCGCGGAGCCCTTCTCGGCCGATGATCTTGCGAAGATCGAGGCGCGCATGCAGGAAATCGTCGACCGCGATCTGCCGATCACGCGCGAGGTCTGGGAGCGCGACGAGGCGAAGCGCATCTTTGGCGACATCGGCGAGCGCTACAAGGTCGAAATCATCGACGACATCATCGCCGAGGACGAAGAGGTATCTGTCTACCGTCAGGGCGAGTGGTTCGACGTCTGTCGCGGTCCGCACCTGCCGAGCACGGGCAAGCTGCCCAAGGCCTTCAAGCTGATGAAGCTCGCCGGCGCCTACTGGCGCGGCAACTCCGACAACGAGACGCTGCAGCGGATCTACGGCACCGCCTGGCGCGATAAAAAGGAGCTCAAGGCCTATCTCCATCGCCTTGAGGAGGCCGAGAAGCGCGATCATCGCAAGCTGGGCCGCAAGCTCGACCTGTTCCACTTCAGCGACGAGGCCCCGGGCTCCGTCTTCTGGCACCCCAAGGGCTGGACGCTGTTCCGCCTGCTCCTCGAGTACATGCGCAAGCGCCAGGACGATGCCGGCTACGTCGAAGTGAACACGCCCGACGTGATGGACCGCAGCCTGTGGGAAACCTCCGGGCACTGGTTCAACTACCGCGAGAACATGTTCTCGACGCAAACCGAGGACGAACGCGTCTTCGCCCTGAAGCCGATGAATTGCCCCGGATCCGTCTCCATGTTCGCCCAGGGCCTCAAGAGCTACCGCGACCTGCCGCTGCGCATGGCCGAGTTCGGCAAGGTGCACCGCTACGAACCTTCGGGGGCGCTGTTGGGCCTGATGCGCGTACGCCACTTCACGCAGGACGACGCGCACATTTACTGCACCGAGGACCAGATGGAGCAGGAGTGCATCGACGTCGTTGCGCTCGTGCTCGATATCTACAAGGACTTCGGCTTCGAGGACGTGGTGATCAAGCTGTCGACGCGCCCCGAGAAGCGCATCGGCAGCGACGAGGTCTGGGATCGCCTCGAAGGTGCTCTGAGCCACGCGCTCGAGACCATGGGCCTCGACTACGTGCTGTACCCTGGCGAGGGCGCCTTCTATGGGCCCAAGCTCGAGTTCGTACTGCGCGACGCCATCGGCCGTGACTGGCAGTGCGGAACGCTGCAGGTCGACATGAACCTGCCCGAGCGCTTCGACATCACCTATGTCGACGAAACCGGCGGCCGCGACCGGCGGCCGGTCATGCTGCACCGGGCGCTGTTCGGCTCGCTGGAGCGCTTCACCGGGATCCTGATCGAGCACTATGAAGGCAAGTTCCCCGTGTGGCTGTCACCGGTGCAGGCGGCGCTGCTCACGATCACCGACAAGCAGGACGCCTATGCGCGGGACGTTGAGCAACGCCTGAGGCAGCGCGGCATCCGCGTTATTTCGGATCTGCGCAATGAAAAGGTCGGCTTCAAGATCCGCGAGCACACGATGCAGGCAGTGCCCTACCTGCTCGTCGTCGGCGACCGCGAAGTGGAGAACGGCGAACTCGCCGTGCGCTCCCGTGGCGGCGAAGACCTGGGAACAATGCCCGTGGATGACTTCATTGCTCATATCGAGCAGGCGGTCGAAGAGCTGCGCTGAGCGCCTACGCCGGACGCACAAGCTGCGCGGAGTTTGATCTGGATCAGATTGTGATGCTCGAAGTGTGCTTTACTGATGTTTCAGTAAAGAGCGCTGTAGATGTATCCACACAGCATCCGATCGAGTCGCCGCGGCCGCCAAGAGACTGGCCGAGAGACTGGCCGGGGATTCGTAAAGCATAGGAGCTGCGGGTCACGGCATGTTGTGGCCGCGTTCCTCGCGGCCGTACTCCTTGCCGCCCCGCTGTTTAAGTTCCACTCGCACTGCGACGATCGCGATCCGGCGTCGGGCTACGGCTCCAGCGGGATCGCCGACTGCGATATCTGCCTGCTGCTCGCATCGGGCAGCTGCGACCAGGCAGTCACCTCCCACAGCTTAATTCTGCTCCCGCCACCATCGCGGATCAGCCTCACTCCAGAACCGTACTCCGCTGCGGATCGACCGCAACACTCGCCGCAAGCGGCAAGAGCACCGCCCACCTCTCTCTCCTAGCGCCCTGCGCCGTCGTTGTGACCAGGCAAACGACCCTGTCAATGCCCTGGCGCTGACGACACCAACCGCGGCAAGCATCCACATCGCCGCGGAGCATTCGGTGAATTGAACGCTTGATCGCAGAGCCTGCGATCACGTCATCTGCGATTTGAGAGAGTAACGATGAAAACCACATTCTGTTCGACACTGGCCCTGGCATCCGTGCTGGCAGCCACACAGCACGCGACCGCACAAAGCAGCGATCCTCGCCCCGCGGCATCGGCGCAGGCACCAACGGGCCTGCGCATCGAGGAGGTCTACGTTCATGCAGGTGCCCCAGCCCCGGGTAGCAAGATGGTCCAGGCTGCCAATATCGACCTGCTGCAGGGTCTCGACAAGGAGCTGCGCCAGGGCGCGAGTCTGGGCCAGACGCTGGAGCACCTGCCCGGCCTGCGCACGCTCGATACGGGTAACAATGCCGGCGTTCCCGTGATACGCGGCCTGACGGGAAACCGAATCCGGATCCTGTCCAACGGCGTTGGCGTGGACTTTCAGCAATACGGAATCCGGCACCAGCCGCATATCGACCCCTTCCTCAGCGACAGTATCGAAGTGGTGCGCGGCGCAGCGAGCCTGCTCTATGGATCCGACGCCATCGGCGGCGTTATCGATGTGCACTCGCTCGATCTGAGTCACAGCGACGATGGCTCGCGGCACAGCAAGCTCGATACGCGCATTGATTACGCGAGCAACAACAATCAGCGAGACGTCGCTGTCCGCGGCTCGAGCAGCTCGGACCGCTGGGCCGTGGGCGGTGGAGTCGTCGTTCGCTCCGGCGACAACATCGAGGCACCGGACAGCGCGACGGCCTTCGAAAGCGGCGACTCGTCGGGCCCGGCCTTTACCGGCGAATTGCCGTTCACAGACTTTGAGCAGGTCAACGGCCAGCTTGGCGCGTCCTGGCGTGGCGAGCAGTCCACCACCTCGGTGCGTCTGACGCGCTGGACCAACGAGATGAATTACCTGCTTCCAAACCCGCCCAATGGGGCAGGCATTGGCATCGACCTCGAGAACACGGAACTTCAGCTGAGCACCGACTATCGCATCGACGGCGGAAAAACGCAGTGGACCCTGCGCCCCAAACTGGTTTGGCAGAACAATCTGCGCCGCGCCAACGAACCCGGCAATCCGCGCTCGGTGCCCTTCGATGGCGATATCGAAATCGAGTTTGATCAGTACATCATGCGCTTTGAAGCGGTGCACGAGGGCGGCAGCCTCCTCGACCGGGGCACGCTCGGCGTCGAACTCAGGACACTCGATCAGGAATCGCGCGGCCGCACCGTCCTGTCGCCGGGTGCCACAACGCGCAACTTCGGCGTGTTCGCCTACGAGGAACGTCGGCTCGGGCTGCTCGTTCTGCAGGGCGGGCTGCGCTACGACTACAGCAAGGTCGAGGGCGACGCCGACAAGACCACTGCTGATCCTGGCTTTACCGGCACCGTCGGCAACTCCTACAACGTGGTAACCGGTGCGCTTGGCGGCACCTATCCGCTCGGCGACCACTTCACTCTCGCCGCCAATGCCGCGCGCGGTTTCCGCGCACCGTCGGTCTTCGAGCTATTCGCCAACGGCGTTCATGGCGGCGTCGCTGCTGTCCAGATCGGCAACCCCGACCTCGACCCGGAAGAGTCGCTGAATGTCGATCTCGGGTTGCGCTGGAGCTTCGACCGTCTGACCGGCAGTGCAACGGTGTACGAGAACCGCATCGACAACTACATTTATCTCCAGGACAGCTTCAACCAGGCTCCCAACGGTCTGCCGATCTTCGAGCACAGGCAGGCTGATGCAACGCTTCGCGGCTTCGAGGCGGAGATGGCGCTGGATCTCGGTCGCAGTTGGGGGCTTCGCCTCGTTGTCGACCTGATCGAAACGGAGAACCGGGCCAGTGGGGAAAATCTGCCCTTAACGCCGGCAAACGAACTGCTCACAGAGCTGTCCTGGAGCCCGGCAAGCCTTGGCGTTCTTCGCGCGCCCTATGCAAGGGCCAGCGTTCGCTATGCAGATTCGCAGGACGCAGCGCCGGGTGAACCCTTCGCACAATTCGATCGCAACCCGGTGTTTGGCAGCGCGTCGACAGACAGCTACTGGCTATTCGATCTGGCAGCGGGGTTTCAGTTCCAGGGTTTCGGCGAGCGTGATATCCGCGTGAACGTAGAACTGCGTAATGTGCTCGACGAGACCTACCGCGACTTCCTCAACACCTACAAGGCCTATGCGCTCAATCCCGGGCGCGATCTGCGCCTGACGCTTGAGATTCCGTTGGGCTGAGGGCCGCAGCGCGTGGTGTCGCGGATGATTCTGCATCTTTGCGCACCGCGCGCAGATCTTCTGTCGACGCGCCTACTCACCCTCGTTACCATCGTGCGACGGCAGGGTCATTCGACCCGCATTCGTATCGAAGGTACCCATGACATCTGAGCAGACCGATTCCATCGGCTTCATCACCCAATCGGCATCTCCGACCCCGATCGAGCTCGTCACGGCCGACGCCCTTGATGATCGCCTGCAGTCGCTGACCCAGCACCAACGCGATTCGCTCGCGCGGCAGGGCTTTCATGGCGAGGCCGGGCAGTTCGCCTGGCTCGAAGAGGACGGCGCGGCGAGCGTTGTTGCCGGCTGGGACGGCGAGGACACGCTCGGCACGCTCGGCGCACTGCCGATGACGCTGCCCGAGGGCGAATACACGATTGTCGGCGCGGTCTCCGATCTGCAGCTTCTCGGCTGGGGTCTCGGCAGCTACCAGTTCCTGCGCTACCGCGAGCCCAGGCGCGCCGCGGCGACCCTGCTCCTCCCGGACACGGCCGACCGCAACGCGATCATCAACACCACGCGCGCCGTCGCCCTGTGCCGCGACCTGATCAATACGCCGGCGCAGGACATGGCGCCCTCGCATCTCGAAGACGAGGTGCGAGCAATAGCGGCAACTTTCGGGGCGACGGTCGAGGTGACCACCGGAGACGCGCTCCTCGATATCCGCTGCGGCGCAATTCACGCCGTGGGGCGCGCGGCGGCTGACGCGCCGCGCCTGATCGACCTCAGCTGGGGCGACCCCTCGCATCCGAAGGTGACCGTAATCGGCAAGGGCGTCACCTTCGACTCCGGTGGGCTCGATATCAAACCTTCCAGCGGCATGCGCCTGATGAAGAAGGACATGGGCGGCGCGGCCACGGCGATCGGCCTCGCCTACCTGATAATGGCGCAGGCGCTGCCGATTCGCCTGCGACTGCTGATTCCCGCCGCGGAGAACGCCATCAGCGGCAACGCTTTCCGCCCCGGCGACGTATTGCAGACGCACAAGGGCCTTACCGTTGAAATCGACAACACGGACGCCGAGGGCCGTCTGCTCCTCTGCGACGCGCTGTCGATCGCCTGCGAGGACAAGCCCGAGGCAATCTTCGACTACGCCACGCTGACCGGCTCGGCGCGCTCGGCCGTTGGCGCCGAAGTCGCAGCGATGTTTTCGAATGACGACGCCCTGGCCGAGTCCGTGGCCGCCGCGGCGCAGCGAAGCGACGACCCGGTCTGGCGCATGCCGCTGCATGCGGCTTACAACTACATGCTCGAATCAAAAATCGCAGACCTGGTGAACAGCCCGGCGTCACCCTACGCCGGTGCCGTCACCGCGGCACTTTTCCTCCAGCGCTTCGTCGATGACACGCCGTGGATGCACTTCGACATCATGGCCTTCAACATCCGCAGCCGTCCCGCCCACCCCGAGGGCGGCGAGGCGATGGCGCTGCGCGCCGTTTTCGATCACCTCAAGCAGACCTACGGCAGCGGCTAGTGTCCCTGCCGATGGGTTCGCGCAGCTAGCCCGCGGACGAACACGAGGTGCTCCCGCTCCCTGCCAGCGCGCTGGTACTCATCCTCGGCAATCTCTTTCCTCTTTTCGGCGTCGTTTTCCTCGACTGGGACA
>JAZBOX010000040.1:0-9606 GCA_036351355.1 Halieaceae bacterium
AACGTCCTGGCGATCCAGCGGCGTTGGTGCCCTGAGGTGCAGCAGCTTGCCGAAGGCTCCCTGGGCCTCGTAGCGCCGCAGCGTCATGTCGGTCTCGGCGCGGACGAAGTTGTCCACGGTGACCTTTTCCGCTGCCAGGCTGGTGCCCGAATGCGCCAACAGACCCGCGAACACCACGCCTGGAATTTGCTTGAGAAGTTGCTTCCTTATGGACATCGCGCCTTGCCCCTTACTCGACTGGCTCACCTAACCGGTAGATGTTGCAGCGCGCCGCCCCCGGCACGCTATCAATATTGCGCACCGCAGGGCCGAGATCAATGCTAACCCTGCTTCGTTGCGGGAGCTGCCCCGCGCTTGAGCGTCGAGCTGGGGGATTCGCCGAACAACGCTCGATACTGCGTGGAAAACCATCCCAGGTGAGTGAAGCCATGGTCCGTGGCTGCAGTCGTCACCGTTGTCCCGGCCCGCGGATGGCTCAAACTGCGACGGACTTGATGGAGTCTCAGGAGGCGGGAATAGCGGGCTGGACTGGTGCCGAAGGCACCACGGAACGCGTATTCGAGGTGACGACGGCTGACTCGCAGTTCCGCACAGATTTCGTCTACGGCGAGGTTGTCCAGACCTCGCTCGCGAAGGTAGCGCTCCGCCCGTTGTGCCGTGCGATATTGCGACAGCGTACCGGACATTGCCTTGCTGTCGGGCGCGTCGAGATCACTCAGCACGGCTCCGAGCGCGTCGCGAAGGCAGAGGCACAGCTGCTCTTCCCGCTCCATGCTTTGCCCCGGCTGGAAACGCGAGGCGACCAGCAACTCGCTCGCCCGGAAAAGGTCCTGCAGCTTGTGCGCATCCGGGTAAAGGCCCCGGAAGCCGGTGAGGGAAACGAGGAATCCCGTATCCCGGGCAGCCATCGAAGTCGCCTCGATCCAGGCGGCAGGTATAACCAGGGATGTCCAGCCATACGATTCTCGCAGGTGGCCATCCAGTTCCAGGCCCGGCGAACTGAACAATAAGCTGGATGGGTCGACATCAAACCCGTTCAGGCGGCCGCGGGCACCCGGGTGGAAAACAGCCAGGGAGTACCTCTTCGCATCGAGGCCGCCGCGGATTCGAATGTTCCGGTTGATCTTGCCGCGATCCACGGACAGGCCATCAAAATCGAAGCTCAGGGCCTGCACATCGAGCTCGCCTGCCTCGAGCTGGGTGAGTTCGAGGTCGGATCCGCTGATGGCGTGGTTCAAGTCGTCCAGGTCCCGAAAGTGGCCCGGCGCGGCTCTCGTCTCGTCGCGAAAGACTGAAGTTGCCTCTTGCATGACTTTCCCTCGACCCGCGCTGGGCTGAAGGCCAGCCAAAAGGGATCGGGCGGCCGACGACAAGGCGCGTCGGAAATCATAGTCCCCTTTGCGCGGAATGGATAGCGCGCCCGCCGCTCCCGGCGCAGACTCAGGGCCCCAAAAGCCCCAGGGGCTCGGGTAACCCAATGAATTACGCAAAGATTCTCGTTCTTTTCATGACCGGCCTCGTGTTGGTCATCGCTCCCGGCTGCGCGAGCCGGTCGAACGCACCGAATGCCGATGAGTTGCAGGAGCGTAGCTCCGCGGCGCACGCCGATTTTCGGCAAATGATCACCGTCGAGATAGCGGATCCGGCAAGGGCGGCGATTTTTGCCGGTCTGGCGGATGAAAGAGACACGTTGATGGCTCGCCATTCGGAGTCGGTCCGGGCTTATGCGGAGTCCATGAAGACGCTGAGCTCGGATTACTCCGCCACGCGTGAGACTTTCGAAGAACTGGTTCGCGATTACGACCGCGACCGGCGCGGCTTCCAGGCGGAGTTCGTCGGTCTGATTGCCGAGATGAAGACCGTGACGACAGAGATCGAGTGGAGAAAGCTGTCGAAGTTTGACATCGAATCGCTTGCCCCCCAGGCGTCGGCCATTCCTACCGGGGAGAATTGATATGCTTGCCGCATTGCTCGTCGCGTTCCTTCTTGGGGGTGCCGCCACGTCCGGTGCCCTGCTTACGGAAGCCATGCTGAAGGACTTCATGCATCGCGCTGAGCGCGTGGTGGTCGACCCCGTGCGGGTTCAAGCGGTCGCCAGAGAAGTCGAGTCACTGCATGACGAATTGAAGGCCTTCAACAAGATCCTGGCGAAGTCCGGCAAGTCCCTGAATACCCAATACAAGAATCACAGCGCCGGAGCGGCCGATATGCAGGCCCAGCTCGACGCGCTCAACTCCGCGTGGGTAGCCGCTCAATCCCGCGTGCTCGATCATCGGTTCAATATCCGTGACCGGATGACGTCGGAAGAGTGGCGCGCCGTGTTCGCGCGCGAATAGGGCCGATGGCCCCCTTCTGATGTCAGGCTTCAAACAGGCCGAACCATTAAAGACCATGAAAACAGGAGCGATCTTCAGTAGTGCAGCTGACGATCGCTATTGCAGTGAAAGGCGGCTGCTTCTGTCATGCCTGGCGGTGTCTGACGATCGGGCCTCTGCAGCAGGGCCGCCCGGACAGTGAGACCACACTGTTTCCGGTTACACGGCTGCTGGACCTGCAATTCGACCCTGAGGTGCTGCCGATACGGGAGCAGGTCCCGGTGTCAGCCAAATCGGCTGACGGTTTACCCCTGAATAAAGGATTCAAATCATGAAAAGCTATAACAAGTTCGCCATCACAGCCGCGTTCACACTGCTTGCCGGCACCGCTGCGGCACAGGATTCGCTGCTCGACTACGTCATCACCGCCTGCGAAAGCGATCTTGAGGCGTACTGCAGCCAGGTGACCCCGGGCGAAGGCAGGCTGCTGCATTGCGTGGCGGCGCACGAGGACAAGATCTCCGGCCAGTGTGGCTACGCCCTCTATCAGGGCGCGGTGCTGCTTGAACAGCTGAGCGCGGCGATCGTCTACCTTGCCCAGAGCTGTGCTGAGGAACTGCAGACCATGTGCAGCGAAGTGGAAATGGGCGAAGGCCGCGTGCTGGCGTGCCTGGAGGCGAACCAGTCGGCCCTCGGCGACAGCTGCGCCACGGCGCTCAGCGACACGGCCGGTTCCTGATTGCGCGCGTACCCGTACTGATCGAGGTCTAGGGTGGGCGTCCTCTGCCACCGAGCTGTAGTTGCGACGGATCAACCGTATCTGCGCTCAATGTAGGAACCTATAATTCGGTAAGCGCTGGATAATTCGGCCCGCCGGAGTCGCTCAGGGACTTCCCGGAAAAGGGTCGCCCATGGGACGCTGAGCCGGACTGTCGTACTTTGTCAGTTCGCTTTGGCGCACGAGTCTATGTTGTGCGGTATCGGCTGTTCGAGGAGCAGGCGATTATCGTACGGGTCCGGCATGCGCTCGAGGACCGTTAGACGGTTGGAAGATAGTCCAGTATGGCGGGAGTTCATTGACGCTCGCCGTGATCAGGCTCGGGCAACGGCTGCGACGACACTAGCCAATCTTTCCGAGCCGCTCGTCCAGCTCCCGCCTAAACGCAGGGTACCGCCGGTACAGCGCCCGAATGGCGGCCGCCCATCGCTGTCCGTCCTCCCCGTCGACTTCCGCGCAGGCGGTCACCAACGCCGCGGCGTGCCCGTAACTCCTGCGGCGCTGGTTTGCGGTGACGGCGCGACAGCGCCTCTCGGCGGCCTTGCGCATGGCGCTCACTACCCGTTGCCGGTCTGAAGGATCGATGTCGGTACTGGCGCGCGCATACACCAGTTCCTCTACTGCCGCGGACCTGAGCTGCGCCTCTCCGGGGTCGGCGTAGTCGTCCAGTTCGTGGCAGTGATGCTTCAGCTTTGTCATGAGCTCACCCGCCGTTGCGTTTGCACACCCAAACCATTGTGCAAACAGCGGGAACAGGAGGTGCCCGGGATGCTCAGCGGCCGACCATCCGAGCGGTGCCGCCTCGGCCAGCAGCGGCGCCGCTGCCGAGAGGTCGTTGTTCAGAACGTACAACAGCGCGCGTTGCCTTTCGGCCTGCCCGGGGCATTCCCTGATCGCGCATCGAAGCGCCTCCTCAGACCGCCCGCTCGCGGAGGCGCAGTACATCCATCGCCGCAGTCGCTCGAGTGTCGGTGACGCGCTCCAGGCGGCGTGCAAGCGGTCGAACAGTTCGTCGTGACCAAGCTCCTGCGCGGCCAGCGCCGCCTGATCGAGAAAATGACTCCGATGATGGGGGTCGTCCATCGCGCCTGCCGCTTCATCGCTGGCCAAGAGCATCTCGGACCACTGCTCGTGCTCTTCAAGTCGAGCGATCCAGGCCTCGAAGTCGCCGCGTTTGCCGCTCGTACGCGCCAGCACACCGAGGCCCTCGATGCCTTCCTGCGCGGCTACCGCTTCATGCAGCCAGTTGTCCTCGCTGCGGTACCACTGGTCGGTCTGTGCCATCGAACGGGCCTGAAGAAGCGCTCGCCACTCACTGAGAAATGCCTCGAAATCGGGCAACGCTGTGATCGCAGCGCTCCGGAGCCCCGCCAGCGGCGTTCTCAAGTAGGCCAGATGATTGACGTCGGTCAGCGCCTCGAGGATCACCGTTGCCCGCTCTGCGACCGGAGTCGTCATGTAGAGGGAGATCAGATACTGCAGCACGCAGCTTTCGAGATCGACACCGAGCATCTCGTCGACCATCTCTTCCTGATCCACGTGAAAGTCGGCGTTCGCGAGGGGTGGTAGCAAGGCGTGATAAATGCGTAGCGCGCCAGGGTAGTTTTCCGCATGGAAGGCGGCTGACCCTTCGCAGAGATAGGCGTCGACCTCGGACGCATCCGCGTAACTCTCGATCAGCGCACGCTGCGCGAACGCCTCGATGTCGCTGATGAGCGCCTCGTCCGGCGACTGGGGTGCCCAGCCTTGTCGCCTGCCGCCTGCCCGCCGTACCGCCTCGCTCGTCAGGCGCGCCTCCAGGCGCGCATCGCAGTGTGGCAGCATGTCGAGGATCAGGGCGCGCAGAGCATCGGCGTCGAGGGCAGCCAGTGCGTCTTCGGTGATCGAAATATCGGGTCGTGTGTCCAATGGATATTCGCGCGGTATCCTGTCCTGGCTTAGCAACTACCGGTCGTGGCTCAGCGTTCGAGCTGCTGCCGGGTCAGAACCTCGTCGATAAGGTCGCCGAACACCCCTGTGGCCGCGATCGCCCGCACGCGGCGCTCCGTTTCCTCAACTTTGCCTGCGTCGGCTGCAGCCTCGAAAGTATATAGACAGGCTGCGTTCACGTCCGCGCTGGTCGTGTCGTAACCGTAGCCTGCGGCCAACCAGCGCAATGCAGCGAGGCCCGCCTCTATGGCAAACGCGGGGTTCTTTTCTCGAAAGTCGCGCGCCGCGCGGGTCAGCGTCTGCGGGGAGCAGGGGCTGCTGTTCGCGAGCCTGATCGCCTCGTCCAACATACCGGCATCCTTGGCTGCCGCGAACCATTTCCCCTCGTCGCCTGGCGTTGTCCGCAGCAGGTCGTGCAGGATCGCAGCGGGCTCCTTGCGGGGATACTTCTTGGTGACCGCGCGGAACCAGGCCTTGTAGGTCGACGCGCGATTGGCGCGCAGTCCGTAGCCTGCATAGGCCTCATCGACAAAGCCGGAGGCGAGCAGTGTCTCCTCACAGAAGCGGTCGATAGCCAGGTCGCTCGACCATGCGCTGCGCGACTGCTCGGCATACCGTATCGCCTCTGCGCTGTCGCCGCGTGCGGCCAGGGCCTGCGCGCCCCAGCTACGGTATTGCCAGAGCGTTTGCTCGCTGATGACGTCGAGCAGTTCGTCGTAGCGCTGTGCGGTGTGCAGCGACGACAGGCACATGATGGCACCGTGATAGTGGCCAGGGCTGTCCCCGTCTCGACCCAGTGCCATGCGCGTGATGCCGAGGAGATGATCGGCCCACTGGGATGCAAGTTCCCGGGAAGCGCAGAGATCGCCCCAGCAGTCGCCGAGCAGTTCGAGGTAGGGAATCTCTTCGTCGGCGTGGGCCTGGTAAAGGCGTTCGAGCCATTTGCCGCGGGTCGAGGCATCCACCGGTGCATCGGCGATGATGCCCGCGAGCGTGTTGATGGCCTTGTTTACCGCCGTGCCGATGGCGCCCGAGGAGCTGTCGACATGCTCGATGGCCGGGGACAGCTTTTCCAGGAATAGGACCGCACCCTCAGCGCCAAGCACCTTGTCGCGGCGCGCGACTTGGCGGATCTCCGAGACCGCCTCGCGGATGCGGGTGATCGCGGGCTGCGACTTCCAGCCGAAGGCATGGCGGCGGAAGCGCGGCGAGAATTGCCACTTGTGTGGATTGCGCTGACTCACGGCAGCAACTCGATCCCCTCCCGAAGATGATCGAGGTAGCCCTCGAATACCAGTGTCTGGTTTTTTTGCATATTTCGGGGATGGCGCCGAATCGGCGCACAACTCTTAGACACCAATCGTGCCCGGAGACAGAATCGAACTGCCGACACGGGGGTTTTCAATTCCTTTAAAATCAATAACTTACTGGTTTTTCGGGATTAGGTAGGCTTCGGTACAGTTAGGCTAAATCGATTTAAAACAACAGGTTACGTTAGTTTCGGTAATTTGGCGCAAATTCGGCAGTGTTCCTTGAGTGTACCGGGGATTCGGGGCGAGTCGCAGGCAGCTCGCGCCTCACCGCTCACGGTGAGTGTCGGTCCCGCTTGCAAGCAAAGCGATGGAGTTATACTTTGTGCAACATGGTTATGCCGGTGACCAAAGATGCCAAACTCCACGGTGGGTGTGCGACTCAGCGACGAAATACAGCAACGACTGGAGCGGCTTGGCCAGACGCGAGATCGATCCCCGCATTACCTAATGAAGGCTGCCATCGAACAGTTCCTTGATCGCGAGGAAGCCCTCGAGGCGGAACGCCATCTCGTGCGGGAAAGATGGGCCCGCTATGAGCTTACTGGCGAGACAGTTGCGCACGCCGATGTGCGGGCTTGGGCGGAATCGCTTGGGCCGCCCGGCGACCATCAGCCTGAATGACAGAAATTGTCTGGTTGCCCGAGTCACTTGATGACTTGCAGCGGCTTCACGACTTCATCGCGGAACACAGTGTCACGGCAGCCGCGCAGGCGATCTCGACGCTGCTCGACGCGGTGGAGTCGCTCAGGGATTTCCCGGAAAAGGGTCGCCCATGGGACGCTGAACCGAACTACCGCGCTTTGTCAGTTCGCTTTGGCGCACGCGGCTATGTTGTTCGGTATCGGCTGTTCGAGGGACAGGTGATTATCGTGCGCGTCTGGCACGCGCTCGAGGACCGTTAGGCGATCGGTAGATCGCTCAGTCTGGCGGCAGCCCATTTACGCCGTAATCAGGCTGCAGCGGACTTCTTTGCTGGCGATTTCCTTTTTGTGGCAGCCTTCTTGGCGGTCGCTTTTTTGGCAGGCGCATTGCCTCTGGCTGCGCCCTTTGCTTTGGCTGGGGTCGCGGTAAGCGTCACATTCATCGCCTCCAACACGCGCAACACCGTCTTCAGCGTCGGGTTGGCCCCGCGGCCGAATGATCGATAGAGCTGCTCCCGGGATACGCCGCTTGTCTTCGCCAGCTGCGTCATACCCCGAGCTCGGGCCACAGTGCTGATCGCCTCCGAGATGAAGTCGGCGTCATTCGTTTCGAGGGCCTCGGCCAGGTAAGTGGCCACCGATTCCTCAGTATCGAGATAGCGCGAAGCATCGAACGTCCGCAGCTTAACCATCTTTTTCCACCTCCTTCTTCAGCGCTTTTGCGCGCCTGACATCCTTCCTTTGCGAGTCCTTGTCGCCGCCGCAGAGCAGCACCACAAGTTCACCGTCGCGCTCGAAGTAATACACGCGATAGCCGGGTCCGTGATGGATCCGTAGCTCGCTGACGCCCTGGCCTACAGGCTTCACATCGCCTGGGTTGCCGGAAGCAAGTCGCTGTATTCGCGCCGTGATGACACCGCGGGAGCGTTGATCCTTAAGGCTTTCGAACCAGCTCGCGAATTCTTCGGTCTCACTGACCTGCTTGTGACGGGCCGCTCCCCTCATCTCGCGACTGTAGTATATATGTTACACCTGCAACAAGCAGGCTGCCCCGCAGCTTGATGAAAGTAGCGATCGCTTCAAGCGACCTAGGCTTTAGAAACGATCGCTGCCTACAAAGACCAGTTATTGACCGAAGACCGCTTGCCGTTTCGTTTATTTCGATTACCCTGATACGGCTGAAGGCAAACAACAAACGCCGATGCCAGCCTGAAGGGGACTACTGATGACAGCCAATAACGTAGTTCACCTGCCTACTCCCGAGGAGATGGAGGACGCGAAGGCCTCCAGTCGAACGCTCGCCAAGTACACGGATGCAGACCGTGTCTACATCACTCTACGCGGCAGCGACGGTGAAGCAGACGAACTGGTGCTCCCGGGGCACGTAATCCAAATGCTCCTGACAGTGCTGTCGGAGATGTCCCAGGGCAATGCCATCAGCCTGATCCCGCGCCATCAGGAGCTCAGCACGCAGGAGGCCGCGTCCATCCTCAATGTGAGCCGGCCATTCCTTGTGGGGTTGCTCGAAAAGGGTGAGATCTCGCACCACAAAGTGGGCTCACACCGGCGGGTGCGGCTCGAAGATGTGCTGGCGTACAAGGAACGTGTCGACGAACAGCGGCTTGATGCACTGGATAGGTTGACCGGCGTCTCGCAAGGCGAAGGTTTGGGTTACTGAGGGGCTGTAGCTAGGTTCACGGTCGTCGACTTACCTCCACATTCTTCGCCTCACGGCGCAAGTTGCACTTCCCAAAAAAACTGCCGCGCTGGCCGAATTCGAGAAGTGTCCCTTGGTGCTAGGTCATTACTAACGGCAGCCTTCACTATGGCTCGATGCCACCGCCATACGAAAGGCAGAAGAGCTTGTGCAGGCGGCCCCACGAGTGCGGTGGTGACTTATGCGCCGCGCCAGCCTTCAGAGCTTCCAATGGCGACTACAAGGCGGGAAGCAAGCTCCGACGAAAGTATTCGTTGGTCTCTTCATCTACGCTGTAAACAAAAGCTCCTTTCTGACCCCGTGTCATCAGTGTCCGATACGTGTTTTTGATGACTTGATCCGCCAACGCTCGAGCCCTATCCGGATCCTCTTTCAGCATCTTTCTGTACCCGTGAATCGAACGGTCCTGTGACGACCGCTTGGCAGCGTCGGTCACTGCAACTCCATCACGAATCACGAAGTCTTCGCCGAAGATCACGCCAACGTAGTCCAACTCGAGCCCTTGGCAGGTATGGATGCAACCTGCTTCGTTAACCGAATTGGGCATGATGGCCCACAGTCCACTATCGCTGGCCAGGTTCCAACGCATTGAGAATTCATGCTCAGGGATGGAAATGTCGTAGACGCTTGGGTCCTTCTTGCCCTTCCAGTCCCAACAGTATCCTGCGACAACTCGCGCCCTGTTGAGGGCGTAGTTCTTTTCGGCGATCAGCGCACGCAGCTCATGTGGAGTTCCGCAGACGCGAAAGTCATAGTCGATGTCCTCCAAAGTACGGTTGGCAGTTTCTCGAATCTGAAGTACGTGATCCACCCAAGCGAGGTAACCGTCCGAGCCGTTGCAGCGAAACTGCGACGCCAACGTCAGCTCCGTTACCTCTGCACCGCAACGCTTCGCCCAATCCCGGATCTCTTG
>JAZBOX010000041.1:0-15032 GCA_036351355.1 Halieaceae bacterium
AGCCCGATCGCGGGGATCCATGCAATGGCTCCGGGGTGTTTCTGATAGATGCGAGTCGCGAGCCAACCGGTAGCGAAGGTTCCGAGTGCGGCCGAGAGCGCCACGGGGGCATTGATCCATATTGCCGCTTCGCCGGTCGTGATCTCGTGCGTTCGCACCAGGAACAGCGATTGAAAGGAAGATATCCCATACCCGCAAAACGCAGCAACGGTGGCACCGCCGGTCATTAACCAGAAGGCCGGCTTCGTGGTCAGCTCGCGAATCGCTTCGCGTAGGTCAACCCGTTCCGTTTTCCCTGAGCCGCCTGGATCGCTAAAGCCCCGCGGCGGCTCGCGCACGGTCAACTTGAACACCACGGCGATCAGCAGCCCCGGCAGTCCGACGACGAAAAAGGCCGTGCGCCAGTCGAAGGCATCGGTGGCCCAGCCGCCGATCAGGTTGGCGACCATCGTGCCAAGGGTGACGCCCATGGAGTAAACCCCAAGGGCCTGGGCCCGATCACGCGGTGCGAAGTAATCGGCGATCAGTGAGTTGGCTGGCGGTGTGCAGCCGGCCTCGCCAATCCCCACCCCGACGCGACAGGCCAGGAGTATCCAGAATGCGCCGATCGTGAGCGAGCCGATGGTGACTTCGGAGGCGAGTCCGCAGAGCGCCGTCATCAGCGACCAGAGGGCGACGCAGACCGTCATGATCCACACGCGGTGCGCCACGTCGGCAAAGCGCGCCAGCGGGATGCCCACGAAGGTGTAGAGCAGGGCAAAGCCGAAGCCGGTCAACAGACCGAACTGCGTATCGGACAGACCCAGGTCCGGCACGAGATCCGGACCAACGACCGCGAGCAGGCCGCGGTCGACGAAGTTCATGATGTAGATGAGCGTGAGGGCACCGAGAACGTAGTTGCGATAGCCCCGGGATCCGTAGCCCGCAACCTCCGTGCCCACCGGGGCTTCCTGTGCCTTGTCGTCTGACGTCATGGATCTGGCCTGCTCCCTGTCGATTGGCACTGAGCGCCTACACAATCAGTGCAAGGCGTAGCCTGAACCCGAGCCCCGACCTGCCAATAGCCGCAGCGTAACTCAAAGCGCCGGCACGGACCGAGCAGGCTACCGTTGTAAGCGGGCCACGAGACGTTGCAGCAGGAGCAGGCTGATCACCACCAGAGCCGAGGCGATGGTGCCGATAACGGCCACGGCGGGCACTAGCGGCGAGTAGTTCGTAGCGGTGCGCGAGAACAGCCAGACGGGCAGGGGCGTATCGGCGCCGCTGGTAAAAACAGACAGCGGCAGGTTCGACCACGAGAGCAGGAAAGCGAAGAGGGCGCCGGAGAAGATTCCCGGCCACAGTGCCGGGAGCGTGATCTCGCGCGCCACCTGCCAGCGCGAGGCGCCGAGATCATAGGCGGCCTCTTCCTGCGCCGTGTCGTATCCGAACAGGCGGATCGAGATCACCAGGGTCACGATCGGAACGATCCACACCGCGTGCGCAACCACCGCGGTTTTCCATCCGGGGGTGATGCCGAGGGCGGAAAAAGCAAGCAGGAGAGCCAGCCCCAGAACCGGCTGCGGAAAGAAGATCGGCAGCATGATCAGGCGCTGGAACAGATTCCGCCCCCGCCAGTCGTAGCGTGCGAAGGCCATGGCGCCGAGGGTACCGAGCACAACCGCCAGGAACACCACGCAGAGCGCGATCTGCAGCGATACCAGATGCAGCGACCAGGTGGTGAAGGCGTCGACCGCGTCGCGGTAGGCATCGAGGGTCCACACCCGGTGCGGAAAACGCATGTAGCGCGTATTCGCCAGCGAGACGAGCACGACGGAGACGATGGGCACGTAGAGCAGGGTCAGAATCGTCCCGACCCATACAGCGCCCAGATAGCGCTGATATCCGCGTTTCATCGGCCGAGAATCCGGTTCAGGTCCACACGCTTGAGTGCGGGCCACACCAGGGCAGCCGTTACCAGCATCACCAGTACCGTCAGCGCGGCGCCCATGGGCCAGTCCTGCGCGTAGTTGAAGCGCTGCTCGATGGCGGCGGAAATCACCGTGACCGCTCGCCCACCGAGAATCGCGGCTTCCGCATTGGCGCCAAGGCACAGCACAAAGGTGAGCAGGGCACCAATCACCAGGCCTGGCGCCGCCAGCGGAAGCTCGATCTCGCGGAAAATGGCCCAGCGTCCGGCACCCAGGTCACGCGCCGCCTCCACGCGATCGTCGGGAATCAGCGATACGCCGAGAATCAGCGGAAACAGCGTGAAGGGAAAGTACACGTAGATCATTCCCAGCAGCGCCGCCAGGCGAGTGTTCAGGATCGATCCGATCTGGATGTCGAACCAGACATTCAGCGAACCTGCAAGGATTCCACCGCGCGGCATCAGGAACATCGACAGACCAAACAGGCGCACGCTTTCAGAGATGAAGATCGGCAGAGCGATGAGTGCCGTGACCACGCTGGCGAAGCGCCCGACCTGCGCATGGAGAATTTTTGCCGTGGGCCAGGCGAGCACGGCGCAGATGAGCGTGGTCAGGCTTGCCCCGAGCATCGACCACAGCAGCGGCTTGCCGTAGCCGCCGCTGAATGCCTCGAGGTAATTGGCCAGGGTGAACTCGGTGCCCAGATCGAAGCTGCGCGCCGGCATGAAGCTGTACCAGCTGACGATGAGCAGCGGCGCGGCGAAAAAGGCGAGAAGAAACAGCGCCAGCGGCGCGGCGAAGCGGGCGCCCGTGCTCATTCGCTGACCCAGACCACGTCAGCGAGATTAAAGCTGAAGTGATGCTTGGCTCCCGGCGCCAGCTGTGTCGCGCCTGCGGCGCCGACCTCGCAGATCAGGCGCAGATCACCCGCGTGCAGATGGTACTGCGTGCGCGAGCCGAGCAGGAGTCGCTGGTCGATCACGGCTTCAAAGACCACTTCGCCCGCGTCCGAGGGTGCGAGGTCCTCGGGGCGAATGACCGCATAGGCGCCGTCTCCCGCCGGCGCTTCGCAGTCGAGACCGGCGAAACGCCGTCCTGGCCCCGTCTTGTCCACCGCGAGAATGTTGACCTCGCCCATGAAACTCGCCACGAAGCGATTTTTCGGCCTGCCGTAGATATCCTGCGGCGTGCCGATCTGCACGAAGCGCCCGGCCTGCATGATCGCGATGCGGTCGGACATGATCATCGCCTCTTCGAGGCTGTGGGTGATGTAAACGAAGGTCTTGCCCGTGCGCTGATGCAGTTCCTTGAGCTCGACCTCCAGGGTCTTGCGAAGGCGGTAGTCAAGCGCCGAAAGCGGTTCGTCGAAGAACAGGATGTCGGGGTCCGATGCGAGCGCGCGCGCCATGGCAATGCGCTGGCGCTCACCGCCGGAACACTGCGTGACCCGGCGCCCGTAATAGTCTTCGGGGAGTCGCACAAGCGACAGCAGTTCGAGGGCTCGCTCGCGGCGCGCCTTCGGGTCGACGCCCTTCATCTTCAGTGCGAACTCGATGTTCTCGCCCACGCTGCGGTGATCGAAGAGGGCGAGGGACTGGAAGACCATGGCCGTGGGCCGCCGGTTTGCCGGCAGCCGCGTGATGTCCTCGCCACGAAGTAACAGACTGCCCGCGCTGGGGGTCTCGAGTCCCGCGAGCAATCGCACGAGCGTCGATTTGCCGCTGCCCGAGGGACCAACGATGGTGAAGAATTCTCCGCCGGCAATTTCGAGGCTGATGTCGTCAACGGCCCTGAGATCGCCGAAATGCCTCGACAGGCAGCGCAGGCTCAGCGATGCGCCGGCGTTGAGGGCCATCGCCGCTGGTGCTTCGAGCGCTTCGCGGTCTTTGCCCACGCTCAGCCCCGCGCGCGCATGGTGGCTGAGTAGATGTCGTAGAGACGGTCGTAGTCGGGAATCTGGTCGAACTCCACGGCATTGCCGATTCGCTCCTCGAATTCGTCCCACTGGATGGCGTCCAGCTCTTCCCGGCTGAAGCGCTGCATCAGCTCAGGCTGTGCCATCTGGCTGACGGGCTGCAGGTTGCCGTTGCCGCGCGCGATGATTTCGGCCGCGTCGACGCTGGTGATGAACTCGAGAAAGTCGAAGGCCGCCGGATGGGGATCGGGATTGGCGACGGCGGAGTTGATTTCAATCCAGTTGATGCCGCCCTTACCGTCGGCGGGGCCGCTGCGCGGCGTGATCGCGTGCAACTCGCTCAGCCCCTCGAGGCGCGCGGCGGCCGTGGTGTAGGTGCCGCCGGTGAAATAGAGATCGATTTCGCCGTTGATCATCGCCAGGTTGAGCTGCACGAAGTCCGTGGTAATAAAGGCGGCGTTGTTGATCCAGCGTTCGCAGGTCTCGCGGAACTTCTCGACCTCGGCATCGCTTTTCACCCGGAATGGGTGAATGCCCGCGCCCATGCAGATGTCCATCACGTTCCAGTCCTCGTAAGCGAGGATGCCGTAGCGCCCCTTGAAGTCTGGATTGTTAAACAGGTCCCAGCCTTCGTCCTTGGCGAGTTCCGGTGAGATCACGTAGGAATTGACCACGAAGTCGAAGGTCTCGTAGCGCTGCACAATGCCGAGGAGATGCTCGCCGTCCTCGCTCATGGCCCATTTGTAGGGTGCGCTGAACTTGTCGTCCATCTGGCCGTAAAGCGGCTCGAAGCGATCGCGGGGCAGGGCGCGGATCAACCCGGCAGGCCACATCTCATTGCGCGCCCAGGGGTTGTTGACGTTGATGAAGTCCCAGACGGAGGTCTCGCCAGCGCGCAGGCGATTGACCGAAGTCGGATCGGAAATGTGGATCTCGTAGCGTATGCGGCCGCCGGTCTCGTCGCGCCAGAGGTCGAGCAGGCGCGGATCGGCATAGGCGTCCCAGGTCAGCAGGGACAGCGGACGATCGCCTTGCGCCATCGCCAGAGGAGGTAGCGCCGCCGCAGCTGCCCCCGTCGCCATGGCCTGCAGGAACGCCCGGCGCGACGCAGAGTGCTGAACGCCGCGGCGCAGGGGGTTGGATGACGCCAGCCTGGCCAGAAGCTGAGGGTTGGATTCCATCGGTGCGCCCTTTACGTGATGACAGCGGGCGCTTGTAGCGAGCTTGAAACGCCCTGTCAATTCACCCGCCCGATACGTACCGATACACCGCCCCGTCAGCCTGGTTTGTGCGCGTAGCGGATTTATGTGCATATAGCGCCCAGAAACCGTTGACACTTTTTGACGACTGGATCACAGTTGATCGGGCCCTTACCGCGTGGACGAAAAAGCTCGACACTGCTTTTACACGGGACAGGCGCCGTGCGGATGTCGTCGGGCAGCGGTCCACAGCCACAGGCGTTCCGCAAAAAGGCACGCATAACAAGGTGCCAAGGTGCGTAGACGCGCGCGCAGAATAATCGGGATTAAACGGGGATTAACGGGAGAGTCGCCTTATGAATCAGCACCGTTCCAGAATGGCAATGGCTGTACACGGAGCCGTGATTGCCAGCACTCTAGCGGCTGGCGCAGGCACGGCAGGCAGCGCTCTGGCGCAGGAAGAGGTTCTCGAGGAAGTGGTCATCACCGGTTCGCGCCTGCGGCGCGATCGGGACTTCGTCGAGGTCAGCCCCGTGGCAACAATGGACATGGAGCAGATCCAGGGTCTCGGCAACCTGACGCTCGAGCAGACGCTCAACCGCATGCCGCAGCTGCGACCGGACACGAACAGCAGTACCAACCAGTATGGCGGCCCAGCGATGACCGCCGACCTGCGTGGCCTGGGCGCAGTGCGCACGCTGGTACTCGTTGACGGACGTCGTTATATCCCTGCCGAGAACACCGGCGTGGCCGACCTCGCCACCATTCCGGACATCATGGTCGAATCGGTTGAGATCGTGACCGGTGGCGCCTCCGCTGTTTATGGGTCCGACGCCATCGCCGGAGCGGTGAACTTCCGTCTGCGCGATGACTTTCAGGGCGCCGAATTCCGCTACCAGCGCGGCGAGACCGATCGCGGCGACGGCGAAACGGAGCGCTTCGATTTCCTCCTTGGGGCCGGCAGCGATGATGGTCGCAGCAACGTCAGCCTCGCTGTTTCCTGGGCCGAGCGGGGCACGGTGATGGGAGACTCGCGCGAGTTTTCTGCCACACCTTTCGTTACCAATAGCGCCGGTGAGTACATTCCCTTCGGTTCGGGGAACATCCCCGGCACGGTGATCGCCCTGCAGCCTGCACAGTTTCCGCTGATCAACGGCGTGGACCTGTCGAACTCCGACGGCTCCTGCCCCGGGCCGATCCAGGGACTGCGCTTCGACGAGGGCAGCGTGCCCGTTCCCTTCTGTCGCCCCGAAGACCAGTTCAACTACGCCGCGGACAACTTCCTGCTGCGCCCGATGGAGCGCTATCAGATCAGCACCATCGCCAAACACGCGCTGACCGATCGGGTAGAGGTCTACGGCCAGGCGTTTTACAACAAGTACGAGCAGGCCTACCAGATGGCGCCGGAGTCCGTGGCACCGACGAGCTTCGGTCAGCCCAGCGGCACCGTAGTAATCCCCGACGCGCCGAATAATCCGCTGTTTACGCCCGTCCTGCAGGAATTCTGGCGCCAGAACGCCGACTTCTTCGATCCCGACGGCGACGGTAACTACGTCGCGAGCGGTCTGGGCCGACGTTTCGAGGAGTTCGGTCCGCGTAACTTCTCCTTCGAGATCGACAGCTTCCTGCTGACTGGCGGGGTGCGCGGTGACTTCGACTTCGGCGACAACAACTGGGCGTGGGACGCCTTTGGCCAGTACTCACGCAACGACACCACGCGAACCACCGTGGGTCTGCTGTCGCGCTCGGGCATCACCCTCGGGCTCGACCCCGTGATCAACGAAGACGGCAGTGTGACCTGTCGGACCGAGATCCGTGGCTGTGTGCCGGTCAACATTTTCGGCACCGATGCGCTGACACCCGAGATGGCCAACTATCTGCAGGCGGAAAGCATCACGGCCAACACCTTTGAGCGTCGTGTAGCCGGCGCCAGCATCGCCGGCGACCTTTTCGAGCTGCCCGCGGGCATGGTCGCCACGGCCTTCGGCGTCGAGTATCGGGAGGAATCCATCTCCGTGCGTCCCAATGAGGCGCAGCTCCTCAACGACCTCGCTTCCCAGGCAATTGCGCCCACGGTGGTCGAGGGTGACTACGACCTCTACGAGGTGTTTGCCGAGACGCGGATCCCGCTGCTGAATGACCAGTTCGGCCTGCAGGGGCTTGCTCTCGAGGGCGCGGTGCGCTTCGCCGACTACTCGACGGTGGGTCAGGTCACAACCTGGAGCGGCAACCTCGACATGGACGTGAACGAGCAGCTGAAGTTCCGCGCCGGTTACAGCCGTGCCATTCGTGCGCCGAACCTCGATGAGCTCCTTGCCCCCGTCAGCGCCGGCTTCCGCCCCGTCACCGATCCCTGCGTGGCGGAAAACAGCCCGAGCCAGGCCACCAAGGATCTCTGCGTAGCACAGGGCGTGCCCGCCAACATCATCGATACGCTGGTGGAGTCACCACGCTCGGGCTACGACCTGATCAGTGGCGGCAACGTGAACCTGAGCGAGGAAGAAGCCGATACGCTGACCGTGGGCGTCGTGCTGATGCCGGAGATGCTCCCGGGGCTGCGTATGTCGCTCGACTATTACAGCATTGAGCTGACTGACGCGATCGCGCAGGTCGACGGGCAACTCCTGCTCAACGACTGTTTCGCGACCTTTGATATCGGCAGCACATCCTGCCAGGCGATCCGTCGCGATCCGCTCGGTAACATATCCGAGGTAATCGCGCCGCTGCTCAACCTTGCAGATCGCAACGTCGACGGCATGGACCTGTCGATCAACTATGCCTTCAACGAGCTGCCGAACTGGCTGTCGCTGCCGAACCAGGGTGCGACGCTGGACATTCAGTGGTTCTCGTCCTGGCAGTTCACCAACGAGTCGCAGGTGCTGGCCAGCCTCCCGGCGATCGACTGTGCCGGCAAGTACAGCGGTACCTGCTCGAGCGGCGCGATCCGCCCGGCCCCCGGTTTCCGCAGCCTGCTGCGCTTCAACTGGCAGTCCGGCCCCCTGCGCATCAGCCCGGAGCTGAACTGGATCGGCGAGCTTGAACTCTCCGAAGATTCCGGTCCCAACGAGCGTGGCACGCAGGATTCGTGGTATCTCGTGAACCTGAACGGCAACTGGGACATCACGGATAAGATTGGCGTGTTCTTCGGCGTCAACAACCTCTTCGACGAGCAGCCGCCGATCTGGGCTTTCCAGGCCGCCGGTGACCTCAACGTCAACGTGAACCTCTACGACCCGCTCGGGCGCGGATACTTCCTCGGTCTGCAGGCCGAGATCTGAGCCCGCGGCCCGCTCCTTCGAGCGGGCTCGAATGAGGACAAGGGATGGCCCTGCCATCCCTTTGCCTTTCTCTAAGTCCTTCGTTCCTGGTCAGTGGAGGAAGCGTCATGCTCAAGTTGCCGCGCGTTCTGATTGTCTGCGTCCTTATTCTGGGCGCTGCAGAAGTCCGGGCCAGCTACGATCAGCTGCTCGCCATGAGTGACGAGCTCCGGGGACTTTCTCGGGCGCCGCTTGTCGATGGCGTGCCGGATCTCAGTCCGGCCGCCGTGTCGCAGCAAAAGCGCAGCCTCGAGGCTTTCCGCGATCGCTTGCGACAGATCGACACGAAGGGCTGGCCCGTGAATCAGCAGGTCGATTATCTGCTGGTGTGGTCGAAGCTGAACGAAGCGCTGTTTGCCCACCGCGCGATGCAGCCCTGGGCGCGCGACCCACTGACCTATCTCTATCAATTCCGCCGCATCCCCTATGCCGACATGGCGGGAGCGGCGGAGACATCCTCGAAGGCCTCAGGCGAGCTGCGTGAGCAGTTGCAGGCCGTTCCACGGATGGTCGATCAGGCGATTGAGAACCTCACCCGGCCCGCCGGTGAACTCGCGCAGCTCGCAATTTTCCTGCTCGAGAACTTCGATGGTGTCGGTCAGGGGGAGCCCTACCGCGACGTGCCGCCCGAGGGAACCATCGGTTGGTTCGACGACCTCTGCGCCCGGCTCACCACCGCCGCGAGTCCGCTGGTGGAAGACTGCCTGTCCGCAGGTGAGGCCGCGCGTCGCTACCGCGACTGGCTCGAGGAGCAGTTGCCGGCCATGGAGGCCTCAGCGGCCATCGGCACGGAGAACTTCAACTGGTATCTGCGCCATGTGCGCCTGCTGCCGCTGACGGTGGATGACCTGCGCGCCATCGGCGAGCGCGAGTTTCACCGCTATCGCTTCGACTATCTGCTGGACCGGCACAAGAACCGGGCCTTGCCCGAGCTGGAGCTCACGCGAAGTGCGGAGCAGCACGAGGCGCGTACGCGCGATGCCGAGGCGCGCACGCGCCGCCTCGTTGAGGAGCTCGGCCTGTTCACCATTCCCGATGACATGCCGGAGCGCTTCGAGTCCGATGTTTTCTGGAGTCCGAGGGCGCTCGAAGATCGCCATTTCTGGGAGGAGATCCAGTTTCGTAATGCGCTGAACAACCATATCCACGCGTCAATTCCCGGCCACCGCTTCGACTCCGAGCTGCGCAAGCGACTCGACAATCCGATACGCCGTGCCCACGGGGAGAGTGCGCGCGCCGAAGGCTGGGCGACCTATCTCGAAGAGACTTTTATCCAGGCCGGCATTGCCGATGACAATCCGCGCGTACGCGAACTCTTCTATGCCGCCCTGATCAAGCGCGGCAGCCGCTTCTTCGCCGAGATCGGCATGCACACGGGCGAGATGACGCTCGAAGAGGCGAACGCCTACATGATGGAGTGGGTGCCCTACATGGAGGAAGACCTCGGGCGTTACGACCTCGTAGGCTATCTCCGCCGTCCGGGCCTGGGCAGCATGTACCTGCTGGGCAAGACGCAGATCGAAAAACTCGTTTCGCAGCGCGCCTTCCAGCTCGGGGAGAACTTTGATCTGGGCGAATTCCACGACGACTTTCTATCGCGCGGCATTATCCCGATCACGCTGATCCGCTGGGAAATGGCGGGCTTCGATGATGAGGTGCGCGCGGTCTGGCCCGATGTGGTCGGCAAGCCCTTCCCGGAAAGTGCCTCGGGCGTCAATTGAAGTGGGTGCGTTTGCGGGCGCCGTGCCGCGAACAGTCTCAGGGTTTCCGTCCGATCGGATGCATCCTTTCGCGGTGAAAGTCCCGCGTTCCTGCCGCCTCGAGGCGCAGCTCGGTGATTTTCCAGCCCGCACCCGTTCGCGAGAAGCGGTGCCGGTAGCGTCCCCACAGGTACCCGTCGGGAACATCGGCACGATAGCGATGCCAGGCATACACATAGCTCAATGCGCGGGCACTGAAGCCGTCGTCGAAGCTGACCTGGATGTTGCTCACGTGGTGGCTGGTGGCGGCAAAAATCTCGCGCAGGCCCACGGCGATGGTGGCCGCCATGTCCCGTCCGAGAATGTTCGGCGTGTCCGGGTTGTAGTCGATCACCGCGTCCGGCGTGAACAGATCCCCGACGGCAACGGGGTCATTGCTGTCGAAGCGCTCGCAATAGCGCAGGATCAGCGCCTCGATCGCCGCTCGATCCTGCAGCTGCCTGATGTATTCGACGTGCGAGTCCTGCGAGGCGTCAGTCGACATGGGGCGGGTTCCGTGAATCTGATCCGCTGAATTCTGATCAGCTCAATACTGACGAACAAGGGAGCAACATACTCTCATGCTGTCCAGTCCAATGTTTCACGCTTTCTCGATAATCGCGCTGACGCCCGAGTCTCCGCGCCGTGCCGGTCGCCGGCGCCCGGTGCATGTGCCTTCGCTGTTCGCCGTCGCCCTCGTGCTGCTGATGATGGGCAGCATGCTTCCTGCAGGCAAGACGCTGGCGCAAAGCCTGCGCGCGGAGGATTTCGACGCCCTGCGCTGGCGCGAGATCGGGTCGGCCGCGAGCAGCGGGCGTGTCACGCGTTTTGCCGTTCACCCCGAAGACACCCGAGTGAATTTCGTTGCCACCGCCTCCGGCGGGCTGTGGAAGACAGAGAACGCGGGCACCACGTGGCGAGCCGTGTTCGAGCAGGCATCCAGCATCTCGCTCGGCGATGTCGCGATTGCCCCATCGAACCCGGACATCGTCTGGCTCGGCACCGGTGAGCAGAACAGCGTACGTAGTTCGCAGTTCGGCGATGGCGTCTACCGCTCGACGGACGGCGGCGAGACCTGGGAGCACATGGGCCTCGAGGGCTCGCGCCATGTCGGGCGCATCCTCATCCACCCGCGCGATCCCGACACGCTTTACGTGGCGGCCATGGGGTCACTCTGGGGACCGAACCCCGAGCGCGGTCTGTATCGCAGCCGCGATGGAGGGAAGTCCTGGAAGCAGCTGCTCAAGCCCAGCGATTACACCGGAGTCGTCGAAGTGCAGATGCACCCCGAGAACCCCGATCTGCTCTATGCGGCGACCTTCCAGCGCGAGCGCCGCATGTGGAGCATGGTCGGCGGCGGCGAGGAGGGTGGCCTCTTTCGTAGCCGTGATGGCGGAGACAGCTGGGAGCGCGTCGGCGGAGGCTTTCCCGAAAGCGCCGTGGGCCGTGTCGGCGTGACCTTCTGCGCCGGCAGTGCCGACACGATGTATGCGACGGCGGTTGGCCCCGACGGCGGCACATTCCGCTCCACCGATGCCGGCGAGAGCTGGGAACGTCGCAGTGAGAAGGTGCAAAGCCACTGGTACTACGGCGAGCTGTTCTGCGATCCGCAGAATGCGGATCGCGTCTACGCGCCAATGACGCCGCTGCTGCGCTCCGATGACGGCGGTAAAACCTTTGAAAACGCCGCGAAAAGCATGGTCCACGGCGATCACCACACGCTGTGGATCAATCCCGAGGACTCCGATCACCTGATGGTCGGGAACGACGGTGGTGTTTATGTCACGCGTGACGGCGGCGAGGCCTGGCAGTGGATTTCCAATCTGCCGGTCATGCAGCTTTATACGGTAGCCGTGGATATGCAGGAGCCCTTCTACCACGTGTACGGCGGCACGCAGGACAACGGCACCTGGGCGGGCCCCGTCGGTACGCGCTATTCCGACGGTATCGCCAACGAGGACTGGCGCTTCGTCTCCGGCGGCGACGGCTTCTACGCGGTGGCTGATCCCACGGACCCCAACATCATTTACTCGCAGTCGCAGTACGGGGTGCTTTATCGCAGCGACCGCGACAGCGGCGAGCAGCGGCGCATCCAGCCCTGGCAGCCGCAGGATGGCGAGTTTCCTCCATACCGTTGGAACTGGAGCGCGCCTTTCCAGATTTCACCGCATGATCCCGAGACGCTGTATTTCGGTGCCAACGTGGTGTTCCGCAGCCGCGATCGCGGTGACAGCTGGGAGCGCATCAGTCCCGACCTGACCCGTGCTATCAGTCGCGACGATCTGCCGCTGCAGGGCAGGGTACAGCCCGCGGATGCCATCGACCTGCACGCCTCGACAGCCATGTACGGCAATCTTCACGCTCTGCGGGAATCGCCGCTGCGGCGCGGTCTCCTCGCCGCGGGCAGCGATGATGGCCTGATCCATGTGAGCCGCGACGGCGGACGCAGCTGGCAGCGGACCGAGCGCTTCCCCGGCGTGCCCGATCGGGTGAAAGTGGCGATGCTGGCGTGGTCGGAGCAGGATGAGGGTACGCTCTTCGCCACCTTCGACGGCCACAAGGACAATCGCTTCACGCCCTTTGTGGTGCGCAGCGACGACTACGGTGAGAGCTGGCGCAATATCACCGGCGACCTCCCCGAGTTCGGGCCGACGCGCAGCATCGCTGTGCATCCGCGCAATCGCGACCTTGTGTTCGTCGGCACCGATTTCGGGGTGTTCGTGTCCTTTGCCGGTGGCGATGAGTGGCTGCCCCTGCAGGCCGGCCTGCCGACGAATTCCGTGCAGGGCATCATCGTCCATCCGCGCGATAACGACCTGGTCATCGGAACGCACGGGCGCGGCTTCTGGGTGATTGATGACCTGGGCCTGCTGGAGACGCTGTCAGCTGAGCGTGCCGAAGAGCACAGCTTCCTGGCGCCACCGCGCCCGGCGGTGCAGATTCGTGACAAGAACCGGGGCCGCCGCGCCTTCGGACACAGCTACTTCACCACGAGCAACCCTCCGCGCGGAGCGATCATCGACTACTGGATCGGTGATGAGGCCGCGGGCGAAGCCGTGACCGTCGATATTCTCGGCGCCGACGGCGAAGTCCTGCGCCGCGTGGCCGAGCACACGGCGGCGCGGGGCGTCGCCCGCGCCGTCTGGGACCTTCGCCTCGAAGCGCCACCGAGCGACAGTCAGTCCTCCTGGCGTAAACCCGAGGGGCGTTTCGTGCTCCCCGGCAACTACCAGCTTCGCCTGAGCGTCGGTGATCGGCAGCACACAGCCGAGCTGCGTGTACAGGGCGATCCGGCCGTCGACGTCTCCATGCGTGATCGACGTCGTCGCGAAGCGCTCCTCGCGCAGCAGGCGCAGCTGCTGACCGCCAGCTATCACGCCGGTAAGGCGGTGGATGCCGCTATCGAGCAGACCGCTGCGCTGAGCGAGCGGCTTCGCGAAACTTCCGCAGATGCATCGCTCGAGGCGCAGGCCGACGCAGCCGCCGAGCGCCTTCGTGCCCTGAAGGTCGCCCTCGCGGGCGATGCCTTGGGCATCGCGCAGCAGGAGACGGTGCTGCCGCTCGCCGATCTGACGCTTCGCCTCTATCGGACCACGGAGTCCTGGAGCGGTGCGCCCAGCCCGACACAGACCCGTCTCACGGAGTCCGCGCGCGAGTCGCTGCAGCCAGTTCTCGATGGGCTGCAGCAACTACTTGCGGATGAGCTGCCGGGACTATCGGCTGCAGTGAAGAGCGCCGGGCTGGTATGGCCGGACGAGCGTCTTCCTCAGCCTCTGGATCCGGGCCTGCTCAGCCTGTCGCCTTGAATCCGCCGATTGCTGGCCGACCGTCAACGCCTTGCCCTGATGTCTCTAATTCGCAGGATGTGTAAATCGATGAACACGCTTCGTGATTCCCTGAGCCGACTGTTGACTGACACCCGAGTCATCGCTCCGATGACGACCGTGCGATGGCACTGCGGCTCGCTACTGGTACTCAGTCTGCTGTTTGTAATACCGGACGGCGCGCTGGCGGCAGGTGGCCACACGGCGATCGCTGCGCTCGAATACCGCGAGGGGCATCGCGAGGCCGCGGTCGCCCGGCGCGAGGCCTTCATGGCGCGTATGGAAGGGGGCCTGGCGATCATCACCAGCGCCGATCGCTCGCAGCCCAATCTCTACGAGTTCTACACGCCCGATACGGAGCACAAGGATTTTGTGTTTCTTACCGGTATCTACGACGCGCACCCGCCCGGTCACGTTCTGGTTCTCAATCCCGGCGGTGACCGCTACCGCAGCGTCATCTACAGCGATCTTGATCCTGAGGAAGTAACTCGTCTGTCCGGTGTCGAGCATGTGTTTCCCCGGGCGCGCTTTCTCGAGCACCTGAGCAGCGCCATCACGGACTACCGCAACCTCAGGATTACGCAGCTGCGCTTCAAGGAAGTCGCCTCGGATTACTCCCGCGGCTGGGGGGAGGGCGCGAAGCTGCTTTACACGAACTACCCGCGCTTCAATAACCTGAACGAGCCGGCGAATCCGCGCCTGGCCTTCCTCGAGCGCCTTGAGCAGGCAACGCCCGAGCTCGCTATCCGCGACGCCGGCGACCTTCTCGATCCCATGCGCATGGTGCTCGATGACTTCGCGATGAAGAATCTGCGGCGCGCCATCGAGATCACCGGGCGTGGTCTCATGGAGGGCATGAAGATCGCCCGGCCCGGCCTCACCACGCTGCAGGTGATGCACAGCGTTGATTACGTCTACCGCCTTCACGGCGCCGATCTTGGCTTTCTGACCGGCGTGTCCCCAGCCAGCCAGCTCGATGAGGCGCTGAAGTGGGAGACGACGGCAGAGGAGGAGGCCGCCCGCAAGGGCGATGCGCGCATCCTGCCGGGCTCGCTGGTGCACTTCGATACGGGCGCCAGCATGAATCATTACTCCGCTGATATTCAGCGCACGGTGCCCGCTGACCGG
>JAZBOX010000042.1:0-2064 GCA_036351355.1 Halieaceae bacterium
AAGGGCGAGATCGGTATCGATCCGCCGCTCATGCGGATTTTTATCGGCGCCTCATCAAAGGCGTTTTCCAGCGCGCTGCTCAGCCAGCGCCCGATCTGTGAATCCTGATCTGTGCGAAAGGACTGGTAGTGCAGCGATGAGGTCAGCGTGGCGATCTTGTCGTGGGCCAGGCGCATTTCCTTGTCCGGGACCCGGTCGGTCACGAAATAGCCCTGCTCCTCGATGTGCTGCCTGACCAGCCCCAGCAGGCGCTCGAAGTCGGACTCGAGCACCAGGCGCATGTCGATCTCGGCGCGGGCCCAGGCGGGCACGATCGTGCGCACTTCCTCGTCGATCCAGCCGGAGCGCATGCCGCGGATGTTGAGCGACGGGTACTGGATCGCCTCCTGGTAGAAACGCCCCACGCCATCGGTGCTACCGATCTGCAGGCGATCGCGGATCTGCGCCTCGTCGTCAGGCACGGCGCGCAGCAGCGCCATGGTGTCCTCATCGATCTCAATGCCATCGTAGTAACCCGGGATCGTCACACGCCCGTCCGCATCCTTCATCGACGCAAGCAGCTGGGCGAGGCGCAGGGCGGGGTTCGGGGCATAGTTGCCGAAATGCCCGCTGTGCTGCGGCACGATGGGCCCGTAGGTGGTCAGCGTGAGTTCGGCAATGCCGCGGGCGCCGAAGGTGAGCGTGGGCCGGTTCGTGATGTGGCGCGGGCCATCGAAGATCACCAGCATGTCGGCGGCGAGGCGCTCGCGGTTGTCGACTACAGCCTGCGGCAGGCGTGGCGAGCCCAGCTCTTCCTCGAAGTCCATGATGATCTTCATGTTGAAGTTCGGCGCGAGCCCTTCGCCGGCAATGCCATCCAGCGCCGCGAGGAACATGGCGACGGGTCCCTTGGCATCGGAGGCGGAGCGGGCGAAGACGCGCATCTCGTCGTCGTAATTCTCTATCTCCGCCCAGTCCACGGCCTGCCATTCGCCGAGGTCGTTGCGTCGCTTCAGCGTGGGCTCGTAGGGGTCGTCCTGGAACCAGGCGGAGGGGTCCACGGGCTGGCCGTCGAGCTGCAGGTAGATGAGTACCGTGCGCTCGGCGCCGAGGACGTAGCGCTCGGCGAGGAGAAGCGGAATCGCTGGCGTATCGATGCGCTCGAGGCTGAAGCCGCGGCGGCCGAACTGGTCTTCGCACCAGCGGATGTTCCGCTCGATGTCCTCGGGGTAGTTGGCGTCGTTGGGGATGCTCAGCAGTTCCCGCAGCAGCGTAAAGGACGACCGGGCCTGCTCGTCGGCGAGCTTCGCGAGGGCGTCGGCGTCCATGGCTCTGGACGGCTGCGCGAGCAGCGCAGCTGCCACGACACCCGGCAACAGCGCGAGCCTCCACCAGGTGTTCGGACGCGGGGGTTGGGGGGCACGGCGGGGCATGGTTCGTTCCTTCGGCAATGATCTTGAGCGTTCATTATGTCGCGTATGGCATGCGCCGGTCGCGGGACCGATCTACCGGGCCGTACACGGATTACATCGGACGCACGCGAACCTGCGACCGCAGTTCAAGGGCCGTGCCGGTCGTCCCCGTCAGGTCCCGGACGCCACGCAGGTTTCGATGCAGACGTGCACGAGGCCGCTGTCGGCCTGCAGGCGTTTGCGGTAGTCCGTGGCGCTGAGGGGCTGCGCCGCCTCCACGACGATTTCTGCCGCGTAGATCCCCGGGCCGATGGACCATACGTGCAGGTCTGCGACGCGCGACGCGCCGTCGCTCTCGATGGCCCGGCGCAGGTGCCGGGCCCGGTCGGTGACCTGGCGATCGAGGAGCACTGCGGCTGTCGTGCCGAGCAGTCCATAGGACCACCTGGCCACGAGCAGCGCCCCGACGAGGCCCATGATCGGGTCCATCCAGATCCAGCCGAAATACTTCGCGGACAGCAGCGCGAAGATCGCGAGCAGGGACGTCAGCGCGTCGGCCAGTACGTGCAGGTAGGCGGAGCTGAGATTGTGATCGTGGTGGTGGGGTGCGCCATGACCGGCGCGGTGGTCGTGGTCGTGGTCGTGGTCGTGGTCGTGGTCGTGGTCGTGGTCG
>JAZBOX010000043.1:0-6155 GCA_036351355.1 Halieaceae bacterium
ACTATTCCGGAGATGAGCGACCCGCAGCTGTCGCCGGATGCTAGGCACGTGCTGTTTCTGAGTGGCAGTAACGAGGCGTTAGAGCCCTACTTCAACAGCAAGCTGCTCTTATTGTCCGTTGACGGAGCTGTGCATCGGGTGTTGCTACCGGATGTGCCCTATGACGTCACCGCAGCAGCCTGGTCGGCGGACGGAAACTCGATAGTCTTCGTCGCGGCAGACGGGCTGCGACGCAAAGTGTTTGCGCTGGATGTCGATTCGGGCGAACTCCGACAGCTGACCGAGTCAGATCACAGCGTCAGCGCGTGGCACTACAGCGACGCAACTCCAACCGGCACCGCGTGAGCCGCATGTGTTCAAGGAGCCAGGGCACCTGCTGTTCAGGATCAACGCGGAGTCGGAGTGGTTCGAACGCTACGCCATTCTGCGGTCCCACGTGCGGCAGTCAGCACCGATAGATGAGGATTCCGAACTCTCTCCCTGATATGCTGAACGCTTGATCCATACAGTTTGATGAGCGCAGACCTTATTGAACTCGCGCCGCATGCATCGGATATGCGCGGCGGCGGACGCGCGGCGACCAGGAAGGGTTATCAGTACATGGGCAAGCAGGTGTCTCTCGCCTACAAGGATTATCTTCACGCCGAAATGGAGCGGGAACGGGGCAAGCGGAAGGGCGAAAGAACGCGCGACCGCCTGCTCTACGCCGGTGCCTGTGTGCTCGACGACGTCGGCTACCGGGATAGCCGGGTCGCCGACATTTGTGCGCTCGCGGAGGTCTCCACCGCCTCGTTCTATACCTATTTCGAGAATCGCACCGTGTTGGCGCAGGATATTCTCACTGGCTTCCTGCACAGCTCCTTCCGTTCGGAAGTGGAAGTTCCCAGAAAATACACCGCCTTCGAGGCACTCCGGGTAGCGAATACGCGCTGGATACAGATCGTGATGTGCAACGCGGGTCTGATTCGCTGCGTGTTGCAACTCGGGGATGAGGAGCCGGTTTTTGCTGAGCTGTATCGACGCGCAAATCAGGCGTGGTGCGAATACGTGGCCGGCGTTATCACCGAACGCTACGTCCCGAAGCGCAGTAACCGACAGGTGGTTCTGCTCGCTGTCCATTGCCTTGGGGCGATGATGGACGAAATCAGTCGGGAGTTGGCAGACGGATCGGACACGCTGCTGGGCAGCATAACTGCCGAAATTGCTCCGGGTGAAGAAGAACTGGCGGAGTTCCTCAGTGTCATTTGGTATCGGACGCTCTACGGCGCCGTGCCGCAGGTTCGTCTCAGGGCAAAGGCCGCCCGGGATCTCGCCAGGCTGGCGCTGAAACCCTCCGCCTGATCTGCCGACGGCGCCTGGCGCCGCACACTGCAGCGCCGGCTTTTCCGAACTTCCTATACGAGGCTCCTCATACCGCCGCAAGTCGCGTTGTCGTCACTGGGCGGCCCCTCGCACGCGTTCGATAGTCTGATCTTCTCTGGGGCTATTGACAGCTCTCGGCAGTCCTGCGTACGATCGTAAACTGACGTTGGCGTCATATTTATAAAATTGGATCGATCGCGTCGTCGATCAGGGGGGTGCGGCATGCTGATTGGAAGAAGAACTAACCTGTTCCTGGCCTTGGGAGCGCTGGCTGCAGCAACGTGTGCACAGGTACAGGCACAGGAATCAACGCGCGCTGGCGCAAGGTTGCTGGAAGAGGTGATTGTCACAGCACGCAAGCGAGAGGAGTCTCTTCAGGAGACGCCGGTTACAGTGACGGCGTTCACCGGGGACGCGATAGAAAGCCTGGGGATTACCACCGTCAACGATGTGGCCTTGCGTACTCCCGGCCTTACCTACGGCAACTTCGGCGACCAGAAGCTTTCGCCGACGTCGCTTCGCGGCGTCATCAGCAGCTCGGGGTCGGCGGGCAGAGACCCCGCGGTCGGTTTTTATCTCGATGAGGTCTTCCTCGGCCAGGGTGTTGGCGCCATGATCGACATGGTTGATCTCGAGAGTATTGAAGTCCTGCGGGGGCCGCAGGGGACACTGTTTGGCCGCAACACGATCGCCGGCCTGATTCACTATCGGACCGCCGCACCCACCGATGAGTTCGAAGGGTATGTGATGGCGGACTATGGCAATTTTGATTACAACCGTATCGGCGGTGCGGTCAGCGGGCCACTCGCGGGGTCTTCAGTACTCGGTCGGATGGTGTTTGTTCGCAACGAGCGGGATGGAACCTCGCGTAATCAGCTGCTCAACCGCGATGTGAATTCGCAGCAGAGCACCACAGTAAGAGGCCAGCTGCTTTTTGCCTTCGGCGACGATACCGAATGGCGTGTGACGGCCGATTATCGCGAAGTTGATCAGGACTCGCTTGTCTTCGAGACGCTTCGCTACGACGAAGGCTCGACGTTCGTGCAGGTTCTCGACGCCTTTGGGTTTGAGCGTAATCCCGATCCGTTCGATCGCAGGGTATATGCCGACGATGTAACTTACGAGCGCTCCGAGGCGTGGGGTGTCATGTCGCACTTCAGCACTACTCTTGGCGATATCGACCTGGTTAATATCACCGCGTATCGCGAGCACGACTACGAGAACCGCACTGACACCGATCGCTCCGGATTGCGCTGGGCCTATGACGGTGACCCTGAGGAAGTGTCCAGATTTTCCAATGAGCTGCGCTTGTCGGCGTCGGCTGGCGATTTTGACTGGATTGCGGGTGTCTACTATTTCGAACAGGAAACATCCAACCTGAGCTTCGTCGAACTCGGACCTGACCTTCTCTCGCTGTTCGGTGTTCCCGGCATCGATAGTCTTGCGACCGGGTCGGATGCCTCCATGGACACGACCAGCGCCGCGGCCTTTGGCTCACTGACCTGGAATGTTTCCGAGCAGCTCGCCGTGACCCTGGGCGGCCGCTATACCTGGGAGGAAAAGTCCATCGACTACACGCAGGTCGATCCTCTCGGTCTGCTCGGTGGCGATTTCTCGGCGGTGGCCGACGACGACTGGGCGGAGTTCACGCCAAGCCTTACTGCCGAATACACCGCCTCTGACGATGTGTTCGTCTACGGTACCGTGAGCAATGGCTTCAAGAGTGGCGGCTTCAACGATGGCCTGGGAGAAGCTGACGGCATCTCCTTCGACCCGGAAACCCTCTGGAACTATGAGCTGGGCCTAAAGAGCACGCTATTCGATGGCCGTGCTCAGGCCAACATTGCGGTCTTCTATATGGATTGGGATGACATACAGGTCTCGGCGGATAATCCGGCTACGCCCGTATTCGACCCGATCATCGCCAACGCCGGCGCGGCGCACAGCAGCGGCGTGGAGGTGGAATTCCTCGCTCAGCCGATCGACGCATTGACGATCGGGCTGAATGTCGCACTGCTGGAGGCGGAGTACGACGGCGGCGCACTGCCTGACGGTACGCCGCTCGCCGATATTCCGCGAGCGCCGGATTACACGGCGAACTTTTCTATGGAGTATCGCGCCCCACTGGGCTCATCGATCGACTGGTTTGTCGGCGGCGAGATTCTTTCCCGAGGGGAGAGCTACCTCACCATCGACAACCAGGAAGATGGCCGGGTCGACGCCTATGAACTGTACAACGCTCGATTGGGATTGGAGGCCTCGGATGGACGCTGGCGTGTGAGCCTGTGGGGCCGCAATATCGGCGATGAAGTCGTCCGGGAACGCCTTTTCGACCTGGCAAACAACGACATCATTGGTCAGAAGTTCATTATTCTCAACGATCCGGAAACCTATGGCGTCAGTGTTCGCTGGGGGTTTTGAGATGGCCGGTTGGGGACCTTGCTACGCGGGTTGATACGTCTCTGCAGCCTGTTTTTTCAGGCTGACCTTGTCGACCTTTCCAATCGGCAGCAGGGGCAGCTCATCAGCGACTACTAGCAGTTTTGGTAGCTTGTAGTTGGCCAGGCGGTCGCGGCAGTAGTCGAGCAGAGTTGCTGGCGTCACCGCCTGGTTCGCCGTCACGTAGGCGACCCCCACCTCCTGCCACAGGGGATCCGGCGCGCTGACCACGGCCGCCACTTCTACCGCGGGGTGGGATTCGAGCGTCACCTCGATCTCGCGCGGGTAGACGTTGTAGCCACCGGATTTGTACATCTCCTTGACGCGACCGACGATGCTGTAGCTGCCGTCCGCGTTGCGACGGCCCAGATCGCCGGTGGAGAGCCAGCCATCGGACGACAGCGTTTCGGTGGTGGCTTGCGGGCGTTCCCAGTAGCCGAGCATGTTCTGCACGGAGCGGCACTGGATTTCGCCCACGTCGTCACCGCTGGCAAGGTCGCCGTCGCTTTTGACCAGGCGCACCTCGACGCCCGGAAAGGGCCAGCCGACCGTGTCTGCCAGCACGTCGGGATCTCTACTGGGCGGAATGGCTGCAATGGCACTGCCGGACTCGGTCATGCCGTAGTTGGTCGCCAGCGGGCAGCCGAAGCCCAGCAATCGCTCGATGGTCTCCCGCGGCATCGCCGCGCCACCCCAGAAGATCATCTGCACGGCGGACAGGTCATAGTTCTCGAAGTCGGACTCGGCCAGCTGCAGCTGGAATACACTGGGCACCGATCCCCAGAGCGTGATCTTCTCGTCCTGCATCAGTTGCAGCGATTGCTGCGGCGAAAAGTCTTCCAGAAAAACAACGCAGCCGCCCGCGATCAGCGCGGGGCAGGTGACATCGACCACGCAGCCCACGTGATTGATCGGCAGAAAATTGAGCACCCGCATCGGGTTGGCGCGCCAGCCGGCGACCTGCGCTTCGCAGAAGGCGATGATGCCCGTCTGGCCGAGCAGGGCACCCTTTGGCTTGCCCGTGGAGCCCGAGGTGTAGACGATCATGCAGGGGGCCTCCCCGCTGACCGCCTGGCGCGCGGCATCTAGCGCCGCGTCGGTGACGGAACCGCCAGCCTCCAGGAAGTCGCTCAGCGTCACAATTGCCGGCGATGATCCCTCGCCGTTGTCGCCATTCTCATCGTCGAGGAGTACCACGCGCGACAGGTCGGGCGTTCGTTCAAGTATCCCGTGTATTTCACGGCGGTAACTTCTCTCACCGATGCGCGAACTGGCGAACAGAAGGTTGGGGCGCGAGTCGCCGCTGCTGTAGCAGAGCTCCTCGAGCCGGTAGCGCGGATTCAGCCCCAGCCAGATGGCGCCGATCGACACGCTGGCAAGGAACGTCTCGTAGTAGTGGGGATTCGGCGCCGCGAGGGTCGCGACGCGGTCGCCGGAGCGTACTCCAGAGGCAAGCATCGCGCGCGCGAGCGCATCGACGCGCGTCCGGAGTTCGCGGTAACTCTGTCGCTTTCCATCGTGAACGGTTGCCTCTGCGTCTGGTGTCTGCTCTGCGTACCAGACGACGTAGTCATACAGGGCGGGCATATGCGGCCTGCGTGCAATGGGTATGGAAGGGTCTTCCTGCACAGCGTTTCTCCTGTGGTGTCAGAGTGCGATCTCACGGTGCCCGGTGCACGAACGCTGGCTGGGCATATCGCGATTTCACTTGCAAGCCGGGCACCCGCGCAGTATTTTAGCCAAAAATATGACGTCAGAGTCAAAAATATGGTTGCGGCAAGCGCTTGTCAATCCGCCTCGCTGTCGTGGGACAAACAGTCAACCTGTGAATCGCCTGAGCGGTGCGAAATGGGTGTTTGATGAAAGCGGTACCTGTGCTTGCAAAGGCGGCCCCGCTCAAGCCCGTGCAGCGAGGTTGACGCGGGCTCAGATAATGCATGAGGAGCAGTTGCAGTGATTCACACCGCAATCGGTCGTGTGTTGATGCCCGGGATGGTGCTGCAGTCCGTTATTGTCGGCGGCGCCTACGGCACCGGTCGCGAGGTCGTGCAGTGGGTGACGAGCCAGGGGCCGCGGGGTGGCTTGCTGGCGGTGCTGGTCATGGTTGTTGCCATGTCCATCACGCTCTTCCTGTGCTACGAAATCGTTCGCCGCCAGCAGGTGGTCGACTATCGCAGCTTCTTTCGTCTGCTTATTGGCAGGCTGTGGTGGTTGTACGAAGTCATGTTCTTACTGGGCCTGGTCCTGATCCTCGCGATCGGCGGTGCCGCGGCGGGCGAGATACTTCAGGACCGCTTCGGCTGGTCGCCCCTGCTGGGGGTGGCTGCCATGTTCCTGATTACCGTGGTTCTCAA
>JAZBOX010000044.1:0-14754 GCA_036351355.1 Halieaceae bacterium
AGCCCCTCGGGGAGCCCCGCTGCGGCCGCATCCACGGCGCGCGTCGGCAGGGCATCCAGGCGCGGCATGAAGCGCTCGTTCTCGGGATGCGGATTGAAACGCTCGAACTCGAGGTACCAGCCCTCGGGATCCTCGAGCACGAAGCCATCGTGGGCGCTTCCGGGCCTGGGCTCGAAGCTTGTCGTGCGCATGGTCAGGCCCCGTCCCGACAGGGCGTCCCACCACGCATCGAGCTGGTCCGTCACCAGGGCGATCGCAGCGGTGCGCGGCGTGTCGGGCGCATACCCGCCGGATTCCAGTGTCGCGAGGGTCAGCAGGGCGCCCGGAGCGATCTCCAGTACCACGGCGTCTTCGCGGGTCTCGATGGGAATCAGCCCCAGGTGCTCGCGATAGAACGCCCGGGCACGCTCGAGGTCCTCGTAGAAAAAGCGTACCTCCGCGGACAGCGCCTCCGTCTCGGACCGGGCGACGCCCACCTGTAGCGCGGGCGCGAGCATCAGGACGAGCAGAACAAACCTTGTTATCGCCATCGCGCGACTCCTCCCGTGTATCAGCGCGCCGCCATGAGCAGCTCAGACAAGCTCGTGCACCGCGCGGTGGGCCTCGGCGACCGCCGACTCCAGCAGGGCGCTGGCGCCGGCATCGGAGTTGGCGATGGCGATGCGGCCGAAGGGCTGGCGCGCCCGCACATGGGGATAACGCGGATCATCCCAGTCCTCGTAGGTCTCGTCGGTAATCGGATCGTACTCGTAGGCATAACCGTGCGCCCAGCGATTCACGGTGATGGCGGCGATATCCCGCCCGGCATCGAAGCCACCGGGGCCGAGCGCCTCGCTCAACTGCGCGAGGATGTGGCGCTCGATCTCGTCGTAGGGCGTCGCCAGCAGTTCGTGGCGACCGGCGCGCAGGCGATCGCGCTTGCTGCCCTCCCCCACCATCGTCGACGGGAAGCGCTCCATGTGCAGCACGATGGGCTCATCGGGTGACTCCGCGTAACGGTAGTCACCGAGGCTCACGGGAAAGTCCAGCATCGCGCTGGTGTGGTAACCGGTCGGCGAGACAAAGGCCCCGATGCCCAGTTCCTTCAATGCCCGCCAGTTGTTCAGCGCCACGCTGGTGTAGAGCACCGGCATCTTCACCTGCGAGGCCATCGCCTCGCGCTGCGGCCCGGGAAGCTCGGTGCACAGCGACGGAATGATCGAGTGGTAGCAGGCGAGCACCACGTGATCCGCGCGCACGCTGAAGGCCTCGCCGCCGCGTACGTAGGCCACTTCCACCGTGTCTGCGGCTTCCGGCCCCCCCAGATGGCGCACGTTCACCACGGTACTGGACAGGCGCAGGCGGACGTCGGCAGAGGCGTCGTCAAGGCGGTCGTAGTCGAAGCGCTCGCCGAGAATGTCCGTCATATCTCCGCCGCGGCTGACCCGGGGCATCAGGTCGCACACGAGAAGGCGCGCCACGGAGGCGTTGCCATCGGGAAAGTGATGGATGTACGGCTCGAAGTCGTCGGCATCCCAGGGAATGCCCGTCGCGCGGCGACCCGGTAGCGTGTACCAGAGCATCGCATCGTTGGCCTGGGCGCTGTCGATGCCGAGGCCGAGCTCAAAGGTGAGGTGCTGCAGGAGCCGGAACACCTCGGGATCGCTAACGCCGAGATGTCGCTCGAGAAAACTGCGGTAGGAGATGCTGTAGAGGTAGTCGCGCTTCTGCGAAGCCGGGACATCGGCCATGCAGTCGCGCGTTTCCGTGAGAACGCGCAGCAACTGGCCGCGCGCTTCGGGGCCAATCGGCATGCGTTCGACGGCCTCCGCCGCCGACAGTGCAGAGGCCGCCATGGGCATGAACTCGCCGTAGCCACCGAGGTCGTAGCGCAGCAGGCGGCTCTCGCCCCAGTCATCGGCATTGAAGAACACGCCACCGGCGAGGTCGTGGCGCCGGAAGAAGCCGCTGTCGTAGGCCTGCTCGAAGTCCCTCATGCGCACGCCGATCTTCCTGAGCATGCGCTTGACGACGCGCGGATACTCCGAGGGCTCCGAGAGGGTCTGCGAGCCGCCGTAACCGAGCAGCGTGCGGCCGCCCACGGAAAACTCGTTGCGCCGGGCGTGTCCGCCGAAGTCGTCGTGGTTGTCGAGGATCAGGATGCGCGCGTCGGGCTTTTTCTCGCGGTAGAAGTAGGCGGCGGCCAGACCGCTCAGGCCCCCACCCACGATGACCACGTCATAGCGCGCATCGGCCGCGGCGCGCACGGGTCCGAAGTCAAGCACCCCGTCACGGGCCAGGCGGTGGGCCGTCTCCCAGGATCCGTCGTGGTTTCCGCGCAGCCCCGTTTTCGCGGGCGGATAGGCCGCGGCGGCGCTGGTGTTATCCAGGGCTTCGGTGAGAGCGGAGGGCGGCAGCAGGGACCCCAGGCCAAGCAGCGCTGAGCCGTGGAGGAGATCCCTTCGGGTAATGCCGCCAAAGGATGCACCGTGAGGGGCGGGCCGCTTCTTCACGAGCTGGCGCCTGCAAGCGAAGTCCCCACGAGGCTGGCCTCGCGGCGCAGCCGGGCGTAGGCCACGGCATAGACCAAGCACGCCATCGTGGACGCGCCGGCGCACATCAGGAACACCTCCGAATAGCCGGCGCCGAGGGCGAGCAGCGAGGCCGCGATGTTCGGACCCACGATCTGGCCCAGCCCCTGCGCCGCCGGTATGAGCGAGGCAAAGCGCCCGTTGCCATCGAGGTTCGCCACGGACCCCATCTGGTAGACGTCGACGAAGATCCATAGAAAATTGAACGCGTACAGACTGACGAAGAAGCGCGGCTCGTCGATGCCCGAGACCAGCATGGCGGCGGTGGCGGCGTGCAGGAGCAGCGTCACCAGCAGCGGCCGGGCGAGACCGAAGCGGTCGCTGATCACCGTCGCCACCAGGCAGCCGAGCACAGCAAAGAAAGACACCCAGATCAGTACGCTGCCGACCCACTCCCCGTCGAGGCCCGCATCCGCCGCCGCCAGTTCGATGTAGGTCCAGTAGGCGCCGATGTTCACATAGGTGAGCGCCATGGCGAGCAGGCACAGCCGGGGAATCAGCGCCGGCACGCCCTCGCCGCGCTGCGTGGCTTCCGTCGCACCCTTGATCGTTGGAGCCGTCACGGGCTCGGGCTGCGCCGGAATCCAGCGCAGCATCAGCAGGCCCGGCAGGTAGCTAAGGGCAAACAAGGCATAGATCTGCTCCATGCTCAGGCGCGGCAGCAGGTACATCTCGCCGGCCTGAACGAAGGCAAAAGAGAACAGCAGGTAGTTGAAGGCTCGCGCCGCCTTCGTACGCCCGCCCAGGGTGGCAACGGCGATTCCAGTCACTACCCCACCCGCCGTACCGGCAAGAAAGCGCAGCAGCAGCGTGCCGAAGTAGTCCTGAACGACGACGCACGCCGCGTTGAAAAGCACCACGGCCACAATCGCAGCAACGACCAGGCTGCGCCGGTTGATGAGCGCCACCAGCAGCGCCGCGAGCACGGCGCCGGCGGACAGCCCCCCTAGGTCGGCGCCGGCGACGCGTCCGACCTGCGTTTCCGTAAAGCCCAGCAGCGTCGCCCATGCGGTACTGATCACAGGTATACCCGCGAGTACGGCATAGCCGGCGATCGACAGATACAGACCGGCGGCGAGCGACTGCCAGCGGTCGAAAACGGAAACGCCCGACGCCTCGGGCATCGCTGCAGCCTCGCCGCTCACCGCCGATCCCGCAAAATCCGCCGCGCGGCGTTGTGGCCGGGCGCACCGGTGACGCCGCCGCCAGGGTGTGCCCCCGAGCCGCAGAGATACAGGCCCGGCACCGGCGTGGCGTATTGGGCCGCCTGCGGATGCGGACGCATGGAGAAGAGCTGGTCGGGCTCAAGGCGTCCATGGCAGATGTCGCCGCGCGTCATACCAAGAACGCGCTCGAGATCCAGCGGCGTGTGGCAGGCGTGGCCAACGAGGATGGCGCGCAGATTGGGGATGAAACGCTGCACATGATCGAGAATCGCCTCGACCACGCGCGGCTTTTCGTCGTCCCAGTGTTTGCCGTCGGCAAGATCGTAGGGCATGTACTTGCACAGCAGGCTCATCACGTGATGGCCGCTTCGCTCGGTGAGCGCGTCGTCGAGGCAGCTGGGGATAATAGCTTCGATAATCGGCGGGTCAGCGGGAACCCCGGCGCGGGCGCTGCGGTAGGCCTCGTTAAGATGCTCGGCGCTTTCGATGAAGGTGATGCTGGCGCGATGTTGAGGCCCGGGCTCGCCACCGGGTAGCGCCGCAAACTCGGGCAGGCCCGACAGGGCGAGATTGATGCGCAGCGAGGCCGACTCCTGGCGGAAGGCAGCGATGTCACGGGCGAAGTCAGCTGGTAGGTGCTCGGCGCCAAGGAATTTCAGCAGCGTCTGCTTGGGGTCCGTGTTTGCGGCCACGACGGGCGCGCCGATGCGCTCTCCATCCTCGAGGAGCACGCCGCAGACGGTGCCGCGCTCCATCTCGATCTTCGCGACGGGGGCAGCGGTGCGGATTTCAACCCCGCTGGCCCGCGCCGAATCGGCCATCGCCTGGGTGATCGCGCCCATGCCGCCGCGCACGATGCCCCAGGCGCCCTTGCGGCCGGCGATCTCACCCACGGCATGGTGCAGCATGGAGAGGCTCGCGCCGGGCTGCGTCAGCGGCGCGTAGTTTGCGGGCATTATGTGCGCGGCAATCATGGCGCGGACCTTGGGGCTTTCGAACCAGCGCTCGATGATCGTCTCCGGCGCACCGATGAAAAACTGCATCAGGCGCCAGCGGGCGTCCTCATCGAGGCGATACACATCCGCTCCGAGACGCAGGCTCGACACGATATCGCCGACGCCGTTCATGCCCAGCCTCGGCGGCTCGCGCAGCCACTGCCGGGCAAGGATGTCACCGACCTGCTCGACGCTGTTCTCGAAAGCCACGTAGGCGTCGTAATCTGTGGCGGAGAATTTGGCGAACTGCTCGCGATCGTGCGTCTCGTCGCCATTGAGCAGCAGGTAGTCGCCCGCGGTGTCGAGATAAAGCGAGTTTTCGAGCAGCAGCGGCTCGTAGCCATAGCGCTCGAGCTCGAGGTCGCGAACGACCTCGGGGCGCAGCAGGCTCACCACGTATGAAAAGACAGAGTTGCGGTAGCCCGGATGAAACTCCTCCGTAACCGCTGCGCCGCCGACCAGCTCGCGTCGCTCCAGAACGCATACACGCATACCGCCACGCGCCAGATAGGCGGCGGCGGTGAGGCCGTTGTGTCCGGCTCCGACAACGATCGCGTCGTAATGGCGCAAAGAGCTCGCCTCCACCTTTCGGCGATGAACAGGCATTCGATGCTATCGCATGCCCCCGAAGGGTGATATCACTCCCTATACGGAGCGAAGAGACTGCGATTTTTCGCTAAACCGGGACGCGAACCAGGGAGAGTGCCCATGACCAGCATGCCGAATGCCTTCGACGATCAGCCGGCGACCGCCACGGACAACAGCGTCAGCGCCGCGGGCCTCGACGCGCACTGGATGGCCTACTCGGGCAACCGCCAGTTCAAGAAAGACCCACGCATCATCGTCGGCGCCGAGGGCATCTACTTCATCGACGAGCACGGCCGGCGCATCCTCGATGGCCTCTCGGGCCTGTGGACCTGCGGCCTTGGGCACAATCGCCCGGAAATTGCCGATGCCGTGAATCAGCAGCTGCGCACCCTCGACTACTCACCGGCCTTCCAGTTCGGCCAGCCCAAGTCCTTCCAGCTTGCCGAGCGCCTGCGCAACATGATGCCCGAGGATCTCGACTACGCCTTCTTCACCGGCTCTGGCTCCGAGTCCGCCGACACCTCGCTGAAGATGGCGCGCGCCTACTGGCGGCTAAAGGGGCAGCCGAGCAAAACCCGGCTCATCGGTCGCCTCAAGGGCTATCACGGGGTGAACTTTGGCGGCATCTCCGTGGGTGGCATCGTCGCCAACCGCAAGATGTTCGGCCAGGGCATCGAGGCCGACCATCTGTCGCACACGATGATTCCCGAAAACCGCTTCCAGCGCGGCATGCCGCAGCACGGCGCGCAGCTCGCCGACCAGCTGCTGGAGATGATTGCGCTGCACGACGCCAGCAACATCGCCGCGGTGATCGTCGAGCCCATGGCCGGGTCCGCTGGCGTGATTCCGCCGCCCGTCGGCTACCTGCAGCGTTTACGCGAGATCTGCACGCAGCACAACATCCTGCTGATCTTCGACGAAGTGATCACCGCCTTCGGCCGCTGCGGCGCCGTGACCGGTTCCGACGCCTTCGGCGTGGTTCCCGACATTCTCAACGTGGCCAAGCAGATCACCAACGGCGCGATCCCGATGGGAGCCGTGATGGCGCGCAAGGAGATTTACGACACCTTCATGCAGCAGGACGCGCCGGAGCATCTGCTGGAGTTCTTCCACGGTTACACCTACTCAGCCCATCCCGTGGCCTGCGCCGCAGCGCTGGCGAACTTCGACCTGCTGGAGCAGGAAAAGCTGTATGAGCGCGTGGCCGAGAAGGCCCCGGTCCTCGAGGAAGCGATCCACGCGCTGCAGGGTGCGCCGCACGTTTCGGACATCCGCAACTACGGCTTTGCCGCCGCGCTGACGCTCGAGGCAAAGGACGGCGACCCGACCCGACGCCCCTTCGAGATCGCCATGCGCATGTGGGAGAAAGGCTTTTACGTGCGCTACGGCGGCGACACGATCCAGCTCGGACTGCCCTTCGTGATCCAGGACTCGGAAATCGAGGCGCTGTGCGAAGCGCTGGGAGCATCGCTGGCGGAAAACGCCTGAGCGCCAGGTTCGCCCCGGGCCACGCCCGGGGAATCCCGCTTTTGTTGACCTCGATCAATGGCGTCGCACTTGTAATTGACAATCGTTTTCATTCCCACTAATGTTCGGGGTGTCAATCGGAGCAATGAGTGCGCTACCCGAATGTATGTATGCATCTGCAATGGGATCACAGACCGCCAGATTCGCGAGGCGGTCGCCAGTGGTGCCACATCGCTCGAGGAACTTCACGACACGCTGGGCGTTGCGAGCCAGTGCGGTAGCTGCGGCGAGCACGCGCTCAGCCTGATCAACGAATTCGTACCTGCGCAGAACCTAGACGAGAGTCTGTTCCACGCCGTAGCCTGAACGCGGCCACCGGTGTGGCTGCCGGCTCCAATCCATCTCCAGAGAGCCCTCGAACGCTCGAGCGATTCCGCCGCGCCACGGACCGACGAAAGCGCCCCTGTTCTTTCGTTATCCCAAAAAGCCTTGAAAACACGCACCTCGACGCCCCAACGGCCCTGCTCCTACTGCGCCAAGCCCTCGAATTTGCAACGGAGCCGTCACTGCTCGGCGCGCAACCGGGGCGCGGGCTAAAACCCCAGCTAACCCATTGATTCAGAATGGTTTTCATTTGTCTTTCCAGCAATTCTGCTGGCCCCCGGGGGGTGCCGGCGCCTACACTTCCTCCCACGGAAATACCGTCGCGCGACGCGAGCGGAACCGGCACGACAGCCCGCTCGAATCAGGCGGACGACGACGCATAGAAACAGGAGACAGCGCGTGAAAGGCGACGCAAAAGTAATCGAACTACTCAACCGAATCCTTGGCAACGAACTGGTCGCGATCAACCAGTACTTCCTCCACGCCAAGATGTACAAGGACTGGGGACTCCAGGAACTCGCGGAGCACGAGTACCACGAGTCCATCGACGAGATGAAGCACGCCGATTCCCTGGTGGAGCGCATCCTGTTCCTTGAGGGCATCCCGAACCTGCAGGATCTGGGCAAGCTGATGATCGGCCAGGACACGAAGGAAATGCTCGAAAGCGATCTGGCCTTGGAGCACAAGGCACACGCAGACCTCAAAGAGACCGTGGCCTACTGCACGGAAGTGCGTGACTACGTGTCCCGCGATCTGGCCATGTCGATTCTCGACGCTGAGGAAGACCACATTGACTGGCTGGAGACCCAGCTTGGACTCATCGAGAAGGTCGGTCTACAAAACTACCTGCAGACCGCCATGCGCACCACGAAGCCCGACGAGGGCTGACAGCACCTGCGGCTGCCTTGCCGGCATGCGCCGGCAAAAGCAGGCCAGGAAAAGCAAGGCAACGATAGGAACGATAGAAAAGCCTGGCCGCGGGCCTGCCGCGGCCGGGACGAGCGGCTTACCCGGTCGCTTCGCTCGACTCGCTCGCCGCTTCTTTGAGGAGCGGCTCAAGCTCTCCTTTTTCGTGCATCTCCGTGACGATATCGCAGCCCCCGATCAGCTCGCCGTTCACCCACAGCTGGGGAAAAGTCGGCCAGTTAGCGTAGGTCGGCAGGTTGGCGCGGATGTCCGGGTGACTGAGGATATCGACGTAGGCGAAGCGCTGACCACAAGCCATCATCGCCTGCACCACGCGCGCTGAAAAGCCGCACTGCGGCTGGTTCGGCGACCCCTTCATGTACAGCAGGATAGTGTTGCTCTCTACCTGCTCCTTGATCTGATCCATGATGTCCATAGCGAGCCCTGTCTCCCGTCCGGCGAATGTCCGACTATTTTACTAGGTTTAGTGCCGCGCTGCCTATCGCGCAAACGAAAGAAGCCGGGCGAGCGATCCCGACAACCACTCCCGGCACCGAACTCCGCTGATCGCGATGGCGTAGACCGGGAGCCGCACCCATCGGGGAAAATTGTCAGCCTCCCGATCCCTCGCTATCATCGGCGTTGGGCAGCCGGGCGCTGCCTTTTTTCGTTGGCCCGCCGCAAGCGCGCGTCGCCCCAGGCTCATGGCAGACGATCGGTTTACAGCCCTCGAGGGCGAGTTAAGAGGAAAACGCATGTCCGCGCTGATGAACACCTACGCGAGACTCCCGGTCAGCTTCACGCACGGCAAGGCGGCGCTGCTCCACGACGCCGATGGCCGCAGTTATCTCGACGGGCTCTCCGGCATCGCCGTCACCAACCTCGGCCACGCGCACCCGCGGGTCACGGAAGCTATCGAGCAGCAGTCTCGGCGGCTGCTGCACTGCTCGAACATCTTCCGCATCGATGCGCAGGAACAGGCTGGCGAGATGCTGGTGGAACGAGCGGGTATGGAACGGGTGTTCTTCAGCAACTCGGGCGCTGAAGCCAACGAGGCCGCGATCAAGATCGCGCGCCTGCGCGCCAGCCAGCGCGGTATCGAGCGCCCGCAGATCGTTGTCCTCGAAGGCGCCTTCCATGGACGCACGCTCGCCACGCTCACCGCGAGCGGTAATCGCAAGATTCAGGCAGGCTTCGAGCCGCTGGTCAGCGGATTCATCCGCGCACCGCGCAACGATATCGACGCCCTCATTGCGATTGCCGAGCGCAACCAGGGCATCGTTGCGCTGATGCTCGAGCCCGTGCAGGGCGAGAGTGGAATTCATCCGCTCGATGCAGGCTTTCTTCGCGCAGCCGCGAAGCTGTGCGCCGAGCGTGACTGGCTGTTGATTTTCGACGAAGTGCAGTCGGGGAACGGCCGCACGGGCAGCTACTTCTACTACCAGCAGCTTGGTATCAGCCCGGACATCGTCACCACGGCCAAGGCCCTCGGCAATGGCGTGCCGATTGGCGCCTGCCTCGCCCGCGGCGTCGCCGCCGAAACCTTCGCTCCAGGCCACCACGGGTCCACCTATGGCGGCAACCCGCTGGCCTGCGCCGCCGCGATCGCGGTGATGGAAACGCTGGCCTCGGATACGCGCCCGGAAGTCGCCGATCCGCTGGGAGCCACGCTGGTGAACCAGTTTCAGGCAAATCTGACCGAGAAAGAGGCCCTCGCGGAGATCCGCCGCGCCGGCATGATGATCGGCATCGAGCTGTCGGCCGACTGTCCGGAGCTCGTGCGTGCTGCCCTCGATGCCGGCCTGCTGCTGAATGTGACGGCGGGCAGTACGCTGCGCCTGCTGCCACCGCTGGTGATGAGCGAGACACAGGCCGCGGAATTCGGATCGAAGCTGGCCGGCGTCGTCGATCGCTGGTGGCAGGCGCGGGCAGGACTCGCGGGCGCAGCCTGAGCATGCGGCACTTTCTTACGCTTCGGGACTTCACTCCCGCGGAGCTCGACCGCCTGATCGATCGCGCGATCGAGCTGAAGCAGCTGCACCTTACGGGCGGCCAGCAGCCGCAGTTTCCGGGACGCGTTCTCGCCATGATCTTTGCCAAGTCGTCGACGCGCACCCGCGTGTCCTTCGAGGCGGGCATGGCACAGCTCGGTGGTCACGCCATGTTCCTGGCTCCCGACGACACACAGCTCGGGCGCGGCGAGCCAATCGAGGACAGCGCACGGGTGATCTCGTCGATGGTCGACGTGGTGATGATTCGCACCTTCGGCCACGACATCGTCGAGCGCTTCGCCGCCCACTCCAGCGTGCCCGTCATCAATGCGCTGACGGACAGCTACCACCCCTGCCAGCTCCTCGCCGACATGCAGACCTATCGCGAGCACCGCGGCAGCATTCGCGGGCGCCGCGTCTGCTGGCTGGGAGATGGCAACAACATGTGCCACTCCTATATCAACGCGGCGCGACAGTTCGACTTCGAGCTACGCATTGCCTGCCCCGAGGGCTTTGATCCCGATCGGGCGCTGACCACCGAGAACGCCGACCGCGTGGAAATCATGCGCGACCCGGCGGACGCCGCGCGTGATGCGGACCTGCTGGTGACGGATGTGTGGGCATCGATGGGCCAGGAAGAAGAGCAGAAGCGGCGCGAAGCCGCGCTAGCGCCCTATCAACTCGACCGGAATCTGCTTGAGCTTGCGGCGAGCGACGCGCTGTACATGCACTGTCTGCCGGCGCACCGCGGCGAGGAAATCAGCGGCGAGCTGATGGACCATCCGGATACGGTGATCTGGGACGAGGCCGAGAACCGCCTGCATGCGCAGAAGGCGCTGCTGGAAGTCCTGCTCAGCGGCAGCACGGTGCCGTCAGCGAGCTGAGTCCGCTTCACCATCCACCCCGGAATTCATCCGCTCCGTTTCACTCCCTTCCCCCTCCCTTCCCCCGCCCCCCTTACCCCTCCCCGGTTTCTTTCTCTTTTCAAGCTCCGCCTTTTGTGCGAGCCCACCCCGGTACTGCCTGCGAAAATAACCCCACCGACTAGGCGAAGCCGCGCTTAGAAAAAAATAATCCATAGGTCGAAGCCCCTACTTTGCCCGCGGGCTTGTCCTGCTTCGTTGCCTCTCGGGGTTAGTGGCTACCCACATAGCTTGAAGTCACAATTTATCCACAGGAAAGTAGCAGGCTGCTCGCCTTGCTTTCAGTCACTCCCCTCATTATCTTGTGGACCGTCAGGAGCCCCTCCCCCATATATAGGGCCTCCGGCGGATCGGCGCAGGAGCCGACGCCGTACCTTCGCATAAATAAGCCAGCACTTTGACGAGAGAAAAGCGCTGCATCAAAGCCAGCAAAGAGCCAGAAAGAGCCAGAAAGAGCCAGATAAAAAGCGGATAGGGCACTGGCGCGAACTCGGCAAGAACGCGACAAAAATCGGCAAGAACCCGGCAAAAAACCAGCACGAACGCAACAAGAACTCGATAAGACAGCTGCGAGGTGACCATGCAGAGCATCCAGGACCAGAACTTCGATCACGACCAGGGGCAGCAGCCTGGCCGTCGCACGAGCACTACAGCACCCGGCGGTAGCGTCACCAGCAGCGCGGACCTTGCCGCCACGGCGCCCGGTCAGCTGCGGGTGATCAAGCGTAACGGCACCGTGGTCCCCTTCGAGGCAAGCAAGGTCTCTGTGGCCATCACCAAGGCCTTCCTCGCCGTTGAAGGCGGCACGGCGGCGGCCTCCAGCCGGATCCACGAGACCGTGGCGCGCCTCACGGAGCAGGTCACTGCGACGTTCAAGCGCCGCATGCCCTCGGGCGGCACGATCCACATCGAGGACATTCAGGATCAGGTTGAGCTCTCGCTCATGCGCGCCGGGGAGCACAAGATCGCCCGCGATTACGTGATCTACCGCGAGCAGCAGGCGGCCAAGCGCGCCGCACGCGCCGCCCTGTCTGCGGAAACGCAGCAGGCCGCCAACCGCATCACGGTGGTACAGCCCGACGGCAGCCGCGCCCCGCTGGATATAGAGCGTCTTCAGATCATCGTGAGCGAAGCCTGCGCGGGCCTTGAAGACGTGTCCGAAGCGCGCATCCTCGATGAGGCCCTGCGCAACCTCTATGACGGGGTCAGTTCGACCGAGCTGTCCACGTCACTGGTGATCACAGCGAGGACACTGATCGAGCAGGAGCCGAATTACACCTACGCATCGGCACGGCTGCTGTGTGACAACCTGCGCGCCGAGGCGCTTTCTTTCCTCGGCGTCGCCGACAGCGCGACCCAGGCCGACATGAATACGCTGTACACGCAGGCCCTGCCCGCCTATGTGCGCCGCGGCGTGGAGCTTGAGCTCCTTGATCCGCGCCTCGCCGAGTACGACCTCGAGCAGCTCGGCGCAGCGATTCTTCCCGAGCGCGACCTGCAGTTCACCTACCTCGGTCTGCAGACGCTGTACGACCGCTACTTCATTCACAGCAAGGAAGTGCGCTTTGAGCTGCCGCAGATTTTCTTCATGCGCGTTGCCATGGGCCTCGCCATCGAGGAAAAGGAGCGCGAAAAGTGGGCCATCGAGTTCTACCGCCTGCTCTCCTCCTTCGACTACATGAGTTCTACGCCGACGCTGTTCAACGCCGGCACGCTGCGGCCGCAGCTTTCCTCCTGCTATCTGACCACGGTGCCCGACGACCTTTTCGGCATCTACGGCGCGATTCAGGACAACGCCATGCTGTCGAAGTTTGCCGGCGGTCTCGGCAACGACTGGACCCCCGTGCGCGCCCTGGGCTCTTACATCAAGGGCACCAACGGCAAATCGCAAGGCGTGGTGCCATTTCTCAAGGTGGTCAACGACACCGCCGTGGCGGTGAACCAGGGCGGCAAGCGCAAGGGCGCCGTGTGCTCCTATCTTGAAACATGGCACCTCGACATCGAGGAATTCGTTGAGCTTCGCAAGAACACCGGCGACGACCGCCGCCGCACGCATGACATGAACACGGCCAACTGGATTCCCGACCTGTTCATGAAGCGCGTCTTCGATGACGGCGAGTGGACGCTGTTCTCGCCGAACGACGTGCCCGATCTTCACGACCTGTACGGCAAGGCCTTCGAGGAGCGCTACACGCAGTACGAAGCCATGGCCGCCAGCGGTGAGCTCAAGCTGCACAAGAAGGTGAAGGCGCAGAACCTCTGGCGCAAAATGCTCGGCATGCTGTTCGAAACGGGCCATCCGTGGATGACCTTCAAGGACGCCTGCAACCTGCGCAGCCCACAGCAGCACGCCGGCGTGGTGCACTCGTCGAACCTGTGCACGGAAATCACGCTGAATACGAGCAAGGACGAGATCGCCGTGTGCAACCTGGGCTCGATCAACCTGCCGCAGCACGTGGGCGAGGATGGCGTGGACATCGCGAAGCTCGAGAAGACCGTTCGCACGGCGGTGCGCATGCTCGATAACGTCATCGACATCAACTACTACTCCGTCGATACGGCGCGCAACTCGAACTTCCTGCACCGTCCCGTCGGCCTCGGCGTCATGGGCTTCCAGGACGCGCTGTACAAGCAGCACATTGCCTACGGCTCCGAGGAGGCGATCACCTTCGCCGACCAGTCGATGGAGGCGATCAGCTACTTCGCCATCGACGCCTCGAGCGAACTCGCCGTCGAGCGCGGCGCCTATTCGAGCTTTGAGGGTTCGCTGTGGAGCCAGGGCATCCTGCCCATCGACTCCATCGAGATTCTCGAGCGCGAGCGCGGCGCCGACTACATCAAGGTCGACAAGTCCATGACCCTGGCCTGGGATCAGCTGCGCGAGCGCGTCAAGGAACGCGGCATGCGCAACTCCAACGTAATGGCGATCGCGCCGACCGCGACGATTGCCAATATCACCGGCGTCTCGCAGTCGATCGAACCGACGTATCAGAACCTGTACGTGAAATCGAATCTTTCCGGCGAGTTCACCGTCGTCAATCCCTACCTGGTCCGCGACCTTAAGGAACGGGGCCTGTGGGACGGCGTGATGGTCAACGACCTGAAATACTACGACGGCAGCGTGCAGGCGATCGAGCGCGTGCCGCAGGATCTGCGCCAGATCTATGCAACCGCCTTCGAGGTCGAGCCAAAGTGGATCGTCGAGTGCGCCAGCCGTCGCCAGAAATGGATTGACCAGGCGCAGTCACTGAACCTGTACATCAACAATGCCAGCGGCAAGAAGCTCGATATCACCTACCGCATGGCATGGTACAGCGGCCTCAAGACCACCTATTACCTGCGCTCGCTGGCGGCGACGGGCACGGAAAAGTCGACGATCGATACGGGCAAGCTCAATGCCGTCTCCGCGAGCGCCGAGCCGGCGCCGGCCCCCGTACCCGCGGCCTGCTCCCTCGATGACCCCGACTGCGAGGCCTGTCAGTAACGCGAGCGGGGCGTGCCCCCCAATGGGCGCGCTCGACACCGCTTTTGAGATGCCACAACGGGCCAAGAGAGTCCGAATCATCAGTTTCAAGGAGTGACTCATGCTGAATTGGGATGACTACCACAAGGAAGAGAGGATCGAGGCAGGAGCGCCTGAACCCGCGGTGGCGGCAGCCGTTGCTGAAGCCGTAAGCAGGGCCGATGAGGCAACAACGACGTCGCGCACGCCGAAAGCCGCGGCCCCCGTCACCGAAGCGCCAAAGGCCACCACCGATGCAGCG
>JAZBOX010000045.1:0-8585 GCA_036351355.1 Halieaceae bacterium
GCTGCTTCGCCGCGCGTCCGATCTCCCCGACGGCTTTGTCTGCCTTGCCGAGCAGCAGAGCAGCGGGCGCGGGCGGCGCGGCAGACCCTGGCGCAGCCCCTTCGGCCGCAATCTGTATCTTTCCGTGGCCTGGTCCTACGGCGGCGGTGCCGCGGCGCTCGAGGGCCTGTCACTGGCCGTTGGGGTCGCGCTGCGCGATGCGCTCGCCGAGCTCGGCGTGGGCGACGTCGAGCTCAAGTGGCCGAATGACGTGCTGCGTCGCGGCGCCAAGCTCGCGGGTATCCTCGTCGAGCTGGCAGGTAGTGCGAGTGGGAGCTGCACGGCGGTCGTCGGTGTCGGTGTCAATCTGCGAATGCCCGTGGAGGATGCGGCCGCGATCGATCAGCGCTGGGCAGATCTGGCCGATCTTGATGTGGGTCGCAATCGCCTCGCCGGCGTCTTCCTCAATCGCCTGCTGCCGCTGCTTGCAGACTACGAGCGCACCGGCTTTGCGCCCTGGCGCGACCGCTGGACCGCCTGCCACGCCTGGACGGGAAAAACCGTGCGCGTGGAGCGCCCGGCGGGTGCCTTCGCCGGCACCGCCCTCGGCGTCGACGAGCGCGGCGCCCTGCGCGTGCAGACCGCTTCGGGCATCGAGACGGTGTACGGCGGCGAAGTCTCGCTGCGGGTTGCCTCGTGAGCTGCGTGCTGCAGATCGATGCCGGAAACAGCGCGGCGAAGTGGCGCCGTGTCGATCACGGCAGAGCGCTGAAGAGCGGCCGCGCGCAGCTCGACGACGGCGCCAGCATGGCGGTGCTCGCTGCGGCGGCGGAAGGCGTCGATGCCATCTGGCTGGCCAGCGTGCTGGCGCCCTCCGATGAAGATCGCCTCGCGGGCTTTCTCGCGGAGCAGGTCCGCGCTCCCGTCGAGCGCCTGAGGGCTGAGCGCGCCTGCGCCGGCGTGATCAACAGCTATGAGGATCCCTCGCGCATGGGCGTTGATCGCTGGCTCGCGCTACTGGCGGCGCGGCGGCGCCACGACGGCCGCCTCTGCGTGGTCGATGCGGGAACGGCGCTGACCATCGACTTCCTGTCGGCCGAGGGCGTCCACGAGGGCGGCTTTATCATCGCCGGTCGCAGGCTGCTGGAAAGCGCGCTTTTCCAGGGTACGGGGCGCGTTCGCGAGGGCGAACCCGGCTGGCCGCTGTCACCGGGCAGGAACACCGCCGCTGCCGTGAGCGGCGGCGCCAGCCTGTGCATGGTCGGCGCCTTGCGCGAGGCGCTGCGCCAGGCCGGCGACCCAGCGCCGGCGCTGATCGTGACCGGTGGAGACGGGCCCGCGCTGGTCGAAGCCGCGGCGCTGCCGGCGCTGCAGTTCACGGATCTGGTGTTTGAGGGTATGGAAGTCGCAATGGGCGCGCGCATCCCCGCCTGATGGGACCACTGCGGCTTGCGCCGCGTACGGAGTCTGTCTAGAGTCTGCACCGGAGCGGGGCGGCGACGGCCAGCCGGCTTGAGCCCGCCCCCGCCAGCATGTTCTGCCAGCGCCCTGCGCCGGCGTTCAGCGTCCAGCGCCTTTTTTTGGGGATGCGCCGATGGTCGGGGCAAAGACACTCAACACCGTTCGGGTCAGCTTCGTCTCGTTCATTCTCGCCGGCCTTCTCGCGCTTACTGCGAGCCCCGCCTGGACCGAAGCTCGCGTGTCCGCGCCGGCGCCTTCTTTTGCGCTCCCCGGTCCCGATGGCTCGACGCGAAGCCTTGCCGATTACTCCGGCGATATCGTCTACGTTGACTTCTGGGCGTCCTGGTGTGGCCCCTGCCTGAAATCCTTTCCGGTGATGGAGGCGCTGCATCAGCGCTATGCCGATCAGGGCCTGAGCATCGTTGCCATTAATGTCGACCAGCGCCGCGAGGATGCTGACGCTTTTCTTTCCGCACGTGAGGCGAGCTTTGCGGTTCTCTTCGATGACGCCGGCGTCACACCGCAGCAGTTCGGCGTGAAGGGCATGCCCACCTCTTTCCTGATTGATCGCGAGGGCCTCGTGCGCCACATTCATCAGGGCTTCCGCAAGAGTGACGGCGAAGCCATCGAGCGGCTCATCCAGGAGGCGCTGGCCGAATGAGCCGATCTGTAGCTTTGTTCATGCTGCTGGCCGCTGCGCTGCTCGCCGGCTGCGAAACGGTGCAGCCCTGGGAGCGCGCCTATCTTTCCGAGCGCGAGATGCAGTGGGTATCGGACGGCCGCGAGGCCGTGCTCATCAACCACACGTACAGCAGCAAGGAAGCCGCTTCCGGTGGCTTCGGCGCGGCCGGCGGTGGCTGCGGCTGCCGCTGATGGGACGGCAGTCCGCGGCTGAGACCGGACGGGGCCCGGCTTCGCCAACGCTCACCGCGCTGTCGTCGAGCGCGCTGCTGCTCCCTGCCTACGCCCCCGATGCGGCGGCCGATGCGCCGCCCGAGTTCACGGAAATCGGCATCCGCTACTCCAATTATCAGGAGGATGCCCTCGGCGCCGAAAGCGTGATCATTGGCGCCAGGGAACGCTACGACATCGATGTGACCCAGGCCTACGTCATTGCCCCTGTGGGCGACAGCTGGTCGCTCGGTCTCGACGTGCAGCACGATGCGATGAGCGGCGCCTCGCCCTGGTTCGTCGGGCTCACGGCCGAGGGCCAGCCGGGCGTTGCCATGAGCGGCGCGAGCATCTCCGACAATCGCCTCGAGGTGTCCGCCAACACGCGTTATTACTTCGATCGTGGGTCCCTTGGCGGGGGCGTCCTGCACTCGCGCGAGGACGACTACGACGCCCGGGCGGTGAATGTCGACGGCGCCTTCAACAGCGAGGACGGACTGCGCACCTACAGCGCGTCCGTCAGCGCATCGAACGACAAGGTGTTTCCCGTGCAGGGGGTGATCCCCGTGCGCATCGACGAGGAGCGGCGGCAGTCGCGCTCGGTCTACGTGGGTGTGAGCCAGATTCTCACGCAGACCTCGCTGGTGCGCGTGGGCCTGAGCTACACGCTGCAGGACGGGTACCTGACTGACCCTTACAAGTTCTTCGATCAGCGCCCCGATGAGCGCAACGAGTGGGCGCTCGGCCTCGGACAGCGTCTGTACCTGCCCGACTGGCGCGGCACGCTGCGCGCGGACTACCGCTTCTACAGCGATGACTGGGGCGTGGATGCGCACACGCTGCGCCTCGAGTACAGCCAAAGCACGCTATGGGGCGACATCACACCCTACGTGCGCTACTACAGCCAGCGCCAGGCGGACTTCTTTTCCGTGATTGCAGACAGCAGGCAGGAGTTCTTCGCCGACGACTACCGCCTGTCGAGCTTCGGCGCGGTCACCCTGGGGATGCGCTGGGAAATGGACGTGCGCAACTGGCGTGTGTCGCTGTTCGGCGAGCGCTACCAGAGCGACGGCGATCTGGGCCTCGGTGGTGGAGAGGAAGCGCCCGCGATCGTGGACTTCTGGCGTTTTACCCTCGGGATGACCTATCGCTTCGACTAGGAACTGTGAACCGGCTGACAGTGCCCGGGGCGACGGTCCGTCGTCCGATGGGAAAGGCGCGCCTGAGCTATCTTATTTCCCGGGCTGCGGCCCGTGGTCGATGAATTGAAGTTGAAACGGACGGTTCCAGCCGGGGCCTCGGGATTGTAAAAAATGAAACATGACCTGACCCGCCGCCGGCTGCTGACCAATGCCCTGCTGGCTACCAGCGGCGCGGCCCTGGGCTCTTCGGCCAGCAGTCGGACCTTTGCGGCTTCCGACGATTACAAGGGCCCGCTCCTCGTCACGCTGCAGCTGGATGGCGGCGTCGACGTGACGTCCTGGTGCGATCCCAAGGTAAATACGCCTGGAGAGCCGAAGATCAATTACTGGGCCGACGACGCGGCGCCCCTGAAGGCCCGAGGTATCACCTACGCGCCCTACGCGGACAACGAGCGGCTGTTCGGCAAGTACGCCAGGGACATGCTGGTGGTCAACGGCGTGGATGCCCAGACCAATGCCCACTCGACGGGTATTCTGTTCAACTGGAGCGGGCGCAATTCTTCGGGAGCGCCGTCCCTGACGGCTCTGCACGCCGCCAAACACGGAAAGAACCTGCCCCTGGCCTACACCTCGCTGGGTGGCTTCAGCGCCACGGCTAACCTCACGCGTTTCACCCGCATGTGGGACATCACCAGCATCAAGGGGCTTCTGGATCCCTTCAGCAACGAATGGGACGGGCAGCCGTCGCGGGCGCCGCGCGAAACGGAGCTCATACGTCGCTTCGTCGACGACAGTGTTGATGAGCTAGCGAAGACGTCGATCTCCCGCCGTCAGCTGGCGAATCTCGCAGCCTACAGGGAAGCGCGTGCCAATCGCGGCAGCATGACGCGGCTCTTCGATATCCTGCCGCCCAACGACGAATTCGAGCAGCCGGTTTTCCTCGATGTGCCCGGTGGTGCGCAATCCGACCTGAAGCGCCGCATGCAGGGCGTGCTCCTGATTTTCAAGGCGGGCCTCGGCACGGCGGCGGACCTGTCGCTGCAGGGTTTCGATTCCCATAACGCCAACGATGCCTGGCAGGTGCCATTGCTCACGCACGTCACCGATGCCCTCGATTTTTTCTGGAGCTATGCGCAGGAGCTGGGCATCGCCAACCGCATCACGCTGTTGATCGGTTCGGACTTCGGTCGCACGAACTTCTATAACGACAGCGACGGCAAGGATCACTGGAACATCGGTTCTTACATCGTGATGTCACCGAAGGCTCCCTGGGGAGGGCGCGTCGTCGGCGCAACGGATGAATTGCACTTTGCCCGCCCGATCAACCCCAAGACGCTGAAGCCCGCGAATAACGGCATCGTCATGACACCGTCCCATGTGCATCTCGCGCTGCGCAGGCAGCTGGGGCTCGAGCGCTTCGCCAATGACGCCGGCTTCCCGCTGGACGTTGAGGCCGTCGATATGTTCAACCGCAACAAGAGGACGGTCGGATGATCAGCCGTCTGAAATTCGCGATTCATAGCGGGTGGCGCCGCGAAACCAGGGCACTGCAGCCGGCGGGTTCGCCTTCGGTTTCATCCGCGAGCGGTGTTATCACCCTGGCGGCTGTCGCCCTGCTTGCCAGCGCTCCCGACATCCATGCGCAAACAAAAGCGGATTACTACACCGATAATGTCGCGCCGTATGCCGCGCCGTGCATGGCCTGCCACCTGCCCAACGGCATCGCCGCGCAGCAGAAATCGAGCTTATTCCTTGCCGGTCTCGATGAGGCTGACGCGGCGGCGAACTACGAAGGCTTCGAGAATTACCTGGCTCTTCCGGGCGCCAATGCGGCGTCCCTGCTGGCAAAGGTAGCGGGGGGCGACGAGCACGGTGGCGGGTTGGTTCACGCGCAGGGATCAGCCGGATACCGAGCCCTTGCGGAACTTGCTTCCTTCATTGAGAGCGGCGTAGCCGATGGCGGAGGTGTCGGTGGAGGCGCCGGGAATCAGGATTTCTGGCGCGGCCTCGTCCTGGAACCCCGCGAGCGCACCCTGCGGCGCGCGTCCCTGCTTCTGGGTGGAGTGCTGCCGAAGCCCGGACAGATAAAGGCCGCAAAAAAGAGTGATGCCAAGCTGCGCAAGCAGGTGCTGCAGGCGATGAAGGGCGACGCTTTCCACGAGTTCCTCATCACCGGAGCCGACGACCGCCTGCACACGCTCGGTTTCACTAACGGCTTCCCCTCGGAGTTCGGTTCCCTGGGTGTGTATCCCGAGACCAATATCGTGGCCGATCTGAAGAGCTGCGCCGAGGCGACGGAGACCGGCGATCCTGCCGTGTACATCGGACAGCTCAACCAGTGCAATTACGGCTATTTTTTGCTTACGCTGGGTCTGACACGCGAGCCCCTCGAGCTGATTGCGCACGTGGTTGAGCGGAACCTGAACTACAAGCAGGTGCTCACGGCGAACTACACCGTCGCCAATCGCGCTCTGAACGATATGTATGAGGGGGGCAATAGCTTCCCGCCGCTCAAGCCCAATGAGGCGATTTCGCTCACGGACGTCCATGAATACCGTCGCAGTCGGGACCGCGGCCAGCCGGACTATCGCGATCCCTTCGAGTTTGCCTGTGACGACGACGGCTGTCTGGCGACGAAGGTAGGCCGGCAGATCAATCGGCCGCACGCGGGCGTTCTCACTACTCCGGCCTTCCTGGCGCGCTATTTCTCCACCGATACGAACCGCAACCGCGCTCGCGCTCGCTGGACGTATCTGCACTTCCTCGGTATCGACATCGAGAATTCCGCTCCACGCTCCACGGACCCGGTGGCGCTGGCAGACACGGATAACCCCACGCTGAAGAACCCGGCCTGCACCGTATGCCACGAGCGCCTGGACCCGCTTGCGGGCACGTTCCAGAACTTTGGTGATTTCGGCGATTTCCGGCCGAGGGGCACGCACGCCCTGGCAGACACCTACACCAACCCCGAGTGGTTCGGCGGCATGCCGGGCGATACGGAGTACCGTCCCGGCGACACCTGGTACCGCGATATGCGCGCCCCGGGGCTGGAGCAGAAGAAGGCGCCGAATAACAACAACTCACTTTCCTGGCTGGCCAAGCAAATCGCCAACGATCCTCGCTTTGCCAGGGCGACGGTGATGTTCTGGTGGCCGGCAATCATGGGGAAGGATCCGATCGAGCAGCCCATGGAGTCCGGCGATCCCAATTACGCGCAGCAGCTCGCGGCCTTCAATGCCCAGCAGGAGCTGATCGATTCGCTCGCAACGCAGTTCCGCAAAAAGGGCTTCAAAGCCAAGCAGCTCTTTGCCGACATGATTCTCAGCGACTGGTTCCGCGCCGAGGGCTTTGAGGTCGCGGACGGCGAAAACCGTGACTTGGAGCTGGCAGACGTGGGGGCAGGGCGTTTGCTGACGCCCGAGGAGCTGGACCGGAAAAATCGCGCACTCTTCGGCGCCTTCTGGAACGAGTCCAATACCGGAGGCTATACGCGCTTCCGCACGCTCATGAAGCAGAGTGAAACCTACCTCGCCTACGGCGGTATCGATTCCGATGCGATTCGCGAACGCTCGCGCCAACTCACTCCGCTGATGAGCAACGTTGCCGAGCTGATGGCCGTGCAGTACGCCTGCCTCGTGCCGGTGTGGGACTTCAATCCCAAGGAGATGAACCAGCTGCGGGCGGAGTGCGCGAAGGACAAGTGGTACGAGCAAGAGACGGCAAGCTGCGGGCTGGCCCCACCCGAGGTGCGCAGCCGCCTGTTCACCCGGGTGAAGAAAACCACAGTGCCCAACGCCGCAAACCGCGCGAAAATCGAGAACCAGCTGGTTGATCTCTACCAGCATATGTTCGGTCTGACGGTGACTCGCAGGCACGCTGATATTCAGGCGCTGTACGGCATCCTCGAAGACCGCCATGCGGAGTTCAAAAAACAGGGAACACTCGAAAACAACTGCTGGATCGGGAACGACGAATTTTCATACTTGCTCTACGACGAAGGCGATCCCCAGGGGATGGTTCGTGCCTGGGGCAGCGTGGTGCGGGCGATGATGTCGCACTTCCTTTACCTGCACGAGTAGATCGGTGCTGCGCCAGGGTCAGTGAGCAGCCCGCGGCCGCTGTCCCGCGCCGCGTGTGCCGCAACGCAGCTTGCGCTGTTCGTTGATACAGGCCATCAACGTTTCATAGGCCTTGAACCCCTTCGGTACGGTGTCGAGCTCGGTGCGGCGATTGTCGATCGGCGGATGTTCGATGTGCTGGCCCAGCACGTATGGCCCGGCCGGACCCGCCAGCCACACGAGGCCAGCACCCGCGATCGTGGACTTCTGGCGTTTTACCTTCGGGATGACCTACCGATTTGAATGAAACTGTGGCCCGGTTCACGGTTTTTTCTACTGGCAGTCCATTCTGCGGCAAATTCGCGGCCCGTTCGGCGGCTCTCCGACTGGCAAAACTGTAGTGAATTGCTAGGATACTGCCTGGTGCGAGAGTCGTTCGCACCGTGACCGTCAAGGATGAGCTGGTCCCAGAACCGTTGGTTGATCTGGTCGATCGCACAGTCGATCGCGCCGATGATCGGCTGATTGGCTGCGGAGTTGGTCGTGTCTCTGCCTTGTCGCTGGTCGCTGCGACATCGACTCCCAGGCTCTGGTTCCCTCGGGCGATATCCGCGGGCCATTCGACTCGACAATTCAAAGGACGATGGACCCGTCGCTGGAGACTACCCATGAACCGTGACCTCACCCGTCGACGCCTCCTGACCAACACGCTGCTGGCGGCCAGTGGCTCCGCGCTTGGTTCCCTCGCAACCAGTCGCGCCTACGCCGCGCCGGCAGACTACAAGGGCGAGCTTCTCGTGACGCTGCAGCTCGACGGCGGCGTTGATGTGACCGCCTGGTGTGATCCCAAGGTCAATACGCCGGGCGAGCCCAAGATCAATCACTGGGCTGACGAGGGCGTGCCGCAGAAAGCGCGGGGCATTTACTACGCCCCTTTCGCTGACAATGACCGATTCTTCAAGAAGTATGCGAAGGACATGCTCGTCGTTAACGGCGTAGACGCGCAGACGAATGCTCATGGCGTTGGCATCATGTTCAACTGGAGCGGTCGTAA
>JAZBOX010000046.1:0-4912 GCA_036351355.1 Halieaceae bacterium
ATCATTCATCTGGGACGAACGTCACCGTTCGCCTCAAGCGACCTACCCGAATCCACTGCGGGCCACAGCGTGCGGATTCCTATTTGGTCTTGCTCCAGGTGGGGTTTACCATCGCCGCCCCTGTTACCAGAGACGCGGTGCGCTCTTACCGCACCTTTTCACCCTTACCCGACCACCCAAAGGCAGCCTGGCGGTTTCCTTTCTGCTGCACTTTCCGTGGGCTCGCGCCCCCCAGGCGTTACCTGGCACCCTGCCCTATGGAGCCCGGACTTTCCTCCATGACGCACCGCGCAAGCGAGCGCATCACCGCGATCGTCTGGCCGACTCCACGGCAAGCGTAGCCCCCGCCGGGACAGCGATCAAGGCACTTCTTTGCCGGATGTAGCGCGATCGCGCCGCGACAGCAGTACGTCGTACAGCTCGCGACTGCTGTACTGCGAGTGACGCGCAAGCAGCTTGGCGGCCTTGCGGCCCGGAACGAGGTCAGCCAGGTCTTCGAGCAGGGCCAGCAGCGTCTCGTCAGGCAGTGCCGCGGGCCGCTCGGGCGCCGGTGCAAGCAGGAGCACGAGTTCCCCGCGCGACTGGTTGTCATCCTCCTCGACCCAGCGCAACAGCCCCGAAAGCGTATCGCGACGCAGCGTTTCGAAGCGCTTGGTCAGCTCCCGCGCCAGTACCGCCTCGCGATCGGCGCCAAAGCCCTCGACGAGGTCTTCCAGCGCCTCGCGCAGGCGATGCGGAGCCTCGTAGAGGATTTGCGTGGCATCGGCACCGGCGATCGTCGCTATGCGCTGCCTTCGCGCCGCGCGGCGCGAGGGCAGAAAACCGGCGAAGTTGAAGCGATCGCTCGGCAGCCCCGAGCCTGACAGGGCCGCGATCGCGGCGCAGGCGCCGGGGATGGGTACCACGGCATGACCGGCGTCCTGCACGCTGCGAACGAGCCGATAGCCCGGATCGGAAATCGTCGGCGTGCCCGCATCGGACACAAGCGCCACGGCCTGCCCCGCGCCGATCGCCTCGACAAGACGCTGCGCCGCCGCCTCCGGGCTGTGCTCGTGATAGGCGAGCAGCTTCGCGCTGATCCCCAGACTGCCCAGCAGCTGACCCGTATGGCGAGTATCTTCCGCGGCCACGATGTCCGCCGCCTCGAGAACCTCGGTGGCGCGCCGGGTGATGTCAGCAAGATTGCCGATCGGCGTAGCGACGATATACAGCGCCGGTTCCAACACGGGGGTCCTTCCCTATAATGCGCGGCCAATGAATCTTCAAAAACTCAGCGAGATTAGCACGCAGCCGTCGCGCCGGGCCGTCGTACTCGCGCTGGCGCTGGTGCTCGCGGCCTGTTCGGGCACGGCGACGCGCAGCCCGGACCGCGTGGCCTTCCCGAGAGGCGAACGCGGCGCCTCGGGCGCGGAGACCGAAGACGGCGCCCTGACCCTGCCGCCCGGGTCCGAGCAACGCGGCGCGGCCGGGGAACTCGAGCCCGTCGACGACGGGCTGTTCAGCGCTGTGCGCGCCGCCCTCGAGCGCGGCGACTGGATGGCCGCTCGCCTGGCCCTGCCGCGTTCGCAGGCGACGGACGCTGCGATTACGGCAGGGGACGCATCCGTACCCGCTTCCCCGGGAGCAGCGCCGCTGCTCGCAACGGAGCTGTGGACGCGCTACTACCAGGCACGCATCGCCCATCTTCGCGGCGATCTCGAGGAGCACACGCAGCGCCTCGACGAACTGCGCCGTCTTGCGCTGCCGGCGCCGCTGGAGCTTGAGCTGCTCGACCACGAACTCTTCCTGGCCATGCTGCGCGAAGACTGGAGCGCGCAGTTCGCCCTCGCCCGCCGCCTCGAAGCCCTGGGCGGCAGTCGGCGCTTCGATCTGCCAGCCGCCCGCGACATCCTGTGGCAAGCCGCGCAGCACCTCAGGGTTGCGCGCGACGCCAGTGAGGGTAGCGACCCAATCGCCCGCGGCTGGCTCGATCTCGCCGCCAGCGCGCGCAGCGAGGGGCCGGCCCGGGACAGGGCGGCTGCGCTGCAGGCCTGGCTCAATTCCTATCCGCAGCACCCGGGGGCCGAGATCGCGCGGGCCCTCGGCGCGGGCGTGCTGGAAGACGCTGCAGGCAACGCATATTCGCTGCTGCTGCCCCTTTCCGGCGCTCTCGCTCCCGCCGGCGACGCGGTAGCTCAGGGCGCCTTCGCCGCCTTCTACGCCGAGCCTTCGCGAGGCGTTGCTCTCGACGTCACCGATAGCCGGCGCTTCGACACGATCGAGGCAGCACTGGGGAGCCGTGGCGATACGCCCCCGGCCGTCACGCTCGGACCTCTCGGCAAGCGCCAGGTGGCCGAGCTGATTGCCATGGCACCGACAGCGCTCAGGTTTCTCGCGCTCAATCGCCCCGAACTCCCGGCGTCTGCGACACAGGTGATGCAGCTTGCCCTGGCCCCGGAGGATGAAGCCCGGCAACTCGCGGAACTGGCCTTCGCCGACGGCGCCCGCCGCGTCCTGCTGATTCGCCCCGAGGGCGTCTGGGGTGACCGCATCGGCGATGCGCTGCTGTCGCGCTGGTCGTCGCTTGGCGGCCAAACGGCGGCGATCGCTCGCTACGATAAAGCGGCAGGATACTCGGGGGTGTTGCGTGAGGCGCTGGGCCTCGACGGCAGTGACGAGCGCAGCCGTCGCCTGCGCGGCTTGTTCGTTGCCCCCGTTGAGACCTCGGGTCGTCGCCGTGACGACCTCGACGCCGTTTTTCTGCTCACGCCCGGTAGCGATGAGGCTCGCGCGCTCAAGCCACTGCTCGACTATCACTACGCGGGCGATCTGCCGACCTACGCGCTGTCAACGATCGACGCCGGGGGCGTCGACCCGGCGCGCGATGGCGATCTCGAGGGCCTGCGCCTGCTGGCCATGCCCTGGCGCGTGGGCCGTGGGATCGTGCCTGGCCTCGACGCGAACCGCGCTGCGGGCAGCTTCGATGCGCTGCATGCGCTGGGTGTTGACGCCTACCGTGTCGCCCGGCAGTGGTCGGCCCTGCACAGCAGCGCCCGCCCCGTGTACCAGGGACTTACCGCCGAGCTGCGCGCCGATACCGATGGCGTACTGCGGCGACGGCTGGTCGCGGCCGAATTCGACCGAGGACGCCTGAGACCGCGCTGACTACACTCCTCCGCGACGGGCCAGGGAGGGCCATCGGTGCTGGATGGAGAAGACTTCGAAGCGCGCAGCGCGCAGCTGCTCGAGAGTTACGGGCTCCTTATCATCGCCCGGCGCTATCGCTTTCGCGGCGGGGAGATTGACCTCATCGCCACCGACGACCACCGACTGCTATTCGTGGAGGTACGGGCGCGCCGCCACGCACACTTCGGCGGCGCTGCCGCCTCCGTCGATGAGAGAAAGCGGTGTAAACTGCGGCGATGCGCCGCTCATTTCCTTCAGCGTCACCCGCAGTGGCGCCATCTCCCCTGCCGTTTCGATGTCATCGCCTGGCAGGGAAGGCGCGACGGCGCCGTGGAAGCGCGCTGGCTGCAGGCCGCCTTCATCGCCTGACCCGCGCCCATCGCCTGACCCGCGCCGCGGGATTCGGGCGCTGCGACTCATCGCACCCCGCCACCAGCCTCGCGGAACACGCCGCGGGAGCCACCGCAACGCCATGAACACCTACGAGCGCATTGCCGGCGCCTTCCATCGCCGTATCGACTGCATCGCCGGCGCCGTGGACTTCCTTGCGGCCGGCGTAGAACAAGGTGCGGCACTGCTGACCCAGGCTGTCCTCGAGGATCACAAGATTCTCGTCCTCGGCACTGGCAGCGACGCGGGACTTGCCCTGGCGCTGGCCGAATCACTGCGTGGCGCCGAGGCCGGTGCTCCGGCGCTGCCGGCGCTCGCCCTGACGCACGACGACGACGTCGGCACCGAATCCGCGCTGTGGCGTGACCTGCGCGTGCTCGCCCGCGACGGCGACGTGCTGCTGTGTCTCGACACCCGCAGCGGTGCCCCGCTCGCCAGAGCAGCCAGCAAGCTGGCGCAGGATCGCGGCCTGCGGTTCGTCAGCCTCGCCGAGGGCTCACAGAGCGGCGCCGGAGACGTCGCCATAGAACTCAACGCCGACGACCGTCCGCTCCGCCGCGAATTGCTGCTGATGGCCAGCCACTGCCTGCAGACAGAGATTCGTCATCTGCTGCTGGGCGAGTAAAATCGCGGGTCGCCCGGGCCGGACATCGGCTCGCAAAAGCTTCGCCAAACTGTTACCGACCACGCCAGCGAGATGACCCTGTGAAAGCAGCCGTCCACAGTCTTTGCCGCCGCCACCGTGCCGTGATCCTTGCCTGCGTGACTTTCACCGCGGCGCTATCGGGCTGCACTTCGATCATGGTCGCGATGGATTCCGAGGCGATCAGCGACAATCCCGGTGAACGCACCTTCTACCAGCGCCTTGCGGACGAAACGATCGAGACCAAGGCCATCGTCAACCTCCATGCCGCCGACGAGCGCTACGACGATGCCCACCTGGTGGTGCAGAGCTACAACGGTTACGTACTGGTCGCCGGCCAGGTGCCGAGCGAGGACCTGCGCCAGAAGGCCAACGAGGTGATCCGGCAGATCCGCGACGTTCGCCGCATCTACAACGAACTCGAGGTAGCCGCCCCCAGCTCCGGCGTCACCCGCGCCAGCGACGCCTGGATCGCAAGCAAGGTGAAAACCTTCCTGGTAACGGGTCGCGACACGCCCGGTCTGCGCACCAAGGTGGTCGCCGAAGACGGCATCGTATTCCTCCTCGGCATGGTCACGCGCGAAGAGGCCGAACGCATCGCCAACGAGGCAGCGGGGATTTCGGGCGTCCAGCGGGTAGTTCGACTGTTCGAGTACATCGACGGCTGATACAGCCACGCCGGTGCCAATCCCCCGCACGCCGCGCCGGGATCGC
>JAZBOX010000047.1:0-12506 GCA_036351355.1 Halieaceae bacterium
GAACGAGGCTTGCCGCGCAGACCGGTGATCACCACCTCTTCGATTTCACCGGCACCCTGGGCCAGAACGGCGGGGGCCGACGTCGCCGCCGCGCCAGCTGCGAAGAGCGCAACGGCGAGCGGCATGGGCTTAAAACGACTCTGCATAGTGAGTTACTCCTGAGTTACTTCCTGACCCGGCGACGTAGGCCGGCTTCTATTTCTGTATTCCCCTCGGGGAGGGCCTCTCAGAACGCCCGCGAACAGCGTAGCGATCGGCCCTGCCCCAAACTAGCCCGGGGGTGATCCCACCCCGGTATCACGCACCAAGCACAGCAATCTCTATGCCGCCATGCAAAAACTTGAGCGTAGACAGGAGACTGCACTGCAAAGCGCGCGCTCTGGGTAGCAAAGCGCACCACACCGGGGCAAGTCCTGCGCTGCACGGGTGCGTGCTTTTGCGAACTTGTTACGCAAAAAGTTGCGCAAAGCGATTAGTGCAACAGCAGGGCCACAGCGGAGAGAACTCGGAAGGACGCAGGTAAAGATGGCCGGCGGGCGCCGGCCGGCGGATCAACGAGCCGCGATAACCTCGATTTCAACAAAGGCGCCGTTGGCGAGGCCCGCCACCTGCACGGCGGCACGCGCGGGCAGATTGGGCTGCGCTTCCGTGCCGAAGAACTGCGAGTAGGCGCGCATGAAGCCGGCGAAGTCCATCTTGCCATCCAGTTCAGGATCGCCGACCAGGAACACGTTCATCTTGATGATGTTGCCAAGACCCATGCCCTTTTCCTTGAGCGAGGCCTCGAAGCGCTGGAGCACGCTCATGGTTTGCGTGTAGGTGTCGCCAAGGTAAGCCCGGGTGCCTCGCTCCGCGTCGGGATCCGCCGGGGCCGGCAGCAGACCGCTGTGGAACAGAAGCTCGGTGCCGGCGGGCACGCCCACGGCCTGTGCGATGGGGAACGTCGATCCGCCGGGCAGGGGGTAGCGCGTGACGTCCTGGGCCATGGCCTGCGTCGAGGCAGCAGCGAGCGCGACGGCGGGCAAGGTGCTGCGCAGTCCTCTGGCGATGGATTTTTTATTCATGGCATCGGATTCCTTTTGCTCATTGATGGACGGACCTGCGGAGTTTGGTGACGCAAGTCCCTGCACATAGGCGACAACATCGTACACCGCCTTCGCGTCGGGCAGTTGCAGCGCGGCCGAGCGCATGGCCGCGCCCATACCCGGGTTTTCACCGGCACCGCGCCTGCCGCCGCGGTAGTCCTCGAGCGCCTTGACCAGGTACCAGTCGCTCTGGCCCGCGAGGGCGGGTGCTTTCAAGGCTTCCTTGCCCTCCCCCGAGCTGCCATGACAGGCGGCACAGGTTGCATAGAGCGCCTCGCCGCGCTGCGCATCGCCGCCGCTGGTCGTCGCTGGCGCCACGCGCTGCGGATAGGCACCGATGAACTGCACGGCAGCGGCGACCGCTTCCGTGGATTCAAGGACCCGCGCCGCGCTTGCCATCGACTGTCCGGCGTGGTCGTCCGCGTGCCAGCCGCGCTCGCCGCGCTGAAACGCATGGAGCTGCGACTCGAGGTACCAGGCCGAAAGCGCGGTCAGGTTGGGCGCGCCGATCGCGCGGTTGCCTGCGGCATCGCTGCCATGACAAACAAGGCAATAGCCGAAGTCGTCGTCCGCGGAAGGCGCCGCAGCCGCGAAGCCTTGCACGGCGGAAAAGAGCAGCGCAGCGAATACGGCGCTATAGAGCCTGGGGGCGGACGAATCAGGCATTGGCGGTCACCATTGCGTTGAGCGTGTTGAGCGCCGCGTGCGCCGAACCGATCGCGCCCTCCTGCCAGCCTGAATGGAACGAGGTCTGGTCGCCCATGAGGATGTGCCGCCCGACGGGCGCCTTGAGCCTGGCCAGCACCGCGTCGCTTTCGACGCCGGCCACATGCGAGGCGCAGCCAAGGTGGTGATTCATGTTGCGCCAGGCCACGCTGACGCTGGCTTCCATGTGCTCCGCATAGCCCGGATGCAGCTTCTCGCCCGAGGCCAGCGCCTCGGCAACGCGCGCTTCGTGGCGCATGTGCGTAAAGCGCAGCGCCTCATCGCGCCGGAAGATGTAGGCACCCACGACCACACCCTTGCTTCCCTGCAGGCTGCCCGAGGGGTAGAGCAATTGCGTGATCGGGTCCGAGGTCCAGGAAATGCCGCCGTAGATGAGCTCCTTCTCCCAGAAGCGCTCGCGCGCCTGAAACGCCACCTTGATCAGGTGCCCGCGCGGGAGCTCCTGCATCGCGTCAAGATAGGGCTTCGGAAAATTGTTGCGTATGCCGCTGAGAATCGGGCCGGGGATGCAGTTGAGACAGAAGTCCGCTGTGCTGGCGTGCTCCTGCCCCTCGTGGCGGTAACGCACGGTAACCGAGTCCTCACCGGTCTCGATGCCGGTGACCTGCGATCGATAGCGAATGCGGCCGTCGAGGCGAGACTCCAGCGCACGCACGATTCCGTCGTTGCCGCCGACCATCTGCATCAGCGGCGCCATCATCGTTTCGGCCTCGGTAAAGTTCAGCCCCATGCGCCAGAAGTTCGCGGCAAGGATCTGCGGGAAGTCGAGCACTTCCTTGGGCTCACCGTGGGCCATGACGCCGCCGCTGGCGTAACCGGCGCGCGAGGAACCGAGATAGTCCCCCTCGGGACTGAGGTCGCCGTAACGGCGCAGGAAATCACGCAAGCGCTCGGCATCGCCATCGGTCATCGGCGCCTCGAGATCCGCCGCAGTCAGGTTCTTGGTGAGCATCTCCGACATGAAGCCGCGCGCGTCGGTCACGTACTCGCGCACGCGCACGCGCCGGTCCCGGGGCAACGCCGGGTCGTGCACCCAGGCCTGGCCGTTGTAGTTGACGAAGACCTCGAGGGGCACGCCGAGTTCGCGGCAGTAGCTGAGTATCCGCTGGTGCTGCGCGGGAATACGCGCCGGTCCCGCGTTGAAGTAGAGCTCGGGATTCCGATCAAAGGCGCAGATCTGACGATTGCCGATCTCGTCGATGAGATCGCCACCGCGCACGGTGAAGTTGCGGCCGCCAACGCGATGCGAAGCCTCGAGCACCTCGACCACATAACCCCGGCGGCGAAGCTCGTAGGCGGCGACGAGGCCCGAGAGACCCCCACCCAGGATAAGCACCTTCATGGGGTGCGGTGCATCGCGCAGCTGCCAGTCGTCGGCGGCCTGCGCGGTATTGGGCAACAGACCCAGCCCCAGCAGCCCCTGGTAAACCGCCGCGGAACCACCGAGCGCGGACATGCGGAGGAGGAACTGTCGCCTCGACAGGCCGCTCACAGCGGGCGCCTCCATCGGAACCCGCCGGCGCTGTGCGGCGCCGACGCCCCAGACTGTACTGACCGGGTAATCATGACTCTCCCCCTGCGCTCCGTTGCGACGAAGCTTGTTTTTGTTGGCCTACTGCTGCGGCCTCGCACTTTCCCGGCACTAACCCAGGACTCACCCGGCGCTAAACCCCCGACGCCCGGGACCCTTGCGCCCCAGAAGTGTGCATATTGCACGTCAAAGCCGCGGATCGCACTAATGAAGTCAAGAATCGTGCCGAACGCCTCAGGCCTGCCCCGGGCGCGTCATGCGCTGTCCGCCCGCCCGACCTCGGCGCAGGCCAGGAACCGCTCCACAAGCGGGTCATTCGCGCGCGCGGAACGCGCGCACAGACCGATATGCAGCTGCGGCAGACTGTCCAGGGAGCGCAACAGCAGCGACTGGCGAAAGCCGCCAGCCTCGCCGACGAGACGCGGCACGATCGCGACGCCGAGTCCCAGGGCAACCATCGCCGCCATCGCCTCGTGTCCGGCGACCCGTGCATACACCACGGGCTCTTGCGGCAGCATCTCGCGTAGCCAGGCTTCGGTGATATCCCGGGTGACGCCACGCTCGGGAAGAATCCAGGGCTCGGCGGACAGGCGCTCGAGCAGCGCTGCTTCGTCAGCGTGGCGAAGCGCTCGGGAGAGCTCGGACCGCCGGGGAAGACACAGTTCCAGCGGTGAGCGCGAAACCTCCCGGAAGCGCAGCGCTTCTGGCAGCCGTGCGGGGCGGGCAACCACGGCCACGTCGGCCTCACCCCGGTGCACGCGGGCGAGGCCATCAGCCTGGTCCCCGGTCTGCAGACGCACCTCTACGCCGGGCCAACGCGCTCGGTAGGCCTGCATGATGGGACTCAGAAGGCGGTAACTCGCCGTCACGGAACAGTAGATTCGCAGCTCTCCGACGAGCGCGTCCGCGTCGCGAAGACTGTGCTGCAGGGCACGCCATTCGGTGGTCGCGCGCTCGGCGTAGGCGTGAAGACGCTGTGCAGCGCTGCTGGGACGCATGCCTCGGCGGTCCCGGTCGAAGAGACTTTGACCGAGGGAATCCTCGAGGCGAGCGATGGTCCGGCTCACCGCTGAGACGCTCATATGCTCCTGCGCCGCGGTGCGCGTGAAGCTGAGCGTCGCATACACGGTCAGAAAAACCTGCAGCGCTCGCTGGTCCATGCCTCGCTCTCCATCATGTCCAGTGGATGTGCGCTGGATGTGCGCCAGGCGCAAAACTCTTGTGAATATATCGCGTTTTACGCAACTCATCCCGCGCGCCTACAATCCGCGGCCTCGTAGACGCAACCCGGCCCTGGAGACCCCCCGCATGAGCCAGAACTACTTCAATACCCTGCCCCTCCGCCTGCAGCTGGAGCAACTCGGCAAGTGCCGCTTCATGGAGCGTCACGAGTTCGCCGACGGCGTTGAGCGCCTGAAGGGAAAGAAGATCGTCATCGTCGGCTGCGGCTCGCAGGGCCTCAACCAGGGCCTCAACCTGCGCGACAGCGGCCTCGACGTGGCCTACGCCCTGCGCGCCGAAGCCATCGCGGAACAGCGCCAGTCGTGGAAAAACGCCACGGAAAACGGCTTTGCCGTGGGCACCTATGAAGAACTGGTTCCCGAGGCCGACGTCGTCATGAACCTCACGCCGGACAAGCAGCACTCGAGCGTGGTCGCCGCCGTGATGCCGCTGATGAAGCAGGGCGCCTGCCTCGACTACGCCCACGGTTTCAACCTCGTCGAGGAAGGCATGCAGATCCGCGAGGACATCACCGTGGTGATGATGTGTCCGAAATGCCCGGGTACGGAAGTGCGCGAAGAGTACAAGCGCGGTTTCGGCGTGCCTACGCTGATTGCCGTGCACACGGAGAACGACCCCAACGGTGACGGCCTCGAGATCGCCAAGGCCCTCGCCGTGGGCACGGGCGGCGATCGCGCCGGGGTACTCGAGTCCTCCCCCATCGCCGAGGTCAAATCGGATCTCATGGGCGAGCAAACGATCCTCTGCGGCATGCTGCAGACCGGCGCGATCCTGTGCTTCGACAAGATGGTCGAGAAAGGCATTGAGCCTGCCTACGCCTCAAAGCTGATCCAGTACGGCTGGGAGACGGTCACGGAGGCGCTCAAGCACGGTGGTATCACCAACATGATGGACCGCCTGAGCAATCCCGCGAAGCTCCGCGCTTATTACCTTGCCGAAGAACTCAAGACCCTGATGCGCCCGCTGTACGAGAAGCACCAGGACGACATCATGAGCGGCGAGTTCTCTCGCACGATGATGGAGGACTGGGCCAACAACGACGCGAAACTCCTCGAGTGGCGCGCCGCGACGCAGGACACGGCCTTTGAGCGGACGCCGAGCACGGACGACAACATCCCGGAGCAGGACTACTTCGACAAGGGCATCCTCCTCATCGCCATGTGCAAGGCCGGCGTGGAGCTGGCCTTCGAGGTCATGGTCGCGGCGGGCATCAAGGCCGAATCGGCCTACTACGAGTCGCTCCACGAGACGCCGCTGATCGCCAACACGATTGCGCGCAAGAAGCTCTATGAAATGAACGTGGTGATCTCGGATACGGCGGAATACGGCTGCTACCTCTTCGACCATGCCTGCCGCCCGCTCCTGGCGGACTTCATGGCCGACATCGAGACCGACGTGATCGGCGCGGGCATCGGACCGGACGCCACGGTGGACAACCAGGAACTGATCCGCGTCAACGAGGCGATCCGTTCGCACCCCGTGGAGGTCATCGGCAAGACCCTGCGCGGCTACATGACGGCGATGAAGAGCATCCACTGACCCGGAGCCGGGTCGGCGCGCCTGCCGGCGGGCGCGCCCACCCGTGAGCGACACACGCTGCGCCGGCGCATTGACCTTGCGCACCGGTAGTAGAACACTCTAGGGCCGCGTGTGCATTGAGGCCCATACCGCTGTGACGATCGCCACCCCGGACGAGCAGACCATCAGCCGCCTCTACAATGAGCAGTGTGCGGCAGAGCCCATACACATTCCGGGCGGTATCCAGCCACACGGCCTCCTGCTTGTCGTCGATCCGCGCACACTCGAGCTGGTACAGATGTCCGCGGGCGTCCTGCGCCACTTCCGCCGCGAGCGCCCCGAGGACCTGCTGGGTGTTGCGCTCGGGGAGGTGGTCGAGGTCGCGGCGGAGGCGCTGCGCGGCGCGATTGAAACGCTCAGCACCGGCATCCCGCAACCCCTCGACCTGCCGCTGCCCGGATGCCGGGAGGGCGAGACCTATGAGTGCGTGGGCCACCGGTCGGGCCCATGGGTGATCCTCGAATGGTTACCCGTCTCCGGTGCCCAGACCAGCGAGATCGAGGATCCGCACCGCCTGTTCAACATCTCGCGCACCCTGTCGCGCATCCGCGACGCGGATGATGTCAGCGTCGCCGAGACCACGGTGCGCGAAGTCCAGGCGATCAGCGGCTACGACCGGGTGATGCTGTACCGCTTTCTTCCGGACTGGAGCGGTGAGGTTATCGCCGAGTGCTGCGCCGAGGGTGTCGACGCGAAGTTCCTCGGGCTGCGGTTTCCCAGCACCGATATCCCGCCCCAGGCCCGCCGCCTCTACGAACTGAACACGCTGCGGGTGCTGGCGGACGTGGAAGCCGAACCCGACCCGCTCTACCCCGCTGCATTGCCGGACGCAGCGCCCCTCGACCAGACTCATTCGCTCCTGCGCAGCCTGTCACCGGCCCACCGGATTTACCTGCATAACATGGGCGTGCGAGCGACGATGACCGTGTCCCTGCTCCATCGAGGATCCCTGTGGGGCATGATCGCCTGCCACCACGGAACGCCCCGCACCATACCCAATGAAACGCGTGAAGCCGTACGCGCGCTCAGCGAAATGATCGCCAGCGTCGTCAGCGTTCGGATCACCAGCGCCGAAGCCTCCCTGGACCACCGCGAGGCATACGCGCGCGCTGCGCTTTTGCACCAGGTCGACGTCGCCCTGTCGCGCGCCAAGGGAGTGGAACTCCTCGCCAACTTCGGCGAAGCCCTTCGCAACGCCTTCGGCGCAAGCGCCATGGGATGCCGGATCGGCGAGTTCCGCTTCGTCAGTGCCGAGAGCGACTTCGACGCGCAGCCCGATGATTTCCTCGACACCGTCCATGGCTATCTGGCGGAGGCAGACCCCGCCGCCGGTCCTCTCGTGCTGACGAGCCTGCCCCGCGCTCCCGCTACCGGCGACTTTGCCGGACTCCTTGCCCAGCGTGTCGGCAGTGTCGAGGGCGATTTCCTGTTTTTCGCCCGACGCGAGGTCAGCAAGGAAGTCGTCTGGGGCGGCCGTCCGGGGGAGTACGACCTTCAGCAGGACGGGGAGCGCATCGTGCTGAATCCACGGCGCTCCTTCGCCGCCTGGCGCCAGTCCATCGAGGGAGAGAGTCGCGACTGGAGCCCCGAGGACATCAGCGCCCTGAGCCAGTTGGTCACCGCCGTGCGCGAGGCCCACGACCTGCAGGAAAACACCCGCCTCGCGGCCCAACTCCGCCGCCAGGCGGAGCGCGACAGCCTCACGCGCATGTACAACCGCTCCATGCTAGAGCCGGGCATCACGGAACGCCTCGGACACCCGGATTTCGGCCTCGTCGTTGTGCTTCTGGATCTGGACCATTTCAAGCGCATCAACGATACGCTGGGGCACCCGGCCGGCGACGCGCTGCTCGTGGCCGTGGCGAACTTCCTGCGCCGTTTCCTCTCGCGCAGGGACGACATCGTCGTGCGCATGGGCGGTGACGAATTCGTGCTCCTTTGCTCCGTCAGGCTCCCCTTCGAAAGCGCCGTTGTCAGCCTCTGCCAGCGCCTGCTGGATCGCTTCGAGCGCGAGGAGGCCTTCGAGGTCGGCGGCATACGCGTCGGCCTGTCCATGGGCGTTGCCTGCGAAGGCCTCCACGGCAGCGATGCCGCAAGCCTGCTGCGCAGCGCCGATATGGCGCTCTACCAGGCCAAGGACCGGGGTCGGAACACTTACTGCGTTTTCGATGACACGATCGGACAGCACATGTCCGAGGATGTCCGCCTCGAACGCGACCTCCGCCGTGATCTCGAGTGCGGGCGCCTCGCCCTGTACTACCAGCCGCGCCTGCGCATTGCAGACGGAAGCGTTGCCGGCGTCGAGGCGCTGCTGCGCTGGACTCACGACACCCTTGGCCCCATTTCACCGGATCGCTTCATCCCCCTGGCCGAGCGCAGCGGCCTTATCGGCGCTATCGGTGACTGGGTGCTCGAGGAGGCCGTCGCCGCCATCGCCCGCCGTCGCGACGCGGGCCTTGCCCCTCTGGTTGTCGCGGTGAATATTTCCATGGCGCAGCTCTACGACCGGGGCCTGGCGCAGCGCATGCGCGAGCTGTGCACGCGCTACGCCGTGGAGCCGTCGCTGCTGGAGGTGGAACTGACGGAGACGGCGACGATCGAGGATTTCCCGCTGACGGTGGAATTCCTCAATCGCATCCGGGAATTCGGCGTCAGCAGTGCCATGGACGATTTCGGAACGGGTTACTCCTCTCTCGCCTACCTGCGCAAGCTGCCCATCGCCTACGTGAAGATCGATCGCAGCTTTATCGTCGACGGTCAGTCCAGCGAGGACGAACAAACCCTGCTCCGCGGGATTCTCGGTCTGATCCAGGGGCTGAAGCTGACCGCAATCGCGGAAGGCGTCGAGACCACAGCGCAGCTTGACTGGCTACGCGAGCACGGCTGCGAACAGATTCAGGGCTATCTGATCAGTCCGGCGATACCCGAGGCCGACCTCGAGGGCCTGCTGCGAAGCATCGAGCCGCCGGAGCGCCCCTGACCGGCGCCTTCCCGCGGCGCCGTCAGGGCCTGAGCACCTTTTCGCCGCGGGCAATCCCCGCGACGCCGGAACGCACCACCTCGAGAATGTCCGCCTCGGGTATCGCCGCAACGAAGGAGTCGAGCTTGTCCGTCGTGCCCGCGAGCTGGATCGTGTAGACGCGGGGCCCGACATCGACGATCTGACCTCGGAAGATATCCGTGGTGCGCTTGATCTCCTCGCGATGCTGCGCCTCGGCGCGCACCTTGATCAGCATCAGATCGCGCTCGATGTGCGCGCCCTCCGTGAGGTCGACGAGCTTGATCACGTCGACGAGGCGATTGAGGTGCTTGGTGATCTGCTCGATATGCTTGTCGTCTCCGAAGGTGGTGAGCGTCAGTCGTGACAGCGTCGCATCCTCCGTGGCCGCCACGTTGAGCGAGTCGATGTTGTAACCGCGCTGCGAGAACAGGCCGACGACGCGCGACAGGGCACCGGGTTCGTTTTCCATCAGAATCGAAATGATCCGGCGCATCTCAGACCCTCTGGTTCTTGCTGAGCCACATGTCCTTCATCGAGCCGTTTGGCGCGACGTGCATCGGGTAGACGTGCTCCATGGGATCGATGAACACGTCGAGGAACACCAGGCGATCCTTCATGGCAAAAGCCTCGGCCATGCGCTCGTCCAGCTCCTCGCGCTTGCGCACCTCGATGCCCACGTGGCCGTAGGCCTCGACGAGCTTCATGAAGTCCGGCAGCGAATCCTCGTAGGTGCTCATGGCATAGCGTCCCTCGTACTGCATGTCCTGCCACTGCTTGACCATGCCGAGGTAGTTGTTGCGCAGGTTTACAATCTTTACCGGCGTGTTGTACTGCAGACAGGTGGAGAGCTCCTGGATGTTCATCTGGATCGAGCCCTCGCCGGTCACGCAGGCAACCATCTCGTCGGGGAAGGCCAGCTGCACGCCCATGGCGGCAGGCAGCCCGAACCCCATGGTGCCGAGGCCTCCGGAGTTGATCCAGCGCCGCGGCTTGTTGAAGCGGTAGTACTGCGCCGCGAACATCTGGTGCTGGCCCACGTCCGAAGTCACGAAGGCATCGCCCTTCGTCACCCGGTAGAGGCTCTCGATCACCTCCTGCGGCATGATCAGCTCACTCTCGCCGTAGCGGCGTGCAGTCCAGAGACCGTGCGCATCGCGCCACTCGTTGATCTGCTTCCACCAGCGCGCCAGCGCGTCGGCGTCCGGCAGCGATTCCTCCGCCGACTCCTGCAGCGTCCGAATCGCGGCGAGCAGATCCTTGAGCACGGCCTTGACCGGCCCGACGATGGGAATATCCGCAGCCACGGTCTTGGAGATCGATGCGGGGTCGACATCGATGTGAATGATCTTCGCGCCGGGGCAGAACTTGCTCACGGTGTTGGTCACACGATCGTCGAAGCGCGCGCCCACGGCGAGGATCACGTCCGCGTTGTGCATCGCCATATTGGCTTCGTAGAGACCGTGCATGCCGAGCATGCCGAGGAACTGCTCATCGGAGCCCGGATAGGCACCGAGGCCCATGAGCGTGTTGGTCACGGGATAGCCCAGATGCTTCGCGAGCTCACGCAGCAGGTCGCAGCCTTCGCCGAGGATCACGCCGCCCCCGGAGTAGATCACCGGGCGCCGCGCAGCCAGCAGCAGTTTCGCCGCCTTGCGGATCTGGCCGCTATGGCCGCGCACGGCGGGCGAGTAGGAGCGCAGTTTGACGCTCTCGGGATAGCGATAGGGAAAGGTCTCGTCGGGACGGGTAATGTCCTTGGGGATGTCGATCACCACGGGGCCCGGCCGCCCGGAGCTGGCGATATGAAAGGCCTTCTTGATCATCTCCGGCAGCTGCGTGGCGTGCCGCGCCTGGAAACTGTGTTTTACGATGGGACGCGAGATGCCCATCATGTCCGTTTCCTGGAAGGCGTCCTCGCCGATGAGGTGGCTCTGCACCTGACCCGACAGGACCACCATCGGAATCGAGTCCATGTACGCGGTAGCGATACCGGTCACGGCATTGGTAGCCCCGGGTCCGGAGGTCACGAGCACCACGCCGGGCCGGCCAGTGGCACGTGCATAGCCGTCCGCCGCGTGCGTCGCCGCCTGTTCATGGCGCACCAGCACGTGCGGCACCCTGCCGGCCTTGAACAGGGCGTCGTAGATATGAAGAACGGCACCACCGGGGTAACCAAAGATAAATTCGACGCCCTCGTCCTCGAGGGCCCTGGCGATCATCTCGCCGCCTGAGAGCATTTCCGCTCCGGCTTCCAGCTCTACTTCCGCGTTCACTTGTCAACTCCCGCTCGCGCCCGCGCTTACCCTCACGGACGTCAAACAGTCGGTGGCGCGCTGGGAGCACGACACCATGAACCGCACCGGCCCGGGCGGACCGCGGCTATCAGGAAACAAAACAAGGAGGTGGCCGGAAAAAAGGACGCCTCGCCGCTGTCGCCTGCGCGGTAACGCAGAGTGGACCGTGGTCTGAAGGCTCGGCGATCTATCGTCCCCGGCCGCCAGACACACCGACGGGTAGCGGACACAGCCGCTGCGGATAATCGCACCGCAGCGGTGGGTCAGGGGCGAAGGGTACTCCGCATGACCGTTGCCATATTCGCGACGCGGCGAGTGTGGTGATCGCTCGGGCGCTTGTCAACGGCAGCATTACCCATTGTGGCGGACGCTTTTGCCGCGAGGGCGTCGATTGCGCTGGAGGGGCGCCTTGGGTATCGTCGTTTGCAGCAAAGGGGCGGAACTGGCCATCGGGAGTGAACGTATGAACAGCTTTGGCCGTTTCTTGATACTCGGCGCGTTAGCCGCGGTGTTGAGCGCGCCGGCCTTGTCGCAGCAGGGGACTTACTACCGCTGGAAAGACGAGCGCGACCGCCTTGTCGTCAGCGACCGGCCGCCGCAGGACCCATCGATCGAATACGATGTGGTGTCGCCACGATCATCGCTGGTGCGCCGCGTGTCACCCGGTCAGGGCGCCGTGCCCCCGGAAACCACGCCGCGACCCGGCAACGAGTTTGAGCAGGTCGAAACGGGGGGCAGCACCGTCACCGTCGACAAGAATCCCGAGGCCTGTGCGCGAGCCCAGGCCAACCTCGAGACCCTCAACACCACCGCGCGAATACGAATTCGCGACCCCGAAACGGGCGAGCTGCGCTTCATCTCCGAAGAAGAGAAAGAAGTGCAGCGTCAGAAGGCCAGGGACACGATCCGCGTCCACTGCGAGTAGACTCTCTCAGGCCGCGGCGCCCTCAGGCCGCGGAGCCCTCAGGCCGCGGCGCCCTCAGACCGCGGCGCCCTCAGGCCGCGGAGCCCTCAGGCCGCGGAGCCCTCAGGCCGCCGCGTCGACGTCA
>JAZBOX010000048.1:0-2138 GCA_036351355.1 Halieaceae bacterium
ACGACGGAGCGCGTCCTCTTCTACACCGGTCTTTCGCACAAGATCGGTGAGGTACACGATGGCGCGGCTACCATGGACTGGATGGAGCAGGAGCAGGAGCGGGGTATCACGATCACCTCCGCTGCCACGACCTGTTTCTGGGCCGGTATGGACCAGCAGTTCGACCAGCACCGCATCAACATCATCGACACGCCGGGGCACGTGGACTTCACCATCGAGGTGGAGCGTTCGCTGCGCGTGCTCGACGGAGCCGTGGTCGTACTGTGTGGCTCTTCCGGTGTCCAGCCCCAGACCGAGACGGTCTGGCGCCAGGCCAACAAGTACGAAGTGCCGCGCATGGTGTTCGTCAACAAGATGGATCGCGCCGGTGCGAATTTCCGCGGCGTGATCGAGCAGCTTCGCGAGCGCCTCGGCGCCAACGCGGTGCCACTGCAGATGACGATCGGTGCCGAGGACGAGTTCCGTGGCGTGATCGACCTGGTCAAGAACAAGGCCATCATCTGGTCCGAGGACGACATGGGCATGACCTTCCAGTACGAGGAGGTGCCTGCGGACATGGTGGACGAGGTTGCCGAAATGCGCGAGTACATGATGGAAGCCGCGGCGGAAGCCACGGAAGAGCTCATGGACAAGTACCTCGAAGAAGGCGAGCTGACGGAAGCCGAAATCAAGCAGGGAATCCGTATTCGGACGCTGGCGAACGAGATTGTTCCCGTCATGGGCGGCTCGGCCTTCAAGAACAAGGGTGTGCAGGCCGTTCTGGACGGCGTCATCGAGTACATGCCGGCGCCGACCGAGGTGAAAGCGATCGAGGGCACGCTCCTCGACGCCGACGAGACCGTCGAGCGGCGTACCGCGGACGACGACGCGCCCTTCGCAGCGCTTGCGTTCAAGATCGCCACGGACCCGTTTGTTGGTACCCTGACCTTCTTCCGCGTCTACTCGGGCAAGCTCGAGAGCGGCACGGCGGTCTACAACTCCGTCAAGCAGAAAAAAGAGCGCGTCGGCCGGATGGTGCAGATGCACTCGAACTCTCGCGAGGAGATCAAGGAAGTCCTCGCGGGCGACATCGCCGCCGCCGTCGGTCTGAAAGACGTTACTACGGGCGACACCCTGTGCTCGCAGGAACACCCGATCGTTCTCGAGCGCATGGAGTTTCCCGATCCGGTGATCTCGGTCGCCGTCGAGCCGAAGTCGAAGGCCGACCAGGAGAAGATGGGCATCGCCCTGGGCAAGCTGGCGCAGGAGGATCCGTCCTTCCGCGTGAAGACGGACGAAGAAACTGGCCAGACCATTATTTCCGGCATGGGCGAACTGCACCTCGACATCATCGTCGACCGCATGCGTCGCGAGTTCAGTGTCGAGGCCAATATCGGCAAGCCGCAGGTCGCCTACCGCGAAGCGATCCGCAACACCTCCGAGATCGAGGGCAAGTTCGTCCGCCAATCCGGTGGTCGGGGCCAGTATGGTCACGTCTGGGTCCGCTTCGAGCCGGGTGAGGATTCCGGTGCCGAGGGACTCGAGTTCGTCAACGAGATCGTCGGTGGTGTGGTGCCGCGCGAGTACATTCCCGCGGTACAGAAGGGCATCGAGGAGCAGATGCAGAACGGCGTCCTCGCCGGCTACCCGCTCCTCGGTCTCAAGGCAACGCTGTACGACGGCTCCTTCCACGACGTGGATTCGAACGAAATGGCCTTCAAGATTGCTGCGTCCATGGCTACCAAGAAGCTCGCCCAGCAGGGCGGAGCCGTGCTCCTGGAGCCGATCATGAAGGTCGAGGTGGTCACGCCGGAGGAGAACATGGGTGACGTGGTCGGCGACCTCAACCGTCGTCGTGGCCTGATTGCCGGCATGAGCGAAAACCCGTCGGGCAAGGTCATCAACGCCGAAGTTCCCCTCGCGGAGATGTTCGGCTACGCGACGGATCTGCGCAGCGCGACGCAGGGACGTGCGACCTACACGATGGAGTTCGCGAAATACGCCGAGGCGCCGGGCAATATCGCCGAGGAAATCATCAAGAGCAACCAGACCAACTAACCAACGCTGATTGGAGAGGTGAAGCAAAGTGGCAAAGGAAACATTTGAGCGCGACAAGCCCCACGTCAACGTGGGTACGATCGGACACGTTGACCACGGCA
>JAZBOX010000049.1:0-2181 GCA_036351355.1 Halieaceae bacterium
GCAGGGCGTTTGTTGGTCGATTGGGACCCAGAGTTTTAACGGTCAAGCCAGCGAATCGGCCCGGCTGAGCGGAAGCGATGCGGTTTGATGTCATCACTCTGTTTCCGGCGCAGTTCGCCGCCCTGACCGAGGAGGGAGTCGTGGCGCGGGCGCTGCAGCGGCAGCTTGCCCACATCCACCTACACACGCCGCGCGATTACACCACGGACGTCCATCGTACCGTCGACGATCGCCCGTACGGCGGTGGGCCGGGCATGGTGATGCGCTATACCCCACTGCGGTTGGCGATTGAGGCGGCTAAGGCGGAGGCTGCCGCTGAGGGTGTGCAGAGTCGCGTCGCCTACCTGTCGCCGCAGGGCGAGCGCCTTGATCAGCGGCAAATCGAGCGGATCAGCGCGGCCCCAGGCTGGGTGTTGGTGGCGAGTCGCTACGAAGGTGTGGATGAGCGGCTGATTGAGGATTGTGTCGATGAGGAATGGTCGATTGGCGACTACGTTCTCAGCGGTGGCGAGCTTGCGGCGATGGTGGTCATGGATGCGGCGATTCGGCTTCTGCCAGGCGTGCTCGGGCATGCGGACTCGGCGCGCCAGGACTCACACTCCAGCGGACTGCTCGACTGCCCCCACTACACCCGGCCGGAGACGATCGGCGATCGCAGCGTGCCAGAGGTGCTGCTGAGCGGCGATCATCAGGCGATTGAACGTTGGCGATTGCAGCAGGCATTGGGTCGCACCCGGCAGCGGCGCCCTGACCTGCTACAAGGGCGAGGCATCAGTGAGGTCGAGCAGCGACTGCTCGACGACTATCTTCTGGAGGCGGCACGGTCGCGGCCGCGCGTCGGATCGGAACAGAGTGAGTAATGACATGAGCAATATCATTCAGCAAATCGAGCAAGAGCAACTGCGCCCATCGGTGCCTGAATTCGCGCCAGGTGACACCGTGGTGGTGCAGGTGCGTGTCAAGGAAGGCGAGCGCGAGCGTCTGCAGGCCTTTGAGGGCGTCTGCATCGCCAAGCGCAACCGCGGCCTCAACTCCGCCTTTACGGTGCGCAAGATCTCGCATGGCGAAGGCGTGGAGCGCGTCTTCCAGACCCACAGCCCGTCTATCGCTGACATCAAGGTCAAGCGGCGTGGTGACGTGCGTCGCGCAAAGCTTTATTACCTGCGAGGCCTCACCGGCAAGGCCGCTCGAATCAAAGAGAAGGTCTGAGTCGCGCTCGGCGGTGGTTCTCGCAGCGCGGCAAGCGGTGTCGGGCGATTGCGGGCGGCTGCGGTTAGCATCCGTCGTCGTTTGACCGATGGCGGCGAGCTTTTACTGGTACGACTACGAGACCTGGGGCAGCGACCCGGCGCTCGATCGGCCCTGTCAGTTTGCGGGTCTTCGAACCGATGCTGACCTCAATGTGGTCGGTGAGCCGTTATTGCTGTTCGCCCGGCCGGCGGCTGATCTGCTGCCGCAGCCGGAGGCCTGCTTCGTCACGGGTATGACGCCGGATCAGGCGCTCGAGCAGGGTCTCCCTGAGGCTGAGTTCGCCCGCTTGATCCAGCAGGCGCTGGCCACGCCTGGCAGCTGTTCGGTCGGCTATAACAGCCTGCGGTTCGATGATCGAGGCAATAACTGGTTGTTCTACAGGAACCTGCTCGATCCCTATGCGCATGCATGGCAAAACGGGAATTCGCGCTGGGACTTGATCGACGTCTTGCGGCTGGCGCACGCGTTGCGGCCGCAAGGCATCCAGTGGCCGGAGCGTGAGCCCGGCGTGACCTCCTTCAAGCTCGAGGCGCTGACTGCCGCTAATGCCATCGAGCATGTCGGTGCTCATGATGCGCTGGCTGATGTGCGGGCGACCCTGGCGCTGGCGCGGCGGCTGAAGGCGGCGCAGCCGCGGCTTTTTGCCTACGCGCTAAAGCTGCGCAACAAGGCCTATGTTGCCGAGCTGTTGGCCAGCGGTGCGCCATTGCTGCATGTGTCGGCGCGCTACGCTGCAGCACAAGGCTGTATTGCACCCGTGCTCAAGGTTGCGTCGCATCCAAACCAAAGGAACCAGGTGATCTGTTTTGACCTGCGTCAGGATCCGACTCAACTGCTCGATCTGTCGGCCGAGGAACTCCAGCAGCGATTGTTCACGCGCCGCGAAGACCTGCCAGAGGGCGTCGAACGGTTGCCGGTCAAAGGTGTGAA
>JAZBOX010000050.1:0-2269 GCA_036351355.1 Halieaceae bacterium
ACCAGGACCTGCCGTTTGGCTTCATTGCCACCGCAGAAGCGCTGTACTCGAACTCGCGTAACGAGGTGGTATTCGAAAACATTAACTTGGAGCAGTCTGCAACGAGTGCATACGGGCGCCCGATCTACGCTGAAAATGGTGAAGTCAACGCCTTTGGGAGCGACCGCAACTTGGTCGACGATCGTTTTACCGATGCGCTGCTCCTGAAAAATTCGAACAAAGGCTACGAATACAGCCTGACGGGTCAGATTCAGCGCCGCGTGCCGAATGGCCTTAGCGGATCGCTGTCGTACACGTACAGCCGCGCCGAGAACGTCAACAACGGCACCTCCAGCCGGGCGATCTCGAACTGGCAGTTCAACGAAAACGTGGACGTGAACAATCCCGACATTGGGACGGCCGACTTTGAGCGCCGCCACCGCGTGCTGCTCAACCTCGACTACCGTATCGAGTACCTCGACCGCTTCGCCACCTCGATTGGGCTGATCTATGAGGGCCGCTCCGGCACGCCCTTCAGCTGGATCTACGCAGGCGATGCCAATGGCGACGGCGAGAGCTTCAACGACCTCGTGTACGTTCCGGAAAACCAGAACGATGTGGTGCTCTTGAGCGACAACTGGGAGCTGATGGACGCCTTCATCGAGAGCGAAGACGGCCTGAATCAGTTCCGCGGCGAGTTTGCCGACCGGAACAGCGCACGCGACCCCTGGGAGAATATCCTGGACATGCGCATCAACCAGCAGATTGCCACGATTAACGGCCAGCGCCTTGAAGTGACGGCTGTGGTCGAAAACGTGCTGAATCTGCTCAACGACGACTGGGGAGAGATTCAGTTCTCGGGCTTCAACAACAATAATGCCTGGTCGGTGGCAGAAGACCCTGAGTCGGGCGGTGCATATGTTGAAGCGCGCGACGTAGGCCGAGAAATCGGAGGACGCATTCTGACGCAAGACGACGTTGGGAAGCCGTTCATTGAGTTCGATGAGGGAACCGTGCGCGATCGCATCACGGAAGACTTCCTGAACACATCGAACATCGCTTCCCGCTGGCGTCTGCAGTTGGGCGTGCGGTACATCTTTTAAGATGAGCGACGCGTAGGCGGACTCGTGGGCGAAATACAGCCCACGATCCGCCCCTGCGCCTCGCAGCACTACCCCTATTTCTCCACAGTTTGGATTCTATCCCTATGTATTCTACGTTTTCACGACTTTCTGCGCTTGCCGTGGCAGCGCTCCTGCTCGTAATGAGCACGGGCTGCGACAGCGGCGTTGACCCCAACCTACAGACCGAAGGCGACGAGCCCACGGTGCAATTTTCAACCTCCTCGGTGTCCAGCTCACGCTCAGCAGACAGCGTGCCGATCGAGATCACCCTTAGCAACGCCCCCGACCGCGAGGTTACAGCCGAGCTGCTGTACGCAAACGCCATCAGCCAAACCGAGGCCACGGAGTTCGGCTTCCCGAGCGACGCTGTCGTCGGCGATGGCAACGCCTATGTCGCAGGAAGCGTCACGTTTCCGCCGAACGCCGAAGGCGATGCTGCCACCGCTACGGTAGACGTTCCACTTTCGGGCACTTCAGGCGTTGAGGATCAGCTTACGGCGGTCTTCACGCTGCAAAATGTGCAGGGCGCTACAATTGGATCAAGCAACCGCTTCGAATTGGTGCTTGGAGCCATCACGCTCCTCGAAGAAAGCTTCAGCGACGAGGAGCCAGCACCATTTACAGTGGTCGATACGCCCGATAGCGGAAGCTCCTGGTTCCTGGCGACCTTCGACAACGACCAGTCGCCGTATATGGAGGCGAACGGCTTTGGCGCCGATACGCCATCGAACAGCTGGCTCATCTCACCGGCGTTCGACTTCACCGAAACAAATGGTGAAACGCTGTCTTTCGCCAACGCGAAAAACTTTGACGATGGCGGCGTGGAGCAAGGGCTGCTCGTGAAGGTGTCGACTGACTACGACGGAGAAGGCAATCCGGAAGACTTCACCTGGACGGACATCACGAACCGCGAAGGCGCTGTCTATTCGGAAGGCGGATACGAGTTTGTGTCCACCGACGCGATTGACATCAGCGACGAGGAGTTCCAGGCCGAAGAGGTCTACATTGCGTTCCAGTACATTACCAGCGGAACCGGTGGCGGCAGCACGGAGCTCTGGCAGGTCGATGACATCCTGGTGCGCGCGCAGTAATCGCACCCCAGCATCGCCGTGATGGCGATACGACCTAAACACCGAAGCGCCCTTTTTCCTTTCGGGAGGAGGGCG
>JAZBOX010000051.1:0-31096 GCA_036351355.1 Halieaceae bacterium
TAGCGCGGGGCTGGAACCTTGCTAAAGACCGCTAGGGCCGAAGCCACTAGATGAGGGTCACGATGGACCGCTTACGCGGCCAGCGCTACCTCGTAGTTGTCGTCGTTGGCAACTATAGGTTTACAGCTTTGGATTAACGTGATTGGCTGTCATCACGGCATGCACCTCAGGTTTCGTGACCGTCGTCGAATCCATAACGCCCCCGATGTGTTCCCACAGTATATCATGGCAGCGGATTTCACCCTGAGTTCCCCTGGGTACGCCGTGCCCGCTCAGACCGTCGGAGCCCTGCGAGGCTGACAGCGCCATCATTGCAGGCCGCCTTCGCCATTGCGCTGGGCAAAAACACCAAAGAACGGTATGGAAAACTTCACACCCGATCCCCTCGCCGTTGTCGCAGCCGCCCTCGTCGGCTTCGTCATCGGTGGCCTGTGGTATTCGCCCCTGCTTCTGGGCGGTCGGTGGATGAAGGAGGCAGGCCTGAGTCGGGAGCAGGTAGAGGCGGGTGATCGTCGCCGGACCTTCGGCCTCAGCTTTGTCGCGCTGTTGGTCATGAGCTACGGCCTGGCGTTGTTTATCGGCCCCACGGGCGCGCCCGCCGAGGGTTTTTACACGCCCTCGCAGCAAGGTGCTTTCCACGGATTCCTTGCCGGCTTCGGCTGGGTGTTCTTCGCCTTTGTTGTGATCGGCCTGTTCGAGCAGCGGTCGCGCGATTACATCCTTATCAACGGTGGCTACTGGATTGTCACGATGACCGCCATGGGCGGCATTCTGGGCGGCATGGGCTGAAGCCGGCCGAAGATTCCGCTACTTCCATCACGTCTTCTGTAACGATCCCGCGTATCTCGTGCGTCATGCAGGTCAGATGATCGCTATAATGGTGAGTTACGTAGAGTTGGGCGTTACCGCCTGCAAGCGCAATGACGCAAGTTTGCGGCACGATGCTGCCGCGTGTCTGAAACGCGGATTTTCTTGTTCTTGTAGCCGGCTCGCTGCCGGTGTTGGCTCTTTCTTGACGTCGCGCGCTCAAGCTCGCTGGCCGAGGTTCTCTGGCAAGGACGCTTGCAGTTATCCGGACAGTAGCTGGACGGCTAAGGCGCCGGGGAAGAATCGAGGAAAAAACCATGAAAAAGCTGTTCGCAGTCGTCGTTGCCGTCGGTGTGATCGGCGGTCTTGCCTGGCCGAAACTGGCTCCATTGCTCGATGACAGTAGCGAGGCACCAGCACGCGCCGGGCGCAAGCCCGCCGTCGAGACGCTGCGCCTCGAAACGCAGCCTTTCGAGACCACGCTGACCTTCAACGGCACGCTGCTCGCCGACAAATCCATCGATATCAAGAGCGAGCTGCGCGGGAAGATCGAGCGTATCGCCTTTACCGACGGTCAGCAGGTCAAGGCCGGCGACCTGATCGTGACCATCGAGTCCGGCGAACTCGGCGCCGAGCTCGCCTCCATTCGCGAGCAGCTGACGCTTGCCGAGACCAATGCCGAGCGTCTGCAGGCGCTGTTCGAGCGCGGCTCGGTTACCGCGAGCGAGCGCGATGACGCCGTCAGCCAGCGTGAAGTACTCAGGGCCGAAGAGCGACGCCTTGCTGTCCGTCTGGCGAAGACCCGCATCGAGGCACCCTTCGATGGCACTCTCGGTCTGCGCGCGGTCAGCCCCGGTGACCTGATCGAGGCAGACACGATGATTACCACGCTGCAGACGCTGACCAACCTTCAGGTCGACTTCAGCGTCCCCGAGCGCTTCCGCAATGAAGTCGAGCCGGGTACGGCGCTGTCGCTGACCGTTGCCGGCCACGTCCAGCCCTTCAGCGCCGCCGTGCGCGCGATCAGCCCGCGCGTCGACGTCAACACGCGAACGCTCACGGTCCGCGCCGATGTCTCCAACCCCGATCGCCGTCTGCTGCCGGGCAACTACGCCCGCGTGGAGCTGGTGACGCGCAACGATGCCGCGCTGGTCGTCCCGAGCGTCGCCGTGCTGCAGAGTCTTGAGTCCGTATCCGTGTACACGGTGGAAGATGGCGTGGCCAAGCGGCGCGAGGTGCGCACGGGTAGCCGAACGGATGCCGTGGTCGAGATCCTTGGTGGCCTCGCGCCGGGTGACGAGATCATCACCTCAGGGATTCAGGCGGTGCGCGATGGCCAGGCCGTCGACGTGCGCAACCTGCCGGGGATCGGCTGATGGGACTTCATGATCTGAGTATTCGCCGGCCCGTGCTGGCGATCGTCATGTCGACGGTGGTCGTGGTCTTCGGCCTGATCGCCGTTGGCGAACTGCCCATTCGCGAGTTTCCCCTCGCCGAGCGCCCGCTGGTGTCGGTACAGGCCAGCTACCCCGGTGCCAACGCCACCGTCATCGAGAACCAGATCACCGAAGTTCTCGAGGAAGAGATCAACTCCGTATCCGGCATCCGCACGCTCAAGGCCGTGAGTCGCGAGGGCCGCAGCACGGTCAGCGTCGAGTTTGATATCGGTGACGACCTCGACCGCGCGGCGAACGATGTGCGCGACCGCGTGGCCGCAGCCATGCGCCGATTACCCGACGATGCCGAGGCGCCGACGGTCTCCAAGGCCGATGCCGATGGCGACCCGATCGTGTTCGTGAACATCCGCAGTGACCAGCGCAGTCTCCTCGAGCTCAGCGCCATCGCCGACAACCTGTTCAAGGCGCGCCTCGAGACGATTACCGGCGTCGGACAGGTCGACATCTGGGGCGACAAGGAATACTCGATGCGCCTGTGGCTGGATCCCGACGCGCTCGCCGCGCACGGCCTGACCGCCATCGACGTGCGCGAGGCCTTTCGCGCGGCGAACGTCGAACTGCCAACGGGGCGCGTCGAGGGCTACAGCATCGACCTCAACGTTCGTACGCTCAGCCGCCTCGGCGACGACCCCAGCGAGTTCAACGACCGCGTGATCAAGCGCGATGGCGACAACGTCGTGCGCTTCCGTGACGTAGGCTATGCGGAAATCGGTCCGCTCAACGAGCGTACGGTTCTGCGCCGCGATGGAGTCACCACCATCGGTATCGTGCTGCGTCCACAGAGCGGCGCCAACGAGATCGCCATCGCCGATGAGTTCTATCGCCGCCTCGAATTGATCAAGCGCGACCTCCCGGCCGATGTCGAGGTAGCGATCGGTTTCGACACTTCGCGCTTCATCCGCGCCAGCATCGAGGAAGTGGTCCAGACGCTGTTCGTGGCGCTGCTCCTCGTGTGCGCGACAATCTTCTTCTTTCTGCGCGAGTGGCGCACGACGCTCATCCCCATCGTGACCATTCCCATCGCGCTGACCGGAACCTTCTTTGTTCTGTACAGCGCCGGTTTCTCGATCAACGTGCTCACGCTGCTTGGTCTCGTTCTGGCCATCGGACTGGTAGTGGATGACGCGATCGTCGTGGTCGAGAACATCTACAAGCGCGTCGAGCGCGGCGAGGGACCCATGGCCGCTGCCGCGGCCGGCGTCAAGGAGATCTTCTTCGCGGTCATCGCGACGACGCTGGCCCTCGTTGCCGTGTTTGCGCCCCTGGTGTTCCTCGGCGGTCTGACCGGCGTGCTGTTCCGCGAGTTCGGCGTGACGCTGGCCGCCGCGGTGGTGATTTCGTCCTTCGTGGCGCTTTCCCTTGCGCCGATGCTGTGCAGTCGCCTGCTCAAGCGCCGCGAACGCCACACGGCTTTCTACCGTGCCACGGAACCGATGTTCCAGGGCCTGACCGACGGCTATCGCAACTCACTGCGCGGCTTTCTTTCCAGACCCTGGCTCGCGCCGCTGATCCTCATCGGCTGCTTCGCGCTCATGGTGCTGCTCTATCGGGAGCTTCCCGAAGAGCTGGCTCCCCTCGAGGACCGCAGCATGCTGGTCGTACTCGGTGACGGGCCCGAGGGCGCGGGCTTCGACTACATGTTCCGCGCACTCAAGAAGCTCGACGCACGCGTCCGCGATGCCGTTCCCGAAGGCCTCGATTCGGTGATTACCGTGACCTCTCCCGGTTTCGGCGCGTCGACGACAACCAACACGGGCTTCAGTCGCGTGGTGCTCAAGCAGCCCGATGAGCGCGAGGCTACGCAGCAGGAAATTGCCGACCGCGTCGCCGCGACGCTTTCCGAACTGCCCGAAGTGCGCGCCTTCGTGCGCCAGCCGGCCACGATCAGTTCGGGCAGCAGTCGCGGCCTTCCCGTGCAGTTCGTGGTTCAGAATCCCGATATCCAGAAGCTTCGCGACGTGATTCCCGAGTTCCTGCGCACCGCGCAGGAGCGCCCGGAGTTCAGCTTCGTGCAAGTGGATCTGAAGTTCTCGCAGCCCGAACTGGCCATGGAGATCGACCGAGAGCGGGCCGATGCCATCGGTGTAAGCGCGCGGGAGATCGTCGACGTGGTGCAGGCTTCGCTCAGCGGTCAGCGCTACGGCTACTTTTTGAAGGACGGCGAGCAGTACGAGATCATCGGTCAGATGCTGCGCAATGCGCGTGACGATCCCTCCGACCTGTCGCGTTTGCTGGTGCGCGCCGCCGACGGCGACCTGGTTCCCGTTGACAACCTGGTGACGCTTACCGAGCGCAGTTCGGCACCCGTGCTGTATCGTTTCAATCGCTTTACGGCGGCGACCTTCTCGGCGAATCTCGCGACCGGCTACACGCTCGGCGAGGGCGTCGATGCGATGCGCGCCGTGGGCGCCGAGGTACTCGACGACAGCTTCAGCACGGAGCTCGACGGCCAGTCGCGCGAGTTCGAGGATACGGGCAGCAGCCTGGCCTTCGTCTTCGCCTTCGCGCTGCTGTTGATCTATCTCGTGCTCTCGGCGCAGTTCGAGAGCTTTCGCGATCCGCTGGCCATCATGCTGACGGTGCCGATGGCGCTGACCGGCGGTCTGCTGACCTTGTGGTACTTCAACCAGACGCTCAACATCTTTTCGCAGATCGGTCTGATCATGCTCATCGGCCTGGTCACGAAGAACGGCATCCTGATCGTGGAGTTCGCCAACCAGCGTCGCGCGGCGGGACTTTCGATTGCCGAGGCCGTCGAGGAGGCCGCAGCCGCGCGCTTCCGCCCGATCCTGATGACCACTTTCTCGACGGTGCTGGGCACGCTGCCGATTGCCCTGGCGCTTGGCGCCGGCGCGCAGAGCCGCGTGCCGCTCGGTCTCGCCGTGATTGGCGGGATGTTGCTCGGTTCCTTCCTGTCGCTCTACGTCGTGCCGGCGGCCTACCGCGTGCTCGCGCCGCGCACCTTCCGTGATCCCGAGGCGGGGGTTGCGGACCTCGAGCAGGGTGAGCGTGCAGAGCTTGCAGACGAAGCGGGCATAGTAGTTACGCCGACGACCGCACCCCCACCGGCCCGGGCCTGAAGGGCTGATCTACCCGCCCCGGCGCCTGCCGGGGCGGCGCGCTGACGCTGCAGACGCTCGGCCTGTAAACGCGCAGGCCGCAGTCTCTCAGCAATCTCTCAGCAATCTCGCAGCAATCTCTCAGCTTGCGTTCTCGGCTGGCAGTGTCTCAGCCCGCGAAGGCGCGTTCGATAACGTAGTCGCCCTGGACCCCCTGGCTGGGCGACAGCGCGAAACCGCGCTCATCCAGCAGCGCCGAGATGTCTTCCAGCATCGAGATGCTGCCGCAGATCATGGCGCGATCGAGGCTGGCATCGATCGTCGGCAGGTCGAGCGCGGCCTCGATCCTGCCTTCCTCAAGCAGCGTGGTGATGCGCCCCTGGTTCGCGAAGGCCTCGCGAGTGACCGTGGGGTAGTACAGGTACTTCTCTCGGAGTTCCTCGCCGAGGAATTCGTCGTCATAGATGCCGCGGGCCAGGTAGTCGCGATAGGCGAGATCGCTTACGCGGCGTACTCCGTGAACAAGGACCACGCGCTCGAACTTCGCGTAGGCCTCGGGGTCGCGAATGATCGCCATGAAAGGCGCAAGCCCGGTTCCCGTGGCGAAAAGATACAGGGTCCGGCCCGGGCGCAGGTCCGTCAGCACGAGTGAACCGACCGGCTTCCGGCCGAGAAGGACCTCATCGCCCGCCTTGATGTGCTGCAGACGCGAGGTCAGTTCGCCGTCGGCGACCTTGATGCTGAGGAACTCGAGATGATCATCGTAGTTGGGGCTAGCGATGCTGTAGGCGCGCATCGCCGGGCGGCCGCCGAGGTCCAGGCCCACCATGGTGAAGTGGCCATTCTCGAAGCGAAACTCCGGCGCGCGTTCGGTCCTGAAACTGAACAGGCGATCGTTCCAGTGCCTGACTTCGGTGACTTTTGCCGGTGAAAAAGCAGCCATGGGAGAGTGTTGCCCTGAGTTGGAGGGGCTCCGAATTCTGCTCATGTCGGCGGGCGCGAACAAGTGCGTCGGCGCGGGGCGTCGATACCTGTTTGTCCTATGGATATTCCTTGCCTGCGGCCAGCGCCGCGAAGCGCACAGCAGCCGAACATCGTGCAGGGGCCGGCGCCGCCTTTGGGCCGTGGCCGCTGGCGACCGGGTTTGTGCCGCTGCTCGAATGCTTCAGCGATTGGCGCCGCGCATGAGGCGCTGCTTCTGGCGGTCCCACTCGCGGTCCTTTTGCGTCTGCCGCTTGTCGTGCGACTGCTTGCCCTGGGCAAGGGCAATCGACGCCTTGACCAGATGTCCCTTCCAGTAGAGGCGCGTGCATACGCAGGTTTGACCCTTCGCCGCCGTCGCCGCGAGGATCTTCGCCAGTTCGCGTTTGTTCAGCAGCAGCTTGCGTGTACGCGTGGGATCGGTCACGAAGTGCGTGGAGGCGGTCTCGAGGGGCGTGATCTGCGACCCGAGAAGCCAGGCCTCGCCGTCCTTGATCAATACGTAGGAGTCGCTCAGCTGCGCCTTGCCCGCGCGTAATGCCTTGACCTCCCAGCCGGCGAGGACAACGCCGGCCTCGAAGGACTCGAGGATCTCGTAGTCGAAGCGGGCGCGCTTGTTCTGCGCGATGGTGTTGTCGGGCGCATTGCTCTTTTTCTTGCTCATCTCTCTATTGTACTGGCTGCATACGGCCAGCAAGCAGTGCCTTTGCCCGGTAATGCTTCGCAGATGCGAGCCGGTCGGGCACACTGTGGCTATATACCCCATCCTGGCTGTGCATGAATTTGTCCGCGGCTTCCGAGCGCTGGTCTTCGCGAACCACCTTTGTCCTCGTGCTGGCGATGGCGACGGTGGGGCTGGGCAATATCTGGCGCTTCGCCTGGCTGATGGGCGAGCACGGCGGCGCGCCCTTCGTGCTCAGCTATGTATGCTGTCTCTTCGCCGTGGGCGTACCGCTGCTGTCGGCCGAGATCGTCATCGGGACGCACGGGCGCGGGTCTCCCCTGTCCAGCATGCGCTGGATGATCAACTCCGCCGGACGATCGCGTCTGTGGATGGTGATTCCGCTGCTGACCTGCATCGCTGCGTTCCTGCTGCTGGTGGTGTGTATCGTGATCGGCGGCTGGTGCCTCGTGTACGCCTTTCATCAGCAGTTGGGATCCTTTGCCGCGATGCCCGCGCAGGACGTCGCGGCGTTTTTCGTCGAACAGCTGGAGGCACCTTCGGCTTTGATCGGTGGGCAGGCCGTGCTCGCGGCTGCCGTAGCCGTGCTGGGCGTGCTCGGCCTTCGCCGCGGCCTCGGCGTGTACGCGTGGGTTGCGCTGCCGATGGTGGTCTGGCTGCTCGGGGTGCTGGTTCGCTACGCCCTCGACTTCGGAGACCTCGAGGCCGCGGGCCGCTACCTGTTCGCGCGGCAGCCGCTGGATTTCGACGGTGGCTCCTTTCTCGCTGCCCTTGGCCACGCGCTGTTCACCCTGTCTGTCGGGGTGGCCGTGGGGATGAGCTTCGGTGCCTACGCGCCGCGCAAGCTGCCCGTATTGCGTTCGGTGATTGCCGTGGCGCTCTTCGACCTGGTCGTCGCCGTGGCCGCGGGCGTGGCGCTGTATCCGCTGCTGGCCGCTGCAAACCTGGAGCCCGCCCGCGAATTCACCCTGCTGTTCATCGCTGCGCCCTACGCCTATGGAGCAATGCCTTTCGGCGACGTGTACGGAGCGCTGTTTTTTACCGTCGCGCTGCTTCTCGTACTCGGCTCCGCCGCAGGCCTGCTTGAACCCGTGCTTGGCGTGATGGCGCAGCAGTTTCGCATCCGGCGCGGGGTCTCCGCTGTCTTTCTCGGCGCGTCTGCCTGGGCAGTCTCCTGCTTTGCGACCCTCGGCCTCGTGGAGCAGGGAGCACTGCTGCGCCGGATCAATGAGTGGACGGGGCAGCTACTCATTCCGCTGGCGATGTTTCTACTGGCGGTGTTCGTGGCCTGGCGCCTGCCGCGCCGTCTCCTGCGCCGCGAACTCGCGCGCGAGCCCGACGCGCTGTTCGCAGTGTGGTATTTTCTGCTGCGCTTTGTCGCGGTTCCCGTCGTCGGTGCCGCCTGGCTATGGCTCTATCTGGTTCCGCAGACTCAATGACCGCGATTCACCGCAGCGCGCTGCTGCCCTACAGCAGCCGCAAGCTCTATGACCTCGTCAACGATGTCGAGTCCTACCCCGCGTTCATGGACGGCTGCGTCGGCGCCGAGGTGCTGAGCGTCGACGAAAGACACATGCGCGCGCGCCTCGACCTGTCGCGCGGCGGTATCTCCCAGAGCTTCACCACGATCAACGAGCTCACGCCCGGTGAGCGCATTCACCTGCGCCTTGCCGAGGGGCCTTTCGACAGCTTTGATGGCATATGGCAATTCATTTCCCTCGCACCCGAGGCCTGCAAGGTGGCGCTCGACCTTGAATTCAAGATGCGTGGCGGACTGCTGGGCGCCGCGGCATCGCGCCTCATCGACGGTGTGACCACCAACCTGGTAGGCGCCATCGTCCGGCGCGCCGAAGTGGTCTATGGTGGTGCCCATGGCTGATTCGGTGGATGCGCAGGCGATGACGGAACGCAGAGAGATCGAAGTCGAGGTGGCCTACGCTCTGCCCGAACGCCAGGCCCTGTTGCGCCTTACGGTGCCCGAGGGCTGCACGGCGCTCGAGGCCGCGCGCCGTTCGGGAATAGAAAAGCGCTTCGAAGATCTTGAGCTCACCGAGGCCTCCCGTCTTGGAATTTTCGGCCAGGTCGTGTCGCCGTCACAGGTGCTGAACGACGGCGACCGGGTCGAGATTTATCGCCCGCTGCGCGCCGATCCCAAGGAGGTGCGCAAGGCGCGCGCCGAGCGGGCACGCAGTGCCCGGGCCGCGGAGGCGTCAGGCGGCAGGGCGGCCGGGGAGGGGGAATAGGAAAGCTGCCGCCTGTCCGTTGGCGTTTCCGGCGTCTGCTCCCGTATCATTTTCGTCTTCGTCGCTGCCCGGCGGGCGCGCCCATTCGGGCAGGTAGTCGCCCTCGATCGACACGAGGCGATCACCTTCGAAGCGGATTGTGACCTGGGCTTCACGGATGATCGTTGTGCCGTTACGGATCACGTAGGGATAGTCCCAGCGATCCGGATGGAAGGTGTCCTCGACCAGCGGTGAGCCCATGATGAAACGCACCTGGCGGCGGCTCATTCCGAGCTTGAGCTGCTCGATCATTTCCTGGTCGACGAGGTTTCCCTGCTCAACATCGATGCGGTAGACACCGGGGAAGCCGACAAAACCACAGCCGGAGGCCATCGACGCGAGAAGCACGGCGCTCGCGAGCGCCGCAAGGCGCCAACGCGACGACGAACCGTTGCGCGCAGGCCGTTGGTGCTTTCGCAGCGTGAACACGGGCTTAACTTCCACTCATCTGAAGGGGGTGGCATGATAAACGGCCCGCCCGATCCAGAGAAGTACGCTCGCCATGGCCCACAGCAACCACCATCTGCGCAATGCGGGCCTGAAGGTCACGCTCCCGCGCGTGAAGATCCTGCAGATTCTCCAGGAACAGGACGACGAGTCGCGGCATCTGAGCGCCGAGGATGTCTATCAGCTCCTGCGCGACGCCGGTGAGGACGTGGGTCTGGCTACGGTCTACCGCGTGCTCACGCAGTTCGAGAGCGCCGGACTGGTGACACGGCACAACTTCGAGGGCGGCCACGCCGTCTTCGAGCTTGACCACGGCGAGCACCACGACCACATGGTGCGCACGGACACGGGCGAGGTCATCGAGTTCACCGATCCGGTCATTGAAGAGCGCCAGGAGAAAATTGCCGCGGAGCACGGCTTCGAACTCGTCGACCACTCGCTCGTTCTCTACGTGAGAAAACTCGACACCTGACTCCCTTCGCCCGGCGGCGGCAACGCCGGTGCCCGCGCTTCCCCCGGGGTCACCGACCGTGTGCTGAGCCCAAACGGTCCGTCGACGCGGTGCTGCGCTCGACTCAGGCCTGCGACAGCGACAGCATCTCGCGCGCGTGGGCCAGGGTGTTTTCCGTCATCTTCACGCCACCGAGCATCCGTGCGATTTCCTCGACGCGCTCGCCGTCGCTGAGCGGGGAGACGTCCGAGGCGAGCTTGCTGCCTCGGCCGCGCTTGACGATGCGCAGATGGTGGCGACCCTGCGCGGCCACCTGCGGCAGGTGCGTGACGCACAGTACCTGCGCGCTGCGGGCCATGTCGGCCAGCAGCCGGCCGACGACTTCGGCGACGGCGCCGCCGATACCGACGTCCACTTCATCGAAGACCATGCTCGGAACGCGGGCGCGGCCTGCAGCGGCTACCTGAATCGCCAGGCTGATGCGCGACAGCTCGCCGCCGGAGGCGATGCGCGCCAGTCCCTGCGCATCGGCGCCGGGCTGCGTGCTGATCTGCAGCTCGATCTCTTCCCTGCCGAGGGGGTGCACTTCGTCGCGCTCGCGCGGCGCGAGCTTCACGCGGAAGCGACAGTTGGCCATCGACAGCTTCTTCAGCGTTCGAGCCACGGCGTCCTCGAGGCGTTTTGCCGCGGCCTTGCGCAGAGCACTCAGTTCGGATGCTGCCGCATCGTAGCGATGCCGCTGCGCACCGAGCTCTGCCTCGAGTTCGGCCAGATGCTCATCGCTGCTGTCGATCGCCGCAAGTTCGTCCTCGAGCGTCGCGCGGTGAGCGTGCAGCTCCTCGGGTCGGATGCGGTGTTTGCGGGCGAGGCTGTAGACCGTATCCAGACGTTCCTCCAGTTCGGCGAGGCGGGCGGGGTCGCTTTCACAGCTGGCGAGGTAACGCTCGAGCTCCGCACGCGCCTCGTTGAGCTGGATCGCGGAGGAGTCGAGGAGGTCGCGGATGTTCCGGCTCGCCGCGTCGTCGTGGAGCGCGCTGTCGAGGGCGCGCAGGGCCTCGCGGCTGTGCGCTTCCGCCGCCTCGCTGGCGCTGATGGCGGCTGCCGTGTCGCGCTGCAGCGCATCGGCGTTGGCGAGGCGCCGCTGCTCTTCCTCCAGCGCCTCGAGTTCGTGCTCGCCAAGCTGCAATTCGTCGAGCTCCTGCAGCTGGTAGCGCAGCAGTTGCTCGCGATCGGCCTGTTCGCCGCGCGAGCTGCGCAGCGTATCGAGTCGTTCGGCGAGCTGTTGCCAGTGGTGGGCGGACTCTGCGACATCGGCGGCGTGCGCTTCCGCATCGGCGTACTGATCGAGCAACTGACGCTGGTAGCTGCGCCGCAGCAGCGACTGGTGTGCGTGCTGGCCGTGGATATCGATGAGTTGCTCGCCCAGTCTCGAGCAGTCCTCGAGCGTGGCCGGGTGCCCGTTGATATAGGCGCGCGAGCGTCCCTCGCGGCTGAGGATGCGGCGCAGATGGCAGTCGCCGCCGGCATCGAGGTCGCGCTCGGCGAGCCAGGCGGTCGCTGCGGGCAGGGCGCTGACGTCGAAGCTCGCCGTCAGTTCGGCGCGGTCCGCGCCCGGACGGATCATGCCCGAATCCGCGCGATCGCCGAGGCACAGGCCGAGCGCATCGAGGATGATCGATTTGCCTGCTCCCGTCTCGCCGGTCAATACGGTCATACCGCTGTGGAATTCGATCTCGAGACTGTCGACGACGGTGAACTGACTGATGGTGAGGTGTGTGAGCATAAGGTCCGCCTTTGATGCCCGCGGTTTATAACCCAAGGCCGTCGGCCGCGAAACCGGCGAATCCGAAGCCCGCACGGCGCCGGGTCCTGCGCTTTGTCCCGGGGCGGGCCTGTGCTACAACCCGCGCGTGGAGAAAGGAATCATCAAGGCGTGAGCGTCGACCTCTCGGATCGCGCGGGTACCCTGCTCAGGGCGCTCGTGGCCCTGCATATCCGAGACGGTCAGCCCGTGGGTTCGCGCACCCTCGGCGAGGCCGCCGGACTGGGCCTGAGTCCCGCCACGATCCGCAACGGTATGGCAGAGCTGGAGGAGCTGGGCTTCCTGCGCTCTCCACACACCTCCGCGGGACGGGTGCCAACGGCCCAGGGCTACCGTTTCTTCGTCGACACGCTGATGGAGTTTCGCCCCGAGCCCGGGGATCTGGACGTTTCGGCTCTGCGCGGGCAGCTCGATCCCGATCGCGACGCGCGCGATCTGCTGCAGTCGGCTTCGGGTCTCCTCTCGTCCATCACCAGCCAGGCGGGGCTGGTCACCGTGCCGCGGCCCGCACGCCAGCCGCTGCGCCAGGTAGAGTTCCTGCCGCTGTCCGGTGATCGCGTGCTGGTGATCATGGTGCTCAACCGCCGCGAGGTGCAGAACCGCATCATCTACACGAGGCGGGAGTTTTCTGAAAGCGAACTGCGCGAGTTTGCGCGACTGATCAACGAGCGTTTTGCCGGTCGCGAGCTGGCAGAGGTTCAGGAGCAGCTGCAGCGCGAGCTCGATGCTGCGCGCAGCCGCCTCGATGACTATTCCTCCGACAGTCTCGACCTTGCGCGCCAGGCGCTGGCGGACGATGACGATCCCCCCGATTGCCTGATCGTCGGTGAGTCGCGACTGCTGGAGAACGCCAGCGCGGAGGAGCTCGATCGCCTGCGCCAGCTCCTGGCGGCCCTGGAGAGCAAGCAGGACCTGCTCCATCTCCTCGAGCGCTGCAGCGTTGCCGATGGCGTGAAGATCTTCATCGGCGAGGAAGTAGGCACAGAGGCCTTCGACGACTATTCGCTGGTCACGGCGCCCTACGGCGATGGCGCTCGCACGCTCGGCGTGCTCGGCGTGATCGGACCTACGCGCATGGCCTACGATCGCGTGATTCCTGTGGTCGAGGTGACCTCGCGCATGCTCAGTCGGGCCCTCGGCAGCAGCTAAGCGCCTAGCACCCTGGCCCCGCTGGGGCTTGAAATCCGCGTACCTGCCCCCATGACCGCTAACCAACGAGGCCGGCACCGGCGCACGCCGCTCTGGCCGTACTTCTATTGCTAAAGAATTGGTACTCAGATCCGGGAGAAAGAGGTGGCAGACAACAAGCAGGAGCAGGATCCCGTGGCCCCGGAGGCGGCCGACGAAGCAACGGTAGACGCGGCATCCACTGGGGGTGCGCCTCAGGAGTCGTCGCCCGAAGCGGAAGGGGCCGGCGTCTTTGATGCGGCGGTCGAGGCCGTGACCGAGGCCGATCCGATGGAAAACGAAGGCAGCCCGGATCCGCAGCTTGCGCGCCTCGAGGAAGAGCTCGAGAAAGCCCGCGACGCGGCGCTTCGTGCTGCCGCCGAGGCGCAGAATGCCAAGCGCCGAGCCGAGCAGGATGTGGAGAAAGCGCGCAAGTACGCCCTCGAGCGTTTTTGCAGCGAGCTGCTGCCCGTTGTCGACAACCTCGAGCGCGCCCTTGAGGCAGCCGGCGGCGATGATGAGGCGCTGCGGCCGATCGCCGAGGGCGTGGAGCTGACGCTGAAGAGCTTTACCGACGCGCTGCAGAAGTTTCAGATCGAGGCAGTCGATCCTGCCGGCGAGCCCTTCGATCCCGAGCGCCATCAGGCCATGAGCCTGGTTGAAAACCCTGACGTCGAGCCGAATACGGTGCTCGCTGTGATGCAGAAGGGCTACACGCTCAATGGGCGGCTGGTGCGCCCGGCGATGGTCATGGTGAGCAAGGCGCCCTGATCCGCTCGGGCTGTGTTGCCGGGACCACGGGCCGGCTGAGGACTCGCTCTGGTCCGTGCCCTCGCGGGGCCTGCACGGATGGCCCTTGAAGTCCCCTCAATTGGACCCACATAGCGTAAGGATTCAGACATAGCGATGGCGCCGGCCGCAGTCGGAGGCGCCTCGAACAGGAGAAGGAATATGGGCAAGATTATTGGCATTGACCTGGGAACGACGAATTCCTGCGTCTCGGTTCTCGACGGCGACAAGCCGCGGGTCATCGAGAACGCCGAGGGCGGGCGTACTACGCCGTCCATCGTCGCGTACACCGAGGACGGTGAAACGCTGGTCGGCCAGAGCGCGAAGCGTCAGGCCGTCACCAACCCGCAGAACACGCTGTTCGCGGTAAAGCGCCTGATTGGCCGCAAATTCACCGACGACGTCGTTCAAAAAGACATCTCCATGGTGCCCTACAAGATCACCGCTGCCGATAACGGCGACGCCTGGGTCGAGGTCAAGGGTGAAAAAATGGCCCCGCCGCAGGTGTCTGCCGAAGTGCTGCGCAAAATGAAGAAGACCGCCGAGGAGTTCCTTGGCGAGAAGGTCACGGAAGCCGTGATCACGGTTCCGGCCTACTTCAACGACTCGCAGCGTCAGGCGACGAAGGACGCCGGCAGGATCGCCGGCCTCGAGGTCAAGCGCATCATCAACGAGCCCACGGCTGCGGCGCTCGCTTACGGCATGGACAAGGCCAAGGGCGACCACACGATCGCGGTCTATGACCTCGGTGGCGGTACCTTCGACATCTCGATCATCGAGATTGCAGAGGTCGACGGCGAGCATCAGTTCGAGGTGCTGTCCACGAACGGCGACACCTTCCTCGGCGGTGAAGACTTCGACCTGCGCCTGATCGAGTATCTGGCCGACCAGTTCAAGAAAGAGAGCGGCATCGATCTGCACAACGATCCGCTGGCGTTGCAGCGCCTGAAGGAAGCTGCCGAGAAGGCCAAGATCGAGCTGTCGAGCTCGCAGCAGACCGAGGTCAACCTGCCGTATATCACTGCTGACGCTACGGGCCCCAAGCACCTGGTGGTCAAGCTCAGCCGGTCCAAGCTCGAGTCGCTGGTGGAAGAGCTGGTGACACGCTCGATGGAGCCTGTGAAGACGGCGCTCAAGGACGCCGATCTGTCGCCGAGCGAAATCGACGAGGTGATTCTGGTCGGTGGCCAGACGCGCATGCCGATGGTTCAGAAGGCCGTCGCCGATTTCTTTGGCAAGGAGCCGCGCAAGGACGTGAATCCCGATGAGGCCGTCGCCATGGGCGCTGCCATCCAGGGTGCCGTACTGGCCGGCGACGTGAAGGACGTACTGCTCCTCGACGTGACGCCGCTGACGCTTGGCATCGAGACCATGGGTGGCGTTGCCACGCCGCTGATCGAGAAGAACACGACGATCCCGACCAAGAAGTCGCAGATTTTCTCGACAGCTGACGACAACCAGACCGCGGTCACGATCCACGTCGTTCAGGGCGAGCGCAAGCAGGCGGCCCAGAACAAGTCGCTCGGCCGCTTCGACCTCGCCGACATCCCGCCGGCACCGCGCGGCATGCCGCAGATCGAGGTGACCTTTGACCTCGACGCCAACGGCATCCTGAACGTGTCCGCCAAGGACAAGGCAACGGGCAAGGAGCAGTCGATCCGCATCACGGCATCCGGCGGTCTGTCCGACGAGGAAGTCGAAAAGATGGTGGCGGACGCCGAGGTCAATGCCGAGGCCGACAAGAAGTTCGAGGAGCTGATCACGGCGCGCAATACCTGCGAGGGCCTGATTCACGCTGCGCGCAAGACGCTGGAAGAGGGCGGCGAGCACGCCTCCGACGACGAGAAGTCCGCCATCGAGGCCGCCATTGCAGCGGCCGAGGAAGCGGTCAAGGGCGATGACAAGGAGGCCATCGACGCCGCGGCGAACAAGCTCACGGAAGCCACCGGGCCCGTCGCGCAGAAGATGTACGCAGCGCAGGCTGAGTCCGCGCAGGCATCCGGCGCCGCATCCGGCGCCGAAAGCACGGCCGACAGTGGTGCCGATGACGCCGTTGACGCCGAGTTTGAGGAAGTCAGCGACGACAAGAAGTAAACTCGCAAACCGCGCGACGGCCCTGCCGTCGCGCTGCGGGGCGCTCCACGGCCCTGCTGGATGCAACGCGGGACCTGTGGGCCCGCGTTTCTGTTTGTGCAGGCGGCATGCTTTTGGAACGTCGGGTAGCAAGGCCCGGGTGAGAGGGGGCGCGTTCAGCGCTTGGTATTATGAGTAAACGCGACTATTACGAAGTGCTCGGCGTTGACAGGGGCGCGGACGAAAAGGACATCAAGAAGGCCTATCGACGGGTCGCGATGAAATATCACCCGGACCGCAATCCGGATGACGCCACGGCCGAGGAGAAGTTCAAGGAGGCCTCGGAGGCCTACGAGGTTCTCAGCGATGGCGACAAGCGCGCGGCCTACGACCGCTTTGGTCATGCGGGCGTCGAGGGCCAGGTCGGCGGTGGCGGCGGCTTCGCCGGCGGCAGCTTCGCGGACATCTTCGGCGATGTCTTCGGCGACATCTTCGGCGGCGCCGGTCGCGCGCGCGGCGGCGCTCAGCGTGGTTCCGATCTGCGCTACACGCTCGATATCTCTCTTGAAGACGCCGTACGTGGCACCACCGTGGAGATTCGCGTGCCCACGCTCGTCAGCTGCAGCACCTGCAGCGGCAGCGGCGCCCGCAAGGGCAGCAGTCCCACGACCTGCGGTACCTGCGGTGGCGTCGGTCAGGTGCGTATGCAGCAGGGCTTCTTCCAGGTGCAGCAGACCTGCCCGACCTGTCGTGGCCGCGGCAGCACGATCTCCGATCCCTGCACCACCTGCCGCGGACAGGGGCGTGTCGAGAAGACCAAGAAGCTTTCCGTGAAGGTGCCGCCCGGCGTCGACACGGGCGATCGCATCCGCCTTTCCGGCGAGGGCGAGGCGGGAACCGAGGGTGGACCGGCCGGCGATCTCTTCGTGCAGATTTCCGTGAAGCAGCACCCGCTCTTCGAGCGCGACGGCAAGCACCTCTACTGCGAGGTACCGATCACTTTTGCCGATGCGGCCCTGGGCGGCGAACTCGAGATTCCCACGCTCGATGGACGCGTAAAGCTGAAGATCCCTCCGGAGACGCAGACCGGTAAGCTGTTCCGCCTGCGCGGCAAGGGCGTGCAGCCCGTGCGCGGGGGCGGCGTCGGCGACCTGCTGTGCCGCGCGGTGGTGGAAACCCCCGTCAACCTGAGCAAGAAGCAGAAGGACCTGCTGCGTGAGCTGCAGGACAGCCTGCACGAGGGAGGCCACGGCCACAGCCCGCGGCAGCGGAGCTGGTTCGAGGGCGTGAAGCGCTTCTTTGATGACATGAAGCCGTGATTCCGCGCATCGCCATTGCCGGCGGTGACGGTCGCATGGGACGCGTTCTCATCGACCTGGTATCACGCAGCGATGCGCTGCAGCTTGCCGCCGTGTCGGCGCCTGCCGGTGCGCCCGTCGAGGCTGTGCCGGGCGAGCTCTGCTTCACTTCGGCCGGCGACGCCCTGGCTGCCGCCGATGTCTTCGTTGACTTTACGTCTCCGGAGGCGATCGCCGAGCACGCCAAGGCAGTGGTTGCGACGCACACCGCCTGGGTGCTCGGAACCACGGGTTTGAACGGGGCGCAGCAGGCGCTCGTCGAGGACGCCGCACGCTCCGTGGCGGTCTGCCAGGCAGCGAATTTCAGTACCGGGGTCACACTGATGCTGAAGCTGGCCGAGCTCGCCGCGCGCGCCGTGGATGCAGACACCGATCTCGAAATCATCGAGGCGCATCATCGCCACAAGGTCGATGCGCCCTCGGGGACGGCGCTGGCTCTCGGTCGGGCCCTGGCGGCGGGTCGCGGCGTTGATCTCGACGAGCGCGCCGTGTTCTGCCGCGAAGGGATTACGGGAGAGCGTCCGGACGGCGCGATCGGTTTTGCCACGGTGCGCGGCGGCGATATCGTTGGCGACCACACGGTGCTGTTCGCTTCCGAGGGCGAGCGCCTCGAAATCACGCACCGCGCTGGAACTCGCGAGGCCTTCGCGCGGGGCGCGCTGCGCGCGGCGCACTGGCTGCAGCAGCAGCCCCCGGGTCTCTACAACATGCACGACGTGCTCAAGCTCAACACCTGAGGATCGATCCATGCAAGATCAAGCGGTTGAAACCGTCGTCGAAATCAATGAGGGCAACGCTGCTCACTATCTCATCGAAGAGTCGATGCAGCGCCCCGTGGTCATCGATTTCTGGGCGGACTGGTGCGGGCCCTGCAAGACGCTCATGCCCCTGCTCGAGAAGATCGCGGCGGAGTATGCCGGCGCCTTCCTGCTCGCCAAGGTCAACGCTGACGAGCAGCAGATGATCGCTCAGCAGTTCGGTGTACGCAGCCTGCCCACCGTGATGATCATGCAGAACGGTCAGCCTGTGGACGGCTTTGTCGGTGCGCAGCCCGAGACGGCGGTCCGAGAGATGCTCGAGAAGTATCTTCCCTCGCCCTTTGACGCGGCGATCGCCGAGGCGCAGGAGAAGCTCGGCGCCGGCGACACGGCGGCGGCGCTGGCGATCATGCGACGCGTTTACGAGGACAGCGGTCAGCGCCACGAGATCGGCATGATGCTGTGCCAGGTGCTGATCGAGGCGAAGCGTCTGGACGACGCGCAGGCGATCCTCGACGGCGTGCGTCTCGCCGACCAGGATGCGCTTTACGAGCAGGCGCGCGCACAGCTGGATCTCGCGCGCGAGGCCGCGCGCTCGCCGGAGCTCGTCGCCCTCGAGGAGCAACTCGAAGCGGATCCAGACAACCTCGACCTGCGCGAGCAGATCGCCGTGCACTACAGCGCGGCCGGGCAGTACCGCGAGGCCCTCGAAAGTCTCATGTTCATTCTCCAGCGCGATGTGGGACACAAGGACGGCGCCACCCGGAAGGCGCTGCTCGATACGATTGCCTCCCTCGGCAAGGGCGACCCCCTCGCCGCCGAGTATCAGCGCAAGCTGTTCAGCCTGCTGTACTGACCAATTCTCCCCGGGCCAGGCAAGCCTGGCCTGAAATGACTCCTCTGGCGCGTCCCCCGCGCTTGTCGGCCTGCCTGATGAGCGCTAGAGTACCGTCGCTAGGAAAAACATACTCTAAGTTCAAATCCGGCAGGCGGCGCTGACTCGCGGTGCTCCGGCCGGCAGAGCAGCTCCGCATAACGGGGCGCAGCAAGAGGAGAAGCGCAGTGGACACGAGTTTTTCCCCCGAGGACCTCGCCTTTCGCGACGAGGTACGGGCATTCTTCGACGAGGCCTACACCGACGACCTTCGCGCGCGGATGAGCGACAGCAAGCTCTACCGCGAGGCGATCGTCGAGTGGCAGAAGAAGCTCTACGAGAAGGGCTGGGTGGCGCCTAACTGGCCCGTGGAGTACGGCGGCGCCGGCTGGACGCCGACGCAAAACTACATCTACGAGAGCGAGCGTTCCTCGCGCGATATCCGCGACGTGGTGCCTTTCGGCCTGAAGATGGTCGCGCCGGTGATCTACACCTTCGGCAATGAAGAGCAGAAAGCGCGTTTTCTGCCGCGCATCCTCAAGAGCGAAGACTGGTGGTGCCAGGGCTATTCGGAGCCGGGCTCCGGTTCGGATCTTGCCTCGCTCAAGACCAAGGCCGAGCTCGACGGCGATCACTACGTGGTCAACGGTGCAAAAATCTGGACCACCTACGCGCAGCACGCCGACTGGATCTTCGTGCTGGTGCGCACCAGCAACGAGGGCAAGAAGCAGCACGGCATCAGCTTCCTCCTCGTCGACATGCGCTCCGAGGGCGTGAAGGTCAACCCCATCGAGAGCATCGACAACCACCACAGTCTCAACGAGGTGGAATTCAACAACGTACGCGTGCCCGTCGAAAACCTCATCGGCGAGCAGGACAAGGGCTGGACTTACGCGAAGGCGCTGCTGGCCCACGAGCGCACGGGTATTGCCGGCGTAGCCGACTCCAAGCGTTCCCTGGGCGAAGTGCGTCGCCTCGCCGAGGCCGAGGTCAACGGCGGCAAGGCGCTGATCGACGACCCCCTGTTCCAGAAGCGTCTGTCGGACATCGAAATCGAGCTGATGGCGCTGGAATTCACCGATCTGCGCGTGCTCTCCTCGGTGGCCGCCGGAGGCGCCCCGGGTGCCGAGTCGTCGCTGCTGAAGATCAAGGGCACGGAAATCCAGCAGCAGATCCAGACGCTGCGCATGGATATCGCGGGCTACTTCCAGGGCGTGCTGCCGAGCGAGCTGCCCGAAGAGGTCATTGGCCACGAGTTCGGCAGCCGCGCGCGCCAGAGCTACATGTACGGTCGGGCCGCGACGATCTACGGCGGTTCTAATGAAATCCAGAAAAACATCATCGCCAAGGCCGTTCTCGGGCTGTAGGCCGGTCTGCGCAGGAGACACAGCATGAATTTCGATTTCACGGAAGAACAAACGATGCTGCGCGACAGCGTGGCGCGCTTCGTTCAGGACGACTACGACTTCGATACGCGACGCGCCATTGTCGCCTCTGAGACAGGCATGAGCCGCGAGAACTGGCAGACCTTCGCCGAACTCGGCTGGCTGAGCGTGCCCTTCGACGAGGAGCACGGCGGCTTCGGCGGAGGCCCCGTGGACCTGATGGTCATGATGGAGGAGTTCGGCAAGGGCCTCGTGGTCGAGCCCTACTTCGCCACGGTCGTGCTCTTCGGCGGCCTCGTACGCGCTGCGGCCAGCGATGAGCAGAAGGGCTGCCTCATTCCGGGAATCATCGACGGCAGTATCCTCGGTGCCTTTGCGCATCTGGAGCGCCAGAGCCGCTACGAGCTGTCCGACATTCGAACGGAGGCGAAGGCTTCGGGCGACGGCTTCACGATCAATGGTGAGAAGGTCGTCGTTTTCAACGGCGCCAATGCCGACACGCTGATCGTGGCTGCGCGCACGGCAGGTGCGCCGGGCGACCGCAACGGCATCAGCCTGTTCATCGTCGCGGCCGACGCGCCGGGTGTCGAGCGAGTCAGCTACCGCATGATGGATGGCCAGCACGTTGCCAACTTCGTGTTCAAGGACGTGCAGGTCGCAGCGGGCGCGCTGCTCGGTGAGGCGGGATCGGGATTTGCCGTGATGGATCGGGTGATTCTCGAGGCCACCGTCGCCCTCGGTGCCGAGGCGCTCGGCCTCATGGGGAAGCTGAATGCCAAGACGCTGGAATACACCAAGACCCGCGAGCAGTTCGGCGTCGCCATAGGAAGCTTCCAGGCGCTGCAGCACCGTATGGTCGATACTTTCATGTCCTACGAGCAGGCAAAGTCGATGCTCTACCGCGCCGTCTGTGCGCTGGAGAACGGGGCCGATGATGCGCGCCGTGAGGTGCATGCGCTCAAGGTGATGATGCACCGCTGCGCCAAGCACGTGTTCGAGGAGGCGATCCAGCTCCACGGCGGTATGGGCCTAACGGACGAACTCGACATCGCTCACTACGCCAAGCGCCTGATGATGATCAACGCCACCTTCGGTGACGGTGACTACCACCAGGCCAAGTTCAACGCGCTGAGCTACGGCTCTGGCGGGGCGACGAGCGTGGCCGACATGAGCGACGCTGCCTGAGCTCAGGCGCATTGAAGCTGGCCCCCGGACTCCGGGGGCTTTTTGTTTATGCCGATTAGAAAACGAATCAAGGGGGCAGCGTGCAGCTAGCAGATCGAGTAGCCGTGGTGACCGGGGGCGGAAACGGAATTGGCCGCGCGCTGTGTGAGCGCTTTGCCGCCGAGGGCGCCGCCCACGTGGTTGTCGTCGATCGCGAGGAGGCTGCGGCACAGGAGGTCGCGCAGGCCATCGGTGGCAGTGCCTACGCCGTCGACGTGCGGCGCGAGGAGGAACTCGCGGCCATGGTCGCCGCTGTGGAGTCTGCCCAGGGCCGCATCGATCTGTTCTGCTCGAACGCGGGGATCATCGCGACCGACGGGCCGCCCTGGTACGCAAGCTCGGCTTCTAATGAAACCTGGCAGGCGATGTGGGAGATCCACGTGATGAGCCACGTCTACGCGGCGCGCGCCTGTCTGCCTGCGATGATCGAGCGTGGCGAGGGCTACTTCCTCAATACCGCCTCCGCCGCCGGCCTGCTTAATCAGATTGGCGACGCCGCCTACTCAACCACCAAACATGCCGCCGTGGGTTTTGCCGAGGCCCTGGCCATCACCCATGGCGACGATGGCATTCGTGTCTCCTGCCTGTGTCCACAGGCCGTGGCGACGCGCATGATCGGCTCCGTGAAGGATGGCGGTACGGCCGGTGTGGACGGCGTGATCTCGCCGGCCGACGTTGCCCAGGCGGTGATCGAGGGCATCGAGGCCGAGCGCTTTCTGATCCTGCCGCATCCGGAGGTGGCCACCTACCGCGAGCGCAAGACCGCTGACTACGATCGCTGGATCGGCGGCATGCGCAAATTGCGCCGTAAATTCGGCAATCCTACAATCTGATCCCTGTTTTCTCGGCGGTGCATCGGGTGGAACGTCGCGAGCGCTTCGCGCGCATTATTCTCAACGGCTTTGAATCCTACTTCGCCGAGTTCCAGAACATCACCCTGGGCGCGCGCTCGCGCTTTGAGAATGCCGACTGGCTCGGAATTCACGAAGCCACGATCGAACGCCTGGACCTGTACAAGGTCAAGCTGCGCGCCGTGCTTGGCACCGTCGAGCTCGTGGCCGGACACGAGTTGCGCAACTACGACTTCTGGCGCGATGCGCGCCGCGTCTATGCGGGGCTGATCCGCAACCACAACAACTTCGAGATTGCGGAGACTTTCTACAACTCTGTGTTCAATGCGGTGTTTCAGCACAAGCAGGTGCGAAACGATTATGCATTCGTATTTTCCTCGCAGGGTGACATACCGCTGGCCGACTCGAGCCAGGTGCTGCGCTACTACCGCATGGAGAGTACCGTCAAGGACATGCTCCGGGAACTTCTGTCGGACTATCGCCTGAATATTCCCTACGAGGATCTCGAGCGTGACCTGCGCTTTATCCGTGAGGCGATCGAGGACGAACTGGTCAATATTCCCGGCTTCGAGATCGATCCGGCGGATGTCCGCCTGCAGGTCCTCACCAACCACTTTTATCGCAACAAGGGCGCCTACATCGTCGGTCGCATTCTGACGGGCAGGCACACCATGCCCTTCGTGCTGCCCATTCTGCATAACGAGGACGGAGCCGTGTACGTCGACACGGTGCTGTTCGGGTCGGATCGCGTGAGTGTGGTGTTCAGCTTTACGCGTTCCTATTTCATGGTGGATGCGACGATTCCGTCGCAGTACGTGCTCTTCCTTGCCAAGCTGATGCCGGCCAAGCCTATCTCGGAAATCTACAACTGCATGGGTTTCCACAAGCACGGCAAGACTTACTACCACCGCTCCGCCGTGCGCCATATGGAGGCGACGACGGACAAGTTCGTGATTGCCCCGGGCATCAAGGGCATGGTGATGAGCGTGTTTACGCTGCCGTCGTACCCCTTCGTGTTCAAGGTGATCAAGGATCGCTTCACGCCGCCCAAGGAGGTCACGCGCGAGGAGGTGATGGCCAAGTACCGCCTGGTCAAGCGCTCGGACCGCGCGGGCCGCATGGCCGACACGCAGGAGTTCACCAATCTCGCCTTCGCGCGCGATCGTTTTTCCGACGAACTCATCGAGGAGCTTTACGAAGTCGCCCCATCGCTGATCAGCGAGCATGGCAGGGCGCTGATCATCCGGCATCTGTACGTGGAACGCCGAATGACGCCACTGAATCTGTACCTGCAGGACGTTGACGACGACGAGCTGCTCGAAGTGATGGACGAGTACGGTAATGCGATAAAGCAGCTTGCGGCAGCGAACATCTTTCCCGGGGATATGCTGCTCAAGAACTTCGGAGTGACGCGCCACGGACGCGTGGTGTTCTACGACTACGACGAAATTGTGCCGCTCCTCGATTGCAATTTTCGCCGCATACCGCCGCCGCGCGACGAGTTCGAGGAAATGTCGAGTCAGCCCTGGTATTCCGTGGGTCCGAACGACATCTTCCCCGAGGAATTCCGGCTGTTTTTCTCGGGCAACCAGCGTGCCCGCAAGGCCTTCGACGAGCGCCACTCGGAGCTGTACGACGCCGCTTTCTGGCAGGGTTTGCAGCAACGCATCCGCAGCGGCTACGTGGAGTCCTTCTACCCATACCGTCGGCGCCTGCAGTTCCCCCGCGAGGACCGCATCGAAACAATCGGCGACGTTGCCTGATGGCCAGTATCTACCTTATCCGTCACGGTCAGGCGTCCTTCGGTTCCGAAAACTACGATCGTCTGTCCGCGCTTGGCGAAACGCAGGCGGAACTTATCGGCGCCCACCTCGCCCGTACGGGCGTGCGCTTTGATGCGGCCTACAGCGGCACCCTTGAGCGTCAGCGGCGTACGGCGACACTGGCACTGCAGGCCCAGGAGGATGCGCCGGCGCTGCAGATCGACGAACGCCTCGACGAGGTGCGCAACGACGAGCACCTTGAGTACCTGCTGCCGCGGGTGCTGGAAAAGCGCCCGGAGCTTCAGGAGCTCATCGATGCGGGGCTGAACTCGAGCAAGCGGTTCCAGAAAATCATCGAGGCTGTCTTCAACTACTGGGTGTCACCGGAGTGCACCGAGGAGGCCATTCAGAGCTGGGAGGACTATTCCAGCGGCGTGCAATCGATGCTGCGGGACATCATCAACGCCCAGGGCGCGGGACGAAGCACAGCGGTGTTCACCTCCGGCGGCACCATCGCCGTTTTCGTTGCCGCCGTGCTCGGCCTGCCGGGCAGTCGCACCTATCAGTTCTACGAGCCGGTGTTCAACTGCTCCATCACGCAGCTGTTCTACAGCCGTGATCGCGTATCGCTGTCTTACTTCAATGACTGCGGCTTTCTGCGCCAGCTGTCGGCGGAGCGGGGTGAACAGCTGGTGACCTACCGGTGAGCGACGGCCCCGCCAGTCTGCCGCCGATCGCAGAGGGCAGCGGAACGCTTTACCTGGTACGTCACGGCGAGGCGGCGGCGAGCTGGGGGCAATCACCCGATCCGGGACTGTCCGATCTCGGGCGGGAGCAGGCCTCCACTACCTGCGCGACGCTGGCCGAAGCGCTCGATCCCGGCAAACTGAGGATCGTCAGCAGTCCGCTGCTGCGGGCGAGGGAAACTGCGGCTCCGCTGGTCGATTGCCTTGGCCGTCCGCTGGAGATCGACGAGCGCTTTCGCGAAATACCATCACCCGTGCCGCTCGCCGAGCGTCAGACCTGGCTACGCGGCTTCATGCAGGGACGATGGTCCGACCAGGCCGATGAGCTGAAGGCCTGGCGTCACGGCATCCTGGAGGCCGTGAGCGAACTGCCTGACGGCTGCGTGGTGTTCACGCATTTTCTGGTGCTGAACACGGTCGTCGGCTGGATCGAGGGTCGGGACGAGACGCTGAGCTTCTGGCCGGCCAACGCCTCGGTGACTCGACTGAGCGCCGAGGCGGGCCTGCCGTGGCAGGTGGAGCGCGGTGAGCAGATGCGCAGTCGGGTGAACTGAGCAGTCAGGGCGAGCCGGGACGAAGACGGATAAGCGACTCCTGCGCCGTTGAGGCGACGAGGCGCCCATCGCGCGAGAAGAACTGACCGCGGCTGAAGCCTCGTCCGCCGCCGGCGTTCGGGCTGTCCATGGCATAGAGCAGATAGTCGTCGACGCGCCCGGGCCGGTGAAACCAGATTGCGTGATCGAGGCTGGCGGCCTGGATTTTCTTGCTCATGGCGGTGTAGGGGTGCGGCAGCAGGGCCGCTCCGAGCAGCGCAAAGTCCGAGATGAAGGCGATGAGCGTCTGGTGACGATTGGGGTCATCGCCAATGTCGCCCGGCGCGCGAAACCACATGTGCGTTATCGGGTCCTCCGGCTTTGGGTCGAGGTAGTCGCGCCGTTGCACCACGCGCCGCTCTATTGCCTGAGCGAGCGGAGGGTCGAAACGGTCGGGGTGCTTTTTCGATAGCTCCAGCCAGTACTCGTAGTCTGTCTGCAGACCCTCCGGGGCGGGAACATCAGGCATTTCGGCCTCGTGTTCCAGGCCTTCCTCGGGCACCTGGTAGGACACGGAAGTGATGAAAATCGGCTTGCCGTCCTGCTTGGCGACGACGCGTCGCGTGGCGAAGCTGCGGCCATCGCGCGTGGGGTCAACTTCGAAGACGATCTGCTTTGCCGGGTTGCCCGGACGGAGAAAATACGCGTGAAGCGAGTGGGCCACGCGGTCGCCGTCGATGGAGCGGTTGGCGGCGTTCAGGCTCTGCGCAAGCACCTGGCCCCCGAAAATCCTTCGTGGGCGCTCGGGGCTGTTGCCCGTAAACAGGTAGGTGTCGATGCGCTTGACCTCGAGATAGCCGAGTAGCTCGTGCAGGGGTTCGCTCATACTTTGCTCTCCGCGGCGCTTGCGCGCGGCAGTAGTCCGTTGAAGAAGAGGTCGAAGTAATCGGTGGCCGCGGCGTCGATATCGTCGACGCGGCGCCACAGGGCAATGTCCATCGACGCGTTGATTGCGCCGGTCATGAGGCTGCGCGCCAGGAAGGCGTCGACGTCTCGGATGCTGCCATCGTCGATGCCCTCCCTGATGAAGGCATCGAACTGGCTGTTGATGCTCTCGGTTTCGTCGAGGATGCGCCGACGCCGGGGCGGGGGCAGCGCCGTGATCGTGTTGTAGCGGATCAGCGGACCAATGTCGGAGTTCTGCGCGTGGAATACCAGTCGCGAGCTTTCGTCGAGCTTCTGCAATCCGCTGATGGGGCGCTCCATGACCTGCCGGTGAATACGCCGCCTGATAGCGTTCGACCTTTCGTAGCAGGCGTAGAGCAGGTCCTCCTTGTTGCGGATGTGATAGTAGAAGGCTCCCTTGGACACGTTGAGGTGTTCGGCAATGGCGTCGAGCGATGCGCCGTTGAAGCCCGCCTTGTTAAAGAACCAGGTTCCGGCCTTGTAGAACGCCTCCTGCTTCTGTCTATGCTGCTCTTCACGATCGAAGCCTCTGGCGTACTCGTTTGCTGCGCTGCCGATGTTCAAGCTGGCGGGCACATAGTCACCGGGGCCCGCGTACAGGCCGTGGAGCAGCACGTCCCAGCATCTCGCTGCGATCATGGGCAGGTTGTCGCGATCAATCTGGTGCAGCCAGTAAAACAGCCAGTCCGTAGCGCCGATCATTGCGCGTGTGGTCGAGGTTGCTTCAAAGTCTCGCGCGTGCCCCACGGCCTGCGCCTCACGCAGGTAGGCTCTCAGGCGCTTGAACATGCGTACGTACTCACCCTCGATCGCGGCGCGGCGCTCCTGCTTGAGCGATGCAATTTCAAGCAGCGCGGCGACGTGCGCTCCGCGTGCTTCGCGGGCGTTGATCCAGGTGGTGAACTGATGCTCGAAAAATCCCCGCGCTTTTTCCAGCGGCGCAATCGGGGCCTCGTCGAGTTCATCCAGACAGGCGTGCTGGCGTTGAAGCGCCAGTTCATAGCACTGGAAGATGAGGTCTTCCTTGGTCTTTACGTAGTAATAGAGGCTGGTCTTGGTGAGACCGAGCCCCTTGGCAACGTCCTGCAGCGTGGTTGCTCGCGACCCCTTGCCGTTAAAGAGGCGAGCGGCTTCGGACAGGATCGCAAGCCGTTTGGCGTCGTGCTGCGCCTTGCGATTGAACGGTGAACTGCGACTGCTGTCGCGGAGGGTGACCATGCCTGTCGCTGCTTCGCCCCAAAACATACCCAAAGGTTCGATGATTTGAACTTTAGGTATTTTTTTTGCCCCTGTCCATAAGAGGCCGGGTACACTGCCTGTGAGCGTGAACGGGAGCCCTGCATGTCCAACACGATTGAATATTCCCTGTCGGATTCCATCGGCACACTGCGCCTGTGCCGCGAAGATCGACATAACGCGCTGGGTGCCGCAGAGCTCGACGCGATCGACGACATCCTCGATGCAATTGCGCTGGATGCCGAGTTGCGCGCCCTGGTGATCACCAATACCGGTGACAGGACCTTCTGCGCGGGCGCGGCACTTGATGACCTTAACAGCGGGAAAATCACCCCCGACCGCTTCCAGGGAGTGATGGAGCGCCTGGCGAAGTTGCCACTGCCGACGATCGCCCGCGTGAATGGCAGCGTCTTCGGTGGTGGTGTCGAGCTGGCACTTAGCTGTGATTTCCGGATTGGCGTGAATGGAACGAGGCTGCGCGTTCCGGCGGCATCCTTCGGACTCTGCTATCCGCCTGCGGGCATTGCGCGATTCGTAAACAAGCTCGGCGCCAATGCGGCGCGAAGGATGTTGATTGCGGCGGAGACTCTCGAAGCCGCCGAACTCCACCGCCTCGGCTTCTTCGACTACCTGGTTGACTCGGATGAGCTCGACGACCGAGTAGACGAACTGAGCGTTCATCTTGCCGGCCTGGCACCATTGGCGGTCGCGGCGATAAAAGAACTGGTCCAGCAAGCCGAGCACGGTTCCATAGATCCTGTCAGGGGTGCAGAGTTGGTCGAACGCTGTGCGCAGTCTGCCGATCTGCAGGAAGGATTTGCCGCACAGCGGGAAAAGCGATCGCCACAGTTTGTTGGGCGCTGACTCAGCAAGTGGTGTGAGAGAGGCCGGTACTGAGCAGAAAATCCAATCTGCTGCTTGGATCAGGGCGAATCCCCAGCACCAGAGTCAGTTCAGATTGAGGTGTAGCTCAACTTCCAGCCCCATCGTGTCCTTAAGTTGAATGTTGCCACCAAAGTCTTCGATGATCTGCATCGTGACGGGTAGCCAGCGTTCAAGTTCCGCCTCGTCGAAGCGCAACTTCGTTCGCGCACTGGCTCTCAGTACGTAGCCATCCTCGTCGACGTCCGCAGCTTCGGGCGAATCAAGAGCGATCTCGAACACCGGGTTCGTATCCGACGAGCTGCCCGGCGCATTGATCATCAGAGACAGCAACTCATAGAGGCTGAGCGCGAGATACTGAGCGTGGCGAACGGGCACATCGATATCCTGAGCGTCGTTGAGCAGCAGGCAGTCAGCGCCCGCTCCGTCGTCGGCGCTCAAGCGCGCAAATGTCTCGTCGACCAAGGCACGCAGGTTGCAGCGATCACCACCTCTTGAGCGCTCGGACAGCTCCACCTGACTTCGTAGGGCGCCAAACTTCTGATCGATTGCACGCACGCCATGCGCAGTGATCTCGCCGCTATCGCCACTCTGATGCGCCAGAACGAGTTCCTTCGCGACGTCGAGCAGGCTGACCAGAGTAGGTGTAATCGACTGCAAAATACGATCCGTCGATTCACGCTGTTCCTGGCATTCGTCTTCGAGGCGCAGAACGGCCGCCCGATCCTCATCCGCCAGCACTTGCCGATGCCGACGAATCGCAGATCGCTGTGCCGAGTTCCACGCGAGCAGAATGACAGCGATAGCTACCGCGACGTACAGGCCCCTAGCCCAGCGGCTCTCCCACTTTGAACCAGCTACGGTGATAGGAATGCTGATTTCGTTCTCGCTCCAAATGCCAAGCGCGTCTGCGCCGCGGGCTTGGAAGGTATAGTTGCCGGGGGGGAGCTTGCCAATCGGAAAGTCGCTAACCCCTGCCGTTGAGCTCCAGCTAGTGTTGATCGGAAGTAATCGGGTCTGAAGGGTCAGTGGGGATTTGGTAATCAGCGAAGATGACTGGATTCGAATCGTAAGGTCGGAATCGTTTGGGGTAAGGCTCAATTCGAGCGGTAGGCGAAGCTGCTTACCCGTTGTAACGTTCTCACCCCAGCTTATTTTGGTAAGCCGTATGCGCCCCGACGGGCGATGGGGGAAACGGAGCGGATCATGAATTATCACGATACCGCCTGAGCCGCCAAAGACCAGACGCCCATCACTTGAGGCGAACGAGACATTGTAGTCTAGAGAGATGTCTCTAATAGATCGAGATGACAACACCGCAGAGGTGCCGTTTTGCTGAGAAAAAACCGAGAGTCCGCTTTTTGTCGCCATCCATGCTCGACCACTTTTATCAAGTTCTAAAGAATAGAGAGTCTCTTCGAGGCTAAATGCAGATTTGTGATCAAGAGGCCTTGAAATACTGGAGAAAAACACATCGCCGTCAGGCCTTCCAAAAAATGAAGCTTCCTCATCCGAGGCTATGAGCCACACGTCCTTCAGAAACGTAAACGGCTGGACCGGTTGACCTGTAATTGGAGCTAAGGCATCCAACGACGACGCTTTAAAGATATGTGCGCCCTTGAGGTCAAGGATGCCAACGTCAAAACCAAAGAGTGCAAGGCCGATTATTGGTGTGGGTGATTCCAGGCGCGCGAAGCGCTGTAGTGGAAGATGCGACTCCGTATTACAGGCCGACGAAAAATAGATTTGCGTGTCGAGCGACGTGGCGAAAAGCCGGCCTGAGACTGCATTGATGCGGACCGCGGTGATTGGACCAGATGCCTGAGTGTGGCGCGGCGCATACCGACACGAGACCCGTCGGTTATCGGGATCGAATGCTAATATCTGGCCGTTGGTCGTGCCAACATATACATGATCCGCTGCTGCGTACAATGACGATATTCCAGCGTTACCGTCGAGGGAAAAAAGAGGGATAAGCTGGGTGTTTGATGTGCCAATATCGAGCGAGAAAACACTATCATAACTGGAGACGAAAAATCTTCCGTCCTCGGTGCCGGTTATGCCGGTAGCTTCTGGGAAGTCTTCTATTCCAAAGCGATCTATAATCGTGAAGTCCGTTTTATACGCTAAGTCTAAGCCCAAGAAAGAGCCAATAAGGATTTCTCCTTTGGCAATTTCTTGTACCGATGTAACGATATTCGTACGGAGAGAAGAGTTTGTACGGTCAATGTGTGTAATCGACTGGTCGTTGTCGTAAATGACCAGTCCTTCGTCGGTAGTTATGGCAATCGATTCCGAAAGCTCGAGGTTTTTAAGGTTTCGTATTTCTTTCGTTTTTAGAGTTCTGGACAGATCGTTGTTGATATCGCTAAACAGGCATTCTCTGTCGCCAAAGGACACCGAGACAAGCTTGTTCGATGCGGTTAGCGCATAGCCCGTACCGTTTGCGTTTACTTCAATAGGGCCCGCGACTGGCTCTGGGATGCCGGAGCAGTCCATTACA
>JAZBOX010000052.1:0-18180 GCA_036351355.1 Halieaceae bacterium
AGTCGCTCGCCATCGGCCGCGATGTGGTGGCGGGAGCAGCAACGTGAAAACGATCAACTTCATGGGTAGTCGGCGCATCGCCGCGGCGTTCTCGATCTCCCTGTTGCTTGTCTCGCTCGGCTCTCTCGTCGTGCGCCAGCTCAACTGGGGGCTCGACTTCACCGGGGGAACGCTCGTCGAGCTGCACTACGCCGACAGCGCGGACTTAGGCGCGATCCGCAGCACGCTCGCGACGGGTGGCTACGAAGGCGCCGTGGTGGTGAGCTTCGGAACGGATCAGGACGTGCTCGTGCGTCTTCCGCAGGGTTACACGGACGCCGAGGGCAACCAGATGCTCGAAGCGCTCCGCGCCGATTCGGCCGTCGACGTGGAACTCCGACGGATCGAGTTCGTCGGCCCGCAGGTCGGCGATGAGCTGCGCGAGCAGGGCGGCCTCGCCATGCTTCTGGCCCTGGGCCTGGTCATGCTCTACATCGGCTTTCGCTTCCAGTTCAAGTTTGCCGTGGGTGCGGTCGTGGCCCTGGTACACGACGTGTTCATCGTGCTCGGCTTCTTCTCGATATCGGGGATGGAGTTCGATCTGACCGTGCTCGCGGCGCTGCTCGCGGTCATCGGCTATTCGCTGAACGACACGATCGTGGTCTCGGACCGCATTCGCGAAAACTTCCGCAAGCTCCGGCGCGCCGAGGCCCTGGAGGTGATCAACATCTCACTGACGGAGACACTGGGACGGACGCTGGTCACCTCGCTGACGACGCTGCTCGTGCTGCTGGCACTGGCGCTCTTCGGCGGGGAAATGATCTTCGGTTTTGCCGTTGCGCTGCTCGTCGGCGTGGCGATCGGAACCTACTCGTCGATCTACGTGGCGTCGAACGCGTTGCTCGCCCTGGGAGTCAGCAAGGAAGACCTGATGATTCCCGTGAAGGAGGGCGCCGAGCAGGATGACCTGCTGCCCTGACGTTTATGCGCTGCCCAGTTGGTGCAGGCAGCGTAGCCCTTCACCGGCGCGGCGCGGTGGCGTTCAGCCGCGCAGGCCCTGGAACACGGCCTTGAAGCACTTGGGGTTACCGCAGACGATATTGCCGCTCTCGAGGTAGTTGTCGGAGCCGTCGATGTCGGCAGCGAGACCGCCGGCCTCGCGGATGAGCAGGGCGCCGGCTGCCATGTCCCAGATCGACAGACCGTACTCCCAGAAGGCATCGAGGCGACCCGCCGCCACGTAGGCGAGATCCAGCGACGCAGCACCGGCGCGGCGGATGCCCGCACATTCGCCGGCGAGGGCGGCGAGGCGCTCGGCGTAGCGCGGCAGGCGCTCGTCCTGGTGACCCTTGAAGGGTATGCCCGTGCCCAGCAGCGCGCCGTCGAGCGAGGTCAGGCGGCTGACGCGGATGCGTCGGCCGTTGAGCTGCGCGCCGCGGCCGCGCGAGGCGACAAACTCCTCGCGCCGCACCGGGTCCAGCACCACGGCGTGCTCGACGCGACCGCGGTGCATGCAGGCGATGGACACGGCGTAATGGGGAATACTGCGCAGGAAGTTGGTGGTGCCGTCGAGGGGATCGATCACCCAGCGGTACTCGGCGTCCGCCGCTCCGTCGAGGCCGGACTCTTCACCAAGGAAGGCGTGATCGGGATAGGCACGGCGCAGCTGGCGGATGATCTCGGCCTCCGCCGCCTCATCGACTTCCGAGACAAAATCATTGGCCTGCTTGCTGCGCACTTCGACGCGGTCGAGATCGTCGGAGGCGCGCACGATCAATTCGCCGGCCTTGCGCGCTGCGCGCAGGGCCATGTTTGCCATCGGTTCCATGCTGAGCGGGACGTTGTTCTGAAGGGGCGCGGAGTATATCAGGTCGAGCCGCGCTCACCGGCGCCTTTGCTAGACTGCCCCCCCTCCCTCGTGTCCCCCGCCGATCCATGAGCCCCGACCGCATCCGTATCGTTCTGATCGAGACCAGCCACCCAGGCAACATCGGGGGCGTGGCCCGTGCCATGAAGAACATGGGCCTGCACCGCCTCGTGCTCGTGGCGCCGGAGCAGTTTCCCGACCCGCAGGCGACCTGGCGCGCCGTGTCTGCCGCAGACGTGCTCGAGTCCGCACAGGTGGTGTCGACGCTCGACGAGGCCATCGGCGACTGCAGCCTCGTTGTCGCCGCCAGTGCCAAGGACAAGCGTATTCCCTGGCCCGTCCTAGACGCGCGTCGCGCCGCCGCTGACATCGCCATGGCCTCGCATCGCGGCGAGGTGGCCATCCTGTTCGGGCGCGAGGACAACGGTCTTTCGAACGAGGAACTCCGGCGCTGCAATCTTCACCTGGCAATCCCGACGAGCGAAGCCTACAGCTCGCTCAACCTCGCCATGGCGGTGCAGATCGTCTGCTACGAGCTGCACATGCTCGTGGCCGGTGAGGTGCTCACGGCCGAGCCCGACGCGCACTGGGACGCGCCGCCGGCAACGCAGGACAACATGGAGCGTTTCTTCGCGCATCTCGAGGAGACGCTGTCGCAGATCGGCTTCCTCAATCCCGCGGCGCCGCGACAGCTGATGCCGCGCCTGCGCCGGCTCTACAGCCGTCTTCGCCTCGACGAGATGGAGTTGAATATACTCCGCGGCATGCTGACAGAAACGCAGAAACGTATCGATCCGGTGGACTGGACCGCGCGGCGGCGGGAGCGTTCGTCGTGACGCCCGTGTATCTCGATTACCTGTCGACAACGCCGGTGGACCCGGCGGTCGCTGAAGCCATGGCCGGTTGTCTGACGCTCGACGGCTGCTTCGGCAATCCCGCCTCGCGCTCGCATCGCTTCGGCTGGGAGGCCGAAATGGCCGTCGAGGGCGCGCGGCAGGAGCTTGCCGCGCTGATCAACGCGGATCTTCGCGAAATCGTATTCACCTCCGGCGCAACGGAGGCCGACAATCTCGCTATCAAAGGGGTGGTGGAGGCAGTCCGCAATGGCGCGGTCGCTCGCGGTGAAGGCATGGCGAGCGCCCCGCATGTGATCACCTCGCGCATCGAGCACAAGGCCGTTCTCGACTCCTGCGCCGCGTTGGAGGCGCACGGGGTCGCGGTAAGCTATCTCGGCCCCGATGCCTCAGGGCTGATCAGCGCCCAGCAGGTCGCCGACGCGCTGCGCGATGAAACCTGCCTGGTGAGCATCATGCACGCCAACAACGAGATCGGCACGGTCAACGACATCGCCGCGATCGCGCGCGTCACCCGCGCCGCGGGCGTTCCCCTGCACGTGGATGCGGCGCAGAGCGTTGGCAAGATTCCCGTGGACGTGCGCGCGCTGGACGTCGACCTGCTGTCGATTTCGGCGCACAAGTTCTATGGGCCGAAGGGCATCGGCGCGCTCTACCGCCGGCGCCGCGACGCCGTACCCGTGGTCGAGCAGATGCATGGCGGCGGCCACGAGCGTGGGATGCGCTCGGGAACGCTGCCCACGCACCAGATCGTCGGCATGGGCAAGGCCGCCGAACTCGCCGCGGCCGGCCTTGCCGAAGAAGCGCAGCGCCTGCAGTCGCTGCGCGAGCGCCTGTGGGATTCGCTCGCCGATCTGCCCGGTATCAGCCTCAACGGCAGCGCCGAGCGGCGGCTCCCCGGTGCGCTGAATATCAGCGTAAGCGGTGTCGAAGGCGAGGCGCTGCTGCTGTCGCTGCCCGACTTCGCGCTGTCCACGGGGTCGGCCTGCACTTCGGCGAGCCTCGAGCCCTCCTACGTGCTGCGCGCACTCGGCCTGCCCGATGCCCTGGCGCACAGTTCGCTGCGTGTCAGCCTCGGGCGCTACTCCACGGAGGCGGATATCGAGCACTTCAGCCAGCGCCTGCACGAGGTGGTTCCTCGCCTTCGTCGCAGCGCTGCCTGACGCTGTCCCGGCTTCGCTGAAACGCCGCTGCCGCAGCCGTTCTCGATCGCGCGAGGGCGCTCAACAGCAGGTGCGTCGAGGAGCCAAAATCCGTATACTGCGCCGCACTTTTTTGCCGGGTCATCGGGCGCGCGAGCGGGCGCTGAAAGCGCGATCGACGGCAGATCACATATTTTTCGTACGTTTTTTCGTTTTTTCGTGAATTGAGGATGCCCGGCGCAGCACTCTGCCCGGTCGCCCTGCGCACCGCGCGGGGCGGCCTGCGCCGCCTCACCAGACTGGAGACAAGTCAATGGCGGTGGAACGCACGCTTTCAATCATCAAGCCCGATGCCGTAGGCAAGAACCACATCGGCGACATTTACGCGCGCTTTGAAAAGGCGGGCCTGCAGATCGTCGCCTCGCGTATGCTTCGCCTGAGCGAGGAAACGGCCGGTGGCTTCTATGCAGAGCACCGCGAGCGTCCCTTCTTTCCCGCGCTGATCGAGTTCATGACCAGCGGTCCCGTGGTCGTGCAGGTGCTCGAAGGCGAGAACGCCATCGCGCTGAACCGCGAGCTCATGGGCGCCACCAATCCGCAGGAAGCGGCGGCCGGCACGATTCGCGCCGACTTCGCCTCGTCCATCGATGCCAACGCGGTGCACGGCTCCGATTCTCCCGCCTCGGCGGCGCGCGAGATCGCCTACTTTTTCGCCGCCAGCGATATCTGCGCCCGCGCCTGATGCGCCTGGCGCCGCGCTTGCCGACTCACCTGTTTACTCGCCTGACGATTCACTGGAATTAGATGAGCGCCCTCATCGCCAGCAGCGAGGCACCGGCAAAGACCAATCTGCTGGGGATGAGCCGCGTCCAGATGGAACGCTTCTTCCTCGAACTGGGTGAGAAACGCTTTCGCGCCGAGCAGGTAATGAAGTGGATTCATCACCGCGGCGTTTGCGACTTCGGTGCCATGAGCAATCTCGGCAAGGGCCTGCGCGACAAGCTCAGCGCCGTTGCCGAGGTGCGTCCGCCGGAGGTGGCGTCGCAACACGACTCCAGCGACGGCACGCGCAAGTGGCTGGTGCGCATCGACGGCGGCGGGCTGGTCGAGACCGTGCTCATCCCCGACGGCAAGCGCGCCACGCTGTGCGTCTCGTCGCAGGTGGGGTGCAGCCTCGACTGCTCCTTCTGTTCCACTGGCAAGCAGGGGTTCCAGCGCGATCTGTCGGCAGCGGAGATCATCGGTCAGGTGTGGCTTGCCATCGACTCCTACGACGCCTTCCAGTCGGGCAAGGGGCGCGTGGTGACCAACGTGGTGATGATGGGCATGGGCGAGCCCCTGCTCAATTTCGACAACGTGGTCACGGCCATGGACCTGATGATGGACGACCTCGCCTACGGGATCTCCAAGCGTCGCGTGACCCTGAGCACCTCGGGGGTGGTTCCGGCGCTCGATCGCCTCGCCGGGGTATCGGAAGCGAGCCTCGCCGTGTCGCTGCATGCGCCGAACGATGCACTGCGCAACGAGCTCGTGCCGATCAATCGTCGCTATCCGATCGCCGTGCTGCTGGACAGCGCGCGCCGCTATATCGATGCGCAGCGCGATGCCAAGCGCGTGGTCACCATCGAGTACACGCTGATGGCAGGCGTCAACGATCAGCGCGAGCACGCGCGGGAGCTGGCCGAGCTGCTGCGCGATTTTCCCTGCAAGATCAACCTGATTCCCTTCAATCCCTTCCCGGGTTCCGGCTACGAGCGTCCCAGCGGCAATGCCGTATCGCGTTTCTGGCAGGTCCTCGTCGACGCCGGTTTCGTCGTCACCGTGCGCACGACGCGAGGCGATGACATTGATGCCGCCTGTGGCCAGCTCGTTGGCGAAGTGGTGGATCGCACCCGGCGCAGCGAGCGCCACCGCGAGCGCCTGGCGGGCGATGCCCTGGCCGCCAGAGACACCGAAGCCGCCAGGGACGCCTTGGCCGCCGTAGCCGCCGGGGAAGGGCGCGTATGATGCGGCGTCTGGCGATTGTGCTCCTCCTTCTGGCGGCGTCCGGGTGCGTCACCGAATCCGAGTCCGTATTTACGGAGGAGGCCTCGCCGGAGAAGGCCCTGGATAGACGTCTCACGCTGGCGCGGCAGTACATCGGTCGCGGCAATTACGAGGATGCCAAGCGCAACCTGCGCGCCGCCGTGGAGATCGACGACGGCAATGCCGAGGTCTACGAGGCCTTCGCCCTGGTCTACCAGTCAACGGGTGAGTTCGAGCTGGCCGAGGAGAGCTACCAGCGCGCGATCCGCCTCGACCGCAATTTTTCCCGCGCGCGCAACAACTATGCCACTTTTCTTTACGGCCGCGGGCGCTATGGCGAAGCCGAGGAGCAGCTCGAACTCGTGGTAAAGGACACGCTGTACAGCGCCCGCGCGCAGGCGTTCCTGAATCTGGGCCTGGCGCGGTTGCAGCTGTCGGACAACAGCGGTGCCGAGGAGGCCCTCGTGCGCACGCTGGCGATGCAGAACGGCAATCCGATCGCTCTCCTCGAACTCGCGCGCCTGCGTCTCGAAGCGGGGGACAGGCGCGACGCCAGCAACTATTATGACCGTTACCGCAGGGCCGTGCGCCAGCAGAGTGCCCGGGGCCTGTGGTTGGGGGTTCGCCTGGCGCGGGCCACGGGCGATGCGGATGCCGAGAGCAGCTACGCCCTCGCGCTGCGCAGCCTCTATCCCGATTCCGCGGAGTACGAAGCCTATCGCCAGTCCCAGGCGCCCGCGGGCAGTACGGTAGTGAGCGATGACGGTGAGACCGTCAAGCTCCGGCCAAAGGAGTAGCAGCGATGAACAAGCCCTCTCCCATCAAGCGGCGCAAGAGTCGCCAGATTCACGTCGGCAGCGTCGCCGTGGGCGGCGATGCGCCGATCAGTGTGCAGAGCATGACCAATACGGAGACCTGCGACGTCGATGCGACGGTGGCGCAGATCGAGGCCATTGCCGGCGCAGGCGCCGACATCGTACGCGTGTCCGTACCCAGTATGGATGCCGCCGAAGCCTTCCGCGCGATCCGCTCGCGCGTGCGCGTGCCGCTGGTCGCCGATATCCACTTCGATCACAGCATCGCCCTCAAGGTGGCCGAGTACGGCGTCGACTGCCTGCGCATCAATCCGGGCAACATCGGTCGCGACGAGAAGGTCCGCGAGGTGGTGGCCTGCGCCCGCGATCGCGGCATCCCGATCCGCATCGGCGTGAATGCGGGTTCCATCGGCAAGGATCTGCAGCGCAAGTACGGCGAGCCGACGGCCGAGGCGCTGGTCGAGTCGGCGATGCGCCACGTCGACATACTCGACAAGCACAACTATCCCGACTTCAAGGTGAGCGTTAAGGCCTCCGAGGTGTTCATGGCCGTCGACGCGTACCGCCTGCTGGCGAAGGAGATCGATCAGCCGCTACATCTCGGTATCACCGAGGCCGGCGCGCTGCGGGGCGGTACGGTGAAATCGGCTATTGGCCTTGGCATGCTGCTCTACGAGGGCATCGGCGACACGATCCGGATCTCCCTCGCCGCCGACCCCGTGGAGGAGGTCAAGGTCGGCTTCGAAATCCTCAAGAGCCTCAAGTTGCGCAGCAACGGCATCAACTTTATTGCCTGCCCGAGCTGCTCGCGTCAGAACTTCGACGTGATCGGTACGATGAATGAGCTCGAGCGCCGCCTCGACGACGTACGCACGCCCATGGATGTGGCCGTGATCGGCTGCATCGTCAACGGGCCCGGTGAGGCGCGCGAGGCCGACGTCGGCATGACCGGTGCAACGCCGAGCAATCTGATCTATGTCGACGGCGAGCCCGACCACAAGGTCAGCAACGAGGGCTTTGTTGACCACCTCGAGAAAACGATCCGCGAGCGCGCGGCGCGCCTCGAGAGCGAGCGCGCCAGGGCTGAGGAAGCCCTGATCGCCCGCTCGGATCACTGATCGCCGTGACAGCCAGCTGAACGCTCCCTGACTCCAGCCCGACCCCAGCCATTTCCATGAGCACTCTGCGATCCATCCGCGGGATGAACGACGTTCTTCCCGCGGAAACCCCCCATTGGCAGTTCCTCGAGGCTACGGTCGCGCGCCTGCTGTCGTCCTATGGCTACGCCGAACTTCGCCTGCCCGTGGTGGAGTCGACCGCGCTGTTCAAGCGCTCCATCGGCGAGGTCACGGATATCGTCGAAAAGGAGATGTACAGCTTCGAGGACCGCAACGGCGACGGTCTGACGCTGCGGCCCGAGGGAACTGCCGGCTGCGCGCGCGCGGCGATTCAGCACAACCTTATCGCCGCGCCCTGTCGACTCTGGTACCTGGGACCGATGTTCCGCTACGAGCGTCCGCAGAAGGGCCGGCAGCGCCAGTTCCACCAGGTGGGCGTGGAGATCTTCGGGCACGCCACGCCCGATGCGGAGGCCGAACTGCTTCTGCTGCTGGCGCGGCTTTGGCGCGAGCTGGGGATCGACCAGAGCGTGGCACTCGAGCTCAACAGCATCGGCAGTGCGGCGGCGCGAGCCGCGTATCGCGATGCGCTGGTGGCCTTCCTCGAAGGCCATCGCGACGCGCTCGACGACGACAGCCAGCGCCGTCTGCACAGCAACCCCCTGCGTATCCTCGACTCGAAGAATCCCGACACGCAGGCGCTGCTCGACCAGGCGCCGCAGCTGGCCGACTATCTCGACGATGAATCCGCGCGCGACTTCGAGGCGCTGCGTGGCCTTCTCGAGGCTGCGGGCCTCGAATACCGGATAAACCCGCGGCTGGTGCGCGGCCTCGACTACTACAACAAGACCGTCTTCGAGTGGGTCACGACGGAACTCGGCGCCCAGGGCACGGTCTGTGCCGGGGGACGCTACGACGGTCTTGTCGAGCAGCTCGGCGGACGGCCGACGCCCGGCGTCGGTTTCGCCATGGGTCTCGAGCGCCTGCTGCTCATGCTCGAGGGAGCGGGAGCGCTGCCCGCGGCGGCGCCCGCCGATGTATTCGTCATCGCGATGGGCGATGATGCGCGCCGCGCGGCGCTCGCCGGCAGCGAGCGCCTGCGCGATGCGCGCCCCGGTCTGAGGGTGCAGATGCAGCTCGGCGGTGGCAGCTTCCGCAGCCAGATGAAAAAGGCCGACCGCAGCGGTGCCGAACTCGCGCTCCTGTGGGGCGATGACGAGGTCGCCGCCGGCCAGGTGAGCGTCAAGCCGCTTCGCGGCGACGGCGCGCAGCAGCGCGTGGAACTGGAGCAGTTGGTCAGCACGATTGACCAGCATCTCGGGCCCCGGGGCCCGATATCGGAAACAGCTTAGGACAGGTAGTGGAAACTTACAGAACCGAAGAAGAGCAGGTCGAAGCCCTCAAGAAGTGGTGGCAGGAAAACGGACGCAGCACGATCATCGGCGTGGTGCTGGCCCTCGGTCTCGGCTTCGGCTGGCAGGCCTGGCAGAAGAGCCAGGAGCAGGCGGTGATGAACGCCTCGACGCTCTACCAGCAGATGCTCTCGGCGCTGTCCGTCGAGGATGGTCAGGGCGTAGGGCCGGCGATGGAGCTCGCTCGACGGATCAAGGATGAATACCGCGGCTCCAGCTACGCGCGCTTTGCCGCGCTGCACCTCGCGCGCGTGGCCGTCAACGACGGCGACCTGTCCGCGGCGGAAGACGAACTGCGCTGGGTGATCGCCATGAGCGACCGCGGCGACGATCTCGAACGGATCGCCAATCTGCGTCTTGCGCGCGTGCTCGCCGCCCGCGGCGCCACGGAAGAGGCCCTGGGTCTGCTCGACACGCAGAGCGCAACTTACGTGGCGTCCTATGCCATCGCGCGCGGCGACATTCTCCTTGCTCAGGAGCGCAACGAGGAGGCCCTTGCCGCCTTCGAGACGGCTGCGTCCTCGCTGGATCCCGATCGCCCGCTGCCACAGACGCTGCGCGACAAGCTCGAATACCTGCGCGCCCTGCAGGGTGGCGAGGCGAGCTGAGCATGTCGCTGCTTGCGCGCCGCCTCGCGGTGCTTTTCCTGGTCTTCCCGCTGAGTGCCTGCGAGACCCTGAGCGGCTTCTTCGACATGGAGGACGAGGAGGACCCTCGCAAGCCCGCCGAGCTCGTCGAGTTCGAGCCCCAGCTCGATCTCCGCCGGCGCTGGTCCGTCGGTATCGGAAAGGGGCAGGGCGGCGGACTGTATCGTCTGCAGCCTGTCCTTTCGGGAGATACGATCTTCGTGGCTGCGGCCAACGGCGAGGTGCGTGCCCTCGACAAGGACAGCGGTCGCGATCGCTGGAAGCAGAAGCTGGAAACACAGCTGTCCGGCGGTGTCGGTCACTTTGACAACTCTCTTTACCTGGGCGGTGCCGATGGAGAAGTGCTGCGGCTCGATGCCAGCAGCGGTGACCTGCTGTGGCAGGGCAGCGTCAGCGGCGAAGTGCTGGCGCCGCCACAGGGTGATGGCGACGTGGTCGTCGTCCAGACCTACGACGGCAAGCTCTACGGCCTTGATCACGCCAGTGGCGAGCGCCGCTGGCGTTACGACAGCAATGTGCCCGTACTCACGATTCGCGGCACCAGCACGCCGATCCTGCGCGACGGTATCGTCTACGCCGGCTTTGCCAGCGGGCGCGTGCTGGCCTTTGATGCCGACGACGGCGCCACCCTGTGGGAAGCGCGTATTGCGATCCCGCAGGGCCGCTCGGAGATCGAGCGCATCGTAGACGTCGACGGCGCGATGGCGCTCGTCGGTATGGAACTCTACGTGGCGAGCTACCAGGGTCGCGTCTCTGCCCTTGATGTGCGCACCGGGCGCAAGCTCTGGCAGCGCAACGTGTCTTCCTTCAACGGCGTTTCGCAGGGCTTTGGCAATGTCTATGTCGCCGAGGAGACGGGCACGATCGTCGCGCATCTGCGCAACGGCCAGGGCATTCGCTGGGAGCAGGACGCGCTGGCCTGGCGCGGCCTGTCGCGACCCATCCCCGTCTCGAGCTATCTCGCCGTCGTCGATTTCGAGGGCTACCTGCACATCCTGTCGCAGGTGGACGGCGAGTTTCTCGCCCGCGAGCGCCCCGACAAGAGCGGTGCTCGGGCCGACATGATTGCCGACGGTACGCGCCTGTTTGTCTATACCAACGACGGCAAGCTCGTGGCCTACGATCTGCGCGCCGAGGACTGAGTCTTGCTCCCCGTCGTCGCCCTTGTCGGTCGCCCGAATGTCGGCAAGTCGACGCTGTTCAACCAGCTGACGCGTTCCCGCGATGCCCTCGTTGCGGACTTCGCCGGACTCACGCGCGATCGTCGCTATGGTGAGGCGCGCGTCGGCGATCTGCCCTTTATCGTGATCGACACGGGGGGGGTAACAGGTGATGAGGTGGGCATCGATGCGGCCATGGCAGAGCAGTCCCTGCGCGCCATGGAGGAAGCCGACCTCGTGCTGCTGCTCGTCGATGCCCGCGACGGTCTCAATCCCGTCGACGAGGCCCTGGTGCGCACGCTGCGCCAGCGCGGCCGCGATTTTCATCTGGTGGTCAATAAGGTCGACGGGCAGGACGAGTCCGTCGCCGTCAGCGATTTTCACGCCCTTGGCGTTGCCTCCTGCTTTGCAATTGCCGCGGCGCAGGGGCGCGGCGTGCGCGCGATGATGGAAGAGCTGTTTGCCGACTTTCCGGCGCCGGCGACGGCTGATGAAGCCGACGAGGAGCGCACTCGCGTGGCCGTGGTGGGGCGGCCGAATGTCGGCAAGTCGACGCTGGTCAATCGCATCCTCGGTGAGGAGCGGGTCGTCGTCTTCGATCAGCCGGGGACCACGCGCGACAGCATCTACATCGACTTCGAACGGCGCGGGCAGGCCTACACGCTTATCGACACGGCGGGCGTGCGCCGACGCAAAAACGTGCGCGAGACGGTGGAAAAGTTTTCCATCGTCAAGACGCTGCAGGCAATCGCCGATGCCCACGTGGTTATCCTGCTCATCGACGGCAGCGAGGGCCTCGTTGACCAGGACCTGCACCTGCTCGGGCACTGCGTGGAATCGGGCCGTGCGCTGGTGCTGGCAGTAAACAAGTGGGATGGCCTCGATGACGACCAGCGCGAATGGGTGCGCCGCGAAATCGATCGCCGCCTGCGCTTTGTCGACTATGCCGATACGCACTACATCTCGGCGCTGCACGGATCCGGCGTCGGCAAGCTCTTCGGCTCCATCGACAGCGCCTACCGCGCAGCCATGCAGGGTCTCGGGACCAGCCGCCTGACGCGAATTCTCGAGGACGCCGTCGCCGATCACGCCCCGCCGATGGTCAACGGGCGCCGCATCAAGCTGCGCTACGCGCACGCGGGCGGCCGCAATCCCCCGCGCGTGATCGTGCACGGCAACCAGACCGATCGCGTTCCCGACAGCTACCGTCGCTACCTCGAGAAGATCTTCAGCCGTGAACTCGAACTCACGGGCACGCCGCTTCGCGTCGAATTCCGCAGCAGTGACAACCCCTACGCGGGGCAGCGAAACAAGCTGACGCAGCGCCAGATCACTCGCAAGCGTCGCCTGATGGCCCACGTGAAGCAGGCGAAAAAGCGCAAGCAGCAGAAAAAGGGCCGGCCCTGAACGCTGCGGTGCCGCGTGACCTCGACTCGGCGGCGGCCATCGACGCCTTTGTCGATGCCTTCTACGACCGCGTGCTCGCTGATCCGCTGCTAGCGCCGCTGTTCATCGACGTGGCCGGGATAAGTCTCGAAGCTCATCTGCCGCGCATCAAGGCCTACTGGCGCAAGATGCTGCTCGGCGAACGCGAGTACCGGCGTCACATGATGGCGCAGCACCGCGCTGTCGACGCGCAGGCGCGCTTCCGCGCCGAGCACTACGCGCGCTGGCTCGCGCACTTTGACGCCACGCTGGCGGCTGGATATCGAGGACCGGCTTCTGATCGTGCAAAAACGCTGGCACGACGAGTCGCCGGGAATATGCGACGGAATCTCGAAAGCACTCGAGCAAGTAGCTCGACGTGAATTTAGCTTAATCGTATAAGCCATTAATTAAAAAGAGAAAATAGAACTTATTCCGGGCTCTGCTGAAAGCTTGTGAGCGGCTCCTGCGCTGTTATAGTGAACCATAACAGTTGCCTACGGCGAGCCCGCTTTCATGATTACCCTGCGCAAACGACTTGCGGGACCTCGCTCCCGACTCATGCTTCTTCCCGCCCTGCTGTTCCTCGGCGGGGCCACGATGACGCTCTTCGGCGGTGGTGTGCTCGCGGCCCTGTGCCTGGTCCCCGCCGGGATCGCCGTCGACCATGCCTTTCGCGATGCTCAGCGCCAGCCCGATGAGAGCTAGCCGTCTTTCGCGCGCCGGGCGCAGGGTCGGCATCGGCCTCCTGTCCATGGCCTTCAGCCTCGCTGCCGTCGCCGACGATCGGGCGACGCGGCGCGTGGAGGGCCTCGAGTTCTCTCGCGTTCTGGTCATCGGCGACGCGCGCGTCGAGATTCGCCAGCAGGAGCAGTACGAACTTCGGATTTCCGGTGATCCTCGCGACCTCGACGAAGAACCTTTCTTCCTCGGCCGGGAGGATGTTCTGGTGCTCGGCAGAAATCGCAGCGGCCGCAGCTTCGACGATCTGCGCTACCGCGTGGGCATGCCATCGCTCGAGCGCGTTGGCGTCAAAGGATCGGGGACCGTGTACGTGCGGCCCTTCGATCTCGCGTCGGACGAGGAAAGCGCAGAGTTTCGTGTCGACGGTTCGGGCGAGATACGCCTCTACGGGCTCAAGGGTCCCGCGGCTGAGCTGGTCGTGGAGGGATCCGGCGCCATGAAGGTCGTGGAGCTTGAACTCGAGGAACTCGATGCGGTCGTCAGCGGCAGCGGTGATCTCTACGTGAAAAACCTGCGCGTCGACACGGCGAAGTTCACCGTGACCGGCAGCGGCGATCTCGAGGTCACCGAGGGTGGCAGCGTCCGCAGGCTCGAGGTCAATGTGGTTGGCTCCGGCGATGCGCGGCTCGACGACGTCGATTCGGAAAACGCCGAGGTCAACGTGGTTGGCTCCGGAAGTGCGTCGATCGGAGCCGTCGGGCTGCATCTCGAGGCCTCCATCCTCGGCAGCGGCGATATCCGCTATCGCGGTGAGCCGAAGATAGAGCGTACCGTTTTCGGCAGCGGCGACATCCGCGCCCGAAACTGAGGAGCGCAGGGTGATGGACTGGGTCGACGGCCAGCCGATTTACCGCCAGCTTCGCGACCTGGTGATCGAACGGGTGATGGACGGCAGCTTCCGCGAGGGAGAGGCCATACCCTCTGTTCGCCAGGTGGCCACGGACTATCGCATCAATCACCTGACCGTCGGTCGTGCCTATCAGGAGTTGGTCGACATGGGCCTGCTGGAAAAGCGGCCGGGCCTTGGCACCTACGTCGCCGCGGGCGCCCGCGGGGCGCTTACAAAAACCGAAAAACAGCGCTTTCTCGAAGAGGAACTTCCGGCCTTTGCCGAGCGTATTCGCGTCCTCGGCCTGTCCGTGGACGACGTCGCGCAGCGCCTGGCGGGAGAGCGGGGGAACACTAATGCAGACCATCATTGAGGCGCGCGGTCTCAGTCGCAGCTTCGGCGACATTCATGCCGTGGACGGCATCGACCTGAGCGTGACTACGGGTAGCGTGGTTGGCCTCATCGGCCCCAACGGCGCAGGAAAGACCACCTTCCTGCGCGCGCTGCTTGGCCTCACGCGTTGTGATGGAGAGTTGTCCGTTCTCGGTTTCGAACCACACGCGCAGCGCGCGCGAATGATGGAGCAGGTCTGTTTCATCGCCGACACGGCGGTATTGCCGCGCTGGATGAGGGTCGAGGAACTGCTCGACTACGTCAGCGGGACGCATCCGCGCTTTTCGCGCGCCCAGGCTGAGAACTTTCTTGCCAGCACGGACGTGGAGCCCCGGCGCCGCGTGGGTGACCTCTCCAAGGGCATGACGGTCCAGCTGCACCTGGCGCTGGTCATGTCGATCGATGCCCGTCTGCTGATTCTCGATGAGCCAACGCTGGGCCTCGATATCCTGTTCCGCAAGCGCTTTTACGAACAGTTGATCAACGATTATTTCGATGGTGAGCGCACGATTCTCGTATCAACGCATCAGGTCGAAGAGGTTCAGAACATTCTCACGCATATCGCCTTCATGGATCGGGGTCGGCTGATCCTGCACGACGCGCTCACCACCGTCGAAGAGCGGTTCCTCGAGCTGCATGCGCTCGGCGAGGCGGCGGTGCGCGCAGCGGAGCTGCCCTACATCGGCAAGCGCAGCATTCTCGGCGGCAATGCCTTCATTTTCGAGGACATGGATCCCGCGCAGCTTCGCGGGCTCGGGGAGCTGCGTACGCCTTCGGTCTCGGACCTGTTCATGGCCAAGGTAGGGGCAGCGTCGTGAGCAACGTACAGAACCTTCGTTTTCTGGCCTTGCTGCAGCGCGAGTTTCGCGAATACCGGACTTCGCTGCTGTGGACGCCATTGGTGACGGCGCTGCTGTTGGCGCTGCTGATGCTGGGCAGCGTCATCCTCGCCAACCGTATCAGCATCATCGGCGACACGGTGCTCGACGCGCTCCTCGCTGGAGGCAGCGGAGTGAACGTGACCATCAGCGTGAACGACGACGGCGAGGAGGTCGGTCGCGCTGTTGCCGCCAGTCCTGCTCCGGGCGCCGATGGCGTACTGCCGCTTCCACCGGGCAGTCCGATGCCGCCGGACTACCGGGTGATTGATGAGGGGCCGGCAAGCGCCGAGCAGTGGAATTTTTCGAAGGAATGGAGCTTCAACCCTGATCCCGGGGGTGACGACGATCGCGATGACGAAGACGACGATGAGCTCAGCGGTCGAGAGCTCAACGTGATGCTGGGCATCCTCCACGGCATTATGCTGCTGGTGCTATTCGTTACCACGCTCAACTACCTGCTCGGCGCGCTTTTCGACGACCGCAAGGATCGCAGCATTCTTTTCTGGCGCTCGATGCCCGTGTCCGAGTGGGAGAACGTCGCGGCGAAGCTGGTCACCGCGCTGCTTCTGGCCCCGTTGATCTACATCGCCATCAGCATCGTCCTGCAGCTGGTATACGTGCTGCTGATGATGGCGCTGGTTTACCGTATGGATCAGGATCCCTTCGCTGTTGTAGTCGGCAACATCGACTTCGTCGGTGTGCTGCTCAATCCCCTCAGCGGCTGGATGATGACGGCGCTGCTGATCGCGCCGACCTATGCCTGGTTGTCGCTGGCTTCGGCCTTCGCCCAGCGCTCGCCCTTCTGGCTGGCACTGGTGCCGCCGGCAGGACTGATGCTCGCCGAAAGTCTGTTCATCGGTACGGAGTTCGTCGAGAACGCCGTTGCCCGCCACGTGCCACATGTATCGGACCAGTCCGCGATGGGTTTCTATATTCTCGGGCCGGACTGGACCAGCGTGGATCTGCTCAGCATGGCTTCGGGCCTCGTCTTTGCCGCGGCCTGCGGGGCGCTGACCGTATGGCTGCGCACGCATCGCTGGGAGCTCAACCGCTAGTCATTTACTGTATGAATATCACACATATAAGACATACATTTGGATGATAGTGGCGCCCTGACCTAGACTCGCGCCCACGCTGAGCCGCTGTAGTCGGCCGCCGCGTTTGCTTCCGGCGTTAACGCCAGCCGGAATTCGCCATCAGGGCGCCTTCGAGCCCGACGGCGAAGCCGGGGGAAGCGACCCAGGACCGAACCGATCAGACCCGTTTTGTGGGGGGGAGCATTCATGACCTATCAGCAGGAAATCCAGCAGGCCGCCGCCACCGTTGCCGCCAATGGCGAGACCTGGAAAGACATCAATCCCGAGTACGCGGCGCGCATGCGCCTGCAGAATCGTTTTCAGACCGGCCTCGACATCGCGCGCTATACGGCCGCCATCATGCGCAAGGATATGGCGGAATACGACGCCGACACGTCGCAGTACACGCAGTCGCTCGGCTGCTGGCACGGCTTCATCGGGCAGCAGAAACTCATCGCCATCAAGAAGCACTTCGGCGACACGAACAAGCGCTATCTGTATCTCTCCGGCTGGATGATCGCCGCCCTGCGCAGCGAGTTCGGTCCGCTGCCGGACCAGTCCATGCACGAGAAAACCTCCGTGCCCGGACTCATCGAAGAGCTGTACACCTTCCTGCGCCAGGCCGATGCGCGCGAGCTGGGCGGTCTGTTCCGCGAGCTGGATTCGGCCCGCGCGGCCGGCGATGAAGTTGCTGCGAAGGCCGTGGAAAACAAGATCGACAGCTTCCAGACGCACGTTGTGCCGATTATCGCTGACATTGATGCGGGCTTCGGTAACGCCGAAGCCACCTACCTGCTGGCCAAGAAAATGATCGAGGCCGGCGCCTGCGCGATCCAGATCGAGAACCAGGTGTCCGACGAAAAGCAGTGCGGCCACCAGGACGGCAAGGTCACGGTCCCGCACGAGGACTTCCTCGCCAAGATCCGCGCCGTGCGCTACGCCTTCCTCGAGCTCGGCGTGAACGACGGGATCATCGTGGCGCGCACGGACTCGCTCGGCGCGGGCCTGACCAAGCAGATTGCCGTCACCCACCAGCCCGGTGACATCGGCGACCAGTACAACAGCTTCCTCGACTGCGAGGAGGTGGCGCCCGGCGATCTGGCCAACGGCGACGTGGTCCTGAATCGCGACGGCAAGCTGCTGCGGCCAAAGCGGCTGGCGTCCAATCTGTTCCAGTTCCGCAAGGACACGGGCGTTGAGCGCGTCGTGCTCGACTGCATCACCTCGCTGCAGAACGGCGCCGACCTGCTGTGGATCGAGACCGAGAAGCCGCACGTTGGTCAGATCGCGGAGATGGTCAACAAGATCCGCGAGACGATTCCCGGCGCCAAGCTGGTCTACAACAACTCGCCGTCCTTCAACTGGACGCTCAACTTCCGTCAGCAGGTCTTCGATGCCTGGAGCGAAGAGGGCAGGGATGTCTCCGCCTACGATCGCGACCAACTGATGAGCGTTGCCTACGACGACAGCGAGCTCGCCGTCGAAGCCGACCGCCGGATCCAGACCTTCCAGGCAGATGCATCGCGCGAAGCCGGCATCTTCCATCACCTGATCACCTTGCCCACCTATCACACGGCAGCCCTGTCCACGGACAACCTGGCGAAGGAATACTTCGGCGAAGCGGGGATGCTCGGCTACGTGAAGGGCGTGCAGCGCCAGGAAATCCGCCAGGGCATCGCCTGCGTGAAGCACCAGAACATGGCCGGCTCCGACATGGGCGACGACCACAAGGAATACTTTGCCGGAGACGCCGCCCTCAAGGCTGCGGGCGAAGACAACACGATGAACCAGTTCGGCTGAAGCGCGCACGCGC
>JAZBOX010000053.1:0-2373 GCA_036351355.1 Halieaceae bacterium
GGTGGCGCTGTACGCGCCCGAGCGCCAGCCGCCGGCGCCCTGGGAGACGCTGCACCGGGTGCAGCAGCAGTTGCTGACGCGCCTACTTGTTAGCTCTCACACTCATCCACCTTCGTATTCCTGAGTTATTCCACAAGGCATCTCCGAGCCTTTCCCGGATTGATGACACCGGTGAGAGAATCGGAGTAGGTGAACGAGCGCGGGCCATGGCCGGTTGAGAGACGAGCCCGCGCGTGCGGCGCACACGGCGGTATCGACGGGATGACGGACGCAGCCGATGGAACGTGGCAGGGCGGGCCGGACGGCCCGCCGGTGAGGAAGGCGACGGGGACCTAGAACGGCAGCGGATCGTCGGGATCGAGCAGCTCGAGCTGCTCGTTGCGGCATGTCTCCTCGGCGATCAGCGCCTGCATCTGCGCGCCGTAATAGGCCCATAGCGCCTCGGAGAGTGTCTCCAGGGCCTCGTGCACGGCCAACGCCTGCGCTGGCGTCCAATGCTCCGGCAGCTCCCAGATGATCAGTTCGCTCAGGCTGCTCATGCCGCCACCTCCTCGCGCGCCGCCTGCACATGCTCCGCACTGACCTGGCGCGCCTGCGCGAGCGCCGCACTGGTCAACGCATAGTGCGCCAGACGATTCACCTTACGCGGCATCCCCTGGGTGGCCTGGAACAGCGCCTCCACGGCGGCAGGCTCGAACAACGGCAGCTCACAGCCGGCCAGACGCAACCGATGGCGCAGATACTCAGGGACCTCCTCGCGCGTCAGCCCCGTCAGGTGATGGCGCACCACGATGCGCTGCGCCAGTGACTCATGCACCGCCATGCCCAAGCGCCGGCGCAGCTCCGTGAGCCCGACCAAGAGCAGACACAGCCGGTTCTCCGAATCCATGTTGTAGTTGGTCAGCAGCCGCAGGTCCTCGAGCACCTCGTTTCTGAGGTGATGCGCCTCATCGACGATCAGCACCGGGCGCTGCTTCGCCTCCAGCGTCAAGCGCGTGATCTCCAAACGGATGCTGCGAAACGCCGCCGCCCGGTTGCGCTGCAGTGCCAGGCCCAGCTCCCAAGTGATGGTCTTGTACATATCCATCACATTGCCGGTGGAGAGCGGGATATAGAACACCCGATACAGCCCCGGATGCAGGTCCGCGGCCACCTTACGGCACACCGTGGTCTTCCCCGAGCCGGCCTCGCCGGTGACCAGACCGATACCGCGCAGCTCCAGCAGATGCTTCAGCCGCGCCTCGGCCTCCCGGAGACTGGCGGCGGCGAACAGTGCATCCGGTGGAGGCGTCAGATCAAAGGGAAACGCCGTCAGTGCAAAGTGCTTGCGGTACATCAGCGACCCTCCAGCGCGTCATCATCGGCATCCGGGAGCTCACGCAGGCGCAGCGCCGAGGGCGCCGGCTCCGGTAACGGGCCCGCCACCGCCAAGGTCCGCGACGGGCGATCGCGTTTCACGAAACAGTTCGCATAGGTATCGAGCGGACGCGCCATGGCCAGGCGCTCGCCCTGGAAGCAGACCTGGATCGGACGCTCCGGTGGTACGCTGGGATCGAAGCGCAAGGTCACGTTCTCCCCGACCAAGGCGGCCTCCACCTCATAGAGCACCCCGTTGAGGCTCACCGTGCGATCCTTCTGCACCTTGCGCACCGCCTCGAGCAGGAACAGATCGGCCACATCGACATCCGGCTCGGGAAAGCGCACCCCGGAGCCGGTGCGCGCCCACTGCTCCAAGGGCGTCGCCCCGTCCAGGCCGCGATGTGGGCTGTGGTGATACTCGCCCTCGATCCAGCCCGCCAGACGGCGGTTCAATGCCGCCAGGCTAGCGAGATCGGCCTCCGTGAGCCGGGTCAGCAACTGCGCGCGCACCGTCTTGAACCAGCGCTCGATCTTGCCCTTGCCCTGCGGTTGATAGGGCCGCGCATGGATCAGCGCGATGCCAAGCTTGGCGCAGACCAGCGCCAGATGCTTGGAGCGGTAATTGGCGCCGTTGTCGACAAAGAGCTTTTTCGGCAAGCCCCGACGCAGGATTGCCTGCTCGAGCACCGGCAGGAAGGTCGCGGTGTTCTCCGAGAGCGCAAAGGCGGCGTGCGGGATCACCCGGGTGGCATCATCGATGAAGGCGATCAGATAGGTCTTGCGCTTGACCCGCTCACCGACCAGGACACTGGGTCCATGCATGACATCGCTCATCCACAGCTCACCGGCCTGCTCAAAGGCGAAGCGGCGCCGATCGCGGGCATCGCCCGCCGTCTTCGCCAGGTCCATCAACCCATGGCGGGCGAGCAAGCGATGCACGGTCGAGGGCGGCAGCGGCAGATCGGGCGGCACCTCCGGGCGCTCACGCACGGCGCGGATCACCAGTTGCACCGA
>JAZBOX010000054.1:0-15082 GCA_036351355.1 Halieaceae bacterium
CGCGGCGGTCGCTGTGTCGAAGGCGAACTGAACGGACGCCGCTACCACCTCGTCGATTGAGCACGCCAGCCCGTGCCAGCCCTGCTGGCCGCTGCCGACCGCGGTGCGTCGGTGGCCGGCAGGCACTGGAAGCCACCGCGCGCCTGGTCTAGGCTCGCCGCAGTCCGTTTCACTCCCGCAGGATTCATCGTGACCGATGCCACCGAACTGGCGCCCGGCGTGGCGCTGCTCATGTCTTCCTTCGACCGGGTGCTCAGGTCGCTCGGCGAGGACGACATCGCCGCGACCCTGCCCTGGCAAAGGCACTGGGCAACAGCTTCGGCTGCGCCTGCTCCCTGGCCCGAGGGGCGCAGCGAGCGCTGCCTGCAGGCCCATTCGATTGCGTTTCGCCTGCTTGCGCACGCCGAGGAGAACACCACCGTGCAGGGCCTGCGTCAGGTGCAGGAAGATCCCGACGGCTGCAGTCCGTCCGGCTCCTGGTGGCGCGCCTTCGAGCGCGCGATCGCCGCGGGCAGAAGTGTCGATGACATGCTCGCGGATCTCGCCCGCGTGCGCGTGGAGCCGGTGCTGACCGCCCATCCGACGGAAGCCAAGCGCCAGACCGTACTCGAGCAGCACCGCCGACTCTACGAATACCTGGTACAGCTGGAGAACAGCATGTGGACCCGGGCCGAGCGCGGCTATATCCGCGACGATCTCGAGGCCTGCCTCGAGAGCCTGTGGCGTACAGGGGAAATCTATCTCGAGAAGCCGGGGCTTGCCGACGAGCGCCGTCTGACGCTGCACTTTCTCGGGACCGTGTTCCCCCGCGCCGTCTCTGCTGCCGTACGTCGTCTGCACTCGGCGTGGTCGCGCGCCGGTCTGCCCGAGGACCGGGCCATCGAGGCGATGTACGCACCGCGCATCAGCTTCGGCAACTGGGTGGGAGGCGACCGCGACGGGCATCCGGGCGTCAGCGCCGAGACCACGCGCGAAACCCTGGCCATGCTGCGTGACACCGCGCTGTCCGTGGCCGACGCCTCCCTCGCCGAGCTCGGTCGCAAGCTCAGCCTCACCGGGCGCGGGTCGAGCCACAGCGAGGCCCTGAGACAGCACTGCGAGGCGCGCGCCGCGCGCCTCGAGGGCGACGGCGCGGCCGCGCTGATGAAGCGCAACGAGGGCGAGCCCTGCCGCCAGTGGATCAACCTGATGCGTGCCAGCCTCGCGGCGCCGCCAGTCGCGGGCGGCTACGCCGAGTCCGCCGAGCTTCTGGCCGACCTCGACACGCTGGAAGCCTCGCTGCGCGGCGTGGGTGCCGACCGTCTCGTCGACACCGAGCTGAGGCCCTTCCGGTACCAGGTGCGCTGCTTCGGTTTCCATCTCGCGCAGCTGGACGTTCGCCAGAACAGTCAGTTTCACGACCAGGCGATCGCCGCGCTGCTCGCCGCGGCGGGGGTGGTCGAGGGTGCCGCCTACGCGGACTGGCCGGCCGACCGGCGACGCGAGCTGCTCGATCGCGAGCTTCAGAGCCCGCGCCCCCTGTCGCGCGCCGGCGCCGCGCCCGCCGCGGCGACACCGGTGCTCGACGTGTACGAGGTACTGGCGAAGCACGCGGCCGAGTACGGATCCGAAGGACTGGGCGCGCTGATCGTGAGCATGACGCGCAGCGCCGAGGATCTGCTCGCCGTGTATCTCCTCGCTCGCGATACGGCGCTTCTGCAGTGGCGCGAGGGCGGCGCGGTACTGCCGCTGGAGGTCGTGCCGCTGTTCGAGACCATCGAGGACCTGCGCCGCGCGCCGCAGATCCTCGATGACTATCTGGCCCACGAGCTGGTGCGGCGCAGTCTCCTTGCCCGAGCGCCCCACGGCGAGGCGCCGGTGCAGCAGGTGATGGTCGGCTACAGCGACAGCGGCAAGGACGGCGGTATCGTGGCCAGCTTCTGGAACCTGTACCGGGCGCAGGAGGCGCTTGCCGAGGTCGGAAAGCGCCACGGCGTGCGGCTGCGGTTCTTCCACGGTCGCGGTGGCGCCATCGGTCGCGGTGCCGGCCCCACGCACCGTTTTCTCGACGCGCTGCCCGCCGCCAGCGTCGCCGGTGATCTGCGTATGACCGAGCAGGGCGAAACGATCTCGCAGAAGTACGCCAACCGCGGCACGGCCTCGCACCACCTCGAGCTGCTGGCCGCCGGCGTGTTTACGGCACTGGTCTCCGAGACCGAGCAGCGCCGCTTCCCGGCGACGCTGCGGCGAGCGATGGACACGATTACGGATCACAGCTACCGACGCTACCGCGAGCTGGTCGATCACGAGGGATTTATCGAGTTCTTTTCCTTCGCGACGCCCGTCGATGCCATCGAGAGCAGCCGCATCGGCTCGCGTCCCGCACGGCGTACGGGCAAGCGCAGCCTCGCCGACCTGCGCGCGATTCCCTGGGGCTTCGCCTGGAACCAGTCGCGCTTCGTGCTGCCGGGCTGGTTCGGGCTCGGCACCGGACTGAAGGCCCTGCAGGAGAAGGACGCGGACGCCTTCGAGGACCTGCTGCGTGCCAAGGAGGAGGGGCCGCTGCGCTGGCCGCCATTGCACTACCTGATCAGCAATATCGCCACGGCTTTCATGATGGCCTGTCCGAGGCAGATGCGCGCCTACGCGGATCTGGTGCCCGACGCCGGCCACCGCGAGGCTGTCTTCGCTCTGATCCGTGATGAGTATGAGCTCACGGGCAGCTATCTACGCCGTATCTACGGCGGCGCGCTCGAAGAGAAGCGACCGATCATCATGGCGGAGCTCGGTCCACGCCTCGAGGCTCTCGAGGCCTTGCACCGTCACCAGATCGAGCTGCTCAAGCGCTGGCGCGCGGCCCGTGAATCCGATCCCGCGGCGGCCGAGGCGCTGACCCCCGAGCTGCTGCTGAGCATCAACGCCATCGCCGCAGGGCTGGGCGTTACGGGCTGAGGGCCGCCCTTCGGTGGTTTCGCGGGGTCCTCGCCAACGGCGCTAATCGAGTTTTTTCGTTACCAGCCAGTAGGTGATGCCCAGGGCCAGGACGACGGCTGCCGTGCCGTAAACGAAGGGCGGTGAGGTGCTCTCGTAGTCGAGGATGATCACCTTCCGTGCGATGGCCATGAGCGCCGTCGCGATCACCAGGCGCACGGGGATCACGTCGTCGCTCAAGTACATGCTGATATTGATGAAGATTTCGATGCCGATCAGCACGGCGAGGAAGGCGCCGAAGGTCGCGAGGATGTCATTGATCTGCAGGAGCATGAACGGCGGCTCCGTCAGGCGTTGGTACAGCACGTAAATGACGTCGCCGATGCCCCAGACGATGACCAGCACCATGAGCACGGCGAGAAACTTGACCGCGCTGCGAATGATGTAGTGGAGGAACCGGATCGTGGGGTCCTCGTGTTCGAGGTGAAGATCGTGACCCGGCTCGCGGTGGCTGGGTTCCTGTTCCTTTCCTTCCCTACCTTCCCTACCTTCCATAAATCGATCCCCCGGCGCCTCGTTTTCGCTACCTTAAACCGGATGCGCAGCTGCGTTAACTGCCCTTCGATGCTGGTGCAGGGCCAGCAGGCAGGCGATGGATGACAGCGACAGGCACAGACCCACGGTACCCCACCAGCCCAGCGCGTCGTAGGCGAGCGTGCCGCTCCAGCTGCCGAAGCCGCCGCCGAGGAACATCAGCGTAATGTACAGGCTCATCAGGCGCGTGCGTATCTCCGGTGCGCGGTTGAGCAGCGTCATGCGCCCGGTGATGTCGATGAGCGGCCCCGATACGGCGGTGGCTACGACGGGCACGATCAACAGCCGCCAGTCGTAGCTTGCCAGCGCGAGACTGGCGACGGCGGTGAACTGGGCGACTGCCATGCGAATGCGTGCGCCCTCGGCGCCGAGGCCGTCGGCCCAGCGTCCGAGACGGGGCGTGGTCATCAGGCCGATGGCCGAGGCGGCGGCCAGATACCCGACGATGTCCGTGCCGAGCTGCAGGCGCGGTCCGGTCAGGTGCAGACCAATGCCCATCCACATGGCGAGGAAGATCGCGAAGCTCAGGCCCTGAATCAGGCCCGAGACCATCACGTCGGGAAAACGCCCGGGAAGCCGGATCAGCGACAGCAGCAGCTTTGCGTAGGGTTCGCGCCTGTCGCGATGCAGCGGCGCCTCGGGACCCATGAGCAGGGGCAGGGCGACCACGGCACAGGCCATCAACGCCGCCGCGATCCAGTACACGGCGCGCCAGCCGAGCTGCTCGGCGATCACACCGGAGCCGAGGCGCGAGAACTGCACGCCGAACACCACGCCGGTGGTGAGCAGCGCGGTGACGAAGCCGAGCCGCGTCCCATCGACGCGCTTCGAGGCGTAGGCGGGGAGCAGATAGGGCGTGATGGTGAAGAAACCGAGCAGCGTCGAGGCGGCCACGAACAGCGCATAGCGCTGCACCGTCGCCATCGCCAGCAGCGCGAGGACCTGCGCGCTCAGGCACAGGGCCACGAGCGTGCGATTGGTCATGCGGTCGCCGAGGGGCAGGAGCAGGAGCACCCCCAGCGCGAGGGCGATCTGGTTGAAGGCCGGAACGGCACCGATCAGACCGGCGCTTACGCCGAAGCTCTCGGCGACGCGCCCGATGATTGGATGGATGTAGTAGGCATTCGCCGTGACGATGGCCGAGGCCACGGCGAGCAGAACCACGGCTCGCGTGCCCAGCTGATCACGCGCGGCCGGGTGCTGGTTGCTGTTCATGCTCTGGGGTCTTGTGCCTTTGGAGCGGGTGATGGGAATCGAACCCACGTCATCAGCTTGGGAAGCTGAGGTTCTACCATTGAACTACACCCGCGGGAATGGCCCGTCCGTCACCGAATCACCCACCGTATGACCCACTGAATCACCCGCAGCATTGAAGTCTCCCCGCGAAGCGAAGCCTTCCGCGGCACTACCATCGCTGCTCCTCGTGCAGGCCGGTGTCGAGCGAGCGCCGGCAGTATAAGCGTTGACCGCGGTCCAGCGTAGGGGCCGATGCCGCCACGAGCTTCGGCGCCGGGACTTGTACCGCGACGGCGTCCCGTTAAGCTGGTGCCATCGACCTCACTACCGGCCCCGTCGAATGGATGCGACAGACACGCCCCTGCGGTCCGCGAGCGCACCGCTTCTGCCTTTCGCCGTCGCGGGCCGATTGCGCCTGTCGCGCTGCCCCGGCTGAGACTATCGCCATCGCAACGACCACGCAGCACCCCGGCGATCATTCTCCGGCCTCACCGATAGAGCTGGACGGCGTGACCCAGGCCTTTGACTCGGTCCCGGTGATCCGCGATCTGAGTCTCAGCTTCCCCGCGGCCTGCGTCACCGCCGTGGTCGGTGCGAGCGGCTGTGGCAAGTCGACGTTGCTCAAGCTCTGCAACGGTCTGCATCGACCGTCCTCGGGCGTCGTTCGCGTGTTCGGGAAACCCATCGACTACGCGCGCCTCCCGGAGCTGCGTCGACGCATGGGCTATGCCGTGCAGGGTACGGGCCTGTTCCCGCACCTCGATGCGCGCAGCAACATCGAACTGGGCGCCAGGCTCCTGTCCTGGCCGCCGGAGCGCCGGGCGCAGCGCGTGTCCGAGCTGGCGGCGCTAATGCGCCTCGACGAGGCGCTCCTCGAGCGCTATCCACACCAGCTCAGTGGCGGTCAGCAACAGCGCGTCGGTCTGTGCCGTGCGATGATGCTGCGCCCCGAGATCCTGCTCCTCGATGAGCCTTTCGCAGCGATCGACCCGATTACCCGCGTCGATATCCACGATCAGCTCCAGGAGCTGATCGCCGCCGAACCGGTTACCGTCGTGCTCGTGACCCACGACATGCGCGAGGCGATGAAGCTGGCCAGTCATGTGGTCGTCCTGCGCGATGGTCGCGTTGCGCATCAGGGGCCCGTGGAGCAACTGCGCCGGCAGGGCCCCGCGGAAGATCCCGAAATCCTGCTGCGCGAACTGCTGCGGGGTGACGACTGATGCGCAGGCAGCTTGCGCACCTGCTTTTCGCTCTGCTGCTGACGGTTGCGAGCCTTCACGCGCTTGCCGAGGGGACGGTGACCGTCGGCTCCAAGCCCTTTGGCGAGAACTATCTGCTCGCAGAGATGATTGCGCTGCTCCTCGAAGACCGCGGCTACCGCGTCGAGCGGCGCCACGGCCTCGGCGGTTCCGCCGTGACCTTCGCGGCTCTCAAGGCTGGCGAGATCGATGTCTATCCCGAGTACAGCGGCACGCTGAAGCGCGGCATTTTTGCCCTCGACTCGATGGAGGATGCGGCGCTCGACGCTGCGCTCGAGCGCGAGGGACTGCGCTTCAGCCATCGCTTCGGCTTTGAGAACGGCTACGCCCTGGTCGTGCCCCGTCGCCTCGCCGAGGAGCTCGGTCTCTCGCGCATCAGCGATCTCCGCGAGTACGCGCAGCTGCGCCTGGGCTTCTCGCACGAGTTCGTGAATCGCGAGGACGGCTGGCCGGCGCTGCGCGAGGCCTACGGCCTGCCGCAGCGCCCCGCGGCTCTCGAGCACGCGCTCGCCTACCGCGCCCTGGAGTCGGGCAGCCTCGACGTGACCGATGCCTACACCACGGACGGCGATCTCGCGATCTACGATCTGCGCCTGCTTGAAGACGATCTCGGCGTCTTCCCCGCCTATGACGCGGGTATCCTCGCGCGCCCGGATCTGCCCGAAGCCGTTGACGAACTCCTGGAGGCCTTCGATCAGCGCTTCGATGAAAGCACGATGCAGCGCCTGAACCGACGCGTGTCGAGCGATGGCGAGGCCGCTATCGCGGTGGCCGCCGAGCAGCTTGCGGAGATCGGGCTGATTGCGCCTAGGGAGGTCGATGACAGCCGCAGCCGACGAATTGCGAACAACACGCTCATACATCTCAAGCTCACGCTTATCGCGCTCGTCCTCGCGTGTCTGCTCGCGATCCCGCTGTCGCTCTCCGTGGCGCGCTCCCCGCGCATCGCGCGCTCGCTGCAGTACGGTGCCGGGCTGGTGCAGACGATCCCGGCGCTGGCGCTTCTGGCACTGCTGATACCCTTCCTAGGTCTGGGCGAGGGCACGGCCATCGTCGCGCTGTTTCTCTACTCGCTGCTTCCCATCGTGCGCAACACGCTCGCGGGGCTGTTTTCCGTCGATCCGCTGCTCAGGGAAGTGGCCATGGGTATGGGCCTCACGCCCGTGCAGCAGACGCTGCGCATCGAGCTTCCCCTCGCCATGCCCATGATCCTGGCGGGAATCCGCACCGCCGCGGTTATCAGCATCGGTACCGCCACGCTTGCCGCCTTCGTCGGTGCCGGCGGCCTCGGACAGCCGATCATCACCGGCCTGTCGCTCAACGACAATGCCCTGATTCTCGAGGGAGCGATTCCCGCCGCCGTTCTTGCCGTTGCTGTGGAGGTTCTCTTCGAGGCGATTGAACGCAGCTTTGTTCCGGCGCACCTGCGCGTGCGCTGAGCCCTGCGCGACGACGCGGGTCCGGCGTTCGATGCTTCCCAAAAAAGCTGCTAGGCTCGCCGCTCGAAGCGGTCTGACGTCAGGGGTTTGCCATCAGCAGCCGTCTGCCACACCACCTTCACTTCTTCGCCTTCGCCGGAGACAGCCGCGCGGCCTTCAGCGGTGGCGGCAGCACGGGCCTGGACCAGCGGGCGCGGGGCAACCCCTGCGCCGTGTCGCTGCTGGAACAGGCGAGCGAAGCCTGCGACGAGGAGGCCATGGGCACGCATTGCGTGAGCTGGCGATCCGGCCCCGACGTGGCGACGTTGCGCTGCTGGACGGCTGGCGGTGAACCGATCGCGCTCTGTGGCCACGGTCTGCTCTGCGCCGGTGTGGCCTGGCTGCGCCACGACGGCGGTGTCTCCGAACTCGAGATGAACGGACTGCGCGTCGCCTTCGCCGTCGAGGATGACTGGGCCTGGATCGGCCTGCCGCCGATCAACTGCGAGCCCTGCGCCGTGCCGCCGTGGGTACGTGAGTTTTTTCCGTCGGCGCCGTGGCGCGCCGCACGGGCCGGCGGCGATCGCGATTATCTGATTCTGGAGTGGCCTGCCGGCTTCGATCTGCGCGAGCTGCGCGTTCCCGACTACGGTCTGCGCCGCCGTACGCAGCGCGCGTTGATCGCCACCTGCGTCGATCGCAGCGATCCCGGCATCGACGTGCAGCTGCGCTACTTTGCGCCGCAGTACGGCGTGCCCGAGGACACGGCGACGGGGTCTGCAATGCGCGCGCTGGCCACCTACTGGGTCAACCGCGAGCTCAACGGTGGCCTGCACGCGTTTCAGTGCTCGCATTTCGGTGGTGAGCTGCGCAGTCGCATCCGCGGCGACCGCACCTGGATCGGCGGCCGCGTGATATGCACCGCCGACAGCCTTGCCCATGCCGCCTGACAGGCTACTGACAGAGTTTTCGGCGACGCGCGAACGCTCCGTCGCCGACTGCGCGCCGCTCGCGCTCGAGGACTACACGCTGCAGGCGGCAGCCTTCGCCAGTCCGCCGAAGTGGCATCTCGCGCACACGAGCTGGTTCTTCGAGACCTTCATTCTGAAGCCGCTGCTGCCGGCCTACGAAACCGCCCACCCGGCCTTCGAGGTGCTGTTCAATTCCTACTACAACGGCATCGGCGAGCAGCATCCGCGCGACCGGCGCGGCCTGCTGTCGCGTCCCCTGCTCGAGGAGGTCATGGACTATCGTCGCCGGATCGATACGCTGATGCCCGAGCTGCTCGTCGCTGCGCCGCCCGAGACAGCCGACACGGTCCGCGAGCGCTGCATCCTGGGCATCGAGCACGAGCGGCAGCACCAGGAGCTGTTCTACACGGACATCAAGTACTCGCTCGCCGCCAATCCGACCTACCCGGCCTTTTGCAGCGAGAGCAGCGCGACCGGCGAGGAAGACCGCAGCGATCGCGCCAGCCAGCGTGCGCTGGCCTGGGACGGCTTCGAGGGCGGCATCATCGAGCAGGGCTTCGCGGCGGGCGACTTTTGCTTCGACAACGAACTGCCGCGCCATCGCGTATTCATCGAGCCCTTTGAGCTCGCCGATCGCCTGGTCAGCAACGCCGAATACCAGGCCTTTATCGACGACGGCGCCTACGAGCGCCCCGAGCTGTGGCTCGCGGATGGCTGGGCGCTGCTGCAGAGCGAGGGCTGGAAGGCGCCGCTGCACTGGGTGGATCGCGGCGGTGAGGCCCTCGAGTACACGCTTTACGGGCTGCGCAGGCGTGAGGACGCCGCTCCCGTATGCCACGTCAGCGGTTACGAGGCCGAGGCCTATGCGCGCTGGGCCGGTGCGCGCCTGCCCACGGAAGCCGAGTGGGAGCACGCGGCGACGACGCTGGCCCCGCCCTCGCGCGGCCGCGATCACGGTCTGGGGCTGCATCCTCAGGCCGCGACGGGGGCCGACCGCCAGTACTTCGGTGCCTGCTGGCAATGGACGCGCAGCGCCTACGAACCCTACCCGGGCTATCGTCCCTCGCCCGGAGCCATCGGCGAGTACAACGGCAAGTTCATGAGCAATCAGTGGGTACTGCGCGGCGGTTCCTGTGTGACCTGGTCGAGCCAGGCGCGGCCGAGCTACCGCAACTTCTTCTACCCCGGCGACCGTTGGCAGTTCTCCGGTATCCGCCTGGCCCGCTGATCCGGGCCCCGCAAAGGAATCGAATACGATGACCCAGGCCCTGCACTTGCCGCCGAATGTGAGCTTTCGCGATGAGCATCCCGATCTCGGTGATGGACGCGAGATGATTCTCGCGGGTCTTGAGGCCACACCGAGGCGCGCCAACCCGATGTGGTTCTACGACAAGCGCGGCTCGGAGCTCTTCGACGAAATCACCCGGCTCCCCGAGTACTACCCGACGCGGACGGAGGTTGCGCTGCTCAAACGCTACGCGCCGGAGATCAGCGACTGCTGCGGCCCTGCCTGCACGCTGATCGAACCCGGCAGCGGCTCGAGCGACAAGGTGCGCCTGCTCCTCGACAGTCTTCGACCCGCTGCTTACGTACCCGTGGACATCTCGGCGGAGTTTCTGCGCGAAGCGGCATCGGCGCTCGGTCTTGAGTATCCCTGGCTGACGGTGAATGCGGTCTGCGCTGACTTCAATGGGGAGTGGAGCTTCCTCGACGACCTGCCGCAGAACAAGCACGTGGTGTTCTATCCGGGTTCAACGCTCGGCAACCTGGAACCTGCGGCTGCGCGGCGCTTCCTGAGGGGCATGACCGAGGTCGTCGGCACCAGCGGTGGCGTTCTGATCGGCGTTGACCGCCACAAGGACCGGGCGACGCTGGAGGCCGCCTATAACGATCGCGACGGCGTCACCGCGGCCTTCAACCTCAACATTCTGGAGCGTTTCAATGCACTGCTCGATGCAGACTTCGATGCAACGCGTTTCCGCCACCACGCCTTCTACAACGAGAGCGCCCATCGCATCGAAATGCACCTGGTGAGCATCGGCGATCAGGAGGTGACCGCCGGCGGGCGCAGGCTGCGCTTCGCCGACGGCGAGACGATCCACACGGAGAATTCCTACAAGTACAGCGACGAGGACTTTTCCGCCCTCGCTGCCGATGCCGGCTTTCAGGTGCGTCACTTCTGGACCGACGAAGATCGCCTGTTCGGGCTTTACTATCTTGAGCACGCCTGACTTGCGCGCCTGAGCCCGGTTGATCCCGCGATGCGCGGGGCGGGTCACCAGTGGCCCGTGCCCGGGTCGCCCTTAAAGGGGCCGACGATGCGATCGGTGATCCAGCCGCCGTAGAACTCGCCGGCCTGCGGGCGAACACGCTCGCCGTTGACAAAGCAGGCCACGCGACCCGGGTAGAAGGAGACGTGATCGTGCAGCGCGGCAAAGCGCTGTGAGGGATTGCGGTAGCGCCAGGCGATGGCGCGGCGCTGTTCATCACCAGCAAGCGCGTAGTAGCTCGCCTGACCCTTCCACTCGCAGAAGCTGCTCTGGGCAATGTCGCTCAGCAGTTCCCAGCTGACGGCCTCGGCGGGAAGGTAGTAGGTCGGCGGGCTCGCGGTTTCGAGAACGCGAAAGGCCGAGCGCGTCTTTGCCAGCAGGGCGTCCCCCGCACGGACCTCTACCTCGTCGCTGCTCGCCTCGAGCGCCGGGGGTCTCGGGTAGTCCCAGACGGACTCCTGATTGTCGCCGGGTTCCTCGGCGAAGGCGGGGCGATGCTGACCGCGATACTCGAACACAGGTCTCAGGCCGCGCGACGCAGGCGTCGCCGCCGCCACCAGGACAGGCGGTCCGTGAACAGCTTGCCCTCGAGGTGATCCATCTCGTGCTGCAGGCAGACGGCGTGCAGCCCGTCGACTTCCGTTTCCGCCTCGTCCCCATTTTCATCGCGGTAGCGGATGAGCACCTGCGCCGAGCGCATCACCGGTGCTTCGACACCGGGAACGGACAGGCAGCTCTCCTCGATGATCGCGAGGCCGCGTTTCCTGATCAGTTCCGGGTTGGTGTAAACGCAGAGTCCGCGTCCGTCGTCGGGCACGTGAACGGCGACGATGCGCTGTGCCGCGCCGATTTGCGGCGCTGACAGGCCAATGGCGCCGCTGGCTGCGAGCGTGTCACACAGGTCGCGAAGGAGGTCCGCGCAAGGCTCGCCGAAGTCCGTGACCTCGGCGCATTGCTCACGCAGGATCGGGTGGGGGTCGATCAGGATATCGCGTACGGCCATGAACCGGTTCTCCTCAGGCTCGCGATGCGTTCTCGAGCGTGTCGTCCGCCGCGTTGGCGGCGTCGCGCTGGTGGCGCAGAAGCGGGATGATGGCCAGCACCGTGGCGAGCAGAAGCAGAATTTCGAGCGTGTACACGGCGATATAGCCGCTGGAGCTCGATGCAACGCCGGTCGCCGCCTGCGAAACCGCCGTGGCGAGATCGCGCAGCGTGCCGCTGAAAGCGAAACCGAGGCCGGCGGCTGTTGCCTGAACGGCGCCCCACGCGCCGAGCGCCAGTCCGACCTGAGCGACCGGGGCGAGATGCATGCTCGCGGTCAGCGTTCCGTGGGCGAAGAGAGCGCCGCCGAAGCCGATGAGAAAGTTGCCAAGGACGAACAGCTGGGGAACCTGCAGCGGCGCCGCGATGATCACGCAGATAAAGGCCGGCACGCCGATCAGAGCCCCGCGACGGGCGATCACGTAGGGCTCGGCGCCGTTGCCGATGGTCTTCGAGGCCAGCCAGAAACCCACCAGGCCGCCGCCGGCGAAGATCGCCGTGAGTTGGGTAGTAGCCGATACGCTGAGCTTGAGCACGTGGCCGCCGAAGGGCTCGAGGAGAACATCCGCCATGCCGAAGGCGATGGTGCCAAGGCCGAGAATCGCGAGGCGCAGGATCGTGTGCTCACCCTCGCAGAAGCGCGCCCAGGCTTCGCGAAAGCTGGGGTCCTCGACGGCTTCCGGCGCTGCGCCGCGCTGTGGCCGGCGCGCCTCCTGCTTCCATACGGCGATCACGTTGAGCGCAATCGTGAGCAGGGCGACGCTCTGGATCACGCGGACGAGACGCCCCGGACTGTACTCGGCGAGTGCCGCGCCGAAGGCGAGGGCGCTGACAATCATGCCCATCAGCAGCATCACGTACATGAGCCCGACGACGCGCGGCTGCGACTCGGGTGGGGTCAGGTCCGTGGCCAGCGCCAGTCCGGCGGTCTGCACCGTATGGGCGCCGGCGCCTACCAGCAGGAAAGCCGCTGCGGCGGATACCTGGCCGATCCACGCCGGCAGGCTGGCAGACATGCCCTCACCGGCGAGAACGAGCAGCGCGAAGGGCATGATTGCAAAGCCGCCGAACTGCGCCAGAGATCCTTTCCAGATGAAGGGGACGCGGCGCCAGCCCAGCGCCGACTTGTGGTTGTCCGAGCGAAAGCCGATGAGCGCACGAAGGGGAGCAAAGACCAGCGGCATCGCCAGCATGAGCGCCACCAGCGACGTCGGCACGGACAGTTCGACGATCATTACCCGGTTGAGGGTCCCGACGAGGAGCACGAGGACCATGCCCACGGATACCTGGAACAGCGAGAGGCGCAGCAGACGCGACAGCGGGAGATCCGGTGTCACCACGTCGGCGAAGGGCATGTAGCGGGTGCTGACGCGCGTGAAGAACGCGATCGCCCGCTGGCTAAACTGACTCATGCTTTCGATTCCCCCAAAACGAAAGCGGGGCGGCGCCAGGCCGCCCCGCAGAGCAAGCTACAACAAACGTGGCTCAGCCGCCCCAGAAGGCCGCAAACCAGGACGTGTTGTTGAGGATGGCAAAGTGCACCGTGAGCGATATCACGGCGACGCCACCGAGGAACAGGGGGATGCCTACGGTCGGGTTAACCACACACCAAAGTTTTCCGTTATTCATTCCCTAGTCCCCCTCAGCCCAGCCACGGCGTCAGCGCGTAAGCCAGCGCGTGCGCCACGAGTGCGATAGCGCCGAAAACGCGCGCGCCATCAATCACGTACTTGTGTATTTCTTCAGACTCCCGGACGGTTAGGCCCGTCGGGAAAACCTTTTCGTCAGTCACGGTTTTTCTCCCATAGCTATTAACCGAGTACCGAAGGCGCCAGCAATGAGACAGCGATCTCCGTACTAGTGAGACTAGGTGCTTTCCGAAGAAGTGTCAAATTAATTTGTCAAAATGTAATGTCAATTTTAGTTTACACATGACGCGATGGGAGGGCAAGCCCGTTGTACAGTTCTCTTGTCGGAGCTGGGCCGCGGAGCGTCGAGTCTCGCTCCAGCGGTACGCGCGCCGGGCACAAAAAAACCCGCAACGCTTGAGCGTAGCGGGTCCTCTAGCCAGGACCGCGTCAGGGCGACGCAGCCAGGGTTCTGCCTTCGAGTCTAGCTCGTAAGGAAGTGCTTACGCTTGGTGAGCAGCGGCAGACCCAGCATGGCCGAGAAGGGGGTCTCGCGGTCGGCCTTGAAGCCCATGCCGAAAGAGGAAGACTTGCCTTCAAGGCGATCGCTTTTCGTCGATGCGCCGAAGAAGGTGTCTTTCTTGGCCTTGAAGCCCATGCCGATCTTGCTCGAGAAGGTGTAACCCGGGGCCAGCGGCGGCCAGAAGCGCGACAGCTGGCTGAGGCCCTCTTCCTTGAAACCGAATCCGAGGGCGTCCGAGAACGGCGTCGCCGACTTCGTCAGTACGGGCATGCCGAACAGATTGGAGAAGGGTGTGGCCTGCTCGCTGAAGGGAATGAAGGGCTCGGGCTCCGGACGGTGCGAAATCGGCAGCGGCTTGTGCTCGTTGAGTATCTCTTCAGCGCGCCGTGACTCCAGGAAAGAGGGCGTCGCCACCACCAGCGCATTACCGCCTTCGAGGCGAGAAAGGTAGAAATCGGCCTGGTCGCCGAGCATGCGGCCGGCGCGGACGGCGGTCTCCATATCGATACCGGTGTCAGCTGCCGCCGGCGCCGCTTCGCCTTCGGCGGTTTCCGCCGGGGGTGCAGCGGATGCCAGTACGACAACGCTGTCCTTGCTGTAACCGGCCTTCACATACGCTTTTGCAGCCTTCTTGGCCGAGGCTTGGCTCGGGTATAAACGGGCAATCATGAACATCGCACACCTCCTATGTATCGCGGATGTCAAAGACCTACGCGCTGCGGGGTTGTTTGGACCGCAGCTTTGTCAAAGATTTGTTCAGGCGCCACAGCGGGGCGCCGGTCTGCGCGCGATACAAACCCGAGACGCAATCCCGCGATGCAATCCCGCGATGCAATCTGCAGCAGACGTCGAGGTGTCAGCTCGTCCTACAACCAATGTAGGCATGCGCGGGCGAGGTAGCAAGGAACGAAAGCTGATCTTTTTATGCGCAGGCGCGCTGTTGCCAGTCGAGGCGCTGCACGATCGGCGCTATTTTCGGCGCTTGAGGCTGCGCCTGGCGGCCGAGATTTCTTTCGCGCTCGCCTAGAGGACCGCCCGGGCTTGCGCTAATGTCCCCGGATTCGAAAACGCGAGACCAGCCAATGCTGAAACTCCCCGCGTCGAAGTCCGGCGCCAGCCATGGCCCGGCGGCGGTCCTGCTCTGCCTTGCGCTCGCCGTGCCGGCTCTGGCGCAGCCTTCGGTCCCGGCGCTTCGCGCGGATCCCGAGCGTATGCAGGCGCGCATCGAG
>JAZBOX010000055.1:0-28185 GCA_036351355.1 Halieaceae bacterium
CGCTCGCTGACCGCCTTGAGCAGCGCGTCGCCGACCGTGTGGCCGAGGCTGTCATTGATGTCCTTGAAGTGATCGAGGTCGATGAAGAGCAGGGCAAAGCCCTCGGAACCGGGCGCGCCGACACAGTGATTCACCGTCTGCAGAAAGCGGTGCCGGTTCGGAAGACCGGTCAGCGGATCGTGATTCGCCATGTGCTCGAGGTACTCGCGGTTCTCATCGAGCGCCGCGGTGCGCTCGTGAATCACCGCCTCGCGCTCCTCGGCCTGCTGCTCGAGGCGCTCCACCAGATCAGCGTTGGTGAGTTCGAGACGAATCCGCGCCAGGTAAAGCAGATTGGTCTGGCGCGTGAAGTAGGTGACCACGAGGAAATAGATCAGCAGCGACCAGCTCAGCCACTGCAGTTCGGCAACGCCCTTGGTAACCAGCTGATAGCCGCCCGCGACCCCCATCGGCAACGTGTACAGGACAAAGGTCGGGAAATGCTGCCACATCACCGCGATTGCAGCGCTGGTAACGCCCAGCACGATCATCCATGCGGGCGCGATCAGGTCGAGGCGCGTCCAGTCATCGACGGTGAAGAAGATCCCCGACCACGCCAGCCCCATCAGCGTGGACGCAGCGGCGAAGAGGCGCACCCAGGTGCTGCCTCGAAGTCGCGATAGAAAGCGCTCACGCGCCTGCCACAGCAGCACGCGGACCAGCAGCGCCACGGCCATGGCAAGCACCCAGGCATTGAGCGCCAGCGTATCGATGCGACCGCGCAGCGCCCACCAGTAGATCGCGGTCAGCGAGGCGATGATCGCGATCAGGATAGGCGTCCGACGATAGAGCTCGTCGGCGATGCGGCTGTCTACCGCCTCGCTGTCCGCCGCCTGCCCGTAAAGCGCATCAGAACCTGAAGCCATGCGTTTCCCCAGCCTTACAGGGCTGACGCTATCTCACAGATTCCGGAGTCTCTATCCTCCTTTCGTACCCCTGTTGCGCAGTTGCTCCTCAAGGAACGCGTAGATGTCCGCGTACTGCGCAAGCACCTGCTCGCGCGTCGAACCGATGCCGTGGCCCGAATCAAAGTCGATGCGCAGGAGCACCGGCGGATCGCCCTGGTTCACAGCCTGCAGGCGCGCGGCCATCTTGCCCGACATCCAGGGATTCACGCGCGGATCGTTGAAACCGTGGGTCAGCAGCGTGGCCGGGTAGCTCACGTCGTCTTCGACCTGGTGGTAGGCACTCATCGCCAGCAGCCCTTCGAAGCCTGCTTTTTCCGTGACCGTGCCAAACTCCTTGATGTTCGGAACGCCGTTGGTGGTGGTCTCCGCGCGGATCGCGTCGAGCATGCCGACCTGGATCACCGCCGCACCGAACAGGTCCGGCCGCGTCGTGATCGAGCGTCCGACGAGAATGCCTCCGGCGGAGCCGCCCATCGGCGCCATATGCTGCGGCGAGCTGTAGCCTTCCTTTGCGAGGTATTCAGCGCTCGCAATCAGGTCGAGCCAGGTATTGGGCTTGTTTTCCATGCGTCCTGCGTAGTGCCACTCCTGACCGTACTCACCGCCACCGCGTACGTGGGCGATTGCGAACACGCCGCCGCGCTCGACCCAGGCCATACGGATCGTGGAGAAGCCAACGCCCATCGAAATACCGTAGGAGCCGTAGCCGTAGACGATCGTCGGATTGCTGCCATCGAGCTCGATATCCGCGCGGTGCAGGATCGACAGCGGCACCTTTGTGCCGTCGTGAGAGGTCACGAGCACCTCGCGGGCGACGAAGCCCTGCATGTTGTCGAACTTGCCACCGGGCACCAGGCCGTCGTCGCTGAATGCGCCGCTCTCGGGGTCGTAGCGATAGCGCACGCCGCCCTGGATCCAGGAACTCTCGTACACGCGCACGCCGGCGAGCAGCGGCGACACTGCCGATACGTAGGCCGCACCGCCGCGCGGTACCTCGAGACGTTCGGGCTCATCGCCGGGGGTCAGGCGCAGCACGGCACCGACGCCGTCGACCATGGTATTGATGTACAGCGCATCGCGCGCCGCCGTCAGGCCATCCAGCACCGTCTCGCCGGGGGCGATCACCACCTCGGCAGAGGCGAGGTCCGGCTCGGCGAGGGAGGTTTTCAGCAGTTTGAAGCGCGGCGCGTTCTTGCCGGACATCAGGTAGACGTCGTCGCCGAAGATGGCAAAGTCCGTAATCTGGTCGGCCTCGCGACTGATCCGCGACCACAGCACGTCGCCAGCGAGCAGCGAGGAACGCGGCGCCGAGAACAGGGAAATCTCGCGATTGTCGCCATGCTTGACCTGCAGCACGGCGTAGGGCGAAGTCGGCGAAATCACGATGCTGGGAAAATCCGTGTCGAGGAGTTCGAGGCGCCCGGAATGCCCGTAGGCCGCGATCACCGGATCGTCCTTCGGGTCCGTGCCGAGGCGGTGGAAGCGCACCGCCGTCTCCTTGTAGATCTCCGTTACCGGCGCATCCTCGGGAAGATCGCGGCGTCGGCTGTAGTAGAAGCCGTCGCCGGCCTCGGTCCATTGCGGGACGTTGTAGGCCGTCTCGATGTTGCCGATGGGGGCATCGACGGCCTCACCCGTGGCCACTTCGATGATGTGGTAGGTGGTCTCCTCGGAGCCACCCTGGGCCAGGCCGTAAACGACGTAGCGCGCATCCCAGGACGGCTGGTAGAGCTCGAGGGAGACGTGCTCGTCGCCCTCGCCACTCAGGGCCTCGGGGTCCACGAGCACGCGCGGCGCGTCGGCGCCGGCGGCATGAACGTAGAGCTTGGCAAGATTCTCCCCCGCATCGCGGCGCAGGTAGAACACGTCGCCGGACGGGAAAGCCTTCACGGAGGAGGTCGTGAAAGGCGCGCCCTGATCGAGTTCCTTCAGACGCTCGAAGATTTCGTCGCGGGCGGGCAACGCGCCGAGATAGTCCTCGGCGAAGGCGGCCTGGCCCTCGAACCACTCGCGTACGTAGGGATCCTCGATATCCTCCATGTAACGGTAGGGATCGTCGACCTCCACGCCCCAGTGCGTGTCGACGATGTTGTCGATCCTCGCTACCGGTGGCCCGTCGCTCGCCTGCGCTTCGCCCATGCTCTTCGTCTCCATCGTTTCTGCTTGTTTGCCGTCGCAGGCCGTCAGCGTCAGTAACGCGAGCAGCGCCGCCGATGCGGCCTGTCGTCTGTTGTGCCTTCTTCGAATCACGCGATCGCTCCTCTGTGCCTGCCGAGCTGCGGGGCGGTGACACCAGCAAGCTGCTGTCTGGCACCCCGGGACACGCGAGGATAGCCAGCTTGGCGCCTTTCGCCTACGCCGACGCGAATCGAGCACCGCGTCCACAGAGGCTCCGATCGGTAGCGGGCCCGCGCCGCGAGACTGCCAACCGCGGACGGGACACTTGTAAATCTTTCAAGATGGCTTGTAAGCATTTCCCAATCTCGACTCCCCGACGCGACAGGCTCTCGCCTGAAATTCCATAGATGACTGTTTTTACTGGGTTTTCTGTTCCTGGCACGACCTTCGCTGGTGTGATGGCGAGTCCGGCGAAGCTTCGTCGGCAAACATTCCAAACATCGGAGGACTGATGAGTCAGCAGAAAAGCAATATCGCCAATTTCACCGTGCCCGGCATGCAGAAGGAGCCGGCGAAAGCGACGATCGCCGTTCTTGAGGAGCGCCTCACGGCGCTGATCGATCTGCAGCTCACGCTCAAGCACATTCACTGGAACGTGGTGGGGCCGAACTTCATCGGCGTTCACGAGATGCTCGACCCGCAGGTCGACAGCGTGCGCGAGATGACCGACACGATTGCTGAGCGCATCGCCACCCTTGGCGGCGTGCCCGTGGGCACCCCCGGCGCGGTGTCTTCGAGGCGCGGCTGGGATGACTATTCCCTGGGTCGCGCAACGGTGATTGAGCATCTCGGTGCACTCGACCTCGTCTACAGCGGGGTGAACGAGAGCCATCGCGAAGCGATCGGGCGTCTCGCCGAGATTGATCCCGTATCCGAGGACATGCTGATCGGGCAGGCGGCCGATCTCGAGCAATTCCAGTGGTTCGTGCGCGCCCACCTCGAATCGTCCAGCGGGGAGCTTCCCACGCTCGGCGAGAAGTCGGAGCACAGCGCGGCGAAAAAAGCAGCGTCGCAATAACGCTGCTGCCCGGACCCTGCGCCTCGCGGCGTTGGGCCTGGGCCTCGCCGCCAGCACCTGCCTGGTCTACGACGCCGGCAAGGTCGTGTACGCGCTGCGAAGGCAGCGCGACGCTTCCAGCCGGCGCCAACTTCTTAGTATCGACGAGGAGCACTCCCATGAACGCGATCCGCGAGGCTACACCCACACCGTCGGCGTCCTTCGAGATGCCGGCGGTGTGGGTCAATGACGCAGGCGAGCCGCGTCGCGTCGGCTTCGAGCTCGAATTTTCCGGCGTTCCTCTCGATACGGCCTCCTCCGCGCTCGCCGATGCGCTTGGCGTGCGTCGGCGCGTGGTTTCCGAAGCGGAGCATCGCGTGGTCAGTCCGGCGCTGGGGGACTTTCGCGTCGAAGTTGACTGGCGGTTTCTGAAGAAGAAGGCTGCGGAAAATGCCGCTGATGACTCAGACGGGGAATGGATTGCGGCGCTGAGTCAGCTGGCCTCGCTGGTGGTGCCCCTCGAGGTGGTTTGTCCACCGATAGCGGTTGATGAACTCAGCGCCCTTGACGATCTTGTCCTGTCCCTTCGCAACGCCGGCGCAACGGGAACGAGTGACTCTCCCCTTGCTGCTTACGGTGTACACATCAATGCCGAAGCTCCTTCCCTCGACGCGACAACGCTGCGCGGCTACCTGCGGGCCTATTGCCTGCTGCAATGGTGGCTGTTGAGCGAGCACGATATCGATACCACGCGTCGCCTCAGCCCCTATGTCGATCTCTATCCGGAGGCTTATCTCCACGCCGTTCATGATCCCGCAATCAGCAGTCTTGAGGGGTTGATCGACCTGTACCTGGAACACAACCCCACCCGCAATCGTGCACTCGACATGCTGCCGCTGTTTTCCTCCGTGGACGAAGCGCGAGTGCAGCGCGTTGTTGCGGATCCGCTGATCAATGCACGTCCGGCATTTCACTATCGCCTTCCCGACTGTCACATAGAGAAGGTCGACTGGTCACTGGCGCGCCCATGGAAGCGCTGGTGCGTTGTCGAAGCGCTGGCAGCCGATGAAAGCGCGCTCGACGAGTTGGCCCTCCGTTTCAGTGCCGCAAAGCGTCCTATCATCGGTGTCGATCGCGGCGCCTGGGTCAGGGAGATCGGACAATGGCTGGCCGACCACGGATTGGTGTGACCGGCGACCACCGGCGCTGGGCACCCAGCTGGTGGTGTCTGAAGCTCACGCTACTCGCCCTCGGCGCATCGCCGCGCCGCATCAGCGTGCGCGCGCCGGCGGAGGGCGAGCATTTTGATGCGCTGGTCGTGAGCGGTGGCAACGATGTGGGCCCCGAACTTTACGGTGGTGACGCGCAGCCGAAGGCCCGCATCGACCGTCATCGCGACCAGCTCGAAATCCGCTGGATCGAGCGTGCCATCGACGAAGGATGGCCGCTGCTCGGGATCTGCCGCGGTGCCCAGCTGATCAACGTCGTTTGCGGGGGCAAGCTCATTCAGGACCTGCGCGCGCTGCGCCGTCGTACCTCGAACCGCGCCAGCCTGCTGCCAACCAAACGCGTGGAACTTGGGAAAGACTCTTTTCTTGCACAGTTGCTGCGCCGCCGTCGGCTGCGCGTCAACAGCCTGCATCACCAGGCGGTAGAGACGCCGGGCAAGGGCCTGCGCATGGTCGGGCGTGATCGAGACGGCATCTGCCAGGCCATCGAGGCGAGCGGCAGCGAGGCTGTGATCGGGGTGCAGTGGCACCCGGAATACCTGTTCTATCTCAGTTCGCAGCGGCGTCTTTTCCGCTGGCTGATGCGCCGAGCCGAAGAGCGCTGAGACAGGAAAAACTGCACAGGGGGTAAGGCCGTGGCCGTACAACGACGCGAGCATCCGCAGTCCGCCGAAAAGGTTCCACCGAAAAACGCTCCGCAGACCGCGCGCGCGGGCGTGGTGACACACCTCGAGGCGCCGCGACCGCTGATCGGCCGCCACGGCCAGCATCTGGGCAAAGTGACCGCACTGTACCTGTCGGCAGAGGGCCTGCGCGTGGAACAGATCGAGCTGCGCACGCCGTGGCAGACCCTGCTTCTGAGCCGCGACGCGGTGAGCTACGACCAGGAAAACGAGTCGTTTCGCCTGCGCCGCCGCGCCCGGGCCCGCGTCACCGACCGCTAAGACCGCTAAGGCAGGTATGCCGACTCAGCGGCCATCTGCATCTCCATCTCCATAGTCGCGCAGGCGGTTGTACAGCGTCTTCAGACTGACACCCAGACGCTCGGCCACATCTTTCTTGTCACCGCCGTAGTGCTCGAGATTTGCGAGGATGATGCGCCGCTCGGCGTCAGCAAGCGACATACCGAAAGCAATCGGGATATCAGCGGCCACGGCAATGGCCTCGTCCGTCGCGTCGAGCTCGAGATCAGACGCGGCGATCTCGTCTTCAGCCAGGATGTACGCGCGCTCGACGGCGTGGCGGAGCTGGCGAACGTTGCCCGGCCAGGCCTGCTCGTCGATCGCTGCAAGGGCATCGGCGGTAAAGCGGATACCCGTGCCGTGCTGCTCGTTCAGCTGGCGCAGAAAGTGCTCCGCGAGACCGCGGATATCCTCGCCGCGACGACGCAGCGGCGGCAGCAGTGCGGTCACGTGCGCGAGGCGGTAGTACAGATCCTCGCGCAGCTGCTCCTCGGCCACGGCCCGCTGCGGATCGCGGTTGGTGGCTGCAACGATGCGGACATCAACGGGCTGCGTCTGCGTGGCACCGACGCGACGCAGCTCTCCGCTCTCGAGAACACGCAGCAGCTTGGCCTGAAGATCGAGGGACATCTCGGTGATCTCGTCGAGGAACAGCGTGCCGCCGTGCGCACGTTCGAAAAACCCCTGATGCTGACGCAGCGCACCGCTGAAACTGCCCTTCTCGTGGCCAAAGAGCTCGCTTTCGATCAGCGTGTCGGCGATAGCCGCGCAGTTCACCGTGACGTAGGGAGCGGCAGCTCGCTCGGAGATCTGGTGCAGCGTCTCGGCGACGAGCTCCTTGCCGGTGCCGCTTTCACCGACGATGAGCACGCTGGCGTCGCTCGGTCCGACCTTGCGCAGGAGCCGGAACAGCTTGCGCATACCGCGCGACGACCCGCGCAGCAGGCCGAACTGCACCATGCTCCCGCCCTCGGCGGCATCGCCCGGGTCCTGCGGAGCGCGCGCCTCGGCGGCGATGTCCGAAAGCAGCGCCGCGAGGCTGTCCGCGCTGAAGGGCTTGCGGAAAAAGAAGCTGTAGCCGGCACGGATACAGGCCTCGGCGAGGACAGTATCGTCCTCGGCGGCCATCGCGAAGAGTTCCGCGTCGGCGAGCAGCCCGCCGGCCAGCCGTCGCAGCTCGTCCACGCCCAGGGCCGCGTCGACGAAGGCCACATCGGGGGCGGAGGTCGCGCCGCCGACGGCGAGGTCGCCAACCGCGTCCGGCGCCACACATTCGACGCGAAAGCCCAGGCCGTCGCAGAACTCAGCCAGTGCGCTCGCGTGCGCGGCATCGACATCAGCGATCAGGCAGAGGGGAGCGGAGGGCGCCATGGGGGGCTCGTGTGGCGGAATCATGCGCATCATAGCGCAGGGTCATCGGCCCCTTTGATCGCGGTCACGATCGCGGCCACGATCGCGCCCGCGCCTGCAGCGCCAGGCCAGATCGGGCCCATTGCCGCCGGGGCGTTATCTGCTAGGCTGCTGAGGTAGCGCAGTAAAAGTCGTCCCTATGTGCCGGTGCCCCGGGTGAATATTTCCCACGACATCGATCCGGATCGTAGCTCCGAAGCCTCGGAATCCACCGCGGTTTCCCCGGTCGATCGTGCCGCCGCGGCACTCGCTCATATCTGCGTGGACAGGGACCTCGCCATTCACGCGCATTCGGGCGATGCCGCCACCGTGCTCGGGCGCGACCAGCTCGACGCGGATCTCAGCCTGGCGTCCATCCTTCACCCTGCGGATCGGCCGGTCGTGCAGGCACTGCTTGCGACTGCAGCTTCGATCGGTCTGACGGGAGAAAACGCACCTGACCCCGCTGGCGAAGCCCATCTGCGCGTCCGCGATTCATCGGGACGCTATCGGATACTGATCGCGCGCTGCGTGCAGCGCGAATCGGGCGCCGCCGACCCGGCGCATGAGTCGACGGGGGCGGCAACGCTTGCGAACGAGACGGCGCGGTACGAACTCGAAGTGCGCGACGCGCGCGCGGAACCCCAGCGCCTCGGAAGGATCCTGACCCCCTTCACTGCGGTGATGATGGAGACCGCCGAGGAAATTATCCTGGTGAAGGACGCGCACCACATCATCGTCGCCGCGAGCCGCAGCGCGACGGCGCAGTGCGATGGCATCGACGACTGGCGCGGCCTGTGCAATCGCAGTGACTACGACGTCTTCGCCGAGGAACTGGCAGACCTCCACTACGCGCTCGAAGCGCGGATCTATGGCGGCGAGGCATCGGTCCGAGAAATACAGCGCGTCGAACGCGCAGACGGCACGCCGGGCTGGGTAGACACTCGCAAGCACGCCGTGCGCGATGACGCTGGCAAGATCATCGGGCTGCACGCCATCGTTCGCGATATCACGGCGCAGGTCGAGGCCGTCGTCACCCGTGAACTGGCCGCCAGCCTGTTTTCATTCTGCTCCGACGGCGTGGTCCTGCTCGACGCTGACGGTGTCGTGCTGCGCGCCAATGCGACGCTATGCGAAAGCCTGGGCTGCGACCAGGAAGAGGTGGTCGGACGCCGCTTCGAGTCGCTGAAGTTCTCCGAATCCGGCGAGCGCGTATCGCCGGAGATCTGGGCGAGACTCAGGCAGACGGGACACTGGGAAGGCGAGGTGCTGTCACGCGGACCGCAGGGTACGAAGGAGGAGCTGGCGCGCTTTACCGCGGTGCGCGACGGCGAGGGCCGGGTCCAGCAATACCTGGGCCTTTACTGCGATATCAGCGACCGGACGCTGCACAAGGCTCAGCTCGAGAAAATCATCCACTTCGATCCGATAACAGGACTCGCCAATCGAACGCTGCTCGCCGATCGTCTGGAGCGCGCCCTGGCGTCCTGTAATCGCTATGAGAAGCAGGCGGCCGTTGCCTACATGGATCTGGACGAGTTCAAGCTGATCAACGACAGCCATGGGCACCAGATCGGCGATCAGTACCTGAACGGCATTGCCCGAAACCTGAAGGCAGTGCTGCGTGAGACGGACACGCTGGCGCGCGTCAGCGGGGATGAATTCGTTGCCGTGATCACAGACCTGGACGACCCCGCGATGCTCGAGCCGGTGATCCTGAGGCTGCTCGCGGCCGCTGCCGAGCCCGTCGCCATGAGCGCTACGGGGAAGATGCTGTCGACCTCGGCCAGCATCGGCGTGTCGCTGTATCCGCGCGACGGTATGGACGCGGATCAGCTCCTGCGCCGCGCCGATCAGGCCATGTACGCCGCCAAGCAGCGCGGCAAGAACCGCGTGAACTATTACGATTCCGGCGGTGCGATCGGCGACGTCGGTCGCGAGGAGCTGTATCGGGCACTGCACAGCGGCGAAATCGCGCTGCGCTACCAGCCCAAGGTCAACCTCCTCGATGGCAGTCTTGTGGGCGTAGAGGCCCTGGTGCGCTGGAACCATCCGGAGCGTGGCCTGATCAGCCCTGCAGGCTTTCTTCCGCTGATCGAACGCGAAAACCTGACGATCGAGCTGGGGCGGCGCGTTCTCGAAGAGGCCACGCGGCAGGCTCGCAGCTGGGGCGAACAGGGGCTGCTGTTCCCCATCAGCGTGAACATCAGCGGCGTGCATCTGCTCCACAACAGCTTCGTTGACTCGCTCCACGAGATGCTCACGGGCGAGTCGCGGCAGCTGCTGCAGATCGAGGTGCTGGAGACCAGCGCCCTCGACGACACGGATGCGGTCGCCGAGGTCATCGATCGCTGCAGCTCACTCAACGTCAACTTCTGCCTCGACGACTTCGGCACGGGTTTCTCGTCGCTCACGCACCTGCGCAAGCTGCCTGTTCAAGCAGTGAAGATTGACTGCAGCTTCGTGATGGACATGCTCGACGACCCCGAGGACTTTTCGATCGTCTCATCGATCGTCGGCCTCTGCGCCGGCCTCGACCGCGAGGTCATCGCCGAGGGCGTGTGCAGCGACGTGCACGCCCAGGCCCTTATCGACATGGGCTGCGTCTACGGACAGGGCTTTGCCATTGCCCGCCCGATGCCGCCCGAGGAGCTTTCCGGATGGCTTGAGGACTGGCGCTCCAGCGAGTCCTGGCTGCGTTTTCGCCCCGACGCCGACGCGCAGGCGAACACAGGGCCTGGGACTCAGATCCGGAGCTAGCGCCGACGGACGATCATCAGGCCGCCACCAGCCGCGGCTCGTCGCTGGGCTGCTCCCAGGGCAGGTGATGGTCCTCGAGAACCACGAGGTTCTTGCGATTGACCAGAACGGGCTCGACCTTGTAGCCGAGAAGTTCCTCGCTCGGGACCTGCGGATGGCGTGCAAGCAGGCCGGCCTCCTCGGAAGAGAAGTTGGCCAGGCCGCGGGCGACCTCCTCGCCATGCTCGTCGTAGATGTGCAGCACATCGGCCTTCTGGAAATCCTGGTGAATCGACTTCACGTCGGCGCAGCGGATTCCGCCATCGCCGCTCTCGAGCGCATCGGCAGCCGCCTGCTGCAGCACGAGACTGCCCGCCATGGACAGGCGATCCGTAAGCCAGACCCTCCAGGCCGACTGGGGCGTCGACTTGGCGATGCAGCGCGTGCGCGGGCGCAGGCCACGCAGCGCCGCAGTAATCGGCTGATCGATGACGCCTCGCGAGATGATCGTCTCGCAACCGGCGTTTTGCGCCATGTTGGCCGCCTGCATCTTGGTGTACATGCCACCGCTGCCCAGCGCGCTCGTGGCCGTTGTCACGTCCAGGTAGCTGCTGACGTCCTCCACCTCTTCGATGAATCGCGCCCCGGACTCCTCGGGATTACGATCGTAGAGGCCGTCGACGCTGGTAAGAATCACCAGATGCTCGGCCTGGATCATCTGCGCCACGCGAGCCGCCAGGCGGTCGTTGTCGCCGACGCGGATTTCTTCCGTGGTCACCGAGTCGTTCTCGTTGACGATGGGCAGGACTCCGAGTTCAAGCAGTTTATGAATCGTGTTCTTGGTGTTCAGAAAGCGGCGACTATCTTCCATGTCCTCGAGTGTCACCAGGACCTGAGCGATGTCAAAACCGCATTCGAGGGCCACCTGCTTGTAGGCGTTGAGCAGAATCGGCTGACCGCAGGCGGCGGCCGCCTGCTTCTCCTGAACACCCGCACGCTCGGAATCAGCGTGCAGAAGGTTCAGCCCCAGCGCCACAGAGCCCGAACTCGCGAGAACGACCTCGTAGCCCTGCGACCGCAGATCGGAAATATCGCTGAGCAGCCCGTGCATGAAGGCATAGCGGGGCCGCAACTCCGGTGTGTTGGCCAGCAGGCTCGAGCCCACCTTGACCACGATCCGGGGCGCATCGCCCCCCGCTGAGGCACTGAAGGCGGCTGGATCCATATCCGGAATTCGCATCGTTAACTCCCTGTTGAGGCAATGGTTGCTCGATAAGCATGTTTTTCGAGACAAGCAAAACCGGCGCGCCGAACCGATCGACGCAGCCGGAATTTACTTTGATTTCGAATAATTCTACGGGAAAGAAAGATCCTTCTGCACCCCCAGTGTCGTAAAATTGTACCGATTCATCGCTTTTATGACTGATATATATGGTTTTTTTGGCTGAAAGGAGGCGCCTCGGAAAATTCGCCGGCTTGAGCTTGATCTCAAATTTTACTTATAATTCGAATGATTCGATGGGCTAGCACGCCGATGAACATCACCTTTGCATGCCACCGGGCGCGCCGGACCGCGTTGGCTTGACCACCTTTGGAGCCGTCAGGAGGCCGCGACGGCGACCCGAGCAGCGCAGATCGCGCAGATGAAAGAACCGAACGGGCGGTTGACGCGAAGACAATTCGACAACGACCCGGCGACACGACGGAACAGCGAAGCGCTGGGCGCTTTAAAAAGCAGGCGACGGCCCCTCCCGGCCTCGACACCGGCTTGAGCGCAAGCGTGCCCCGGCAGGCGATCCACGACAGGCGATAACAGGCGATACAGGAAGAGCAGATGAACAACGCAAAGGCGCTTGCTGATGCAGCGGCGGCCAAGACAGCGGCGGCTAACACGGGCGCCAACGCGTCGGCGATTTCGGCATCCGGGGCAAGCCCCTCGGCTTCGGCGCGATCCGCTGAAGTCCTGATGATTGGCTGCGGAAAAATGGGCGGCGCACTCCTTGAGCGCTGGACGGGCGCACTGACCATCCCCTTCACCGCCGTATCGCCGTCGGGTGAGCGCCGCCTGCCCGAGGGCGTTGCCATGGTGCGGGCGGCCGAAGAGCTCGACGACAGGCGCTTCGGCGCACTGATCATCGCCGTAAAGCCGCAGATGGTGGCGGGGGTGCTGCCAGCGTACCTGCCGCTGCTCGCTGATGATGGGGTCATCATCTCGATGGCGGCCGGTACCTCCTGCGCAGCACTGCGCGCGCTGGCGCCGGAGCATCCGATCATCCGCATCATGCCCAACCTGCCCGTCTCGATCGGGCGCGGCGTGAGCGGCGTGTACGCAGACGGCGACACGACACCGGCGCACCGCGGCTTCACCGCCACGCTGATGGCGCCCACGGGCCGCGTGGTCTGGGTCGACAGCGAGGACCAGCTCGACCGGGTGACCGCGATTGCCGGAAGCGGGCCGGGCTTCGCCTTCGAAACGCTGCGCGCCTGGACGGCAGCCGCCGCCGGGCTGGGTTTCGATGAACAGGACGCTCGCAGCTGGGTGCTCGAGGTGATGCGCGGCGCCGTTGAACTGGCGATTGCGCGCGGCGTCGATCTGGCAGAGCTGCGCAATGAAGTCACCAGCCTGAAGGGCACGACCGCGGCCGGCCTCGAAGCACTCAACGGCGACGCAGCGCTTGACGATCGCTACCGGGAGACGCTTGCCGCCGCCTACGAAAGGGCCGTTGAATTGCGCTGAACGCCCGTCGCAGCATGGCCACACACAAAGTCACAGAAACCGCGAGGAACACCGTGAGCAGCATTGCCGAGGAATTCGTAAGTCATCAGGAGCAACAGCCCGACGCCCGCGACCTGGTCAACCGCCTGGGGGCCCAGGGTCAGCAGGCGGCGCAGGTCCTGGCTACGGCGCCAACGGAGACCAAGAACGCGGCTCTGCGCAATGCAGCCGCAGCGCTGCGCGAGCGCCGCGATGAGCTACTTCAGGCCAACGCCCTCGACGTCGCCAATGCCGAGGAAGCGGGACGCCCCGAGGCCTTCATCGACCGCCTTCGCCTCGACGAGGAGCGCATCGAGGCGATGGCCTCGGCGGTGGAGCAGATCGCGGAGCTTCCCGACCCCGTCGGGCGCCTGCTGCACGAAACGCTGCGCCCCAACGGTCTGAGCATTCGTCGCGTAGCCACGCCCCTCGGCGTGATCGGCATGATCTTCGAATCGCGCCCGAACGTCGGTGCCGACGCTGGAGCCCTGTGCGTGAAGTCCGGCAACGCGGTGATCCTGCGCGGTGGCTCCGAGGGGCGCCATTCGACGCGCATCATCGTCGGTGCGCTGCAGGCGGGTCTGATCAGCGCTCGCCTGCCCGAGCACAGCGTCCAGTTCATCGACACGCCCGATCGCAGCGCCGTAACGGCACTGCTGCAGTGCGTCGAATACATCGATCTCGTCATCCCGCGCGGCGGCCGCGGCCTGGTGAGCCTGGTCAGCGCCGAGGCCCGCGTGCCGACGCTGCTGCACCTCGACGGTAACTGTCACAGCTACGTGCACTCGGCGGCGGATGTAGCGAAGGCCGTGGACATCGTGCGCAACGCCAAGCTGCGCAGAACCGGCATCTGCGGCGCAACGGAGAGCCTCGTGGTGGATGCGTTTCTCGCCCCGACGCTGCTGCCGCAGCTCCTCGAAGCCATGCCCGAGTGCCGCTTCCGCGGCGACGAGCGCGCCCGCGCCTGCGACGCGCGCATCGAAGAAGCCAGCGACAGCGACTGGGGCGAGGAGTATCTCGATGCCGTGCTCTCCGTGCGCGTGGTCGACGGCCTTGCCGAGGCCATGGAGTTCATCTCCCGCTATTCCTCGGGGCACACGGACGCGATCATCACCGAGGATGCAGACGCCGCCGAACTCTTCCTCAATACCATCGACTCCGCCGTGGTCATGCACAACGCCTCGACGCAGTTCTCCGACGGCGGTGAATTTGGCATGGGCGCCGAGATCGGCATTGCCACCGGCAAGATGCACGCCCGCGGTCCCGTGGGTCTCGAACAGCTCACCAGCTTCAAGTACCAGGTCCGCGGCAGCGGCCAGACAAGGAGTTAAGTGATGAATACCTATTCCCTGATATCGCTGGCGGGGTACTTCGTGTTGATGATGGGCATCGGCTACTACGCCTACCTCAAGTCGACCAGCGATGTCTCCGAGTACATGCTCGGCGGACGGCAGCTGCACCCGGCCGTGGGCGCGCTGTCCGCCGGCGCATCGGACATGAGCGGCTGGATGCTCATGGGGCTTCCCGGCGCGATTTTCGTGGCCGGCTTCAGCGCCGTGTGGATCGCCGTGGGACTGGTGATCGGTGCCTGGGCCAACTACCGCCTGGTGGCGCCGCGTCTGCGCGTATACACGGAGGTGGCCGACGACGCCATCACCATCCCCGACTACTTCGAAAAACGCTTCCACGATCATTCGCGCACGCTGCGCGTGGTGTCCTCGCTGGTGATCGTGATCTTCTTCACGCTGTATACGTCTTCGGGCGTCGTCGCCGGCGGCAAGCTCTTCGAAGCGTCCTTTGGCCTGAGTTACGGCCTCGGCCTGATGCTCACGGCGGGCGTGGTGGTCGCCTACACGCTCTTCGGCGGTTTCCTCGCGGTGAGCCTCACGGACTTCGTGCAGGGCTGCATCATGTTCATCGCCCTGGTCATGGTGCCCTTCGTGGCACTGACGCAGCTTGGCGGCGTCGCCGCTACCGGCGAGCAAATCGCCAGCCTCAATCCCGGCCTGCTCAACTGGTTCGAGGGCGTGACCCTGATCGGCCTGATCTCGAGCCTGTCCTGGGGGCTGGGCTACTTCGGCCAGCCTCATATCATCGTCCGCTTCATGGCGATCCGCTCGCTGCAGGACGTTGCCACGGCGCGCCGCATCGGCATGAGCTGGATGCTGGTGACCGTCATCGGCGCCGTGGGCACGGGGATCGCCGGCTTTGCCTACGTGTCTGCCAACAGCGGCAGCATCGATGACCCGGAGACAATCTTCATTTACCTGTCGCAGGTTCTGTTCCACCCCCTCGTCGGTGGCTTCCTGCTCGCGGCCATTCTCGCCGCCATCATGAGCACGATATCCTCGCAGCTGCTCGTGGCATCGAGCTCGCTTACGGAGGATTTCTACAAGACCTTTGTGCGGCGCTCGGCAAGCCAGAGCGAGCTGGTGCTCATCGGCCGCCTGTCCGTCCTCGCCGTGGCCATCGTCGCCATGCTGCTCGCGCAGGATCGCTCCACCTCGATCCTGTCGCTGGTGAGCAATGCCTGGGCCGGCTTCGGTGCCGCCTTCGGACCGATCATCCTGCTCAGCCTGTTCTGGAAGCGCCTGACCCGCGGCGGCGCCCTCGCCGGAATGCTCACCGGTGCGTTCACGGTGCTGATCTGGATCTACGCGCCGATCACCATCGGCGGTCGGGCCCTGCCGGAAGTCATCTACGAAATCGTGCCCGGATTCGCACTCGCGATGCTGGCTGCCGTTGGCACCAGCCTGTACAGTGAGCGCCCCGTGCGCCGCATCGGTCGGCGCCACGACCATGTGACCCTGGCCGTGGCGGGGCGCGTGGATTCTGATGATTTGAGTCCTGTCGGCAGCCCTGTCGGCGTCGCCGCGAGGGCCTCATGAACCAGGCTATGCGATTTCGCGAGGTGTCCTTGATCGATCACGATGACCATGAGTTCGAGGCCCTGCGTACGCTTCACACGGCCGATGAGCGCGAAGTTCTCGCCGCTCTCATTTCGGCTTCAGGCATCCGCCCCGAACAGCGTCAGCAGGCCCAGCGCCGCGCTCTTGGGCTTATCGACCGCATCCGCAGCGATGGCAAGCCGGGGCTTATGGAGCTGTTCCTCGCCGAGTACGGCCTGTCCACCAACGAGGGCATCGCGCTCATGTGTCTCGCCGAGGCGCTGCTGCGCGTACCGGACCCGGGCACGATCGATGCGCTCATCGAGGACAAGATCACCCCCTACGACTGGAAGGAGCACCGCGGGCGCTCGGGCTCGGCGCTGGTCAACGCATCCACGATCGGCCTGATGCTCACGGGACGCGTCCTCGACGACGACAACTCCGCCAGCGTCGGTGGACTCCTCAACCGTACGGTCAAGCGCCTCGGCGAACCCGTGGTGCGCGTCGCCGTTCGCCGCGCCATGCGCGAGATGGGCAACCAGTTCGTGCTCGGCCAGACCATCGACGAAGCGCTCGAGCGCGGCCAGCGCGAAATGCAGCGCGGCTTCCGCTACTCCTACGACATGCTCGGCGAGGCTGCCCTGACGCAGCGCGACGCCGATGCCTACTTCGAGTCCTACGCCAACGCCATTCGCGTGATCGGCGCCAATGCCCGCGGCGACGACATCGCCGAACGTCCAGGCATCTCCGTAAAGCTGTCGGCGCTGCATCCGCGCTTCGAGTTCGCCAAGCGCGAGCGCCTGCGTGGCCAGCTTGCGCCGCGCCTTAACGCCCTGGCCCGCCTCGCCTGCGAACACCGCCTGGGCCTGAACGTCGACGCGGAGGAGTCGCAGCGCCTCGAGGTGTCGCTCGAGATCATCCGCGAAGCGCTCACCGATCCACACCTCGCCGACTGGGACGGTTTCGGCGTGGTCGTCCAGGCTTACCAGAAACGCGCAGCGCCGGTGCTCGACTGGCTTTATGCGCTCGCCTCGCGCCTCGACCGTCGGATCATGGTGCGCCTGGTCAAGGGCGCCTACTGGGACACGGAGCTCAAGCAGGCGCAGGTCGACGGCGCCGAGGACTATCCCGTGTTTACCCGCCGCGCGGCCACGGACGTGTCCTATCTGTGCTGTGCGGCGAAGCTGCTGCGCATGACCGACCGCATCTATCCGCAGTTCGCCACGCACAACGCGCAGACGGCCGCGACGATCCTCGAGCTTGCCGGCGAGCGCACGGACTACGAGTTCCAGCGTCTCCACGGCATGGGCGAGACGCTGTTCAACCAGCTCGTCGAAGACGGTGCCCGCTGTCGTATCTACGCACCGGTGGGTCCGCACAAGGACCTGCTCGCCTATCTCGTGCGCCGCCTGCTCGAGAACGGCGCCAACTCGTCCTTCGTCAACAAGATCGTCGACCCGACGGTCTCGCCGCTGACGCTGGCCACGGACCCCTTCGATATCGCCGCCGGACTGCAGTCGCCGCGCCCCTCGTCGCTTGCGGACCCCGCCAACATCTTCGCGCCGAAGCGGCAGGCGGCAAAGGGCTGGGACCTCAGCAACGGCTCGGTGCTGCGCGAGATCGAACGTCTGCGCGCGCCCTTCTCGGCCTACTTCTGGGAGTGCGAGTCGCTCACAGCCGTTGTTTCGATGCCCGATGCGATGGCCGACGCCGACGAGGCGCCGCGCGTGCGCGAGATCATCAACCCGGCGCTGCACGACGATCGGGTCGGACAGGTGAAAGAGGCCAGCGCGGCCGTCTGCGAGGCGGCCATCGACGCCGCGCAGCCCTGGGACGATGTCGGCGTTGCCCAGCGCGCCTTCGTGCTTCGCCGCGCGGCTGATCTCTATGAAAGCAACGCCGGCGAGCTTCTGGCCCTGCTCGCGCGCGAGGCGGGCAAGAACCTGCCCGACGCCGTGGCCGAGCTCCGCGAGGCGGTCGATTTTCTGCGCTTTTACGCCAACACAGCCGAGACCTACCACGAAGAGCAGGAAGGTCGCGGGCTGTTCACGTGCATATCGCCGTGGAATTTCCCCCTCGCAATCTTCACCGGGCAGATCGCCGCGGCGCTGGTCACGGGTAACGGCGTTCTCGCCAAGCCGGCGGAGACCACGCCGCTGGTTGCAACGATCGCCGTGCGTCTGCTGCACGCCGCCGGCGTGCCGCGCGCGGCGCTGCAGCTCCTCCTCGGCGACGGCCCCTCCGTAGGCGCCGTGCTCACCGCAGACCCGCGCATCGCCGGCGTCTGCTTCACCGGCTCGACGGCTACGGCGAAACTCATCAATCGGTCCATGGCCGAGCACATGGCGCCGGGTGCACCGCTGATTGCGGAAACCGGCGGCATCAACGCCTGCATCGTCGATTCAACGGCACTCCCGGAACAGGCCGTCCGCGAGACCATCGCCTCCGCCTTCCAGTCCGCCGGTCAGCGCTGCTCGGCGCTGCGCGTGCTGTATCTGCAGAAGGACGTTGCCGACGTGCTGCTGGAGATGCTCTTCGGCGCCATGGATGAACTCGAGATCGCCGATCCCTGGCATCTGAGCAGCGACGTGGGGCCGGTGATCACCGCCGAAGCACGCGAGTCGATTCAGGCTTATGTCGATGCGGCGAAGGCCGATGGACGCCTGCTCAAGCAGCTGCGCGCGCCCGACAGCGGACACTTCGTCGCGCCGGCTGTCATCGAGGTCAGCGGTATCGAGGCAGTGGAGCGCGAGGTCTTCGGGCCGGTGCTGCACGTCGCGCGCTTCGATGCCGATGACTTCGACGACATCATCGAAACCATCAATTCGCGCGGCTACGGCCTGACCTTCGGCCTGCATACGCGCATCGATGAGCGCGTCAAGGGCATTGCGAACAGCGTGCGGGCCGGCAACCTGTACGTGAACCGCAACCAGATCGGTGCGGTGGTCGAGTCACAGCCCTTCGGCGGCGAAGGTCTCTCGGGCACGGGACCGAAGGCGGGTGGACCGCACTACCTGCGCCGTTTTCTCAAGCCGCTGGCCGCGCCAACGGCCGACAGCGAAGCGGGCGGCGGATCTGCCGCTGCCACCACGGAGATCGTGCAGGCTGCCATCGACGCGTTCGACTGGCACGAGACGCAGGCGCTGGAGTCGCGCGAGATGCCGGGTCCCACGGGCGAAGCCAACACGCTGACGCTGTGGCCTCGCGGCCTTGTTCTGTGCCTCGGCCCAACCGCCCAGGACGCTGCGCTACAGGCTGGAACCGCGCGACGCATGGGCTGTCCGGCGCTGATGGTAGCGCCCGGCGTCGACCCGGACCTGGGCATCAATGGTGAGCTCGACCCGCGAGCGCTGGGCGAGCTGCGTGGCTTCGCAGTGGTTGCCCTTTGGGGCGACGATGCACGGCAGCGCGCGGCAAGACAGATGCTCGCCGCCCGCGAAGGTTCGCTCATCCCCCTGGTCACGCAGGGCGACCTCGACAGCTACTGCCTCCACGAGCGCCATACGTGCATCGATACCACTGCCGCCGGCGGCAACGCCAGCCTGCTTTCGACCAGCGACGATTGAGCAGAGCCTGAAATGAGGCGCAGTGGAGGCCGAGCTCGCACCTACCTCTGCCGCACTCTTGCCGCTCTGCTGCTGGGCAGCGCTTCGTCGTATGCGCTGGCCCAGCGCCCCTACCACTTCTACGGCGGCGATGTGAGCGGCGAAGGGACCAACGCGGCGATCGAGGCCTGCGAGTACGACCGCCTGGTCGAGAAGCACACCTGCAATAACGCCCTGAACAAGAACGCCTGCTTTGACCGCGTGCGTGCGGCCTGCCGCGCAACCTTTGCCGACTGGAGCGGCGACGCGGAGGCGCTGCAGCGGCGGCTGCAGCAACCGCTGGATGAGCCAGCACCCGCCAGCGGCGATCGCCAGAGCAGCGGCGGTCAGCGCTGAGCGCTCTCGGCTTTCAGCTCCCGCGCCTGCTCGCGCCACGCACCGCCCCTGCTCAAGCTGCGATGCCGGGCCGATTATTTCGGCAAGGCATTAGCATCGAACAAAGATGTCTTATGCCGCACAGGCAGGCCCCCGTAGACTTGCCGCCGTTCTGATCGATCACGGGAGCAGCATGCAGGGCATTCTCGACAGCAGGGAACTCGAGGCGCGCGCCGACGCCATCGTCTCAAGGATTCACAGCTATCTGGACCGGGGACTGCGCGTCTTCACCACCAGCTCCTTCCAGACGCAAAGCCTGCCGCTGCTGCATATCATCAGCCGCGTCGATCGCGACATACCGGTGTATTACACCAACACGGGCTTTCTTTTCCCGAAGACGCTGAGCTTCGCCGAAGACCTGGCGGAGCGCCTCGGTCTACGCGTGATCGCGCTGCGTCCCGAGGTGCCCAAGCTGAAGCAGATGGATCGCGCCGGGCGCTTCCTGTATGCCTCGGATCCGGATCACTGCTGCTATCTGAACAAGGTTCAGCCGCTCGAGCCCGTGCTGCGCGAGCACGACCTGTGGATCAATGGCGTGCGCGCCGATCAGAGCAGCACGCGGGCCGCGATGCAGGAAGAGGAGTCAGCCGCTTACGACTGCCTGCGCTACCACCCGATGCTCGACTGGGATGCACGCTCGGTCTACTACTACCGGCAGCAGCACGAGCTTCCCGAGCATCCCATGGAAGCCGAGGGCTATCTGAGCATCGGCTGCGAACCCTGCACGCTGCGCGCCACGGGCGATGGCAACGCGCGCAACGCGCGCTGGTTCGGCATGAACAAGACCGAATGCGGACTGAACACGACGCTGGTATCCGGGGGCAGCTAGGTGAGCAGCGCAGTGGCGCCCGGCCTCGACCTGCCGCGCCGTCATTTCACGCGGCGGTTGCAGCGCTTCCCGCGATAAGGCCCATGCACGCATGAAGATCATGATCACCGGCGGCGCCGGCTATATCGGCAACGAACTGGTCTACCGCCTGTCCGCCGAACCCGGCGTCAGCGATATTCTCGTCTATGACAACCTGTGCAAGGGTAACTACAACCTGTTCACGGGTCTGCGCAAGGTGCCCGGGAACAACGTGCGCTTCATCCAGGCCGATATCCTCGACTCACGCAGCCTCAAGTCCTGCATGCAGGGCATGGATATCGTCATCCATCTCGCAGCCAAGGTGGAAACCCCCTTCGCTGACCAGAACGCCCACGACTTCGAGCAGACCAACCATTGGGGCAGCGCCGAGGTCGTGTACACGGCGGAGGAGGTAGGCATCGGCCGCCTGATCTATCTCAGCAGCCAGGCCGTGTACGGTCAGGGCGAGATTGGAGACGCGGATCACCCGAGAGCGCCTTCGAGCTTCTATGGTCTATCGAAGATGCGCGGGGAAGAACACATGCTGCGCCTCGCGGAAAAGCTGCCCGTGCAGGTCGTACGCTGTGCCAACGTTTACGGCTATTCGAAGAATCTGCGCTTCGAAACGCTGGTCAACCAGTTCGTCTTCGATGCGCATTTCACCAATCGTGTCGCCGTCCACGGTGATCCCGCACATACGATGACGCATATCAGCCTGTACCGCCTCGTCGAGGTACTGGCGCGCCTGGTCAAGCGCGACATGCCCTCCGGTGCCTACAACCTCTCTCATCGACGCATGGCGACCGGTGAGCTGCTCGAAAGCCTGCGCGAGCTGTACCCCGCTCTCGAGACGATCTTCGTCGACCAGCACATTCCCCTCAAGGACCTGTGCATCGACTGCGACGAACGACTGCTGCCGCTGCTGCCCGGTGACGGAACGATGGTGGAGGATCTGGTGAAGTTTCGCGAGCTGTTCACCTTCTGAAGCCCGCTCGCAGGTCCGCGTCGCGGTCTGCGTTACACGCCGGGGCCGGGCTGATATAAGCTTGAGAGCTTCCGTCCCCCAGAGAGTTTCCACCATGTACCCACCCTTGCCCACCGCAGGCCGGGCGCTGCGCGCGCTCAGCGCGTCGCTACTGTTGGCTGTGCCCCCGGCCTTCGCCCAGTCGCCGGCAGATGAGGCCGTCGCCTGGCTGCAGGAATTCCTGCGCATCGACACCATCAACCCGCCGGGAAACGAGTCGCGCGCCGTCGATTTCTACAGCCGCATTCTCGATGCGGAGGGTATCGAGTGGACCGCGGCGGAAAGCGCACCGGGGCGCGGCAACATCTGGGCGCGCCTGGAAGGCGGCGATGAACCCGCGCTGATCCTGCTGCAGCACACGGACGTGGTGCCTGCAGACATGAAGTACTGGACCACGGATCCGCTCTCCGGGGACCGTCGTGACGGCTACATCTGGGGTCGCGGGGCGCTGGACATGAAAAGTACGGGCATCTCGCAGCTGTCGACCTTCCTCAGCCTGCACCGCAGTGGTCGCCCGCTGAATCGCGACGTCGTCTTCGTCGCAACCGCCGACGAGGAGGCCGGCGGGCTCTTCGGCGCGGGCTGGCTGCTCGAGAACCATCCGGAGATTTTCGAAGGCGCGGGTCTGCTCCTGAACGAGGGCGGCAGCGGCGAAATCTCGCCGAACGGCGATACGGTTTTCTCCGTTGAAGTCACGCAGAAGGTCCCCGTGTGGCTGCGCATGACCGCGGTGGACACGCCGGGACACGGATCGATGCCGAACGCGAGCTCGGCGGTCACGCGCATCGTGCAGGCGATGGAGCTGCTGCGCACGAACCCCTTCCCGGCGCGCATCATCGGCCCCGTCGATGCGATGTTCCGTGGACTGGCGCCGAGCGCGGATGGCGAATGGTCCGAGGCCTATGCCGATATCGCCAGTGCCATCGAGGAGCCCGGTTTCCTCGAGCGCCTGCAGCGCCACTCGGCGCCCATGCACGCGCTGACCCGCGATACCTGTTCGATGACGCGCATGTCCGGCTCCAACAAGATCAACGTCGTGCCGCCCGAGGCCTGGGCCGAGGTCGACTGCCGGATCCTGCCCGACAAGCCCGTCGAAGACTTCATCGCCGAGTTCCGCGAGCTCGTAGCGCCGAGCGGAGTAGAAGTCGAGGTGATCATGGCCTTCTCACCCGCCGTTACCGAAACGGGCACGCGGCTGTATTCGGCGATCGAACGCATCACCGCCGAACGCCATCCCGGGTCGCGCGTGATGCCCTCCGTGTCCACGGGCTTCACGGACAGTCACTTCACCCGCGATGCCGGCATCGCCAGCTATGGCTTCGATGCAGTCATCGTTCCCGAAGTCGATGCCGTACGTATCCACGGTAACGACGAGCGCATCAACGAGGCCGCCTTCCGCCGCGGCATCGACGACTATCGTGCCATCGTCGAGGCCGTGGTGTACGACTGATCGCCGGCTGCCCGGTCGCGCCTGCGTCGGGCAGCACGTTTAAAGACGCGACAGCGCGAGGCCGGCGAAAGGCCTCGTGGCCGCAGCCGTGGTATCCCAATAACGATAAGACAGCGAGACTCACACCCATGCAGGAATCCACCCAGGACGCCGGCGCCGCGGCGCCGGCAGCAGCCGGCGACGGATCGGCCAACCCCTACAGCGGCAGCGCAACCTGCTGGTACGCGCTCGTATTGCTCACGCTGGTGTACACCTTCAACTTTGTCGACAGGCAGCTGTTGGCAATTCTGCAGGAGTCCATCAAGGCGGAGCTGGCGCTGTCAGACAGCCAGCTCGGCCTGCTCACGGGCTTCGCCTTCGCCATCTTCTACGTCACGGCGGGCATTCCCATCGCGCGCTGGGCCGATCGCGGCAACCGGCGCAATATCGTTGCCCTTGCCCTGTTTGTCTGGAGCGGCATGACCGCGGTCAGCGGCTTCGTACAGAACTATGCCCAGCTGCTGCTGGCGCGCATCGGCGTCGGTGTCGGCGAGGCCGGTGGCAGTCCGCCCTCGCACGCGATCATCTCGGATATCTTCCCGCCGAAGCGCCGGGCAACGGCCCTGGGTTTCTATTCGATGGGGGTGAACATCGGCATCCTCTTCGGCTTTCTTGCCGGCGGCTGGCTCAACCAGTTCTTCGGCTGGCGCACGGCCTTCCTGGTAGTCGGCATTCCGGGAGTGATTCTTGCGCTGCTGGTGCGCTTCACGCTGCGCGAGCCGCTGCGCGGCCTTCACGATGGCGCGCAACCCTCGAACAGCGATCCCGTATCCTTCGGCGAGGTGCTCAGCGTTCTGCGCAGCCGTCGCACCTTCCTGCACATCGCTCTCGGCAGCGGACTCAATGCCTTCTGCGGCTACGCGGTGGCGAACTGGTCGGCCTCCTTTCTGATCCGCAGCTATCAGATGCCGACGGGCGAGCTCGGCACCTGGCTGGCGGCGATCATCGGCCTGTGCGGCGCCATCGGCGTGTTCTTCGGCGGGCTCATCGCGGACCGTCTCGCGCAGAAGGACCAGCGCTGGTATGCCTGGGTACCCTGCATCTCCGGGTTTATTATCGTGCCCTTCATGGCCTCGGTTTATCTCGTTGACAGTGCCTACACGGCGCTGATGCTGATGATCGTTCCCGGCCTGCTGTTCCAGACCTATCTCGGCAACACGATCGCGACCACGCACGCGATTGTGGGTCCGCGTATGCGCGCCACGGCCTCGGCGATCCTGTTCCTGATCCTCAACATCATCGGTCTCGGCGCCGGACCCTGGACCGTCGGCGTCGTGAGCGACCTGCTCGCGCCGACGCTCGGTAGCGAGTCCCTGCGCTACGCCATGCTCTACGTTCTGCCGCCGGTGATGGCGTGGTCGGCGTTGCACTACTGGATGGCAGCGCGCAGCATCCGCGCGGATATTGCGGCGGCACCGCGCTGAGTTCATCGGGAATCTACTGGGCCCGTTTCGAGGAGCGCCACGGAAGCCTGTGGCGCTTCGATACGCGGATCTACGCCGAGGCTATCGATGGTCCGCGGCGCGGCGACCGACCCGTCGGCTGTATTGTCGGCAAGAATCCGGGGTCGGCGCTGCCTGCGGAAGGTCTACGCCCGGGGAAGGGCCGCGCTGCGCTTCAGGCGATTGAGCTCGGCAGCGACCGCTTTCTGCCCACGGTCCGGGCGGTGCTTCGAAAGAGCCATATCGAAGCCGGGCTGGTCTGGCCGGCGCGCTCCTACGTTCTGGTACTCAACCTTTTCTACCTGTGTAACCGCGACCTGCGCGGGGCGAAGCGTGCGCTGGCCGCCGTCGAGGCTCCACCGATCTGCCCCGCGGAGCGTCGACCAACGCCGTGGACCTGGCTCGCCTGGGGCGGTCCCGACGCACAGCTGGAACCGCTCAGGGCGCGCTTCCGAAGGCGACGTCGGGCACAGCCCTTCTTCGTCGACACGAAAAAAGGAAGCCTCGAACAGCGCGTGCCCGCAGCCTCGGATTTTGCTCGTCACACACAGGGTATGGCGCACGACGAAATCGTCGCGTTTCTCGCCGCTCGTCTGATGGGCATGGCGGACAGTCCGGGGATTCGTCGGGCTCGCTAATGAACGCTCAGGACAACTCCGGGCGATCGCCATAGATGCGGTAGAACACCTTGATCCAGAACGGCGAGAACAGCGTGGTGTAGGCAATTACCAGCACGATAGCAGCGTAGGTCGCGCCGTCGAAGATCCCGGCGGAGCGCCCGAGCTCGGCGAAGATCAGGCCCACCTCCCCCCGCGGGACCATCGCCATCCCCACGGCAGTCTTCATCAGCCAGTGCTCCCCGCGCAGTACGAAGCCTCCGGCGATTTTCGAGACGATGGCCACGAAGGCCAGGGTGAGCGAAAACACCCACACGAAGGCCGAGGCCCAGTCGACTTCACGCAGATCGAGCGACAGCCCGACGGTGACGAAGAAAATCGGCGTGAACAGCGAGAACACCGGGCGCATATCGCGCTCGACCTGCTCGGCGAAATGCGGATCGCGACCTAGGGCGGCCCCGAAGGGCAGGAAGAAGCGGCGCGACAGGGCGAGGCCGGCGGCAAAGCCTCCGAGCAGCTCCGGGGCGCCGACCGCGTGGGCCAGCCAGGCGAAGATGAGCACGAGGGACACGATCAGCACCGGCAGCACGCCGTCGGTCATGGTCGGCAGGACGTGGTGGCGAATGGCGAAAGACAGGATCTTCGCAAGAACCGGCGCGAAGACAAAAAACAGGCCGATGTACAGCGTCAGCCGCCCCACGCTGCCCAGACTCAGATCACCGGTCTGGGAGAACTGGTAGAGGAAGGCCAGCAGCAGGACGCCGAGCACGTCGTCGATTACCGCCGCGCCGAGCACGATCTGCCCCTCGCGGCTGTCCTGTCTCCCAACGTCGCGCAGGATACGCACGGTCACGCCGATACTGGTCGCGGTAAGCGTTCCACCGATGAACAGCGAGAGCAGCAGCTCCTGGCCGAAGAGATAGCGGGCCGTGGCGAAGCCGAGGGCGAAAGGCAGAAAGAAGCCGCCGAGGGCGACGGCGGCCGAGCGGGCTCCGGATTTGGCAAGGCGCCCCAGGTCCGTATCGAGGCCGACCTCGAAGAGCAGCAGAATGATGCCGATCTCGGCGAGGAGATGGATCGGCTCCGAAGCCTCGAGAATTCCGAACAGGCTCGGACCAAGGATCACCCCGACGGTCAGCTCACCGATGACCCCCGGAGCGCCGTAGCGCTGGGCCACGGAGGAGCCGATGCGAGCGGCGATGAGGATGAGTGCGAGCTGCCAGAAAAACTGCGAGGGATCCATGGACCATCAATAATCTGCACGCGACGCAGGGTAGCGTACCGCGTCGCGCAGACCGCGAACACCGCAGCTTCGGCGGAGCATGAGCGCCAGCTCAGGGGTGTCGCTCGCCGAGGAGCCGATAGCGCGAGCTGTCATCCTCCAGCGCTTCGAAGTCGAAATGGCGGCGCAGGCGCCAGTGCGCTGCCTCGTTGACCACCACGCAGGACCCGCGCCGCCGTTCGCACATCGCGCTGGCCGCCTCCACGGTCCGGCCCCAGATGTCAAAGCTCGGCCGCGAGCGGCCGATCACGCCGCTTACCACGTCACCGGTAGACAGGCCCGCGCTCAGGCTGAACTCGTGCTCAACGGCACGGCTGAGGCGCTCGACGATTTCGCTCATGCCCAGAGCAAGGCGGGCAATCGCCAGATGCTGGGCCTCGCGTTCGGGGTCGATACCCGTCGCCGCGATGTAGTTGGTACCAAGCGTATTCACCTTCTCGACGCCGAGATGATCGGCCAGCTCGTCGAATTCACCGAATATCTGCCCCAGGATCTCCACCAGCTGCACGGCGGAGACGCGCTGGTAGAGCCCCTCGAAGCCATGCACGGTGGCCACGAGCACCGTTGCCTCGGAGTGCCAGTCGGCTACGAGCGGGGCGTCGGACCCGACCTTGTCGACGATATAGGCAGGCAGCGCTCGCTTGATCAGGGCGTCCGCCTGCGCCTTCTGGTCCTCGAGAAGCCGGAAGCTCTCGTCCGCCGCGCGGTTGTAGTAGTACAGGGCCATGACGACGATGCCGGCCAGAAAGGCGGCATTCGAGTAGTAATAGGCCGGCGCAATCGCGGCGTAGGACGGCCCCGGCTCGCGCCCCAGAAGTTCGAGGACCAGCAGGGCGAGCGGAAGCGTGGCAATCAGCGCGAGCAGCGCCAGGCGGTGTGCCCGCGGCTCCTCTCGATCGAAGAGCAAAAGCGGCATCAGCACAATCCCGGCGAGGAAGTATTCGAGACCGACGCCCTTGCCCATCAGCAGGATGCTCGCGCCCCACCACAGGCAGACGGTACCCACGAGCAGCCAGCGCGCCGGATGGAGGAGCCCGCCGGACTGCAGGTTGTAGGCGACGACGGCGAGCAGGAACACGGTGAAATTGAGCACCGTGAGCGGAAGGACGCCCGGTGAGCGCAGCGTCGCGACCAGCCCGCAGAGGGCAATGACGACAATCAGCAGCGCGCAGGCATTGAAGGTCCGCACCATCACCTGCTGAGCGAGATCGGCTTCGTGGCTGACTCCACGATCGAGGAGCGATGCCCACAGGCGGAAGTTCGTCGACCGCGACGACGGGTCGGCGGCCTCGGGCGCGGCGCGCAGCGCTGCCAGCAGCGGCATGAGCGCGAGCTGCGTTGCGCCCCAGAGCATGGCCATCAACGTCAGGATACCGACGGCGGCGCTGATTCGCGGCTCGTTGGTCTCGAGAATCTGCAG
>JAZBOX010000056.1:0-41487 GCA_036351355.1 Halieaceae bacterium
CTCCTCGCGGTTGTAAGCGGTTGCACTCAAACGTACGGGGATGTCGCGGAAGTCGCAGCGACCAACGGAACCGGACAGCGGGCTTTCGGCGCCGATCGGAGCGCCCAGATCAGCGACGGCACCAGCGGAGCACGCAACGTCATTGTCCAGAGCCTGTACGTAGGCGGGCAGGTTCAGCATGGTGTACTGGCCCGGCAGCGTGACGACCCAGTTGACAACCGCGCCGTTCTCCGGGTTCGTTGACCACTCGTTCAGCAGGCTTGACACACCCAGTGCAGTGTTGGCACGGATCATGTTGAATCGATCACGCTGAGCTCCGCTGAGCGCGCCGCCGTTGAGGTCAGGAAAGTCGAACCCGTCGAGATCGCCCGACAGGATACCGGATACCTGGTTGGTCATGGCAGGTTCCTGGAGGAAGTCGGCAATGTGGACGGCATTGTCACCGAACTCGACACCAGTCTCGGTATCGCGGATGAAATACGACACCTTCAGCACGTTACCCGTGTCACCGAAAGTCGTTTCCGATGCGGAAGACAGATTGTCCGAGCTAGAGGTAATGACAGTGGACGCGGCCTGACGAGCGGTGTCAAAGTCAACGTTGCCCGGAGCACCAACACCTGACGAAATCAGGAAGTTAGAAGCGACCGCAGCACAGTCACGCGGCGTACCGCTGACATGCTTTGCACCACGCGCGAAAGGAGTGGACTCACCCATCGTCGTCACGGTTCCCTGGACAGCACTGAGGGGCGTGCCCATGCCGATAACTTCGACGTACCCCGTCTCTGCACCCTCTGAGTAGATGGGCGGCATGAGGAACGTGCCGTCAGTCACCTGCGGCGCAGAACAAGTGGTATCACCGAAGTTCTTGAACGAAATCTGGCCGTTGGCGTCATCGCTGATGAGACCGGTCCAGACGTCTTTCGGAGACATGATGATGTTGAAGTCGAGAGCGTCAAGTGAATCGGCAGCGCGACGCAGACGGAACTTGACGACTTGCGTTTGCGCGCTGGTGTTGACGACATGCACACCCGTTACCCAGCTGCCCTCGACAGTGTAATAGGGAACGAGAGCGAGATCGCCGAGAGCGTTGTTGGCCACGGTGGGCATTTGGGCGACAGATACAGCAGAATAAGCTGCGGCAGCCGATGCAACGGCGATGCCCAGGGGCTTAATCATAGGCTTCATATTTGGAGACTCCTAGTTGAAACACTTCCAATGGTCTAAACATAGCTAGCTTTTTCTATGCTAACTGCAGCTAGTGCAGGTGATGACCCACAACTACTGCTCCCACTTATTTGCTGACTGAAAACCACCAGTCGCCCTCGCGAAACACCCAACGTTCAACGCGGTCGATTGGTACAGCCCCCAACGCAGCAGAAGCAGCTGAAGTTGGCTTCAGTGGCTCGTTCATGATCCGAACCGATACACTGGCCACAGCTGCGCGGGAATCATAGTTAAGCAGTTTCGTGCCTGTCAACTCCCAGCGCATCGTGCTGAAGTACTGCTGGCGGTGGATGTGCTCGGGAAACGCGGCACGGTAGGCGGGGCTGTAGAGCGCCCAAACGGACGCCCAGTCTCGCTCCTCCATCGCCGCCCAGCGCGCCTCGACGCGCTCGAGCAGGCGGGCCTCGTCGGCCTCCGAGAGCTGGTCGGTGGTGGCGCAGCCGACCGCAATAAGTGCACTGATCGCGAGCGCGGCCAGGGTGCGCAGGCTGTGGCGCGACGCCATGAACTGTGCTGAAGTCAAACTCAAGCTCCTGTTTTCTTTAAATAATTTCGAATTTCCGGGATGGTCAGGGGCGCCGGTACGCGCGTTCTCGGCACGCTCGTCAGTGGCCAGCTATCGCCGCCTTCTCGGCTGATCGAGCCGGCAAAGCAGCGCCCGTTGCCGGCCCCGACCGCGCTTCGTGAAGTGGCATGACCTTGCTTCGGGCCGCATGTTATCGGCCTCGAGTAGCGCCCATTTCCACCTAAATTCAGCGACTTAGCCGCCCCACCGACGGGCGAGGCGCGAGTTTATTCACGCTTTCGGCAAATAAAAAGGCGTTAGAAGTACCAAAGTTTTTGCGCCTATTTCTGCATCATCCGGCCCGAGCGCGGGGGATTTTCGACCAGTTCGAGGAAACGCACCTGTTCGCGCAGCTCGTCGGACACGTCACGTAGCTGGTCTTCGTTGTAGAGCGCCCGCGGGGTGATGATCACGATCAGCTCCGTGCGCCGCGAGTCGGTCGAAGTCGCGCCGAAGAGCGAGCCGACCACGGGGATCTTGTGCAGCACGGGAACACCGGAGTCGCCGACGCTCGAATTCTCACGGATCAGGCCACCGAGAACCACCGACTCGCTCGAGCGCACGGCCACGCGGCTGTTGATAGTGCGGTCGAGGAAGGCGCGCTGGCCCGTGGCGGAGTCGATCGCGCCCACATCGATCACGGACTGTTCAATGTCCATGGTCACGAGCCCCCCTGCGTTCACGGACGGACGCACGGACAGCTGTACGCCGGTGTCGCGGTAGGTGATGTTCTGCACCGAGTTGCCGCCGTTGGTGATGGTCTGGCCCTGAAGCACGGGCACCTGGTCACCCACGGCAATAAAGGCTGTGTGGTTGTCGAGGACCATCACCGACGGCGTCGAGATCACGTTGATCAACGACTCCTCGCTGAGCGCGTTCAGCACGGCACGGATATCGCCGGCAGCGTTGGTCACCGAGTAGGAGAAGCCGGCCAGGGCCGAAGGCACCGCGCCCGCCGCCAGCTGACCCGCACCGTTGTAGCGGTTGCCGCTGCCCAGCCCGTTGTTACGGAAGGTCCATTCCAGACCGTAGCGAAGCTCATCGGTCAGCTGCACCTCCATGATGCTCGCCTCGATGATCACCTGCGTGGCCACTACGTCGAGCTGCTGAAGCGCCTCCTCGATGATGTCGTACTGCTTGCCGTTGGCGTAGATCATCAGCGCGTTGTTCTCTTCGTCTGCGACCACGCGCACGTCCTCGAGGGCGTTGTTCTCGTCCTCGCCGCCGCCCCCGCTACCCATGGTTACGGAGGTCATCGCCGCGGCCGCGGCCCGCGCACCCTGGCCGAAGTTTGCCGACCGCGAGCCGCCGCCGGCGCCACCGGCACCCGGACCGCCGCCTCCGCCACCAATAGACTCGGGACTCATGCCCGGCGCCACGCCGCCACCGATATCGGAGCCGCCGAGACCACCGCCTGCACCGCCGCCACCTCCACCGCCACCCCCACCGGAATAAATGCTGTTGAGGAGCTGGGCGAGGCGCGTCGCCGTGGTGTTCTGCACGGGATACACGAACAGGCGCTTGGCGAAGCGCGCGTCGGGGTCGACATCGAGGCGTTCGATCCAGGTCCCCACGCGGTCGAGGTAGCTTGCGCGCGGCGTTACCACCAGCACGCTGTTGAGGCGGGTCATCGGCAGCACGCGCACGATGCCGGTCAGGTCGCCAGCTTCGCCGCCGGCGGCTTCGAGCAGGCCGGTGATCGTGGCGACGGCCTCTTCCACGTCGCTGTTCTCGAGCGGAAAGACCCCCACGGACATACCTGCGAGCAGGTCAACATCAAAGGTGTTCACAATCTCGAGCCAGCCCGTGAGCTGAGCGCGCGTGCCCGCGAGCATGAGCAGATTGCGCGAGTTGTCGATGCGTACAAAGGCCTTCTTGTCGGCCAGCGGCGTGAGAATCTCAGCCATGGCGCTGGCGCTGATGTATTGCAGCGGCACCACCATCGTTGAGTAGCCGGCGACTTCGTCCTCGGAGCTGGCCAGGCGCGGGCGCAGCGTCGCCGCGTCGGGCGAGCCGGAGACGAGATAGCGCCCGTCGCGTCCACGAATCAGCAGCGCGTTGTGCGCCTTGAGCAGCGACTCGAGCACCACCAGCAGCTCGTCGCGCGGGATCGGCGTGCGCGTGCGCAGCGTCACCTTGCCCTGCAGCGGCCGATCGATGATGTAGTCCACGCCCAGCGTGTCGCTGAGGATGGCGTGGGTGACTTCGTCGAGGGGTGCCTGCTCGAAGTTGAGGCTCACGTCCTCACCGACAAAGCGCAGCGGCTCCTGCGGCTGCGGCAGCGCGACCTGGCGATCGGTGCCGCGATAGATCACTTCCTGCGCGCGCCCTTCGTTGCGCCGGGCCTCCATTTCTTCGACGGAGGTCGCCAGCGCCTCCTCCCCGGCTGGCGCAGTGCTGTCCTCGGCGCTCGCCGCGGCGGGCTCTGTCGTCTGCCCGACGTCGCCGCGCTGGCCAATCAGCACCGTCTCCGATCGGGCGATCTGCGCCACGTCGGCGCAGGACGACAGCGCCAGGGCCAATGTCGCCGCGACCGTGGCGCGGTGGAGCGGGCGTGGAAGAAGGGGGTGACTCATGGCTGGCCTTGTCGCCCCTGTCGGGGGGCTCGCTGCGGACGGGTTGGGGGTGGGCGGCGACCGCCCAAAGACAGACGGCTGAGATCGACGGCGGGGCGCTCGGCCTGATCGGAGCCATCGTCCTGAGCCGGCGCTGCGGTGACGCCGGCCGCCGCTGAAATCGGACGGCGCTCCATCGTCACCGTGCGTCGAGTACCGGCACCGAAGAGCTCGACCTCGGTCGGGCCTATGCGCGATACGGTCCAGCCTTCGATGGTGTCGCCGAGATACACACGACGCACTTCTTCTTTCATCGCGGCGATAAAGCCAGCGTCATCGGTACCCGCGGCAAAAATACCACTGACCTGAAACTTGAGCGGCTTGAGGTCCTGTGCAGCGGCGGACGCTGCTTCTTCGGCCGCGACGGCCGCGGGATCGATGACCATGGTGATCTCCGGCCGGCGCGAGGCCCAGAACAGCGGGCGCGCGCGGATCTCGAGGCTCTCGACGGAGCTGACGCTCTCTTCGCTGTAGACATCGGCAACGGCGATCGAATCGGCGGAAGGCGCAAGGCGCTCGACGCTGGAGCTGCGCAGCAAAGACAGCAGCACGAGCAGCAACAGCAGAAGCAAAAGCGCGACCAAGCCCAGGCCGACCAGCTCCACGCGGCGCTCGAGGCGCAGGTGTTCGGGCACCTCGCGATAGCGGCCGATCAGCGAAGCGGGCATCAGACCTGCACCTTCAGCGCGGCGAGCTGGATCACGGCGCTCAGATTCTGGCCCTGTTCGCCGTTGCGTCCGCGCGCGGGGAACACGTCCATCGATTCGATCAGCAGCCGCGGGCGCAGCGCGGCGAGACCGCGCAGGCTGGCGTCGAGCTGATCGATACCGCCGCTCAGCGTGACCTTCAGGGAGATGTGCTGAAAGGGCTCGCCCTCGTCGCCGCGCGCCGGCAGCACCTGGCTGTTGGTCACATCCATGCCCGCCTCGTCGAAGATGCGCCGGATCTCGGCCTGCAGCGACGCGGCGAGCGCCGAAGAGTCCTCGTCGGCGGGATACACCAGCGCGCGCAACTCGCGGTTGGCGGCCTGGAGCTGCTCTTCCACGCGCGCCTCGATCGTCTCGAGGCCCGACAGGCGGGCGATACGCGGACGCAGACGATCGGCCTCAGCGCTGTAGAAGCTCGCGGCGACCAGCAGGCGCAGGAGTAGGTAGGCAAGCAGGATCACGGCGATCGCGATCGTGCCACCCACGTAAGCCAGGGTGCGGCGACGCTGGAGCAGCCAGTTCACTCCCCCGGCTCCCTCGTAACGTTCTGCAACGGTGCTTCCTGCGAAGTCGGGTCCTGCGTATCGGCTTCCTGCGCCAGCACCTCGCGCGAACGCAGCTGCATGTCGAGGTAGAACTGCTCGAGGTCCGTGCGCCCCACAGCGGTAATCGCCTGCGGTGCAGACACAGAGGCGTAAGCCGGATGCTCGGCGAGCGTCTGCATGACCCTGGCAGCGTCGCGGGACTGGCCACGCACGCGCACCTCGTCGCCGCGCATGGAAAAGTGCGTGAGGAAAGCCGAGTCCTCGAGGCTCCGCGTGAGGCGCGCAAGCTCGCTGTGCGGATTGCGATGCTCCTCGAAGAGCTCGGCCGCCGCGCGGATCGTATCGTTCGCCGCCGTGAGTTCGCTGCGCAGTTCCATCGCGCGCTGTGCCCGCGCTTCCACGTCCGCGAGGGCCTGACGCAGCGCCTCGGCCTCGTTGTGACGCCAGGCCAGGTAGAGCAGCGCGCACAGCGGCAGCAACAGCAGGACCGCCAGCGACTTTAGGGCCACGCGGCGCAGGGTGCCACGGTAGGCATCGGCGTGCGCGGTTTGCTCGGAGACACGCAGCGCCACGTAGCGCTCACCGACACGGGCCCAGAGCTCGCGATCGCCGAGGTTGAGGTCCTGCGCCGCAGCCCAGGACGCGAGCGAGGCGCGCGAAGCGATGGCAAGGGCAATCTCGATCTGCTTCTCATCGCGCTGCGTCTCACGCCAGCCGGTGACCGCATCGTCAGCGGGAAAGGGATTGCGCGCGGCGAGCTCGAACTCGACCACGCTGTCGATCGCCGCGTCCACGCTGCGCGGCAGACGCAGCGTCTGTGTCAGCACCCTATCGTCCGGCGCAAGCAGCGCATCAAAGCGCGCGCTTTCCGCTGGCGCGTCGATCACCTCGTCACCGCGGACCAGCACGCTGTCCCCGTCGCTGCCCGTGCGCAGGCGCACGGGCTCATCGAGGTGCAGGCGCAGCGGCGATGCGCGATCAAAAAGCAGCGTCGACCAGGCCTCTCTCCACTGCGCAAGGAACTGGCGTGGGTCGTAGCCCAGGATCATCCACTGGCTGTTGTCGGTCGTGCCGCTGCTCACCCTTGTTCCACTCTGCGTTCCATTCTGCAGTTCATCCGCGTTCCCATCGGGGCCGCCCCGCCATGCTCAGGGGTTCACCACTCGCGTGGTCTCTATGCGTTCCGTGCTCCAGGGCAGTGCCGTGGAGCCGGCCAGGCCGACGCGCACCCACTGCCGCCGCAGCCAGGTGTGGCCGCCGTGACGGAACATGGCATCCACGCGCAGGCGACCGCCATTGTTCCACTGTGCGCCCTCGCCGCCACCGACGTTCACCGCGCCCGGCGCTAGTGAGGGCCGCGATGCGCGCTGTGCCGGCGTCAGCCCGCGCAGGACATTCAGGCTGCGCGCCGAGTCGCGTTCGCTTCGCCCCGCGCCGGCAGCACCGAAGCTGTTCGCCGTGACGTAATCGCGCAGGGCGTCCCACTCGGCGCGCCCCAGGCCTGGCACCTGCAGCAAGGCTTCGAGCACCGGGAAGGCGCCGTCGCTGCGCAATCTCGCCGCGACCTGGTTTCGGGGCGCCTCGCGCATGGCCACGATGGCGCGCGTCAGCGCGCCCGAGCGATCACCCAACCCAGCGGCCTCGAGCGCCCCACGCAGCTGCTGCGGCGGCGCACCGTTCACGTTCACCAGCTCCGCCGTCGGCACCGCCACCACGACCACCTCCATTTCGCCGAGACGGTAGCGATCCCAGGCCAGCACCGGCCGGTCGGCAGCAAAACGCCCGTCGACGAGGTCGGCGAGGAACAACTTGATGGCACCGTCGGCCGCCGCCGTACCCTGTGCCTCCTGCAGGTGGAATTGTGCCATGCGCACGTCGGTTCGCGCGCTCCCCGAAATTCCCGCAACCAGCAGCGCCATGGCGGCCACGAACCACAGCACGGTCACCATGGCGATACCGCGCTGGGGACTGCCTGCGCCGCAGGTCGCACTGTGCCCCGAAAACCGCATCAGCGCGCCAGGTCGATCACGATATCGGGCCAGTAGCGCTCGTCCTTCTGCACGCGGATGCGCACCCAGCGCGGTACGTTGCCCTCGGGCCACTCGGACAGCCAGGGCTCGGCCGCCTCGGCGCGATAGGCGGTCTCAAGGCTGTTGATGTCATCCACCAACGTTTTCGGGGTTGCCTTATTCCAGCGAACGCGATTATCGCGGCCGTCATCGGGCATCCAGCGCATCACCAGGTCGCCCTGCTCGCGCGCGAGGCGCAGGTAAAAGCGCCCGCCCGCGTTCTCGCCCATGGGTACGGCCGCCTTCCAGCCGATCCGGTTGGCACCCGCCTCGAAGAAGCCAGCTCCGCTGGGGCCACCGCCAAGGGACAGGCGCGACAGCGGACCCGGTGCCACGCTCGAACCCATCATGTCGCGCAGAAAGCGGCTGACGATGCGGATCTCCTCGTTGCGCTCGGCCTTCTCTTCCAGTCGCACCTGCGTCGTGGCCAGCGTGCGCAGCCCGGATACGGTGAGAAGCATCACCAGGCTGAGCACGGTGATCGAGACCACGACCTCGATCAGCGTGAACCCGCCCTGCTGCCATCGACCCGTTTGCAGCGCGGTCATCGGCGCCGCTCCGCTTCGCGTCCGGCCACCACCGAGTCCAGCCGCACGCTGCGCTCGCGCAGCCCGTCCTGCCAGCTCACCTGCACGCGCATGTCCTGCAGGCGACCCTCGCCCGTGCGCGAATCGCGGGGGCGAGGTACCGGTCGCGCACGCACGCTCCAGGCGAAACCGCCGCTGGTTTCGCCGCTGCTCGCAAAGCCCGCGGCGGGCACCTCGCTGTACTGGGCGAGCAGCGATTTCGACAGCTCCACCGCGTACAGGTAGCGCTCATCGATGGCAACGTTGCGCGTCGCCGTCGTGGCCGAGCGCAGCAGCGCGCCGAGCGAGAGCCCGAGGATCGCGATGGCAACGAGCAGCTCGAGCAGGGAAAAGCCGCGCGCTGGGCCCCGGCGGCGCATCAGGGGGATTCCGCGAGACGGGACTGCGTGATCCGCCCGAGCAGCCAGTCGACGTCGACGGCGGTCACGGCACCGGCCGAACGGCGGATGTCGATGCCTCCGCCGCTCGAACTGCCGTCGGGATAGAAGCGGATCACGGCAGCCTGGTCGCGATTGAGCTCGCGGCTGCCGCGACCGGTCACGGTGACCCCTGCGGGGAATTCGTAGCGTTTGCCCTCGGTGCTGATAAAGCGCCGCCCCGGGTTGATCTCAACGTCCACGCTCTGCGCGCGCAGCATGGCGCGCTCGCGCGCCGAGGCCAGCACCTGCATGGTCTCGCGAATGGCCTGGCGCTCCTGCGTATTGCGATAGAACTGCATCGAGGCCGGCGCCGCCACGGCCACGATCAGGCCCACGACCGCGATCACGGCCATGAGTTCGATCAGGCTGAAGCCGTGCTGGCGCTCACGATCCATCGCGCTGCTGTCGCCGGCGCAGCGGAGCGCCGTTCACTGCCAGTTGCCGACGTCCGCATCCTCGCCGTCGCCGCCGGGGGCGTTGTTCTGCCCGAGAGTGAAGATGTCGATCTCGCCGCGGTCACCGGGGAACTTGTAGTGGTAGTCCTGGTTCCACGGGTCCTGGGGCACCTTGCCCTTCAGGTAGGGACCGTTCCAGCCGGCCGCACCGCCGGGCTTGTTGACCAGCGCCGCCAGACCCTGCGCCGTAGTCGGATAGCGACCCACGTCGAGCTTGTACATCTCGAGCGCCTGCTCGAGGTCGCGAATCTGGATAAGCGCGGTCTTGGTCTTGGCGCCGCCAAGCTGGTTGAGCACCTGCGGACCGACCAGGCTCATGAGCAGACCGAGGATGGCCAGCACCACGAGCAGTTCCATCAGCGTGAAGCCGGCGGCGGAGCGGTGTCGAGTGATTGCCTTCATGAATAGAGCCCTTGCTACTGCTGATTACGCTGGCGCTGCGAGGACAGCGACAGCACGATTGCTGCTGCGAATACCCGCTGAGTAGATCCTCAGATCGCCAGATCGTTCACCGACAGGATACCCATCAGGATGGCGATGATGATCACCGCGATGATCGCGCCCATTGTAAGGATCAGGAGCGGCTCGAGCAGCGTCAGGCTGCGCTTGACGCCAGCCTGCACGTGATCATCGAACACCTTGGCGAGCTCGAGCATCATCGTGTCGAGGGAGCCGGACTCCTCGCCGACGCGGGTCATCTGGATCACCATCGGCGTGAACTTTTTCGTATCGGCGAGCGCCGTGGACATACGCTGGCCGGATTTCACCGCCGGCAGCAGCGCGCGCAGCGCATCGCGCAGCACCACGTTGCCCACGGTCTCGATGGCGATATCGATCGCGCGCAGCAGCGGCACGCCGTTGCCGAGCAGCGTGCCGAGCGTGCGCGCGAAGCGCGCCATTTCAAACTCGAAGACGATAGTGCCGGCCAGCGGCAGCGACAGCAGGCGCTTGTGCCAGCGCAGCCGGCCGGCGGGACTGCGCAGCCAGCGCGTGAGCGAAAACCAGCCGGCGACGCCGATCAAACCGAGCAACCAGAACCACTGCTTGATGAAGTCGGCGGCGCCGATAACCAGCTGCGTCAGCACGGGCAGCGCTTCGCCCATGTCCGTGAACAGCGACTCGAACTGCGGTACCACGAAGCCGAGCATCACGATGACGGACAGCACCGCAACCACCAGCAGGATCGCCGGATAGATCAGCGCCGAGATGACGCTGTCGCGATTGGCCTTGGACTCCTCGAGGTGCTCCACCAGCCGGTCGAGTACGGCGGACATCTCGCCACTGGCCTCGCCGCTCTTGAGCATGCTGAGGTAGAAGCGCCCAAGCAGGTCGCTATAGGGCTCGAGGGCGACGGACAGCGGCTTGCCAGCTTTCACGGCCTTGAGCACATCACCGAGCATCGCCGCCATGGACGGCACGGCGGACATATCGATCAGGACTTTCAGCGAACGGTCCAGGGGCAGGCCGGCGCGCAGCAGCACAGCCAGCTCCGAGGTCATCGACAGCACGTCCTGACGCGAGGGCGGGCGCGCAGCCTTGGGCCCGGCGCCCGCCTCACTCTCGAGGCCAAGCGAGAGCAGCGTGAGGCCGCGTGCGCGCAGCTGACGCGAGGCGAGCTCGGGGCCCGCCGCCTCGAGACTGCCGTCCACGGTGCGGCCGTCACGGCCTACCGCGCGATAATGAAAAACCGCCATGGAATCAGGCCGGCAGCGACTGCAGACGGCTCACGGCGGCGGACTCCATCGGCGCGGCGTCATCCTCGCTCTGGTCCTGGGTCACGCGCAGGACCTCCTCGAGGGAACTCGCGCCGGCCACGACCTTGCGCAGACCGTCCTCGTAGAGCGTGATCATGCCCTGGCGACGCGCCGCAGCGTGCAGCTCGCCGGCGTCCGCCCCACTCTGGATCGTGCGCCGGATGCTCTCATCGAGGAGGAACAGCTCGTGGATCGCCGTGCGCCCGGCGTAGCCCGTGCCGAGGCAGTGACTGCAGCCGACGGCCTCGTACACGCGACGCTCCCCCGCAGGCAGAAAGCGCTTGAGACCGTACTGGGCGATCGCCGTGTCGGACAGTTCAACGGGGCGTTTGCACTCGCTGCACAGCGTACGCAGCAGACGCTGCGCGAGCACGCCATTCACCGACGAGGTCACGAGATAGCGCTCGATACCCATGTCCTCGAGGCGCGTGATCGCGCCGGCGGCGGTGTTGGTGTGCAGCGTGGACAGCACGAGGTGACCGGTCAGCGCCGACTGCACGCCGATCTGCGCCGTTTCCGTGTCGCGCATCTCGCCGATCATGATGATGTCGGGGTCCTGGCGCAGGATCGCGCGCAGCGCCCGGGCAAAGGTCAGCTCGATCTGCGCCTGCACCTGGATCTGGTTGACTCCGGGCAGCTGGTACTCGACGGGATCCTCGACGGTGATGATCTTGCGGTCGTGAGCATCCATCGATGCCAGCGACGCATACAGCGTGGTGGTCTTCCCCGATCCCGTGGGGCCGGTGACCAGCAACACGCCGTGCGGCCGCGCCAGCAGCTCCAGGTAGCGGCGCAGCGTGTCCTCGGAAAAACCCATGGCCGGCAGGCTGAGGCGGATACTCTCGCGGTCGAGCACGCGCATCACGATGCTCTCGCCGTGCACCGTGGGAATCGTGGACACGCGCAGATCAAGCTCGTGACCCTTGACGCGGGTCATGATGCGTCCGTCCTGCGGCAGGCGGCGCTCGGCGATATTCATGTGCGACAGCAGCTTGATGCGCGAGGCGATCGCCGGGGCGAGGCTCGCCGGCGGCGGATCGGGCATGTCCTGGAGCACGCCGTCGACGCGGTAGCGCAGGTGCAGGCCGTCCTCGAAGGGCTCGATGTGAATATCGGACGCCGACAGGTCGAGGGCTCGGTGGATGAGCTGGTTGACCATGCGGATGACCGGCGCCTCGCTGGCGAGGTCGCGCAGGTGTTCGATGAACTCGTCGTCGCTCTGGCCCGCGAACTGATCGAAGGATGATTCTTCGTCCTCGCCTCCCTCGCCGGCGCTGAGCATCAGCTCGAGCACGCGCGCGATGTCGCTGTCGGTGCCGAGCAGCAGGCGCACGGGCTGGTCGAGGGCCATGCCCAGCGCCTTGTTCAGGAAGGGGTCCTGCGGAACGGAAGCCGCGAAAGTAGCGCTGTGATCGTCGATCGCGATGGGCACCACGCTGTTGCTGAACAGGAACTCCTGCGCGAGGCCCTCGGGCAGCACCGGCTCCTCGGGGTAGTCCGTGGCAGCGAGCAGAGGAATGTCGAGCTGCTGGCTCAGGGCGGCGGCGACATCGCCCTCGGAGACCAGGCCCAGTTTGACGAGGACGCGGCCGAAGAGGTCGCCCATCTCTGCCTGCGCCAGGAGCGTGCGCTCGACGTCGCGCGCCGACACCTTGCCCTGGGCCAGCAGGATTTCTCCGAGTTTCTGCATGTCGCCTGCCTGCTGCGGTGAATCGGTACGGGGCCAGAACCGCCCGTAGGTAGACGGCTCAGCCTCCGGTAAATTCACCACAGTCTACCACGCCGACCCCTGGGGACCGGTGTGGTGGGCGAGCCGCGAGGCCCGCCCTTACGCCCTCGGGAAGGCCCTATTCGGGAAAGGCGTAGTCCTTGAACTGCTCGCGCAGACCGACCTTGTGGATCTTGCCCGTCGCGCCGTGGGGCAACTCGTCGACGAACTCCACGGCATCGGGCTTCCACCACTTGGCGATCTTGCCGTCGAACCAGTCGAGCATTTCCTCGGCCGTGAGGTCCTGCCCCTCGGGACCACGGACGACGATCAGCAGCGGGCGCTCGGACCACTTCGGGTGGAAGCGGCCGATCACCGCGGCTTCGGCGACTTTAGGGTGGTCCATAGCGACGTTCTCGACATCGATGGAGGAGATCCACTCGCCGCCGGACTTGATCACGTCCTTGGTGCGGTCGGTGATCGCCATGTAGCCCTCGGGGTCGATGGTGGCCACGTCGCCGGTTTCGAACCAGCCCTCCTCGGCGTGGGCGCTCGATGCGCCCTCGAGCTTGTAGTAGTCCGAGCAGATCCACGGCCCGCGCACCTTGAGGCTGCCGAAGGCTTCGCCATCCCAGGGCAGTTCCTTGCCGTCGTCGTCGACGATCTTCATCTCGACGCCGAAGATCGGACGCCCGGCCTTGAGACGCAGCTTCGCGAACGCCGCCTCGCTGTATTGATCGCGCGCCGCGGTGGATTCGTTCACGGAACCGAGCGGGCTCATCTCCGTCATGCCCCAGCCGACGCGCGTCTCGACGCCATAGCGATCGAAGTCCTCCATCACCGACAGCGGGCAGGCTGCACCGCCAACGATCACCCGCGTCAGCGATTCCACGGTCTTGCCCGAATTCTTGAGGTAGGCCAGCAGCCCCAGCCACACCGTGGGCACACCGGCAGACATGGTGACGCCCTCCTCGTTGATCAGCGCTGCCAGCGTCTCGCCGTCGCCCATCTTGTTGCCGGGGAACACGATCTTGGCGCCGACCATGGGACAGGCATACGGCGTACCCCAGGCGTTGACGTGGAACATGGGAACGATCGGCAGCACCGCATCGCGGCCGGACAGGCCCATGGCATCGGGCATGATCGAGGCGTAGGCATGCAGCATCGTGGAGCGGTGCGAGTACAGGACACCCTTGGGGTTGCCCGTGGTACCCGACGTGTAGCACAACGCGCAGGCCTCGCGCTCATCCACGTCGGGCCAGTCGAACTGGTCCGAGTGACTGTGTACGAGGCGCTCGTAGCAGACCAGGTTCTGCAGCTTGCTCTGGGGCATGTGCTCCTCGTTGGTCAGCACCACCCACTCGCGCACGCCCGGGCAGTGCTCGGCAATCCCTTCCACCAGCGGCATGAAGTCGGGATCGACGAAGACGACCTGGTCCTCGGCGTGGTTGATGATGTAGATGATCTGTTCGGGGAAGAGGCGCGGGTTGATCGTGTGGCAGACGTAGCCGCTGCAGGCCGACGCGTAGTAGGTCTCGAAGTGGCGGTAGTCGTTCCACGCCAGCGTGGCGATACGCGCGCCGCGCTCGAGCCTCCAGCCCGCGATGGCGTTGGCGAGCTGACGCGTGCGCTTGAAGGCCTCCTTGTAGGTGTAGCGGTGACGCGGGTTGTCTCGCGTGACCGACACGATCTGCTGGTCGCCGTGAACGTGCTCGGCGTGCTGCATGATCGACGTGATCGTCAGCGACACATCCATCATCAGTCCGTTCATGGAAAACTCCTTTCTTATCGGTTGCCTGGTGAGTGCTCTGGGTCGTTTGTTTTGTCGTTTGTTTTAGACGTTTGTTTTGTCGTTTGTTTTAGTCGTTTGTTCTAGCCGTTCGTAATCGTTACCTGGCTTCAGTTGCCTGGCACCCAGCGCGCGTCGTCGCGCTGCGCCTGACCCTCGCGCTCGAGCTTGATCAGATGTGCCTCGAGGGAGAGCTTTGCCCAGGGATGCAGCGAGGGATCGACATCGTCGTAGACGCGGACCACGAGTTCATCGAGCGTGCCACCGCCCGAATTCGCCAGGCCGGCGACCACTTTCATTTCGCGGCCGAGCCGGTGTTCGACCAGGCGCTGCACCTCAGCATGACAGTCATCGATGAGCTCGCCATGGCCCGGCGCAATCGCCTTGATCGGATAGTCGAGCAAACGCTCGAGCGAGGCGATGTAGGCCTGCATGTCGCCACCCGGCGGAATGATAACGACCGTCGAGCCGTTCATGATGTGGTCGCCGGCGAAGAGCATGCCCTCTTCTTCGAGCAGGTAGCAGAAGTGGTTGCCGACGTGCCCGGGCGTGTGCAGCGCGCGCAGCGTGTTGTCGCCGAAGGCGAAAACCGCGTCGTCGGCGGGAATCACATCGGGGGTGAAAGTCTCGTCCTGGTGATCATCGCCGCCAGGCTGCGGTCCGATCACCTCGGCGCCGGTGGCGTCGGCCACGGCCTGCCAGGCCGGCGAATGATCGGGATGCGTGTGCGTGCACAGGATGCGGCGGATGCGTCCGGCCCCGGCTTCGAGAATGGCGTCGACGTGCTCCGGAATTGCGGGGCCAGGGTCGAGAACCGTGACCTCGTTGTCGCCGATCAGATAGGTGTTGGTGCCCGGGCCGGTCATGGCGCCCGGGTTCGGAGCCACCAGGCGACGGACCCGGGAACTGAGGCGGAAGGCAGTACCGGCTTCGAGCATGTCAGACCAGCTGGGCGATGGGCACGGCCGGGTCGACGTCGGCGTCGTAGTCGACCCCGTCCACCTCGAAACCGAAGAGCTGAAGGAATTCGTGGCGATAGCCGGCGAAGTCCGACAGCTGATCGAGATTATCGGTGTTGATCTGCGACCACAGCTCGCCGACGGCGTCCTGCACGGCCGGGGCCAGCTCCTTGCCGTCGGCGCGCAGGCGGCCTTCGTCGTCGTGCTGCGCCGCCGCGGCGTACAGCGAATCGCGGAACAGCCCCTCGATCTGCTCGATGCAGCCCTCGTGGCTGCCCTGCTCTTTCATGACCTTGAACAGGATCGCGAGATAGATCGGCATGGCGGGGATCGCCGCGCTCGCCTGGGTGACGACGGCCTTGAGCACGGAGACGCGGGCATCGCCGCCGCGGCCGGCCAGGCGTTCGCGGATCGTCTTCACGCGGTGATCGAGGTCCTTCTTGGCGGCGCCGATGGTGCCATGCCAGTAGATGTCCCAGGTCAGCTTCTCACCGATATAGGTAAAGGCGGTGGTTTTGGCGCCGTCAGCGAGAACGCCGGCCTCGTCGAGGGCCTCGATCCAGAACTGCCAGTCCTCGCCGCCCATGACGGCAACGGTGTTGTCGATTTCTTCCTGCGTCGCCGGCTCGAGGTGAAACTCCTGGATTTCGCCCTTGTCAGTGTTGATGCCCTTCTGCGTCGTGGGCGAACCGATGGGCTTGAGCGTGGAGCTGTGCACCTCGCCCGTGCGCGGATGCGTGCGTCGCGGAGCCGCAAGGCTGTACACAACGAGGTCCACCTGACCCATGTGCGCGCGGATCTCGGCGATGGCGCGTTCCTTCACCTCGTCGCTGAAGGCGTCGCCGTTGATGCTGCGCGCGTACAGTCCCTCGGCTTCAGCCGCCTGGTGGAAAGCCGCGGCGTTGTACCAGCCCGCCGTGCCGGGCTTGCGCTCGCTCCCCTCTTTTTCAAAGAACACGCCAAGCGTCTCGGCGCCACAGCCGAACGCGGCGACGATGCGCGAAGCGAGGCCATAGCCCGTCGATGCACCAATCACCAGCACGCGCTTCGGTGGCTGGTCTGCGCCGGCGATCGCGCCGTGCTGACGCGCCTGCTCGCGCACGTAGTCGATCTGGCGCCGCACGTTCTGCGCACAGCCTTCGGGGTGTGTCGTGGTACACAGGAAACCGCGTACGCGGGGCTTGATCACCATGAATTCACCATTATTGCTTTGGTCTGGCTGCGCTGGGAACGCGGCGCACCCGGATTTACGGGCGCCGGATGGTAGCACAGGATTTCGCGGTCAACGGTGGTCGCGCAGGTTGCTGATCCACACGGTGCGATAGGGCGCGAGCACCAGCTCGTTCGTCGCGCAGTCCTCACCGCTGATGAGATCCGACCAGTTCTGCGCTTCGATCAGGTTGATGTCGCTGAGCTGCATCGACTGCGGCTCCCGGCTGATGTTGCTGATGCAGAAAATGCTCTGGCGGCGATCGGCGCTCTGGCGCCAGTAGCCGAAGAGCTCGTTGCGCAGATGCAGGGTGAACTGCGTGGCATTGGGGTGGAAGGCAGCCTGACGCTGGCGAACAGCGAGTAGCGCCATGATCCCGGAGAACACGCGGGCATGGTGCGAGCTTTCGTCCTCCAGCTTTGCCTGCAGCTCGTCGTAGTCCCAGCGGCGGCGGTTGATGGACCGCTTGCTGCCCGTGCGCTCGACGCGGGCGTAGTCGTTGCGCGTACCGAGGAGACTGTGGATGTAGATCCCGGGAATTCCTTCGAGACCCAGCATGATGGCGTGGGCACAGATGAAGCGCGCGACGGCATGCTCATCGGGGCCATCGACGGTACCCTGCAGCGCGTCGTAGAGGCTGATGTTGACCTCGTAGGGCTTCTCTTCCCCGCCCTCGAGCGCCCGATAGGACACCTGACCACCGAAGTGGCGCATGGTGCTGATCAGCTTCTGCAGTTCCTCGTCGCTGAGCAGGCCCTCGGCGGGGCGCAGGCCGATGCCGTCGTGCGAGGCAATGAAATTGAAATAGGCCGTGCCGTTGAGCGTCGGCGGCATGCTCATCATCCACTGCTTGAGATGCGCGCAGTCGCCGGTCACGAGCGTGTTCACGAGCAGCGGCGGCAGCGAAAAGTTGTAGATGCAGTGCGCTTCGTTGCCGTTACCGAAATAGCTCAGGTTCTGCTGATTGGGAATGTTCGTCTCCGTGATCAGCATGGCGTCGTGGCGGGCGTGCTCGACCAGCGTGCGCAGCAGGCGGACGACCTCGTGCGTCTGCGGCAGATTGAGGCAGGTGGTTCCGGCCTCCTTCCACAGAAAGGCCACGGCGTCGAGGCGGAAGATGCGCACGCCGTTGTCGAGGTAGTGGCGCAGAATCTCCACCATGCGCATGAGCACTTCCGGGTTGCGGAAGTCGAGATCGACCTGATCGTGGCTGAAAGTGCACCAGACGTGTCGCTTGCCCTCGGCGGTCTCGACTTCGCGCAGCAGTGGCGAGGTGCGCGGACGCACGACGAGCGACAGGTCGTCGGTCGGGTCGGCCTCAAAAAAGTAGCCCCTGCCCGGATCGCGGCCCTCGAGATAGTTGTGGAACCATTCGCCCTCGCCGGAGTAGTGGTTGATCACGAGGTCGGCCATCAGGTCGTACTTGGCGCCGAGGGCGAGGATATCGTCCCAATCACCCAGGCTTTCGTTCACGCTCAGGTAGTCCTTCACGGCAAAGCCGTCGTCGGAGCTCCAGGGATAGAACGGCAGAATATGCAGGCCGGTGAGCAGACCGTCGGCCTGGCGATCGAACCAGTGCTTGAGCGTCTGCAGCGGCACCTCACCCTCGCGGATGATGCTGTCGCCGTAGCAGATCATCAGCGCGTCGCGCTGATCCCACTGATTCTGATAGGGCTCGGGCGACTGCAGGTCCGGCGCAAGGCGCATCGCGCCCAGCAGCTCGTGCGCCAGGCTCTCAAGCTTCGGCGTGATCTGCCCGCCGTTGTAGATCGTCGCCAGGTGCTGCGCCACGCGCTGGGCGAGGTCGGGCACCTCGATCGCCGGCGTCGTGGCCGATGCGCCAAAGGCTGCGGGATTAGCTTGATCCATATTCCGCCTTGTCTTCTCGAACTGCTGTCATAAGCCGGTCCAGCACCTCGGGCATGGCGCTGCTGACGCGCGACCAGCTGGGGATGAAGGGGCGCTCCATCGGTCGGTCCAGGAACGCCTCGCCAGCCTTGATGATGTTCTCAGCGAACAGCTCTACGGCGCGCTCCTCGCTGTGCACGTCGAAGTCGAGGCCGTTCATTACCGCATCGTTGTGGTAAGTCTCCACGAAATCCAGGGCGATGCGATAGTAGCTCGCCTTCAGCGAGCGGAAGCTTTCGGCGCTGATCACCACGCCGCGGGTCGCCAGCTTGCGAAAGAGCGCCTTGCAGATATCGATCGACATGCGCGACAGACCGCCGCTATCGTCGCTGGCAGACAGCTTCTGATGCTTGTGATCGTAAGTGTCGGCGATGTCGACCTGGCATAGGCGGTTGTTGGCGTAGTTCCGATACATCTCCGATAGCACGCCGATTTCCAGGCCCCAGTCGCTGGGTATGCGCAGATCCGTCATCACATCGCGGCGGAAGGAGAACTCGCCGGCCAGCGGGTAGCGGAAGCTGTCCATGTAATCGATGTACTCGACCTCGCCCATGGTCTTCTTGAGCGCGCGCAGCAGCGGCGTCACCAGCAGGCGGCTGACGCGGCCGTTGATCTTGCCGTTGGCCACGCGGGCGTAGAAGCCCTTGCAGAACTCGTAGTTGAAGCGCGGGTTGGCCACCGGATAGATCAGACGTGCAAGGAGCGAGCGGTCGTAGGTGACGATGTCGCAATCGTGGATGGCGATCGACTCGACGCGATTCGCAGCGAGCATGTAGCCCATGCAGTACCACACATTGCGGCCCTTGCCCTCCTCGCGGGGCGCGAGATCGAGCTTGTGAAGATCTGCATCCAGGGCGCGAAGGCGCGGACCGTCGTTCCACAGCACGCTGTGTGGCTGCGGCAGGCGTGAGAAGAACTTCAAGGCGTCGCGGTACTGGTGCTCATCGGCGCAGTCGAGGCCGATCACGATCTGCTCGAGGTAGGGAACGCGGCACAGATGATCGATGATCTTCGGCAGCGCTTCGCCTTCGAGTTCGGAGTAGAGGGACGGCAGAAGCAGCCCCATGGGACGGGACCGCGAGAAGCGGACCAGCTCGGCCTCGAGTTCCTCGACGGGACGCCGCGACAGGTTGTGCAGCGTGGTAACGATGCCGTTCTGATAGAAGTCCGCCATGCGCGAGGCTCCGTTATGGTTACAACTATGCCCGCACGCTCGCGCGCGGGCTCGTGCGACTGCCCACCGCGTTCAGCTGGCGGCGGCGCCCGCGTAGAGCTCGCCCAGCCACTGCCGTACCGCTTCGGCCCAGCCCGCCGGCCCGAGGGCCTCGCTGCGGATCACGCCCTCGACCCGGCAAAGGTCGGGGGCTGCGCGGCCCGGCGCGGCGATCAGCGCGGCGCGATGGGTGAGCTCGAGCATGGGAACATCGTTGTTGCCGTCTCCCAGGCTCAGATCGTACAAAGAGGCGCCCCCGGCTGCCAGCACGTACTGATCGCGCAGCCAGCGCCAGGCCTCACCCTTGTCGCAGTCACCGGCGATGCTGAGGAAGCGTCCCCCGCGCAGAGCGCGGGCCCCGGCATCGCGGACTGCAGCGAGGAACGACCGCAGCTGCGCTTCGCTGCCCCGCCACTGCACGGGCTCGCTGAACTCTCGCTCGTTAGCCAGCGCCGCTTTTTCGGGCGGCAGCCCCGTCATCGCGACGATCTCATCGGCATCGGCCGTTGCGAAGTCCTGAAAGGCACCGGGATGCCGCGCCCGCTGCTCGTCGAGCAGGGCGCCCCAGCGCTGGCGCGGCGGCGCGAAGGCGCGGCGCCAGAACGCGCCGTGGCGCTCACAGCCGCGGGGCGTGTCAACGAAGTAGCCGTCGGGGATGTAGGCCGCTGCCCCGTTCTCGACGATAAAGGGATGCTCGTTCCCGAGCTCCGATCGAAGCTCGAGGATTTCCGGGCGCGTCTTGCTCGACGCGAAGACGACGGGAATCCGCAGCTCCTCGAGAAGCTGCAGCGCCGGGCGCGCGGCCTCCCAGGTGTAGTCGTGATGATCGAGGAGCGATCCGTCGAGATCGGTCACCACGAGATAGATAGCGTTGGCCAAGGATACGGGCTCCGTCCGGGAGCCCGATGATGTGGTGCCACGCCGACAACTGCAAGGCGGTCGGGGCGATTGCGGCCGAGGCAAGCGCGGCGGATCGTCGGGAACGATCAATGACCGATGACCTTGTCGATAGGGACGTTGCGCGCCGCGCCGCGCGGGCTTCGGTCTCGCGCTAGAAGTCGAAGCGAACAGCGCCAGTGAGCTGCTGGCGACGACCGGCGACCATGCCATCGACGCGACTGGCAAGATACACCCGGTCAGCGAGGTTCTGCGCTGCCAGCGATACGGTCCAGCGCTCGGCGGGACGGTAGTTCAGACTCGCCGAAACGAGCGTGTAGGCTGGAATCCGGCCCTCCATTCCGTTGTCGGCTTCCGCAATGGTGTTGGCTGCATCCACGTACTGCTCGCCGACATAATTCACCCCCACACGCGCATCGAGGCTGCGGCTCGGGCTTTCGTAGCCCAGCCCCAGCGAAAGCATGTGGCGTGGAGCGTAGGGCAGCCGATTGCCAGCTTCGAAGCTCGCCGTCTCGAGCACATCCTCGCCCTCCTCGTCGAACACGACCTGAGAGTTCGTGAACTCGGCGCGGTAGAGCCCGGTGTAGTTGCCCTCAAGATAGACGTTGTGACTGCTATCGAAGAAGGCCCCGAAGTCGACGCGGCCCGCGAACTCAAGGCCGGTCTGCACCGAGGCGCCCGCGTTGATGAAACGTCCGGCCTCGGTCTGGATCACGATTTCGCTGAAATCCGTGTGGAACAGCGTTGCCGAGACCTCCACGCCCGACACGGGGAGGCTCCTGATGCCCAGCTCGAAGTTCCAGCTCTCCTCCGGGTCCGTCGCCAGGAAGGAAGCGTCGGGTTCCTCGGCGTCCACCTCGCGACTCGGCCTCGCCGGCGCGAAGCCCTTGTGGATGCCCGCGAAGATCGTGCTGTTGGCAACGCCATTGAAGTTGACCCCGATGCCGGGCAGCACTTCGGTGAAGCTGTTGCTGCCGCGCTTCTGGGGATTGGTCGGCGCCGCGCCTTCGGTGCGAAGGTAGTCCGTAGTGATCGTCACGTCCTCTACGCGGATACCCGGTGTCACGACCCAGTTGCCAAAGGTGAACGCGTTCTGCGCGTAAAAAGACCGCGCATTGACCTGCGTCTCGATCAGTTCGTTGTGCCACCCTGCGCGGCCATCGTCTTCATCGACACCGCGATAGCTGCGCGCAAAGGCGAGCGACTGGAATCTCGAGTCGTAGCCGCGAAACTGATTGCGGGCGATATCCTCCTGATGAAAGCGAGCGCCGAGCAGGAGCTCGCCCGGGGCACCGAACCAATTGTGCTGCAGCGTCAGCTTCGGCTCGATGCCGTGGTACTCGAAGGACCGCGGTCGCCAGCGCCCGCCGCAGAGCGCGCTGTTTGCCTCCGTGGGCGCAAGGGCTTCCTCGAGGCCCGCAACGTCGGCGAAGTCCCCATCGGCCGGACACAGTTCGATGTTCTCTCCCGGTCCATTGATCTGACGGAAGGAGGCGCGCTCGTTGGTGACTCGGTAGACCTGCGTATCCACACGGAGGGTATCGTCGTGCACGTACTCGTGGCGCAGCTGTAGCGTGTCGCGAGCCTGCTGGAAGCGGTCGACGCGCCCCGTAGGCGCCTGGAAGGGATCATTCGCAAACTCGTCGCGGCTGAGCCCCGTTTCGGAGACGTTCGAGTTTTCCTCGAAGCGGCTGAAGCGTGCCGTGAGGGTCTGCGTGTCGCTCAGCTGGTAGCGGCCCTTGAGCAGGTACTCCTCGAGGCCGAGGCGATGATTGTCGCGAACGCCATCCCCGCTCTTGTCGACAACGCTGAGCAAAAGGCCACCGCGCTCGTTTCCGAAGCCGATGCGCGCGCTCACGTTCTGAAAGTCGTTGTTTCCAAGCTCGGTCGTGATCCGGCCTCGAAAGCCGTCCGTGGGGACCGGAGAGGTCACAAAGTTGATCACCCCACCAATCGTCTGCGGACCGTAGAGCACCTGGGAAGCACCCTTGACCACCTCGATGCGCTCGACGCGATCGATGGGTGGCGAATAGTGCGCCGATGGATCGCCGTAGGGCGCGAGGAACAGCGGCAGGCCATCTTCCATCAACAGCGTACGCGCCGATCGCCGGGGGTTGAGCCCACGCATGCCGATGTTGAGATGCGTGCTGAACACATCTTCGGCGACGACGTTGGCTCCGGCGACATTCTGCAGCGCTTCCTTTATGGAAAAGGGTCGCTGTATGTCGAGCGCCAGGCGATCAAGGGCGACGATGGCACCGGGAAGCGTTTCGCTGTCCTCGGGGATGATGCCGGTTACGTATACCGATTCGATAGCGCCCTCCGGCTCGGCTACGCTGCCGGCCGCGCTTGCCAGGGCGAGCGCGATGGCTGCCGGGAGTCGGGCTGCTGCCATGATCTTGTTCATCGGGGCTCTCCATTCATCGTGCCGGGGCAGCAGCGTTGCATTGCCGCCTTCGCACACAGGCTGTCTGGCGAGGCTCCGCAGCCTGCAGCTGCGGTCACCTCCCTTCGGTGCAGCCGCAAGAGTAAGAAGAGTTGTCGGAGGAATCCTGAGAGAACGCTGAGAACGCCCTCGTCCGATGGTCGTAAGGCGATCGCTGTAGTCGAAAGGCGATAGGCCGAGGCGACCCGCCTTCCGGCGAATCAGCTTTCCGGTGGCGCGGCCGGCGCAGGCAGGCCGCGGAGAGAAACGATGCTTCGTCGCTCGTCGAGCGAAAGCACCACATCGCATCGCGACGGCAACTGTGCCAGGCAGTGGCGCGTGTGGCGCTCGAAGTGGGCGACAAAGCGGCGCAGCGCCGCTTCGTCCATAAGGCCGCTGCCGGCCCCGCCGCGAGCGATGCGCAGCTTTTCCTCCTGCTCCGTTCGCCAGCGCAGCACCTGCTCAAAAGCTGGCGCCGCCAGCATCACCCAGCAGTCGAAGCTGTCGTACAGCGGTTCGTAGTGCGTGCGCAGGCGGTCATTGCAGTAGTTTCGCCACCGCCCCTGCGCGTCCTCGTCGCGTTCGAGTTCGTTGATGGGCTCGCTGAGCTCCGCCGCCGCAACGCTGCGTGCGCCAAGGCACCAACCCTCGAGCAGAACGACGTCGACGGGCGCATCGACCCGGCTCCACTGCTCCGCGGGCAGGCGGTCGTCGTCGGCCTTGGAGAAGCGCGGCACGGCGACGCGGCCGTTGCCGGCGAGTCGCTTCAGCGTTTCACGCAGCAGTCCCGTGTCATGCGTGCCGGGCACACCGCGTGTGCGCAAGAGGGGATGCACCTCGGCGGCAAGCGCCTCGCGTTCGGCACGGGTCAGATAAAAATCGTCGAGGGACAGATCGATGCACGAGAGCCCGTGCTCGTGCGCCAGCACCTCGCGCAGATAGGCGCAAAGCGTGCTCTTGCCCGAACCCTGGCTCCCGTTCACGGCAACGGTCAGCGTACCTTCGCGGCGCCTGCGCCGACCGGCGAGCTCTGCCGCCAGCGGCTCGAAGTACCTGGTGGCGCCTCGCAGATACGCCGGTGTGAGGCGCTGCTCCTCGAGAAACCGCTCGCGCCAGTCGGCCATCGTTCGCGCCGTCGCGACTCAGAGCAGCAGGCGGCGCAGGTCGCCGAGCAGCTCGACCAGCTCGGTCAGGAAGCGTCCGGCATCGCCGCCGTTAACCACGCGATGGTCATAGGACAGCGACAGCGGGAGCTGCAGGCGCGGCTGAAACGCCTTGCCATCCCAGACCGGCTGCTGCGCCGACTTGCCGACGCCGAGGATGGCCACTTCCGGACTGTTGATGATGGGCGTGAAGCCGCGGCCGCCGATGGCGCCGAGGCTCGAGATCGTAAAACAGGCGCCCTGCATCTCGGCGGGCTTGAGCTTGCGGTCGCGGGCGCGCGTTGCCAGGTCGATGACCTCCTCGGCAAGCTGCCACAGGGATTTCTGGTCGACGTCGCGCAGAACGGGCACAAGCAGCCCCGAGGGCGTGTCCACGGCCATAGCAATATGCACGTACTGCTTGTAGGTCAGCGTCGCGCCGCCGTCGCTGAGCGAGGCGTTGATCTTGCGGTGATGCCTGAGCGCGACGGCGCAGGCCTTGAGCAAAAAGGGCATCGGCGTCATGCGCGTGCCGCGCTTGTCGGCCTCGGCAGCCAGAGACTTGCGGAAGGCCTCGAGGTCGGTGATGTCCGCATCGTCGAACTGCGTCACGTGCGGCACGTTGAGCCAGCTGCGCTGCATATTGTCTGCGGTCACGCGATCGATCTTGCTGCGCTCGACCACCTCGACCGCGCCAAAGGCCGAGAAGTCCACCTCGGGAATCTCCGGAATCGCGCTGACGCCGCTCGCCGGCCGCTCGAGCGCCCGTTTGACGTACTCCTGCAGGTCCTCCTTGAGTATCCGGCCGCGCGGGCCGCTGCCTCGGACCGCACCGAGCTCGACGCCGAACTCGCGGGCCATGCGGCGCACGGCCGGTCCCGCATAAATGCCCGCCGACGCGGCCGCCATCGGCGCGGAAGCGGCAGTAGCGGAAGACGCGCCCAATGGCTGCGAGTCTGAAGCAGCGGGCGCGGATGCCGTCTCCGCCCCGGCGGTCGAGGTCCCGGGAGCACCAGCCGCGGCCGCTTTGGCCGCAGCGGCGTCGCGATCCGTCCCGGTGCCGGCGGCGCCGTCGGCTTCAAGGAGCAGCAGCGCATCGCCCTCGCGCACCTGCGCACCCTCGGACACGCGCAGTTCCACGACGCGACCCGCCGCCGGTGACGGCACCTCCATCGACGCCTTGTCCGACTCCAGAACGACGAGCGTATCGTCGACGGCGACGCGGTCACCGGGCTTGACGGCAATCTCGATGATGTCGACGGCGTCTTCCGTGCCGATATCCGGTACCGGCACGACAATCTGGCGAGAGGCGCCGTCGTTCGACGACGGGCTCGAATCCTGCTCTGGCGACTCGCTCTCGATCTTCTCGTCGCTCTTCTCTGTCGAAGCATCATCAGTTCTGGCAGAAGTCGCAGCGGCCTGGTCTTCACCCGCGGCTGCAGCGGTTTCGATCACCGCGACGGCGGCCCCTTCCGCCAGCTCGGAGCCGACGGTGGCGAGCACCTCGACCACCGTGCCTGCTACCGTTGACGGCACCTCCATCGAGGCCTTGTCCGATTCGAGCACGATCAGCCCCTGCTCGAGCTCCACGGTGTCGCCGGGCGCCACCAGCAGTTCGACGACTTCGGCCGCATCGGAGCCGATATCCGGCACTAGGACGGTTTCCTGGGTCATGGGATGTCTCCTTTACCGGATTTCCGTCGCTCAGATCGTGGTGGGGTCGGTTTTTGCCGGATCGATACCGAGTCGGTCACGGGCCTCGATGAGTTTCTCGATCGAGAGCTCGCCCTTCCGCCACAGCGTGTACAGCGCCGCATAGGCCACCCAGCTGCGACTGACCTCGAAGAACTCGCGCAGCTGCGCCCGCGTGTCACTGCGACCGAAACCGTCCGTGCCCAGCACGTAGAAGGGACAGTCGCAGAAACCCCGCAGCGGCTCGGCGAGGGCCTTCATGTAGTCCGTCGCCACCACGAAGGGCGCATCGCTGTCGCCAAGCTGCTCGGCAAAGAAAGCCTTCGGCGCGGGCTGATCGGGTCTGAGCAGCGCGCTTCGCTGCGCACGCTGGCCGTCGCGGACCAGCTCGGGAATGCTGGTCAGGCTCCAGACCTCGGCCTCGACGCCGAAATCGCTGGCGAGGATCTCGGCAGCGGCCTCGACTTCGCGCAGGATGCTGCCCGCTCCGCCCAGGCGCAGCGCTGCCTGGCCCGACACCTCGCGACGACGATACATGCCGCGCACAATGCCCTCGGACACGCCCTCGGGCATTTCGGGCTGCGGATAGTTCTCGTTCATGGTGGTGATGTAGTAGAAGCGGTTTTCGCGCTCGGCGTACATCCGGCGCATGCCGTCCTGAATGATCACCGCCAGTTCGTAGGCGTAGGTGGGGTCGTAGCTGATGCAGTTGGGAATCGTCGATGCCAACAGGTGACTGTGGCCGTCCTGATGCTGCAGGCCCTCGCCGTTGAGCGTGGTGCGCCCACTGGTCGCGCCGATGAGGAAGCCGCGCGCCTGACTGTCGCCGGCCGCCCAGACCAGATCGCCGATTCGCTGAAAGCCGAACATCGAGTAGAAGATATAGAACGGCACCATCGGGTAGTTGCTGGTGCTGTAGGACGTTGCCGCGGCGAGCCAGGCCGAGGTCGCCCCCGCCTCGTTGATGCCCTCCTCGAGAATCTGCCCCTTGATGTCCTCCTTGTAGAACATGATCTGATCGGAGTCGTGGGGCGTGTAGCGCTGCCCGACGGAAGAGTAGATGCCGAGCTGACGGAACATGCCCTCCATGCCGAAGGTGCGCGCCTCGTCGGGCACGATCGGCACGACACGATGTCCGATGGCCTTGTCCTTGGCGAGCGTCGACAGCATGCGTACCAGCGCCATGGTCGTCGAGATGCTGCGATCGCCGCTGCCGCGGGTCTGCGCGCTGAAGGCCTCGAGGCCAGGCACGGGCAGCACCTGCGCCTCGCTGCGCCTGACGGGAATGAAGCCGCCGAGCTTGCGCCGCCGCTCGCGCATGTAGCGCATTTCGGGGCTGTTCTCGTCGGGGCGGTAGTAGGGAACCGAAGGCAGATCCTTGTCGTCGATCGGCAGACCGAAGCGATCGCGGAAATTCTTGAGCGCGTCGATGTCGAGCTTCTTCAGTGAGTGCGTCTCGTTGCTGGCCTCGCCCGCTCCGCCGGTGCCGTAGCCTTTCACGGTCATGGCGAGAATGACCGTGGGCCGCTCGAACTGCTCCGACGCGCGCGCATAGGCGGCGTAGACCTTGTAAGGATCGTGCCCACCGCGGTTGAGGTGCATGATCTCGTCGTCGGACAGATCCTTCACCAGTTCCAGCGTTTCCGGATACTTGCCGAAGAAGTGCTTGCGCGTGTAGGCCCCGCCGTTGAATTTGTAGTTCTGAAGCTCGCCATCGCAGACCTCGTCCATGCGCTTTTGCAACATGCCCGACTCATCGCGCTCGAGCAGCGGGTCCCAGCGGCGCCCCCAGATCACCTTGAGCACGTCCCAGCCGGCGCCGCGGAATACGCCCTCGAGCTCCTGAATGATCTTGCCGTTGCCGCGCACGGGGCCGTCGAGACGCTGCAGATTGCAGTTGACGACGAAGATCAGGTTGCCGAGGTGCTCGCGCCCGGCGAGGGAGATTGCGCCCAGGGACTCGGGCTCATCGCATTCGCCGTCGCCCATGAAGCACCAGACATGGCGACCCTTGTGATCCACAAGCCCGCGATCCTGCTGATACTTCATCACGCGAGCCTGGTAGATGGCCTGGATCGGCCCGAGGCCCATCGAGACCGTCGGGAACTGCCAGTAGTCGGGCATGAGCCAGGGATGGGGGTACGAGGACAGGCCCTTGCCGCCAACTTCACGACGGAAGTTGTCGAGTTGCTCCTCGTTCAGGCGCCCCTCGAGGTAGGAACGCGCGTACATGCCCGGCGCGCTGTGTCCCTGGTAGAAGACGAGATCGCCGGGGTGACCGTCGTCAGATCCGCGGAAGAAATAGTTGCAGCCGACGTCGTACAGCGTCGCCGAGGACGAGAAGCTGGAAATGTGTCCTCCCAGCCCGTCGTCGTTGTCGTTGGCGCGCATCACCATCGCCATGGCGTTCCAGCGAATCAGCGATCGGATGCGCCGCTCCATGAACAGATCGCCCGGCATGGGCTTTTGCTCTGAGGGAGTGATGGTGTTGCGAAAGGGCGTGGTGATCGCCGGGGGAAGCCGAACGCCCGATTCGACGGCGTGCTCGGAGATGCGCTGCATGAGGTAGCGCGCGCGCTCCTCGCCGGCGTGCTTGACCACCCCGTCGAGTGAATCGAGCCACTCGCGGGTTTCCAGCGGATCGGAATCTTCCAGCATGTTCATCGCCCCGGCGCTGAGCGACACCAATGCGCTACGAGGGCACTAACCCCGCAGTCGTAACCGGCAGCACAGCGTTCTATTTTAGAATTTAATTAGAGTTTATAGCGCGACGCAGCGGAACAGGGTGCCGGTGCGCGCGCAGCACACATCAGCGACAAGCGTAGCGCCTGAGCAAAAAATGCTCAAGGGGTCGACGCGGGCAGCCATACAGTTCTTTTTAGGAACGAAAAGCCGCCCGCATCGAAGCGATTGGTCAGAGCGGCGCGAGATCCACGGGGGTGAGCCCCACCTCCTCGCGCAGCTTCGCCGGATCGCGGAACAGACGCGCCCCCTCCAGGCGCGGCGCCTCGCCCTGAGCGCCGGTACTCACCGCCAGTAGCGAACGCCGCTCATCGAGAAATACGCGCTGATAGTAGTCCTTCCAGGCCTCGAAGCTCATGCTGCGCACGGCCTGCGCCAGTCGCTCGGGGCGATCGAAGTCGGACTCGCGGAAGGCGATGGACTGCCAGTAGAACTCCGCGCGTTCGGACAGGTTGTCGTGCGGCTTGAGCAGGTCGTTGATCAGCGCCTCCTTGTAGCGCTCGAACTGCTCCGCAGCCGTGTCGTCGATCGTCGCGGCCAGGAACGCATCCATACGCGACTGCACGTCGGCCGCCGAGTGCGAGGGCGACTGGATCAGCAGCATCAGGCCGGGCAAATCGTATTGCGGCCAGGCGAAGCTCTGAACGATATAGCCGAGCTGCTGCTCCGTACGCAGTTGCTGGAAAAAGCCCGACTCGATCGCCTTGGCGGTCAGCGCCACGGCCGCACGATCGCTCCAGTCTCGGCCGGCGCCCTGCAGATACCAGCCCACCACCGCATCGTTGTGGTCGATATCCACTTCGAGCTGCAGACTGTCGCCGGCGCCGAGCTCCATCACCTGTGGCGCCAAGGCCGGCAGGCCTTCTCCCTCACCGAGAACTTCGCGCACAAGTCCGGCAAGCCGCTGCGCTTCACCCTTGCCGTGGTTGCCATACAGCAGCGCCTCGACGCGAACGGACGTCCAGAAGCGGTCGCGATAGGTGCGAAGGTCGTCGATCGACAGCGCATTGAGCGCCTCGATCAGCTGCTCGTCGGCAAACTCGCCGGCGCTGATCCCCTGACGAACCCGATCCATGAGCTGCGAGGCGGGTCGCCGGGCCACGGTGTTCTGCAACTCAAGCACCATCTCGCGACGCAGGCGTTCGAAGCGGTCGGCGTCGAAGCGCTGGCCGCCGATCTCATCGAGCAGGTCTTCGAGGAGCTTCAACTGCTTGTCGTTGTAGCCCGAGATGCGCAGGCCGAGCCCCTGGTTGTGGCGGTAGTAGCTGAAACCGACGCCGGCGAGAAGCGCCGGATAGGTGTACTCGTTGAGCGCATCGGTGACCACGCGCGTGTACAGCGAAGCGCTCGCCCACTGCTGCGGCGTTGCGCCCACGATGGGCGAGCGAAAGCTGAGGTAGAGGGCTCCCTTGGGCACACGGAAGTCGCTGGCCTGGCGATGCCAGACCTTGACCCGGTCATCGTCGACGGCGAGCTGCGGCTTGGCCGGGTTGTCCTCGGCGAGCGGAAGCAGTTCCACGTTTTCGGCAATAAAGGGGTTGGGCTCGGGAAGCGCGAGGCCGGCACGGAAATCCTCCTCGCCATCGGCGCTTTCGCCCTTCCAGCGCGCCAGCAGCACCGCCTCCGGCCCGAGACGCGCGTAAGGCACTTCGTAATACGGCGACACGCTGTCCGTCGACACTTCGGGGGCCGTGAGCACGACCTGCGCACGCTCTGCGCGCAGACCATCGAGCGCCTTTTCGATGAGCGCTTCGTCGTAGCGCGTCATCAGATAGGGACCGCGGAGAATGTCCGCGTCACTGTAGTAGTGCATGCTGTTGCTGAGGCTGCTCGCATAGCGAATCGGCGCAACGGGTTCGCGGAAGCGGAATGCGAGTTCCGCGAGCGAAGCCTGCTCGTCGTGGATGCGCTTGACCGCGCCGCGCTCCCGCAGCAGTTCGAGATAGGCAAAGATTCGTGCCAGCACACGCTCGTACTCACCGACGCCTTTCTCCGTGAGCGCCACGTTGACAGAGAAAAGCGCCCCGCCCCGCCAGGAAAGCCCCGTTCCCGAGGACAGGCCGTCTGCAAGCCCCTCGCGCTTCAATGCCGACAGCAGGCTGCCCTCTCCCTCGTGGCCCACGAGGTTGGAAAGGTAGGACATCGGCTTGGCCTCGTAGAGCGGCCGGTAGTCGTCGATGGCGAAGTTCACCTGCAGTTCGCGTAGCGTGCCCTGCGGCTTGATCTTGAGCAGCATCGGCAGGCGCGCATCCACGAACAGGGGCGCGTCGATGGCTTCGAGCTCCGTGCCGCGATTCGGCACGGCCTCGAAACGCTTCACCACCATCTTCTCGAGCTTATCGAGAGGCTCACGGGCCACCACGACGAGGCGCATGAGGTTGGCCGAGTAATAGCGCTCGTAGAACTCGAGCAGGTCGTCGCGCACGGGCGCGTCCGGGCGATCGGCGAGCGTCTCGAGGCTGCCGACGGTAAAGCGGCTGAAGGGGTGCTGAGGGTTCATGCTCGCCTGGAGCACATCGAGACCGCGACGACCGTCGCTCTTGAGTCCCATCTGGAATTCCGCGTGGACCGCGTTGCGCTCGCGCTCAACGTAGGCCGCGTCCATCTTCGGCGCGATAAAGAACTGGGCAAAGCGGTCGAGCGCACCCTCGAAGTGCTCGGCGTCCACGTCGAAGAAGTAGTTGGTGTGCTCGAAGCTGGTGTAGGCGTTGCGACTGCCACCGTGCTCGGTGATAAAACGCTCGTACTCGGCAGGGTCGGGGTACTTCTCCGTACCCAGAAACAGCATGTGCTCAAGGAAATGGGCAAGGCCGCCGCGATCGCGAGGGTTGTCACCGGACCCGACCTGAACGTCCAGCGACGCTGCCGCCTTCGGCGTATCAGGATTGGAAACCAGAAGCGCCTTGAGGCCGTTATCGAGGGTCAGTAACCGATAGGAGAAGTCGTCGTTCGGACTCTGGACCGGCGCAACGACGGTCGGCGCCGCCGTAACGAAAGCTGCGGGCAGCAACAGCAGCAGAATCAGCGTAATAAACGATCGCGCCGCAGCGGTCGCGGCGGGGAAGCCTGGCATGAGAGTTACTCCGAAGTAGCGTTGGCTGTAGCGTTGGCAGTGGTGCTGGCAGTGGTGCCGGGTTCGCGACGCGGCCAGGAGTTGATCACCGCCTTGATCAGCGTTGCCAGCGGGATGGCGAAAAACACCCCCCACAAACCCCAGATGCCTCCGAAGAAAAGCACTGCCACGATGATCGCCACAGGATGAAGGTTTACGGCCTCGGAAAAAAGAAGAGGGACAAGCACGTTCCCGTCCAGCATCTGGATAATCACATAGACCGTAATCGCCCAGTAGAATTCCGAGGTGACGCCCCACTGAAACAGACCCACCGCAGCGATGGGTACGGTGACGATGAACGCGCCGATGTAGGGAATGATCACCGACAGGCCAACAAGGAGGCCAAGCAGCGCCGCATAGCGAAGCCCCAGCCACGCGAAGCAGACGTAGCTCACCGCCCCAACGATCAGTATCTCGACCACCTTGCCGCGGGCATAGTTGGCGAACTGCACGTTCATTTCTTCCCAGATTCGGTTCAATAAGGGCCGCTTTTCGGGGAAAAAGGACGCCAGCCAGCGCGTGATCAGCGAACGGTCCTTGAGCAGGAAGAACACGATTATCGGCACCAGAACCGCGTAGACGAGTACGGTGAACAGACCCGGGATTCCGGCAAGCGTTCGGGTGACCACGGTCTGACCAAGGGTGGCAATTTCCGATTGAACGCCGGCGAGCAGCTGGTCAACCTGAGCCTGACTGAAGAGCTCGGGATAGCGGGCTGGCAACACGTCGAGGAGATCCCTGCCCTGCTCCACCATGCGCGGCACCTCCGTCAGGAGACCGATCGACTGACGCCAGACCAGGGGCAGCAGACCGAGCAGAACCGCAAAGAACATCCCGACAAAGCCGGTAAAGGCCACAGAGAAGCCGAGCCACGGCGGCAGGCCCAGTCCGCAGAGCAGGTTCACCACACCCTGAACGAGATAGGCAAGCACGATTGCTGCAAGCAGCGGCGCCAGAATGTCGCCGATCGTCGCCAATAGTATGAGGGACAGCAGAACGAGGACGAGAAGGAGCACGGACTCCTCCTCGAACAGGTAGCGCTCACTCCACTTGTTGAAGATCTCAAGCATCGCTATCGCTTCCGCACGTGAATATGAAACTCGTCAGCGGCTTCGCGCGCGCTCAGGAGTTGGTGACCGCTCTGGCGGGCGAAGACCTCAAAGTCGCGCAGCGAACCGGGGTCCGTTGCCAGAACGAACAGCGTTTGCTCGGCGGCGAGCTGATTCAGCGCACGCTTCGCCATCAGCAGCGGCATCGGGCAGCGATGCCCGCGGGCGTCGACCGTCGCGTCGGCCTCAGGAGCCTGCTCTGAATCCACTCACTATCCCCAGCGGCCTCCGCAGAAGCCCACGCAAAAGTAAAGAAATTGGAACCCGCGAGGCCGGACAACGTCCAATGCTCGCGCCACTGAAAGCCCCGAGGGAGCTACGACCATCGGCCTCGGGCAGCTTTCGGCGCCGCCCGTCGAGGCTCCGGAATGCCTGGCATTCTGCCCCCGCACTCCCTTCGATGGATCCTCTCGCAGGTGTTCGGACTGCCGTCCGCGCGGAGAGATCGACCGGGCGTCGACGAGGGACGGGGCAGACCACTCCGATATAATGGCTCGTAGAATACTGCATGCTCATGACCCCCTCCAACTCCAAGCACGCCGCAGGCGCCTCCAAGCAGGCCGCGGGCGCCTCCAGGCACGCCGCAGGCGCATCCGGCCAGGCCGCGGGGGCCAGGCGCACCGCCGGTGCCGGTTCCGCCGCGATTGCGGCAATGGAAGCGCTGCGGCGGACTTCCGGCGCCTGCAGACAGACACTCTACGCCCTTGCGCTGTCCTGTGCTCTGCTCGCTCAGCTGTGGCTTCCCGCCAGCGCCCTCGCCCAGGGAAATGAAGACCTCAAAATCCCCAACCTCGGAGAGGGCAGCTCCAGCCTGTTCTCCGCCGAATACGAGCACCAGCTGGGACGCGCCTGGCTGCGCGTATTTCGCAGCCAGGTCGCTACGGTCAACGACCCGCTGCTGTTCAGCTACCTTGAAGACCTGATATTCGAACTGGTAACGCACAGCGAACTGCAGGACCGGCGCATCGAACTCGTGCTAGTAGACAACCCGACGATCAATGCGTTCGCCGTTCCGGGAGGGGTAATCGGCATTCACAACGGGCTGCTGCTGCACGCGCAGACGGAGGACGAGCTGGCCACGGTGATCGCCCACGAGATCGCGCACCTCAGCCAGCGCCACTTTTCGAGGCGCACGGAGTTCGCACGCACGCAGCAGCCGCTGACGCTCGCCGCGATGCTGGCGGGCTTCGTACTCATGGCCACGGCGGGCAGCGACGTCGGCCTTGCGGCGCTGACGGCGGCTCAGGCCGCCGCCCAGGATTCAGCGCTGCGCTACTCGCGCAGCAACGAGGCCGAAGCCGACCGCGTAGCCATGCAGACCATCGTCAAGGCCGGCATGGACCCCCACGCCGCGGGGACCATGTTCGAGCGCATGCTCCAGGCCTCTCGCTACGCCACGGGCAACCGCATCCCCGAATTTCTGCGCACGCATCCGCTCTCCGAAAACCGGATCGCGGACACGCGCAACCGGGCGCGGCAGTACCCGAAGCAGATTCGTCCGGCAAAGCTCGACTACCAGCTGATGCGTGCGCGGGTGCTCAACCAGCTTGCGGACACACCCGAGGAGGCCATCGCCAGCTTTCGCAATGAACTCGATGGCTCGCCGCGCTCGGTGACGGCCGCGCGCTACGGTCTCGTGCTCGCGCTCACGGAGGCCGGGCGCCCCGACGAGGCGGCGCTGGAGCTCGATTCACTGTGGGCGCGGGACCCCGATCGCCTCGAATACCTGATCGCAGATGCACGGATCCAGATGGTGCGAAACGAGCCACACAAGGCCGTGGAGCGCCTGTCGCAACGTCTGCGCATCAGCCCGGGCAATCATGCCCTGACCATGACCTACGCCGAGGCCCTGATGCAGGACGAACAGGCGCACGTGGCAGAGGAAGTCCTGCTGGAGCAGAGCCGTCGGCGACCCAACGACCCCTATCTCTGGTACCTGCTGGCAGAAGTCCAGGGGCTCTCGGGGAACATCATCGGACTTCATCAGGCGCGTGCCGAGTACTTCATTCTCAATGGAATACTGGACCAGGCCGAGAAGCAGCTGCGTTACGCGCTGCAGCTCGTCAAGAGCGACTACACGGTGGGCGCAAAGATCAATCAGCGCCTGCGCGAGGTCGCTGACATGCGCGAGATGCTGGAGTCCTGAGCCTGGTCAGGCCGCCTGGCGCGCGTTGAAGGCGAGCATCCGTCGCAGCGGTCGCATGGCGCGCTCGGCCAGGTCGGGCGCCACGTGGATTTCATTGTCGTTGCGATCGAAGACCGTCGCCAGCAGGTCGAGGGCGTTCATGGCCATCCACGGACAGTGGCCGCAGCTGCGGCAGGTGGCGCCATTGCCCGCCGTCGGCGCGATGATGAACTGCTTGTCGGGCGCCTGCTGCTGAAGCTTGTAGAAAATGCCCTCGTCGGTGGCAACGATGAATCGCTCGTTTGGCAGGTCACGCGCAGCGGCGATGATCTGCGAGGTCGAACCGACGACATCGGCGAGGTCGACCACGGCGGCCGGCGACTCAGGATGCACCAGCACCGCCGCATCCGGATAGACCTGCTTGAGGTCGAGCAGGGCACGGGTCTTGAACTCCTCGTGCACGATGCAGGCACCGTCCCACATGACCAGATCCGCGCCCGTCTGGCGCCTGACGTAGTCGCCGAGGTGACGGTCGGGCGCCCAAAGGATCTTGCGACCCTGCGAGTCGAGATAGTCGACGACATCGAGGGCGATACTCGAGGTAACCACCCAGTCGGCACGGGCCTTCACCGCCGCCGAGGTATTGGCGTACACGACGACCTCGCGATCGGGATGCGCATCGCAGAAGGCAGCGAACTCGTCGGGGGGACAACCGATATCCAGCGAGCAGGTAGCTTCGAGGGTCGGCATCAGCACGCGCTTGTCCGGCGTGAGGATCTTTGCCGTCTCACCCATGAAGCGCACGCCAGCCACGATCAGGGTCTCGGCGCTGTGGTCGTGCCCGAAGCGCGCCATTTCCAGAGAATCGGACACGCAACCGCCCGTTTCCTCGGCAAGCGCCTGAATCTCCGGAGCGGTGTAGTAGTGCGCCACAATCACCGCGTTGTGGTCCTTCAACTGCTTCTTGATCCGTTGAATCAGCTGCGCCTGTTCCTCAGCGGAAAGCGCCGGCGGCTGCGCCGCGTCGAGGTGGCGTTGCACCTGCTCACGGATCACCTCGAGGCGATCGGATGCGATGGTCATCGGAAGGTCTTTCTGCGGGGGAAAACGCTGCATATTAACAGGTTGGAGGTGGTAGCGAGAACGACCCGGCCCCGCGGCGCGCCAAACCCCTGCGGGGTATGCGGTACACTTCTCAAAGGCGTGGGGCTCTGTTCGCCTACCCCGGGATAGTACCGTTTGCTGCCATGAGCAAGCTCGACATACAGGCAGACCTTCGCGAGCGTCAGCGCGCCGTCGTGAAAGAGGAGCACTCAGGGCATGCCCGGGTACTGGTTGCCGACGACGACATGAACGTTCGCCTGCTCACGCGGCAGTGCCTCGAACCCGAGGGCATTGAGGTGATCGAGGCAGCGGACGGACACGAAACGCTGGAGCTGTTCATTCATGAGCGTCCGGATCTCGTATTCCTGGACGTTCAAATGCCGGGCATGACCGGCCTGGAGGTTTGCCGGCGCATCCGCGCGCTCCCGCAGGGCGAGAGCGTGCCGATCATGATCGTGACCGGTTCCGACGACCGCCAGTCCGTTGACGACGGCTTCGAGGCAGGCGCCACCCAGTACAAGACCAAGCCGCTCAACTGGTCGCTGCTGGGCCGCGACATCCAGTACATGCTGCGCGCGAGCAACGCCTTCAATGCCCTGAAACGCCAGGAAGACCGCCTGCGCTACCTCGCCTACTTCGACCCGCTGACGAGCCTGCCCAACCGGCGAAGCTTCACGGAGCAGCTCCACCGCCTGCTCAAGCGGGCGCGGAGGCACGAGACGCAGGCCGCGCTGCTGTTTATCGACCTCGACAACTTCAAGCGCATCAACGATTCGATCGGCCATGCGCGCGGCGACCGCCTGCTGGTTGAAATCGCCAAGCGCCTCGCCAGCGAACTGCGCGAGGAAGACGCGGTCAATTATCTCAGCGCGCACAGCGCCGAGAACTCCACGACAGGCGCAGGCAAGGAACACGACAGCACCGAGATCGCCCGCCTCGGCGGCGACGAGTTCACGATCGTGCTGTCGGACATCAGGCACGTGAGAGATGTCGAACGCGTCGCCCAACGGGTGCTCCAGCTGCTATCGGAGCCGATCCCGCTGGACACGCACAATCCAGTGGTGACTCCAAGCATCGGCATCGCCATATTCCCGGACGACGGTCACGACGCGGATGAACTGGTGCGCAATGCTGATCGCGCCATGTACGCTGCCAAGGGCGACGGCCGCGCCTGCTATCGCTTTTATAACGAGGAGATGAACGCACGCTCGCTTGAGCAGCTCAAGCTGGAAGAGGATCTGCGCGAGGCCCTTCGCAGTAATCAGCTCAGCGTGCACTACCAGCCCCAGGTCGATGCCCGCACGGGGCGCGTGGTCAGCCTCGAGGCTCTTGTCCGCTGGCGGCACCCGGAGCGCGGAATGATCTCTCCTGGAGAATTCATTCCCGTGGCCGAGCGCACGGGACAGATCATCGAAGTCGGTGAATGGGTGCTTTCCGAGGTTGCGCGCCAGTGTCGCGAGTGGGACGTCCGCGGCATTCCTGCGCTGCGCATGTGCGTGAACATATCGTCGCTGCAGTTCAATCGACCCGACCTCGTTCACTACATGCGCGATTTTCTGTCGCGGTCGCGGATTGCACCAACGCGTCTTGAGCTCGAACTCACGGAGTCCGCGATCATGTCGGACGGGGAATCGAACGTGAGGAAACTCGAGGCGCTCAAGGGGCTGCGTGTCGAGATCGCCGTCGACGACTTCGGCACCGGTTACTCGTCGCTGAACTACCTGCGCAAATTTCCCATCGATACGCTGAAGATCGATCAGAGCTTCATTGCCGACCTCGACAGCGCTGACGGAGCGGCCATTGTCGATGCGATCATTGCGCTGTCGCGGGCGCTGAACATTCGCTCCATCGCCGAAGGGATCGAAACGCCGGAGCAGCTCGCCTACCTGCTCAAGCGGGAATGCGATCTTCTACAGGGCTACTACCTGGCCCGTCCGCTTCCCGCGGAAGAAATACCCGAGATTGCAGACCGGGATTTCGCCGGGTTGATCGAGCAGGCGCGAGAGCAGCACCCCTGAACTCCGCTTCCCGGCTGGCCCTGCTGCTTCTGCTGCTCGGAAGCAATGCCGTTGCCGCAAGCCCCGAAGTGGCGCAAGCGACCACACCAGAAGCGCTGCTGGTGATGCTACAGGGCGAGGACATCGAGCAGATCGCCGAAGTCGTTGAAGCCGTAGGCGGACGCGTAACCCACACCCTTCCGATCATCGACGCCATCGGCGCCGAGCTGACCCGGGCGCAGCTCAACAGGGTCCGCGCAGGCGGCCTCGCTATCCGCCGCATCATCGATGACCTTGCCTGGCAGCCGGACCCCGCACCGGGCGGAGGACAGAACTGCGCTCTGGCCGGCGCGATTGAGCTGTCCTGGCAGGGCGGCGAGGCGCTGTGGCGGCTTTACAACAAGGGTGAATCCGGGATTTCCCTGCAATCGATTTCGCTGCGCTGGCCCGAAGAGCTGGGTCGAATCCTAGGCGCATCGCTCGACGGGCACGAACTCGGTGTGGCAAACGTTGCCGGGCAAGCCAGAACAGCAAACTGGGCATCGCTAGCGCATGCTCGCCTTGAAGGCGGCTCCTACGGCGACCTGCGCCTGGCTTTCAGCGGCACTCCGCTGCTTCATCGCACCCAGCGATCAATCGAACTGGTAGCCAGGCTTTCAGACACCTGCGAGACGAGACTCGCGCCTTCCTACGATCACCCCGAGGGCGACAGCTACTACCCCGGCGTGGCAGGAGCAGCAGCGCTGCACGCCTACGATATCCGCGGCACCGGCATTGGCGTGGCGATTATTGACTCCGGACTATGGGAAACGCCGGAGGCCATCGCCCTTAACACGCGAGGCAGGCACCGCATCACCGGACGCTACGACGCCACGACCGGCAGCGAGGTAGCCGAGGCTTTTGATGAGAGCGGACACGGCACGCACATCGCGAGCGTGCTAGCCCGCAGCGACACCACCGAGCGAAGCGGCGTCCAGCAGCCCAGCTTCCGAGGCATCGCCCCCGATGCCGAACTGATCGTGGTGAAGGCGTTTGGAAGCGATGGAAACGCCGGTTTCCTCGATCTCGTGCGGGGCATCCAGTGGGTCGTTGAGCGGCGCGAAGCGCTGAATATCCGGATTCTCAATCTCAGCTTCGCCGCCAGACCCCGATGGCCCTACTGGGAGGACCCGGTAAACCAGGCGCTGCTGCGAGCACTCAAAGCGGGGATCTTCGTGGTAGCGGCAGCGGGCAACGAAGGCCCAGAACCAATGACTATAGGGTCCCCCGGCAACCTGCCCTACCTGCTCACCGTCGGCGCCTTCACCGACTCCTGGACCGAGAGCACGCGGGATGACTACATCCCCGATTTTTCATCCCGCGGGCCGACACCCCTTGGTCACATAAAGCCTGACCTGGTCGCCCCCGGCGGGCATATGGCCGGATTCACGCGCCCGGGATCAACGCTGGCCCGGGAATTCCCCGAATACTTCCTGGGCAGTGGCGAGTTCGTGATGACGGGAAGCTCCCAGGCTGCCGCTGTAGCCAGCGGCCTGGCTGCGCTGATGCTGCAGTTGGAACCCGGTCTGTCCAACGACGAATTGAAATGCCTGTTTATCACCGCTGCAAACCCAGCCATTGAAGCCGATGGACGCTTGTCCTATTCGCCGTTCGTTCAGGGGGGCGGCGCCATCGACGTACGGAGGGCCCTGACTATTGGCGACCGCGAATGTGCCCAGCAGGAGCTCGACATCGACGGCGAACTGAGCGGCGATGACCACTTCTCGGGCCCGGCTATTTTCTCCGAAACCGCGCCGCCACAGCTGCCCGGCCAGCACACGCTGATCGCCGAACCGAAACTGCCCGAAGGCCCCTCCCCCACCCGACGCTGGGGAGCTGCCGAGCACCTCGAGCGCCTGGAGCAGGCCAACAGCGACAGCCCAATCAACTGGCGAGCAATCCTCGACCAGGAGCGGCAGAAAGCGCGCAGAGTCTCCTCAGGCTCGCCCTGAGCCCTACCCCAAAAAGGTCACCTTCGGGGCCCGCTTGTCAAGGCCCGGAAGGCGTAACCACATCACAGAATCACACACTGGTGGCTAAAAGCTCTCCAGCGCCCTTTTCGCACTCCCGATCAAATACAGGCACTCCCATGAAAAAGACCCTCAAAGCCCGCATCCCCTTCGCTCTTGCTGCTGCAGCGATCACAACAAGCACCCTCGCAACGCAATCAATGGCCGACCCATCGGCTGCGCACATCGCTCACGGTGTAGTGGTGAAGCGAGTAGTCGCGGCGGCTGTATTACGCGAGAGCAGAGCTACTGGGTTTAAGTGGGAGGCGAAGTCAACGCTCTCGGACCCGAAAGCACGGCTTACTGACGCGTCAACGACAAAGAAAGTGACCTGGCCAGAAACGCAGAAAGCCGGCTATCTGCAGCGCAACGGGCTCACGCAATACAAGCTTGCCAGGCACGATGCACCGCAAATGATGGGCCATGTTTGGCCTGAACAGCAAAGCTCGCTAAAGGGCTTTAAGTGGGGGCTAAGGAACACCGCTACCCAGTCGGGATTCAAGTGGGGCCTGAGGAACACTGTCGAGCAATCTGGCTTCAAATGGGGCCTACGGAATGCGGTCGAGCAGACCGGCTTCAAATGGGGGCTACGCTGACGCGGGAAGTAGCTTAGCTGGCCGGGTGACGACTTCTTGCTCGGAAAGCCCCTGCAACTCCAAGGTAAAGGCTTTCCAGATTTATATTTTCACTGTAGCGTAGGGCCGAGGCTAGGTGGCTACATGAATGCAACGTCACGGATGTAAATTATTTTTCGTCGTCGCTCTCGCGGGCCTCATTTGCCACGGACCTTGCTCTTGGGCATTTAGGCATGATGAGGTCTTGGTAACGCGGTCGAAGGCATCCGATTTTCTTACTCAGCAGACCGTTTCTGACATTCTGGAAGACAGCACTGGCTTCATCTGGATAATCACTGCTGAAGGCGCGAACCGGTACGACGGCCACGAAGTAGTGGCATTCACTCATGATCGCAAAAACCCAGAGTCTCTGAGCCACCAGCACACTTCAGGCATAGCCCAGACCGCTACTGGAGACATATGGATTTCAACATTAGGTGGCGGTTTAAACCGGCTGAATTCAACCACCCTGGGCTTTGATCGCCTCCGAAAAGCATCGGCCACGTATTCAGGCCAGTTGATTTCGGACAACATATCCGCTATCGAAGCTGGCGGGTCCGGGGGGCTCTGGATTGGATACGCAGACGCCTCGTCTTTCAGCAAACTCAATGATGAAAGCCTCACGGTCCGGCACTATGACCTGCCGGCAGTCGCATCTGGCAAACCTATCATCGATTTTGTCGAGGGACGAGATGGCTCTGTATACATCGCAATAGATGGGGCGGGTGTGTATACGCTCGCGCCCAACTCGCA
>JAZBOX010000057.1:0-79485 GCA_036351355.1 Halieaceae bacterium
AACCTGCGCGCGTGAGACGGCTTCTGGTCCTGATCATGCTCATCGGGTCGGGCCAGGCCGCAGCGCAGGCTGGCGATAGCGGTCTCGAGCTGCGCGGCCGCGTGCTCGCGTCGAGTTGCAGTGGCTGCCATCGCGCAGGGCCAGCGCGCCCTGAAGGAATTCCTGACCTTGCAGGACTTGGCACTGATGAGATCGCGCAAAAGCTTCGCGCGTATCGCAGCGGAGAGGCGGCAGCGACGCTGATGAATCGCCTCGCCCGCGGTTATTCCGAGGAGGAGATCGACCTGCTGGCCCGGACGCTGGGCGAGGAGGGCGAGCCGTGAAATCGCGGCGTCATTTTGTGCGTGATCTCGGCATCGGTGCCGGGGCTGTGTCCCTCGCTCCGCTTGCGGGCGCGGCCGCCGCGGCGCGAGTGGTCATCGTCGGCGGCGGCTTTGCCGGCGCCAGCTGCGCGAGGGCGCTGCGCGAGTTTGCTCCGGCAATCCAGGTCACGCTGGTCGAGCCGAAAAAGACCTACACCGCCTGTCCCTTCAGCAATCTGGTGATCGCGGGACAGCGCGGGCTCGCTCAGCAGGAGTTCGATTACCGCGGCGTGGTCCGCAGCGGCGTTGAGGTCCTGCACCGCAGCGCCGTCGATATCGACCCCGTCGGGCGGCGCGTTCGCCTCGATGATGGTGCAGAGCTCGCCTACGACCGCCTGGTCGTCGCGCCGGGCATCGAGATCCGCTGGGGGGCGCTTGAAGGCTACGACGAGGCTGCTGCCGAGCGCATGCCACACGCCTGGCAAGCGGGCGCGCAGACGCTCCTGCTGCGACGCCAGCTCGAAGCCATGCCCGATGGCGGTCTTGCGGTGATCGCTGCCCCCGCAGCACCGTATCGCTGTCCACCCGGTCCCTACGAACGCGCCAGCCTCATCGCGGCGTATCTGAAGCGGGCCAAGCCACGCTCGAAACTGCTGATCCTCGATGCCAAGGACAGCTTCTCCAAGAAGCCGCTGTTCATGCAGGGCTGGAAGCAGCTCTATGGCGACCTGATCGAATGGCAGGGCGCATCGGACGGCGCCGCGCCGGCCGCTGTCGACGCCGGGGGAATGCGCCTTCTCACCGACTTCGACGAGTTCCGCCCCGACGTTGCCAACGTGATACCCCCGCAGCGTGCCGGCTTCATCGCCCGTCGCGCCGACCTGAGCGATGCCTCGGGTTGGTGTCCCATCGTCGCGCGCAGCTTCGAATCCACGCGCCAGCCGGGTATCCACGTGATCGGTGATGCGGCGATCGCCAATGCCATGCCCAAGTCGGCCTTCGCGGCCAATGCGCAGGGAAAGCTCTGCGCGGTGCAGGTCGCTCGTCTCCTCGCTGGCGAGGAGCCCGTCGATACGACGCTGCTCAACACCTGCTACAGCTACGTGGATACGGATTATGCGATTTCCGTCGCCGGCGTCTATCGGCCTCAGGGCGACAGCTGGCGCAGCCTCGACGGCGCAGGAGGCACGAGTCCTCTCGATGCGGACGCCGATGCCCGGCGCCGTGAAGCGGATTACGCTGCGGACTGGTTCGACACGATCACCGGCCAGGTGTTTGGATGAGCCGCGCGCTGCTGCTACTCACCCTGGGCGTTTCGGTGCAGGCGTCGGCGCTTCCGCTGCAGGCTTTAGCGGAAGTGCCGGGCAACGCCGCGAGGGGCCGCGAAGCGATCGTTGACCGCGATCGAGGCCACTGCCTGCTGTGCCACCGGATTGCCCAGATCGACGAAGGCTTCCAGGGCAATATCGGTCCGCCGCTTTCGGACGTGGGCCGGCGCCTGAGCGCGGCGCGCCTGCGTGAGCGCATCGTCGACCCGACGCGCCTGAATCCCGATACGGTCATGCCGGCCTACCACCGCATCAACGGCCTGCGCCAGGTCGCCGACGAGTACCGGGGCCGGCCAATCCTCAGTGCCCAGGAAATCGAGGATGTGGTCGCCTACCTGCAAACGCTGCGGCAAGCGCCCGCTGACAAAGCGGAGCGATCGCGATGATGCGCGGGTCTGGAGGACCAACGAAACCTTCGCGGCGTCTGTGGCTGCGGCGTGCCGCAGGCCTGTCGCTGCTGACCCTGCTGCCACGCGAGCTCATGGCCACTCCCCAGGAGATGCGCGAGGCGATGACCGCGGTCTTCGGAGACCGTCCGATCACGCCCGGCAGGGTGCAGATCGGGCTTCCGGCGCTCGCTGAAAACGGCAACTCCGTGCGCCTGAGCGTATCCGTGGACAGCCCCATGACCACAGAAGAGTACGTTGACTTCATTCAGCTGTTCTCGCCGGAAAATCCGCGTCCCGATGTCGCGCGCTTCGAGCTTTCGCCGGCGAGCGGGCTGGCGCAGGTCGAGACACGCATACGCATTTCCGCCGAGCAGGACATTGTCGCCGTCGCTGGCCTGTCCGACGGCAGCCTTTGGTCGGGGTCGGCACACATCGTCGTCACCGAAGCCGCGTGCATCGACGCGCTGATCTGAGATGCTGAACGCGCGTATTTCTGTCCCGGCCGTGGCACGCCGCGGCGAGATTCTTACGATCAAGACCCTGGTCTCGCACCCCATGGAGACCGGCTTTCGTCGCGACGCGATGAATCAGCGCATCCCGCGCAACATTCTCACGGAGTTCGTGTGCCGTCTCGACGACGAGCTCGTTTTCCGCGTCGATCTGCATCCGGCCATATCGGCCAATCCCTACCTTGCCTTTCATCTGCGTGCGACGCGCAGCGGTACGCTGTGGTTTCTCTGGCGCGACCAGAACGGTGAGGTGACCACGGAGAGACGCGAACTCCAGGTTAATGACTGAGCGAAGGGCTGCGCTGCTGCTCGCTGTGCTGAGCGCAGTCGCGCTGCCGCTGCTATGCGCCGCGCAGCTGCGCACCGACGCTCAGGTCTTCGAGGACCTCCCCGCCGCCGCCCGCGAGCTGCCTGCGGCGCGCTCCGGCTACCACTACCAGTCCGAAGAAATTCAGGCGCTGCAGGACGACGACTTTGCCAATCCGGCGATGCTCTGGGTTGATCGGGGTCGGGTGCTCTGGCGCCAGGTCGCCGGCTCTGAACCGTCCTGCGAGCAATGCCACGGCGAGGCACAAAGCCTGCGCGGCGCAGCGGTGCGCTATCCGCAGTACGACGCTGGCGTCGGACGCCTGCTCAACCTGGAGGGACGCATCAATCAGTGCCGCACCGAGCGCCAGGGCCTCGAAGCGCTGGCCTACGAGAGCGATGCGCTGCTGTCGCTGACGGCGCTGGTCTCGCACCAGTCGCGGGGCCTGCCAATCGATGTCAGCATCGACGGGGCGGCGCAGGCCTATTTCGAGGAGGGGCGGCGCTATTTCTACACGCGCCGCGGCCAGATGAACCTCGCCTGCTACCACTGCCATCAGCTCAATGCCGGCCGCTATCTCCGCGGTGATCGACTCAGCCAGGGTCAGGCCACGGGCTACCCGATCTACCGCCTCGACTGGCAGACGCTCGGCTCGCTGCATCGCCGCCTGCGCTTCTGCAACACGGGGGTCCGCGCCGAGCCCTTCGCCTTTGGCGACCCTGCCTATGTGAGTCTCGAGCTGTTTCTCGCCTGGCGCGCCCGCGGCCTGCCCTGGGAAGCGCCAGCCGTGCGGCGCTAGCCTGACCCGCCGGCGGGGTTAGGGCTCAGGCCGCTCTAGCGCGAAGGGCGGCGCGCTTTCGATTCCAGGCGCGCCAGGTCATGGCCCAGCGCTCGGGGTCTTCTAGACCGTCCATCTTCACCTTGGCAATGGCCTGGTTGTGCGGCGCGCTGCGCAGCAGATCGGGGTTCTCGTAGGCCTCCTCGCAGACCTTCGCCAGTACGGCGATCCAGTAATCGACGTCCTCCAGGGACCACATCTCTCCCGTCTCGGGCGTGAAGGGGTGGGGCACGATCCAGGGTTCATGGGCCATCCAGAAGGCGTCGATGCCGTAGTCGACCATGCGGTTCTGCACGTCGGCAACGCTAATGCCCGTGTCCTCGAAGAGCTGCTCGAGGCTGTAGCGCGTCATCTCAAGGCGCCAGCCCGGGATATCCGGATGCGAACGGGTGACCCCCTTGATCGCCAGCAGCTTCGGCTCCATGTAGTTGTTCAGGATCACCGAGATGTCCGCTGCATCGGAAAGGCCGTCGATGCCCATGGCTCGCGCCCAGGCGTAGGCCTTCATCACCTGCTGGAGGTTACCCATGTACTCGCGCACCTTGCCGATCGAGTGCTCGCCGGGATCGCGCAGCGTAAAGCGCTCACCCTCGCGATCAACGATCGGACCGGGCAGGTAGGGAACGAGCCTGTCGACGCAGCCGTAGGCGCCGACGGCGGGACCGCCGCCGCCCTTCGGGGCACCGAAAGTCTTGTGCAGCATGAACATGCAGGCATCGAAGCCGAGCTCGCGGGCACGGATCTTGGTCATCACGCCATTGAAGTTGGCGTGGTCGTAGAAACACAGCCCACCGGCTTCGTGAACGATGCGAACCCACTCCTTGATCTCGGGGTTGTAGATGCCCATATCGTCGGGGTTGTTGATCATCAGCGCCGCCGTGCGCTCCGAAACCGCTGCCTTCAGCGCCTCGATGCTTGGGTAACCCTTTTCGCCAAGGTTGAGATTGATTACCTCGAAGCCCGCCGCATCGGCCGTCGCCGGGCTGCAGGGGTGCGACTGAATGCTGGTGATGATCTGCTTGCGCTGACCCAGTTCGCCGCGCGCCGCGTGGTAGGCGCGGGTGACGCAGGTGTGCAGGTAGGCAGCGTCGGCACCACCGGCGGCCTGGAACACGAACTGGTCCATACCCGAAAGCGAACGCAGCAGGCCGTCGAAGCGGTGCACGATTTCGAGCATGCCCTGCATCGTGTCCGGATGCTGATCCGGGTGGAGCTGGGCGAGCTCGGGCCGTGCCGCAAGACGTTCACTCACGCGCGGGTTGTACTTCATCGTGCAGGTACCGAAGAGACTGATACCCATCATCCCGAGCGTTTCCTGCGAGAGGTGCAGGTAGTGACGCAGCACGTCGGGCTCGGACATCTCGGGCAGCTCCGGCGCCTGCTCGCGGCGAAGGCCCTCGGGGAGCAGGTCTTCCAGCGCGCCAACGGTATCGATGATCGCATCCTCGGCACGCGGCATGTGCAGGCCGCGGCGTCCGGGAACGCTCATGTCCATGATCACGGGCTCGTCCCAGATCGGCGCCTGGAAACGACGCAGCTTTACGGAGTTGCTCATGCGCAGACCTCCTTCACGGCATCGACGAGGCGGTCGATGTCCGCCTGCGTGTGTATCTCCGTCACGCAGTAGAGGGCGCTCTGACCGAGCTCGGGGAAGCGCCGTGACAAATCGATACCGCCGTAGATGCCGCGCTCGCGCAGCGCGTCGTTGATTTCGGCAACGGGTTTGCCCGTGTCGTCAAAATTCACCACGAACTCCTTGAAGAACCCGCGCGGACGCGGCACGCGCACGCCGCTCACGGCACTGAGCTTCGCCGCAGCGTAGTGAGCGCGCTGCAGGATGAGCTCGCCGATCTCGCGCATGCCCTGCGGTCCCATCAGCGACAGGTAGACCGCACCGGCGATGGCGTGGAGATAGGTCGAGTTCCCGGTCCAGTCCTTGCCGTCCTCGCGCGACCCGTAGGAGCACTGGTGCATCAGCGCCATGGAAAAACCGATCTCGCCCTCGCGCTCCGTTTCCGTGGCGCTCAGCATGAGCGTGGGGTATTCGTAGGCGTAGCGCGGCTCGTCGCGCGAGGCGATAAAGCCGCCGAGACCGCCGCCGCAGCTCATGGGGATGCCAAGGGGCTGCGTGGAGCCGACGATGATGTCGGCGCCGCAGTCGCCCGGGGCCTTCAGGACACCGAGGGAAATCGGATCGACGCCGACGATGAATTCGGCGCCGACGGCGTGACAGGCGGCTGCAAGTGCCTCGAGACCGGTTTCAATATCACCGAGGTAGCTCGGCGATTCGACATAGACCGCAGCGACGCTGTCATCGAGCATGGCCTTGAGCGATGCGCTGTCGATAGCGCCGGTCGCGGGGTCATGCTCGACCTCGAGGACCTCGAGATGACTCTCCATCTCGGGCGGTTCGCAATAATTATCGATCACCTGACGACGCTCCGGATCGAGGAGCCGCGGCAGGATCACGCGCCGGCGGCCGGTCATGCGCGCTGCCATGCGCAGCGCGTGGCCCACGGCGCAGCCCCAGCTATAGACAGGCATGCCAACGAGCTCGACGCCGAGCAGTTCACCGAGCTGCGAGTTAAACTCGAACCAGGCCTGGTTGCGGCCGTGGTCCGAGGAGGGCGTACCCCAGACGGGCGTCAGGAACTCGCTGCGTCCCATGATCTCCTGGCAGACGGCAGGCACATAGTGCTGCCAGATGCCGCCGCCGAGAAAGCTCAGGTTTCGCCCGCAGGGCTGGTTGCGATCAAGGAGGTCGCCGATATGGCGCTCGAGCTCGACTTCCGAGCTCAGCGCCGGCGGGAAGTCGAAATCGCTGCGCACGCGGTGTTCTTCAGGGATCTGCTGGTACAACTCTTCTACGGAGCTGACGCCCAGCGACTCCAGCAGCGATGCCTTGGTCGACTGCATGGAGTTGGGCATGTAGGGGTGGGCGCGGTCGAGGGCTTTGTTCATGCGTCTCCTGCTCTTGTTCCTGGCGGGCTCGATGCCTGCCTGGGCCTGTCGTGGGGCGGATTGGCTGGCGCGCGGGTGCGGTCGTAAACCACGGCGCTTCTTCGTATAGTTCGGCGCGCCACCGGCGCGTTCGTATAGCGAACGCCTGGTGCGCCCGGCGGACCGAAGTTGTACTCGTTCGCAAAGGGAGACGCAAGCAGGGCCCGGGCAGGGCACCGCCATGCAATGAATTGCCTGCTTGTTGACCCAGAAAAGCGACGCGGACCCAGGCCCGCGCCCGCAAAACGACTGTTGAGGACTCGGTCCAGGATGACGCCGGCGCCGCGCCGAATCGCTCTGATCATCAACCCGAAGGCCGGCCTCGGCGGCGCCGTGGGACTCAAGGGTTCCGACGGCGACCGCGCCGAGCGCGCCCTCGCCGCCGGAGCCGCGCCCCGGGCAGGACATCGCGCCGAAGTCGTCGTCGACGAGCTGCTGCGCCTGCCAGTCGAATGGTTCGCAGCGGGCGGCGCCATGGGCGGCGATCTGCTCGCGTCGCGAGGGCTGTCCTTTACGCCGCTTCACGATCCCGGCGAGCCTAGCACGGGTGAGGATACGCGGGCCGCCGTCGCCCGAGCCTGCTCGCAGCGCGTCGACCTGATTCTCTTCGTCGGCGGAGACGGTACGGCGCGCGACGTTCTTGCCGCTATCGACGAGCGCACCGTCGTGCTGGGTATCCCGGCCGGGGTCAAGATGCACTCCGCCGTGTTCGCGCTCAGCCCCCGAAGCGCCGGCAGGGCCGCGCGCGAGTTTGTGCAGGGCGGCTGCGCGCCGCGCTTTGTCGATGCCCGTGCGGTCATGGACCGCGACTTCGATGCGCAGGGAAATCCCGTCTCTTCACCAAGCCTGTACGGCTACGTGAACTGCCTTGCGATGCCATCGCTGATGCAGGCGGCGAAGGCCAGCGGTGCATCAGCAGACAACGCCGCGCTGCTCGGTGCGCTTCCGCGCCTGGCGCGGGAGCTGCGCGACTTCGATCGAGTGATTCTCGGCCCCGGCGCGACCCTCGCCGCCCTCAAGCGTGAGCTGGGTTTTGATGGCACGCTCCTCGGCGTCGATGTCCACGATGGAGCGGAGTGTATCCTTCGCGACGCGCGCGAGGATCAGATCTGGGACGCAATCCAGGGTCGGCGCAGCTGCCTGGTCCTGGGTGTAATCGGCGGTCAGGGATTTCTCCTCGGCCGCGGTAACCAGCAGCTCAGTCCGCGCATCCTCGCGCAACTGGGTCGCGAATCGCTGCGCGTGCTCGCCTCCGCCGACAAGCTGGCGGGCCTTGCCGGCGGCCGCCTGTACGTGGATACGGGCGAAGACGCCACGGACCATATGCTCGCTGGGTATCTGCCGGTGATCACGGGACCGCGGCAGCGCATCATGTGCGAAGTGGTGGCCGCCGTTTGAACGGCGCAGACCAGCGCTGAACAGGAGATAAGGAATGACATCCGGACCCGGAGCGCGATCGACGATCGAACGACCCTGGATGCTCGACGAGGCCGAAGTCGCTCGCGTCCTCGGCCGTGTGCGCGCCGGACAACGCCTGGCGCCGACGCACTGGCCCGGGGGCGCCGACTTCGCCGTGGCGCTGTCCTTCGACTGCGATCACGAAACCTTCGAGCTTGGCGTCGGGCGCAGCGCCGTCGGCCGCCTGTCCTGGGGCGAATACGGCCGCCGTCGCGGCCTGCCGCGCATTCTTGAAGTGCTGCGGCGCCAGGCCGTGCCCGCGAGCTTCTTCATGCCTGCCGTGTGCGCGCAGCTCGACCCCGGAGAGTCCCGGCGCATCCTCGAGGAAGGGCACGAACTCGGCATGCACGGCTGGATTCACGAGAACAACTCGCTCCTCGACGAGGCCACGGAGCGCGAGTTGATGCTCCGCGCCCGCGATACGCTGCATTCGCTCACGGGCGTCGAGCCGCGCGGATTTCGTTCAGCGAACTGGGACCTCAGCCCGAACACGATCGGCCTGGTCGCAGAGATGGGCCTGGAGTACGACAGCTCGCTGATGGCCGATGACGACTGCTACCGCCTGCTCGTCGACGGCGTCGATACGGGGGTGGTCGAAGTGCCCGTAGAGTGGCTTCGCGACGACGCCGTCTACCTGCTGTTCAATCGCGACCCGGCAACGCGCCCATGGATGACGCCCGATGCGGTCTACGAGATCTTTCGCCGCGAACTCGAAGGGGCGGCCGCCGAGGGCGGCCTGTTCCAACTGGTGATGCACCCCTTTGTGATCGGCTACCGCTCGCGCCTGTGGATACTCGAGCGCCTCATCGAGGACGCGCGCCGGCTCGGGAAGGCCTATTTCGGCACGCACCTCGATATCGCGCGCTGGGTCCGCGCGGAGACTCCGGCCCCTGCCTGAGCGCTCGCGCGGTGCCCGCCGCGAAGCGCAGGGTCAGCCCCAGGGCTTGTCCATGATTGCACGGATATCCGAGTCATCGCCCGTCAGCTGCCAGCGCAGCAACGACACGGGAATCATGCCCGCGTCGTTGAGATCATCAAAAAAGCGACGAAGGGTGAAATCGGCGCCTTCCTGCTCGCTGCGGTCGGCGATGATGCTTTCAAGCATGCGCGCACCGGTCACATAGGAAGAGCCGTAGGCGGGCTGGCGCAGGTACAGGTGCTGCTCAAAGCCGAGCAGGTCGAGATTGCGGTTCATCCAGCCGCGCGGCGTCCACCGGACATGCATATCGGCGGCTTCCTCGAGCGTGATCTGGTTGTCGTGGGCGTACAGCGAACTCAGGCCGCGGGCAGCGCGCGTGATCAACATGATCCACACGACCTCGCGTGAGCGCGGGCTGTCATCGAAGAGCCCCGCGTTCATCATCCACTCTTCCATCCCCGTGGCCGCCCCCTCGGCACGGCTCATCCAGATGTTGTAGCGCAGCGGCGTACGCCGGATCGGGCTCGAGTGCGGTTCCTCGACGAGGCGCATCAGATCCCAGTAGTGATAGAAATGCGTCCACAGCGTGCGCGGATCGCGGTGCGTGGCCTGGCCGAAGAAGTTGCGCTGCTCGGGCGGCGAGTAGGGGAAGACGCGCTCGCGCAGGGCAAGATCCATCCAGGGTCTCACGCTCAGGATGTCGTGCTCCTCGATAAACCTCATGTACGAACTGATCGATGCCTCCTGCATCGCCGCAAAGCTGTCCGCATCAGCCGCCGGCTCGAGCGGAGGCAGCTTGCGATTGCGCGCCTCTTCCATGCGCAGGCCGGCGTAGCCGCGGCTCATCTCGCGCTGCATGAGCTGGACTTCGCCCTCCCAGGTCGAGTTGACCAGCAGCACGTTGCGCAGGTGCCAGGTGTATTCCTCGCGGCTGATGCCCGACTGCCCGGTCTTGCTCTCTGCCTCGACCTCCAGCCATTCACGGAAAGCCGTGGTTGCCTCGAGAGCTTCCTGCTGCGCGTCTCGAACGTCTATCCCGGCGCCCTCGAGGCGCTCACCGAGAAGGCGCAGCGCCGCTTCCTGTTCGCGGAAACTGATCGGGCTCGGAACCCACAGATCGCGGGTGTTGCCGGTGAGATTCGAGCGCGCCTGCTCGAGCAGCGGACGCACGGTGCTGAGCTCGGTAGCCAGGCGACGCTCGGCTTCGCGGCTGAGCGGTGCCGGCGTCGATAACGCCGTGCGCGGCCAGATCGAGTATTGCCACAGGCGCACGGCGTTGTGGATCGTCGGCGCCTCTTCCGCCGGCGTATCGCTCTGCGCCGTGCGGATCGACGCGTAGAAGGTCGGGTCGCGCTCCCAGGGCTTGAGCACACGCGCGTAAAAGTCGAGGCCGTTCATCTCGGCACGAACCAGGTGCCAGTCGATCTTTTCCTCGACGCTCCATTGCGATGTATCCATGGCCAGCAGGCGCTCGCGAAGTTCGAGCATGCCGGCGTGGCGTTCGCCTACTGCATCGGGGCGATAGTCGGGCGCACCGTCGTGAAAATTGGGCTGCTCCAGAACGCGCCAGCTTTCGAAGAGATCGACGAGCTCGCTGTACTCGGCCGCAAGGCTCGTAGCGGGTGCGTTCGCCAGCGCAACGGTCAGAAGGAAAGCGCAGGCACGAAGCAGCGCACCTCCGGGCTGTCTTGCGGTGCGTCCGCCGACGGCGGTGATGCGCGGGCTGGGCATGGCATGGCTCCTGTCTGTGGATGGCAAGACCGCAGATTATAGGTTCACTTTGCGAACCTGTGGGCGACTGGCGTACACTCGCGGCGCGTGCCTGGGCGGAGAAGACCGCTTGGCGCAAGCCCTCAGTCCTGACGATCCGGGCCTGACATCCGCGGCCCGACATTCCGGGTTTACACCCTGGCCCGACGCCCCGGACCGCACGGCCGCGAGCATCTGACGGCGCAGGGGGCGGCCCGAGCTAGAGGAAGCGAGTCGTGATCGACAAGTCCTGTGCCTCCGTCGAGGAGGCGGTCGCCGCCATCAGCGACGGCGATACCGTAATGATCGGCGGTTTCGGCGAAGCCGGTTCACCGATTGAGCTCATCCATGCGCTCATCGATCAGGGCGCCCGCGACCTCGTCGTCATCAACAACAACACGGGCAACGGTCGCGTCGGACTGGCCGCACTGATCGCGGCGGGGCGCGTGCGCCGGATGATCTGCTCCTTTCCCCGCGGTACCACCGATACGCTGTTTCCCGAGTTGTACCGCGCCGGAAAGATCGAACTCGAACTGGTGCCCCAGGGTACGCTCGCCGAGCGCATCCGGGCCGGGGGAGCGGGAATTCCCGCGTTCTACACGGCAACGGCGGCGGGTACTACGCTTGCCGAGGGCAAGGAGACGCGGGACTTCGATGGCCGCTGCTACGTGATGGAGCGCGGCCTCACCGCCGACTACGCGCTGGTCAAGGCCGAGAAGGCGGATCGCTTCGGAAACGCCGTGTACAACAAGGCGGCGCGCAACTTCGGACCGATCATGTGCATGGCCGCCAGGACTGCGATCATCCAGGTGGGCGAAATTGTCGCCGATGGCGCCATCGACCCGGAACATGTGATCACGCCGGGGATCTTCGTACAGCACGTGGTTGCCGTCGATGAGCCGGCGCTTGAATCGGAACTGATCGCGCAGGGAGCCAGCTACCCATGAGCCGCGCCGACACCTCGCAGGCAGCGACACAGCGCCCTGGCCTGAGCCGGGCGCAGATGGCCTGGCGCGCCGCCCAGGATATCCTCGATGGCGCCTACGTGAATCTCGGTATCGGTATTCCGGAAATGGTCGCCGCCTTCGTGCCCGAGGGCCGCGAGGTGGTCTACCACACGGAGAACGGGGTGCTCGGCTTCGGACCGCCGCCCGAAGCCGGCGCGGAGCTTCGCGAACTGATCAATGCCGGCAAGAAGCCCATTAGCCTCAAGCCCGGCGCCTCCTTTTTTCACCACGCGGACAGCTTTGCCATGATCCGCGGCGGTCATATCGACGTCTGCATTCTCGGTGCGATGCAGGTCGCACAGAACGGTGATCTCGCCAACTGGTCAACGGGTGCCGAGGGCGCGGTTCCCGCCGTGGGCGGCGCCATGGACCTGGTAGCTGGCGCCAAAGCCGTTCGCGTGATTACCGACCATCTCACCTCGAAGGGCGAGCCCAAGCTTTTCGAACGCTGCAGCTTTCCGCTCACGGGCCGTGGCGTGGTCGAGCGCGTGTATACGAATCTCGCCGTGATCGACATCGGCGAGGACGGCTTCGTGCTACGTGAGCGCGCGCCGGGTATCAGCGTGGATCAGCTGCGTGAACTCACCGCAGCACCGCTGATCGTCGCCGAGGACTGCACAACGATTGTCGTACCGGCGCTCTAGCTCGAGCAAGGGCGAGCAGCGACGCGGCGCATCCGTCGCAGGCACGCCGCGCTGGCGCGCACGACGGGCTTTCAACTGAACCCGCTCTGGAGGCTTGGCAATGTATCGATCCGACACGGCTTCTCGAGGCAAGCGGCTGGTCTTCGGCCAGCTGCTTGTTCTCGTTCTCGCTGCAACCTGCGCATTCCCGGGCTCGGCGAAAGCGAGCTACGATGCGCTCATCGAGGTGTATCAGGACTTCCGCCGCGTCGCCGAACCGCGCTACCGCGACGGCATCCCCGATTACTCCGCCGCTGCCATGAAGGTTCAGGCACAGGCGCTTGCGACACTGCGCCAGCGCCTCGATGCCATTGACGACAGCGCATGGCCAATCGCACAGCGCGTCGACTACATGCTGGTTCTCGCCGAGATGCGCGGCCTCGATTTCATGCACCGGGTCATGCAACCCTGGGTTCGCGATCCCGCGTTTTACAGCAGCACCAACCTCGGCTTCGGTCCGAAGATGCACGGCGCCATGGCGATCCCCCGACTGCCTCTGTCGGAGGAAGACAGAAAGGCCTTCCTGGCCAGACTCGAGGTTGTGCCCGAACTGTATCGCCGGGCCCGCGCCAACCTGAGCGATCCGCGCGGCGACCTCGCGCGCCTTGCGATCGTGCAGAAGCAGATCGAGATCAATGTCTTTGAGCGTCTCGCCGCGGAGGCCGCCGACGTCGATCCGCAGCTGGCGCAGGCCGCGGCGGATGCGGCCGTGGCCGCAACGGGGTTCATGGACTGGCTCGCCGCCATCGAGGCCGAACTGCCGCCGTCGGGCGGTGTCGGCAAAGCCGAGTACGATTGGTACCTCAACAAGGTCATGCTGTTCCCCTACAGCTGGGACGAGTTGCTGACGCTCGCCGAACGCGAGTACCAGCGCTCGATGGTGTTCCTCAAGCTGGAGGAGCATCGCCATCGCGACCTGCCGATGATCGAGCCGGCGACCTCGATGGAGGAGTTCGAACGGCGCCGCCTCGAGGCCGATCGCGAGCTCCTTGCCTTCCTTCGCGATGAGGAGATCATGACGGTGCCCGATTATCTGCAGCCCGTGCAGGGGGAGGGCCCGTACCTGCTCCCGGCGGACCGCGATCCGGCGCGCCCCGGTCCCTTCGATGCGCCGATCAGGCGGCACTTTTTCCGCCAGGCGGAGGATCGTGATCCCCGACCCCTTCGCGCGCACAATCTCCCCGGTCACCTCTACGACAGCATGCTGCTGGCGCGCGATGAGCGCCCCATACGCGGCGATCGCCGTCTTTTCTTCATCGACGGCATTCGCAGTGAAGGCTGGGCGTTCTATCTGGAAGAGATGATCCAGCAGCTGGGCATGCTCGACGCGCGGCCGAAGGCGCGCGAAATCAATTACATCCTGCAGGCGAAGCGCGCCGCGCGCGTCAAGCCCGAGCTGATGATGCACGCGAGGCGCTGGAGCTATAACGAAGCGCTCGCCTCCCTGACCTCGCGCACACCCTACTGGATGGAGCCCGACGACGCGATCGCGCGCTTCGACCTCGAACTCTACCTGCGTCAGCCGGGCTACGGCATCGGCTACTACATGGGCAAAGTCGAGCTCGAGAAGCTCTTCGCCGAGGTCGCCGCTGAACGCGGCCGCGCCTTCGACCTGCGCCAATTCCACGATGAATTGCTGGGCATCGGCAGAATTCCACTGTCGCTGATTCGCTGGGAGATGACCGGTCGCGACGATGAAGTGCGCACGATGCGCAGCGACTGAACCCCGCTCAGACGCGCTCCAGCAGCAGGGCAATGCCCTGGCCCACGCCGATGCACATGGTGCACAGCGCGTAGCGTCCTCCGCGCTGCTGCAGTTCCTCGGCGGCCGTGAGCACGAGGCGCGCTCCGGACATGCCCAGGGGGTGACCGAGCGCGATGGCGCCACCATTGGGATTCACGTGTTCCGCATCGTCTGCGAGTCCGAGAGCTCGCGTGACCGCCAGCGCCTGCGCTGCAAAGGCCTCATTGAGCTCAATCACGCTGATCTCATCGATCGCGAGGCTGCATCGCGCAAGCAGGCGTTGTACGGCGGGCACGGGACCGTAACCCATGATCGAGGGTTCGAGGCCGGATGCCGCCATACCGAGGATCCGGGCGCGCGGCTCGAGGCCGCTGCGGATCGCTGCCGCTTCGGAGGCCACGAGCAGGGCGCAGGCACCATCGTTGATTCCGGACGCATTGCCCGCGGTGACCGTGCCGCCCTCGCGGAACGGCGTCGGCAGCTTCGCCAGCCCATCGAGGGTCGTGCCGGGCCTCGGGTGCTCGTCGCGCTCCACCACGATCGGGTCGCCGCGGCGCTGGGGAATGCTGACTTCGACGATCTCCCGGGCGAGGCGCCCCGAATTGATGGCCTCGGCGGCGCGCTGCTGACTGCGCAGGGCGAAGGCATCCTGATCTTCGCGGCTGATGGCGAAACGCTCGGCGACATTCTCGGCGGTCTCGGGCATCGTGTCCGTGCCGTAGGCGGACTGCAGCGCGGGATTGATGAAGCGCCAGCCCATGGTCGTGTCCTGCAGCGCAGCGTCGCGCGCGAAGGCCTGGCCGCTTTTTCCCATGACGAAGGGCGCCCGGGTCATCGACTCAGCGCCGCCGGCGATCATCAGCTCTGCCTCGCCCGAGCGAATCGCACGCGCGGCGCAGCCGACGGCATCCATGCCCGAGCCGCAGAGCCGGTTGACGGTCACGCCGGGCACCTCGGGCGGCAGGCCGGCCAGGAGCAGCGCCATACGCGCAAGGTTGCGATTGTCCTCGCCGGCCTGGTTGGCGCAGCCGAGAAGAACATCCTCGATCAGCGCGGGGTCGAGGCGCGGGTTGCGCTCAAGGAGGCGACGCAGGGGCAGGGCGGCGAGATCATCCGCACGCACGCCAGCGAGAGCGCCGCCGTAGCGTCCGATCGGAGTACGTACGGCGTCGCAGATGAAAGCTTCGGTCATGATCGTTCTCTAAGCATTTTTGTGGACGGTCGGAGCGGGCGCACGCATTGTTTCACAAGCGAGCACTTCGATCGCCGTCCACCGCGTCGCGATATCCGGGCGCAGATCGGCATGCACTGACAAGACTCCCAGCGAGGCGTTACATTGCGCACGCCACATGCTGGCCGCAGTACTCGCCGAACGACTTTTATGCACCCGATCAGGAGCACCATGCGCGACATCACACGAATGAATGAAAAGCTGCCCGAGTTCATCCATATGCTCGGAGGGCGCATCAGCAGCGTGGACGCCGAGGCGGCATCGCTGAGCATGTCCTTCGACGTCGGCCTGTCCTTCTGCCACTCCGGCGATATCGTGCAAGGTGGCTTCATTACTGCGATGCTCGACGCGGTCATGAGTCACGCAGTCTTCGTGCTGAATCCGGGCGTCGTCGGGCTGTCTTCCCTCGAAATCAGCACGCGCTACCTCGAGGTTACGCGCGCCGGCACCATGACCGCCGTGGGACGTATCGTACGAATCAGCCACAAGACCGCTTTCCTCGACGGCCAGCTCCTCGGCGAGGGCGGCACTTTGCTCGCCACGACGCAGAGCGTCGCCAAGCTCCGGCGACGCCAGGAATAGCATCGCCGTGTGCGGCCGTTTCAACGTGCTGCAGACACCGGGACTCGAGGCGCTGCTGCAGTCTCTGGGCTGCCACGGGCGGCCGGCACAGCGCAGCAACATCGCACCGACGGAGTCAGTGCCCCTGATCCGCGCGGCCGGCGGTCGTGTCGAGCTCGTCGAGGCCCATTGGTGGCTGACGCCGCACTGGGCGAAGGAGCGCAGTCAGAAGTACGCGATGTTCAATGCGCGCGCAGAGAGCGCGGCAAACAGTCCGGCCTTTCGCAAACCCTTTGCCCGCCAGCGCGGCATCGTGCCCATGTCCTCATTTATCGAGTGGCGGCGCGAGGGCAGCGAGCGTCAGCCCTGGCTGATCAGCACGGATCAGGACGCACTCGCCGTGGCGGCGCTGTGGGATCTGTGGCCCGGTGAGGATCCGCCGTTGCTGTCCTGCACGCTGATGACCACGGAGGCCGCGGAGACCTTCCGGCCCTGGCACGCGCGCATGCCGGTAATCCTCGACGGAGATGAGCAGTGGCGCTGGCTCGACAACGATCGGCCGATCGACAGCAGCGATCCGATCTTTGCGCCGGTCCTGAAGCTGCCGATGCACCTCGCGCCAGTGGGGCGCAGCGTGGGCAATGCGCGCAACAAGGATCCGCAGGCCATGCAGGCGGTCGGCGAAACCGTTGAACTGGAACCCGGGCCCTGAGCACGGTCATCGAGGCGAGAGCTCTAGCGCAGATCGCAGCTACTACGATCGGCGTGCTGTCAACATGAACGCGGTGGATTGTCTGCGCTAAGCTCCGAGGGTCTGTTTGTGGGGGCCACGCGGTGTTGGGGCGACGGCGGTTTATCGAGTGGGTTGCGGCTGCGGGAGCGCTGTTGCCCGCATCGCGTGCTACAGCGCAGGGGCTCGGCACTGATTACGACGTCATCGTTGTCGGTGCCGGCGTGGCGGGGCTGGTCGCCGCGCAGCGTCTCGTTGCCGCTGACGGCGATCTCAAGGTTCTGGTTCTCGAGGCGCGCGACCGCATCGGCGGACGGGTCTGGTCCGTTGATCGGCCCGAGCTGACCCGCCACGCCGATCTCGGTGCGCAGTTCCTTCCGGGCGAGGACGACAGTAGCTGGGCGGCGCTCGGCGAGCTGGGACTGACGGCGACGGAGATCGCTCCCGGGCGCTACACGCTGTTTCCCGGCCTCGGTGCGCTCACCGAGCGTATTTCGGGCGCGTCCGTCGGACGACTGCAGCTCAGCAGCTCGGTCACGCAGGTGTACTGGCGTGAGGGACTCGTCGGCGTCAACTATCTGAACCAGGGGCTCGAAGGCGCCGTTACCGCACGACGCCTGATCGTTACGGTCCCGCCCACGGTGCTGCGCGAGGGCAATATCAGCTTCAGTCCGGAGTTGCCATCGGAGAAGCGCCAGGCGCTGCAGGCGGTGACGGCCGAAGCAGCGATCAGCGCGGCCATGGTTTTTCCTGCCGAGCAGGCGCCGCAGACACTGACGACGGAGGGCTGGCTGCGTGAGGAGGGCTCGCGGATCCTCCGCGCTTTCCGTGCCGGCAAGACCGGTGAAATGCTCCTTGAGGCGCAGTACCTCGGAACGCGCGCCGAAACCCTGGCGGGCCAGCCCGCGTCGATCATCGAGTCGCTGGCGCTGCGGGATTTCGCCGATCTCCTCGATCCGCTGCCCGTACTGTCACAGGCCCGGTGGGCGCAGAGTATCGACTGGGTGGAAGATGAGCACAGTCGCGGCGCCTGGCTGAAGATGCCGGGGGCGGGCAGTCGCCTCGCCCTGGCCGACAGCGTCTTCGGCACGCTGTACTTCGCCGGTGACTGTACGGAGGTATCCGCCGATCGCGCCGATCTCGCCTCGGCCTATGCCAGCGGAGAGCGAGCGGCACGGGAGGTCGCGCTGTCGCTGGACATCGAGCTCAGCGGCGACGGCCTCATCATGGAGCTGCTCTGACCGGCAGACCTGCCCTGCCTGTGGCGGTGCGCTTTCGGCGTCGGAGGCATCTGCAACTGGCAGGCCGGTGGCCGTTTGGCTAGACTGCGCGCCTTTTTCCAGCGGGCAGATCTTTGAGCGAGCTCACGCATATCGGTGACGACGGTCGGGCGCAGATGGTCGATGTCGGCGACAAGGCGACCACGCGGCGCGAGGCCACCGCTGCGGCATCCGTGCGCATGCGCCCGGAAACGCTCGCGAAGCTCGAAGCGAACGACATCGCCAAGGGCGACGTGCTCGGCGTCGCGCGTATCGCCGCGATACAGGCGGCCAAGCGCTGCGACAGCCTGATCCCCCTCTGCCACAGCCTCGGCCTCGACGGCGTCGATGTGGATTTCGAAATCGACCGAGACTTTCCCGGCATCCACATACGCTGCGCCGCGCGCGTGACCGGGCGCACGGGCGTGGAAATGGAAGCGATGACCGGAGCGTCCATCGCCGCGCTGACGATCTATGACATGTGCAAGGCCGTAGATCGCGAGATGCAGGTCGAGCGCCTGCGCCTGCTCAGCAAGGAAGGCGGCCGCTCGGGGAGCTGGCGGCGCCCGGGGGAGGGCGAGGCATGAAGATTCTGCTGTTCGCCTTTCTGCGCGAAACGCTCGGTCGCGAAGCCGTTGAGCTGCCCGATGACGCCTTTCCCATACGCGTCGATCGCCTGCGCGCACTGGTGGGCGAGGCCGGCGACGACGCCTTCCGCGAGCTGATGGCCGACGCCAACGTGCTCTGCGCGATCAACCAGCGCGTGGCCAACGACGATGCAACGGTGAACGCCGGCGACGAAGTCGCTTTCTTTCCGCCGATGACGGGGGGTTAGCGTGCTGCAAGTGCGCATTACGCAGGAGCGCATCGACGCCGCGGCGCTCCTCGATGCCTTTGCCAGCGATGACGACGGCGTCGGCGCGGTCGTCTCCTTCACGGGAAAGGCGCGAGGCGGCGCGGTCAGTGCATTGGAGCTCGAGCACTACCCCGGCATGACCGAGCGACAGATCGAAGCGAGCATGGACAGCGCGGCGCGGCGCTGGCCCCTGCGCGCGATGGAGGTAGTGCACCGCGTCGGTCTGCTCGAGCCCGGCGAAACCATCGTATGGGTCGGCGCTGCCTCGGCGCATCGCGCTGCCGCCTTCAACGCCTGTGAGTTCGTCATGGATTTTCTGAAAATTGCCGCCCCCTTCTGGAAGCGCGAACGCGACCGGGATGGACGCTGGCAGTGGGTCGAGGCGCGCGACGCCGACCTGCAGCGCGCCCGCCGCTGGGGCCTGGGCACGTCCGCGGACGAAGCCGCCACGTACATCGTCGACAGGGACAACGCATCATGAGTTTCAGCAGCCGCGAACTGCGCGACGCCCTCGGTCGTTTCGCCACGGGCATCTGCCTGGTCACGACCGTCGACGAAGCCGGTCAGGCGCTGGCGGTCACGGTGAACTCCTTCGCCTCGGTCTCGCTGGAGCCACCACTCATCCTGTGGAGCGTGCAGAAGAATTCAGATCTCTACGAGGTTTTCATCAAGGCCGAGCACTTTGCCGTTGCCGTGCTCAGCGAGGCGCAGGAGTCGCATTCCACAGCCTATTCGCTCAAGGACGGGCATATCTTGCGGCCCGAACACTACATCAGTGCTTCGAACGGCGCGCCGCTCATCGCCGGAGCCCTGGTGAACTTCGAATGCAGCCTTGAGCGTGCCCTCGACGGCGGCGACCACACGATTCTGCTCGGACGCGTGCAGCGGGTCGTCGAAGGCGAAAAAAATCCCCCGCTGGTGTTCTTCGGCGGAGCCTACAGGCAACTGAAATGAAGTTCTGCTCGACTTGTGGCGCCAACGTCGAGCTGCGCGTGCCTGAGGGCGACGACCGCAACCGCTTCGTCTGTGTCGCCTGCGACGTCATCCACTACGTCAACCCACGCGTGATCGTCGGCTGCCTGGCGACGCACGGCGAGCGCGTACTGCTTTGCCGTCGTGCCATCGAGCCGCGCTACGGCCTGTGGACGCTGCCCGCCGGTTTCATGGAAAACGGCGAAACCACAAAGGCTGGTGCCGCACGTGAGACCTGGGAGGAGGCCTGCGGGCGCGTGAGCGACCTAGAGCTGTACCGCGTTTTCGATGTTCCCTACATCAGCCAGGTCTACCTGTTCTATCGTTGCAGCCTCGACGAGGGACGGCATGCGGCAGGCCCCGAATCGCTCGAGACCGCGCTCTTCGAGGAAGGACAGATTCCCTGGGATGAGATCGCGTTTCCCGTGGTGAAAAACACGCTCGAGGATTTTTTTGCCGACCGGCGCGAGGGGCGTTTCCCCATCGTGGTCGATGAGATCGCGCCGCCGCAGCGCGCGCGACCTCCCGGCAGCTGACGCGTCATCCTGCGCCCGTAGCCAATCCAGTACCCTCAAGAACAGCCGAAACAGTATTCATCAATCAACGCAAACATCCCAACGCAAGCATCCCAACGCAAACATCGCCCCCGATATCAAAAGCAGGAGGCCAGATATGGCATTTCCGAAAGTTGGCAACCTCGCTCCCGCCTTCGCGCTGCCGGATCAGGACGGCAACAAGGTCAGTCTCAAGGATTTCCGCGACCAGAAGAATGTCGTGCTGTACTTCTATCCCAAGGCGATGACGCCCGGATGCACCGTGCAGGCCTGCGGTCTGCGTGACAGCCAGAAAGCACTGGCAAAGCTCGACACGGTAGTCCTCGGTGTGAGTCCCGATCCTGTCGCGCGCCTCGGTCGCTTCATTGAAAAGGAGTCACTGAATTTCAGCCTCCTGTCCGACGAGGATCATGCCATCGCGGAAAAGTACGGTGCCTGGGGCCTCAAGAAGTTCATGGGCCGCGAATTCATGGGCATCCTGCGCACGACCTTCATCATCGGTAAGGACGGTCGCCTCAAGCACGTAATGGACAAGGTCAAGACCAAGACGCACCACGACGACGTCGCCGCACTGATCACAGATTTGGGCCTGTAGGCTCGTGAGCGCAGCAAAAACGCGAATCGTCAGCTTCAACGCCAACGGCATCCGCTCGGCGCAGCGCAAGGGCTTTTTCGAGTGGATGCGCCGCGAGAACCCCGACGTAGTCTGCGTACAGGAAACCAAGGCGCAGGAGCATCAGCTCGACAACGAGCTGTTCTATCCGGCCGGTTACACCTGCATCTACAACGACGCCGAGCGAAAGGGCTACAGCGGCACGGCGGTGTACAGTCGCGTGGCGCCGCGCAAGGTCCACACGCGTCTGGGCTGGGAGCCTGTTGACAGTGAAGGGCGCTACATCCAGTGCGACTACGACGGCGTGTCTGTTATTTCGCTCTACGTGCCCTCGGGCTCAGCGAGCGAGGAATCGCTCGCGCGAAAATTCGTCTTCATGGAGCAGTTCCTTGCGCACCTTGGAAGCCTGCGCCGCAAGCGCCGGGAATTCATCATCTGCGCCGACTGGAACACCTGCCACCAGAATATCGACCTTAAGAACTGGAAGTCGAACCAGAAGAATTCGGGCTTCCTCCCCGAGGAGCGTGCCTGGCTGGATCGCATCTACGACGAGCTCGGCTACATCGATTCCTTCCGCCTGGTCGACAAGGAGCCCGAGCGCTACACCTGGTGGTCGAACCGCGGCCAGGCAAGGGCAAAGAACGTGGGCTGGCGTCTCGACTACCAGGTGATCAGCCCGAAGCTCGCCGAACGCGTGCGCGCCGCCTCGATCTATACGGACGAACAGTTTTCGGACCACGCCCCGCAGACCATGGAATACGATCTGGTCCTGCGCAGCTGAGCGCGTCCGCATTGCCGCCCCCGGTCAAAACCGTTACATTCGCCCAGCCTCGCGCTGCGCGCCACGCCCCGCGCAACGGTGGCCGGGCCGCCGTTTTCCCACTCGCATAGCAGACACCACACAGCAGGAGATATCGTGTTGATTTCCAGCGCTTACGCGCAGTCAGGCCAGCCAGCGCCGGCCGGCGGCGAACTGTTCCAGATCGTATTTCTCGTCGGTCTGTTCGTACTTTTCTACTTCATCGCGATCCGTCCGCAGCGCAAGCGCCAGAAGGAGCACGCGGACATGATCGCGAAATTGAACAAAGGCGACGAGGTGGTCACGAGCTCCGGTATCCTCGGGCGCATCACCAACCTCACCGACAATTACGTCGTGCTGAACGTCTCCGACAAGGTCGACATGAAGTTTCAGCGCGTTCACGTCCACGCCGTGCTCCCGAAGGGAACGCTGAAGAGCATCAACTGAGCGGAGCTCCCCATGGCTGAGCTGATTGGCAAGATCAACGCCCTGGCCTGGGGCCCCGCGATGCTCGTGCTGCTCCTCGGCACGGGCATATACCTCACCCTGGGCCTGCGTTTCCTCACGGTGCGCCGCATTCCCCGCGGGTTTGCCATGCTTCTGCGCGGTCGTGCGGGGCAGGGCGATGGCGATATCACCCCGTTCCGCGCACTGATGACCTCCCTCTCGGCAACGATAGGCACGGGCAACATCGCCGGCGTGGCCACCGCGATCACCCTCGGTGGCCCCGGCGCCCTGTTCTGGATGTGGATTACGGCGCTGTTCGGCATGGCAACGAAGTACGCCGAGGCTGTATGTGCCGTGCACTACCGCGAGCAGGACAGCAATGGCGCCTACAGCGGCGGCCCCATGTACTACATCCGCAATGGCCTTGCCGCGCACTGGCACTGGCTGGCCTTCGCCTTCGCGCTCTTCGGCTCGCTGGCCGGGTTCGGCATCGCCAATACGGTGCAGTCAAACTCCATCTCGCAGGTGCTCTCCGATACCTACGGCGTGCTACCGATCTACACGGGGCTCACGCTGATGGTGCTCGTTGGCGCCGTCGTCCTCGGCGGCATCCAGCGCATATCCGCCGTCGCCGGGTATCTCGTTCCCATGATGGCGGCGAGCTATCTGCTGATGAGCCTGATCGTGGTCCTGCTCAACATCACCGCCGTACCTGCGGCCGTCGCCACCATCGTTTCCTCGGCCTTTACGGGGTCGGCCGCCGCCGGCGGCTTCGCGGGCGCCACGATCTGGGCGGCGATCCGTTTTGGTGTCGCACGCGGAATCTTCTCCAACGAGGCCGGACTTGGCAGCGCTCCGATCGCCCACGCCGCCGCACGTACCGACGAACCCGTGGAGCAGGGCATGGTGGCGATGCTCGGCACCTTCATTGACACGCTGGTGGTCTGCACCATGACCGGACTGGTCATCGTGATCATGGACGTGCTGCCCACGGGCGTGAGCGGCGCCAGCCTGACCTCCATGGCCTTTGGAAACGCCTTCCCGGGCGGCGAGGTGATCGTTACCCTCGGCCTGTGCCTGTTCGGCTTCACCACGATGATCGGCTGGTCCTTCTACGGCGAACGCTGTGTGGTCTTCCTCGTCGGCACGCGCGGCATCATGCCCTTTCGCATCGCCTGGGTGCTGGCGATTCCCGTCGGCACCCTGGTGCAGCTCGACCTCGTCTGGCTCGTCGCCGATACGCTCAACGCCTTCATGGCGATCCCCAACCTCGTGGCCCTGCTGCTGCTCGGGCCGCTGGTGTTCCGCCTCACCCGCGAGTATCTGAGCCGGGGCGACGCCGCGTCCTGATCGGATCCTCGCCGGACATGCAGAGGATCGCAGCCTAAAGGAGCGGAGAGGGGGGCTGGAAACCGGGGAGTGGGGACCGGGAAGTCAGGACCGCGAAGTGGGATAAGGCCGCAGTCACCGACGTAATGCGCGTAGCCACCGCTTGACGGTCTGCTGAAGCGGGCGCCGGGCTGCTATGCTCGTGCCATGCCGACGTCTCTCGAACAAAAACTGGTTATCGCCATCTCGTCGCGGGCGCTCTTCGACCTGAGCGAAAGCCACCGCGTGTTCAAGGAGGAGGGCCTCGAGGCCTATTCGGCCTACCAGGTCGAGCGTGAGGAGGAGCCCCTCGAGCCCGGAGAGGCCTTCCCGCTGGTTGAGAAGATGCTGCGGATCAACCAGCGCCTCGGCGCTGAGGGCGGCGTCGAGGTCGTGCTGCTGTCGCGCAACAGCGCCGATACGGGACTGCGCGTATTCAATTCGATCCAGCACTATGGCCTCGCCATCAGCCGCGCGGCTTTCTGCGGCGGCGAGAGCCCGTGGCGCTATATCAACGCTTTCGGCTGCCATCTATTCCTGTCGAGCGAAGCGGAAGACGTGCGCAGTGCGCTCGCCTGCGGCGTCGCGGCGGCGACTCTCGTATCCAACAAGGGTGCCAATCGCAGCAGCGAGCAGCTGCGTTTCGCCTTCGATGGTGACGCGGTGATCTTCTCCGACGAGGCGGAGCGCATCTACAAGAGCGAGGGCCTCGAAGCGTTCACCGCCAGCGAGCGCGCTTCGGCGCGAACGCCGCTATCGGGTGGGCCCTTCAAGTCCTTTCTGGCGGCGCTGCACGAGCTCCAGCGCGCGCTGCCCATCGAGGACGCACCGATCCGCACGGCGCTGGTCACGGCGCGATCCGCTCCCGCCCATGAGCGCGTCATACGCACGCTGCGTGCGTGGAATATCCGCATCGATGAGTCGATTTTCCTCGGAGGCCTGAACAAGACCGAGTTCCTGCGCGCCTACCAGGCCGACGTGTTCTTCGATGATCAGCCGGATCACTGCGAGTCGGCGCGCGAGCACATCGCCACGGGCCATGTGCCACACGGCGTTGCGAACGAGGTGCCGCAAGGATGATCGTCAGGGGCTTGCGTGTTTATTCCGCCATGTCATTTGCGAGCTTGAAGCTTAGCGCTCCGCGTTCTAAGCTGACGATATCGGCCCGGTATACGATCAGCAGGCATAAAACTGCATGAAGCTCCAGCAGTTGCGTTATATCTGGGAGGTCGCGCATCACGACCTCAACGTCTCCGCCACGGCGCAGGCGCTGTATACCTCGCAGCCGGGTATCAGCAAGCAGATCCGGCTGCTCGAGGATGAACTCGGCGTCGAAATCTTCTCACGCAGCGGCAAGCACCTCACGCATGTAACCCCTGCGGGCAAGGTCATTCTCGAGGCGGCGGGCGAGGTGCTGCGCAAGGTCGAAAGCATCAAGCACATCGCCCAGGAGTATTCGGACGAGACGCGCGGTTCGCTTTCCCTTGCGACCACGCACACGCAGGCACGCTACGTACTCCCTGACGTGATCCAGGGCTTCATCGGCAAGTATCCCGACGTGTCCCTGCACATGCATCAGGGCACGCCGATGCAGATCTCCGAGATGGCGGCGGACGGCACCGTCGACTTCGCGATCGCGACGGAGGCGCTGGAGCTGTTCAGCGACCTCATCATGATGCCCTGTTACCGCTGGAACCGCTGCGTGCTCGTGCCCCGCGATCACCCGCTGGCACAGGTATCGCGCCTGAGCCTCGAGGATGTGGCGGCGCATCCTATCGTGACCTACGTTTTCGGCTTCACGGGGCGCTCCCGCCTTGATGAAGCCTTCGTGTCGGCAGGACTGACCCCGCGTGTGGTGTTCACCGCTGCCGATGCGGATGTGATCAAGACCTACGTCCGCCTCGGCCTCGGCATCGGAGTCATCGCCGACATGGCCCACGATCCCAGGGTCGACGATGACCTCGTCGCTCTCGACGCTCGTCATCTCTTCTCCTCGAGCGTGACCAGCATAGGCTGCCGCAAGGGCACCTTCCTGCGCGGCTACATGTACGAATTCATCGCCGACTTCGCCCCGCACCTGACTCGCGATCTCGTCGCCGAGGCGTTCCGGCGCAAGGGCCGCGGCGAGCTCGACGAGCTCTTTCGCGATCTCGAACTCCCCGAGTACTGAAGCGGCAGAACGCCTTCCGATCACTGGAGCCCGATTGACTTGCTTGGGCGCGATCACTACCTTACGAGGCCGTTTTTCGCCGCACATCTCGCGCGCCGGAATGGACCGCAGAATAAAGCGCAACCGCGTAAGCCGCGGTAAACGCCAGAGAGCTACCCACGCATGAGCGATTCAACCCAGACGGCGAGCAAGGCGGCGCCGTATGCAAGCCTGTCAAACCCCTTCGAACGCGCCACAGCGCAGGAGCTCGGCGTGCCGGGCCAGCTGCACAGCGAACCGGGCCTGTTCGAAGCCTCGATGCTCGCTGGCGTCGAACTCAGACAACGACCCCACCACGCCGCCGGCGTACGCAGTATCCAGCGCCAGCATCTCAAGGGGCGGATGACCGTATGGGAGCGCATCGAGTTCCTCGCCGACGATGAACCCCATGTTCTCTACCACAACTGGGGCCCCAACCTCGACGGCGCCAGTCTGGTCACGGCGCTCATCAGGATCGGTGGCCGCGACGTCGCGATCTACGGACACGACTTCACCGTGCGCGCGGGCTCGATGGACGCGACCAACGGCGAGAAGCTCGCCCGCCTGTTCGAACTCGCCGCCAAGCGCGGCATCCCGGTAGTCGGCCTGAACGACTCCGCCGGCGCCTACATTCCCGCCGGCGTTGGCGGCCTCGACGGCTACGCCGACGCCTTCACCGCGCTGCGCAAGATCAGCGGCATCGTGCCGAGCATCATGTGCATGTTCGGCTTCAACGCCGGCGGCGGCTCCTACCTGCCGCGCCAGGGCAGCTTCATGATCCAGCCCAACGACACCTTCTTCGGTCTGACCGGCCCCGGCGTGGTGAAATCAGTGCTCGGCGAAGACGTCACTCCCGATGAACTCGGCGGTCCCGGCGTACACAGCCAGTCCGGAGTGACCGATTTCGTTGCCCGCAACGAGTTGGCGGCGCTGCGCAAGGTGCGAGAGTTGCTCAACTATCTTCCGGGTAACAACAGCGAAATCGCTCCGCACCAGCCCTCATCGGACCCCGTGACGCGCAGGACCTGGGATATCGACATTCTGCTCCGCAAGGCCTTCAACTCGCCCTCGGGTTTCAATACGCCCATCGACATTACGATAATGATCCAGCAGCTTTGCGATCACGGCGATTTTCTCGAGGTACAGGCGGAGCGGGCGCGCAATACGGTCACGGCGCTCGGGCGCATGGGTGGCAACGTGATCGGTTTCGTCGCCAACAATTCCGCCGTGGCCTCGGGCCAGATCGACATCGACGCGGCCTACAAGAACGCGCGCTTCATTCGCTTCTGCAACCTCTACAACATCCCGATGATCTTCCTCGAGGATACGACGGGCTTCCTGCCCGGACGCGAGCAGGAGTCGCGCGGTATCGTGCAGGCGGGCCGGGCCATGCTTGATGCCATCGTCGACCTGCGCACGCCGCGCTTTCTCGTGCTGGTACGAAATGCCTTCGGTGGCGCCTACGCGTCCTACAACAATTACGCCACCGGTGCCGACTTTGTCGTTGCCCTGCCGACAACGCGCGTCGCCGTAATGGGCCCCGCCGGTGTCGAGTACGTCTACAAGGACGAACTCCGGCGCCTGCGCGCCGAGGCGCCACAGCGCCTGCAGCGCGAAACGGAGGCGCAGAAGGCAGCCGGTCTCGACGAGGAGGAGGCCGCCAGGGCCGCCAAGGCCCTCGTTGACGGATGGATGCGCTCGGAGGAGGCGCTGCTTGCCCAGCGCTACGAGCGCGAGCTCATGAACCCCAACGAAGCCCTGAGCCTCGGCTCGATATCGCAGATCGTCATGCCCTCGGAGCTGCGCCAGGTGCTCGCCGAGCACATGGACTTCTGCCTGCGCCACTACAAGCCCGAACCCATGGGCGGCGTTCAGCGCGAATTCCACTGACGCCACCGCGGTCCCGCCGAGGAGATTCTTCGTGTCCAACGAGCACTATCTGCACAACCCTCTCATCCACCGTGATCGCAGGCTCGGTCGTCATGTCAGCGCCTGGGTGCGGCAGTTCGACTGCACCCACGTGCGGCCGCTGATCATCTGCCGCGGACCCATTCGCAAGGAGGCGATCGATGTCTTCCGCGAAATGGGGATCGAGCACATCGGGATTCTTCTGTCCGAGAAGGACTCGATCGTCTACCAGAACGCTCTCGCACCCGAATTGCGCGTCATGCACGATCCCGACTGCGTGCATCGCGTGCCCGATTACACGGGCGCCAACAAGGAGGAGCGCGACCAGCGCATCCAGCAAATCATCGCGATCGCGCGGGACAACAACTACAACGCCATCTTCGCCGGTTACGGCTTCATGGCAGAGGACGAGACCATGGTGGCGGCCATGGAGGCAGCGGGCCTGAGCTTCATCGGCCCCTGCTCGCGCACGGTTCACGACGCCGGACTCAAGGACGAGGCCAAGCGCACTGCGCTGAAGGCCGGCGTTTCCGTCACGCCGGGCATCGATAACGCAACGGCACTCACACTTTTGCGTCGCTATCCCGATCACGACGCCCTGCGCAGTCTGATCCGCGAACAGGCGCTGCCGATCGACGCGGCGACGCTCGACGATGATCTCGAGACCGCTGCCGATCAGGTCCTCGCCGCCAGCTATGACAAGGGCGTCGACCTGTACACGGTCGACGAGCTGAGCGAGACCGTTGCGCAGGCCGTGATGCAGATGCGCGAGCGCTATCCCCGGAACCGCGTGCGCCTCAAGGCGATCAGCGGCGGCGGCGGCAAGGGCCAGCGGATCGTCGGTCTCGGCGACGAGGCGCGAACGCCCGAGCTCGTCCGTGAGATCCTCGCCGAGGTCAAGATGACCGGCACCGGCGACAACAAGAACGTACTGGTCGAGCTGAATATCGAGACCACGCGGCACCAGGAAATCCAGGTCATCGGCAACGGTGACTGGTGCGTGACGCTCGGCGGCCGTGACTGCTCGCTGCAGATGCACGAGCAGAAGCTGCTCGAAGTCTCCGTTACCGTGGAGTCCCTCGAGCGCGCCCGCGACGAGGCTCTGGCACGCGGCGACGAGCGCGAAGCCGCCGTGCTTGCGCAGGATCTCAAGACACTTGTGGAGATGGAGGAGGAGGCGACGCGCTTCGGTGCGGCCGTGGGCCTCGATTCCGTATCCACCTTCGAGTGCATCGTCGATGGCGATCAGCACTTTTTCATGGAGATGAACACGCGCATCCAGGTCGAGCACCGCGTGACCGAGCTGTGCTACGCGCTGCGTTTCGTGAATCCCGAGCGCGAGGATGAGTCCTTCACCGTCAAGTCTCTGGTCGAGGCCATGGTACTGCTTGCTGCGCACGGTCCACGTCTGCCGCAGCCCGAGCGCGTGCCGCGCTTCAATGACAGCGTCGAGGCGCGTCTCAACGCGACCAACCAGGCGCTGCAGCCGAGCGCCGGTGGCCAGATCGAATACTGGTCCGACGCCATCGAGGGAGAGATTCGCGACGATCAGGGCATCAGCGTGCACAACCCGGATACGGACGTGTTCATGAAGTACACGCTCGCCGGGGCCTACGACTCGAACATTGCGCTGCTGCTCACGGTCGGTGAGACGCGTCTGGGCTGCTACCACGCCATGGCGGAGACGATTCGACAGACGCGCATGCGCGGCAAGGAACTGGCGACCAACCTCGAGTTCCACTACGGCCTGGTGAACTGGTTCATTGGCCAGAACATCCACGCACGACCGACCACACGCTTTATTGTTCCCTACCTGACCGCCGTCGGCGAACTCAAGCGCGAGGCCTCGGCCATCGACCTGCCGCATCTATGGCGCAGCGTCTGCGCGAGCGAGCTCTCCGGCCTCAACGAGCAGGCGGCGGGAGAGATGAAAGCGGCACTCGAGCTGAAGCAGACGCTGCTGCTGCGTCCACTGGAGATGCTCCTCGAGCAGCCGCATATCCTGTCGGGCTGGCTCAGCGTCCATCGCGACAGCTACACGATGATCGACGGTCGCGTGAGCTGGAACGCCAACCCCGTAGAACTTCTCGCCGACCTCTATCATTTCCTCAACATGGGATATCAGCCGGGATCAGCGGCGGCGCGCATGATCTGGTCGCACGACAACGACCTGCTGCAGTCGGCGCTCGCCTTCTACCAGCGCCTGTGCGAACTGCTACCTGAAAACGACTGGCTAGCGCTATCGACGCAGCTCCAGGACGATGCGCCCAGTGGCGTCGACCTCGAAAACGTGGCCTGGCCCGAAATCCAGGCGGCCCACCGCGGTTACCAGGCCGGTGTATCCATACTTTCGCTGCTGCCCGCGATTGCCGAGGCAACGGCTTTCTTTGACCTTTCGGTCAACGATGACCTCACGATCCACATTCCCGACCGTCTGACCGATCCGCAGTTGCAGGAGGCGATGGCCAAGGTGCTCGTGCCGCCGCCCAAGGCCAAGTCCGACGAAATCATTGCGGTGAGCGGGGGCATGTTCTACGGCCGTGAAAGTCCCGAGGCGCCGCTGTACGTGGAGAAGGGCGACCACTTCGAAGCCGGTGATCCGCTGTACATCATCGAAGTGATGAAAATGTTCAACAAGGTGTATGCCCCCTTCGCCGGCACCGTCGAAGAGGTGCTGATCGAGGGCGATGGCGTTATCGTGCACAAGGGACAGCCCTTGTTCAAGATCTCGCCCGACGAGAAGATCGTCATTGAAAGCCCTGAGGCCATCGCCGCGCGACGGCGCGAAGCCACGCAGCGATACCTCCACTGCATCTAGGGACCTGCCCGGTCCGGACAGCGTAGCAGCGGCGAGACCGCGCCGAGGCGGCACGGCCCCGCGGCGAGTTCGATCACAGCTTTGCTTTTGCAGCATGGAACGGAGTCAATCGCATGATTACTGCCCTCGACCACATCGCTATCGCGGTGCCAGATCTCGAGAAGGCGATCAAACGCTTTCTAGAGGATTTCGGATTGCCCTACGACGGCAGGGAAGACGTCGAGGGTGAAAAGACCTCGACCGCCTTCTTCCCGCTGCCGCCAACGAATATCGAGCTGATTCATCCCCTGCACGGCGAGGGACCCGTAGCGCGCTACCTCGAGAAGCGCGGCGGCGGCCTGCATCACCTGTGTTTTCGCAGTAACGACATCGAGGCCGACATCGCGCGCCTGCGCGAGAAGGGCTACGAGTTTCTCGACGACGCGCCGACGCCGGGCGCGCACGGATCGATGAAGATCTTCATTCACCCGAAGAGCTGCGACGGCGTGCTGATCGAAATCAACCAGCCCGCCTCGGAGCATTGAGCAGTAGCATGAGCGAATCGACGAAGATGACCCGCGAACGCCTCGAAGCCTGGGAAGCACTGGCCAGCAAGCAGCTGAAGGGTCGACACCCGGACGAGCTGACCTGGGAGACGCCGGAAGGCATCGCCATCAAGCCGCTGTATACCAGCCTCGATACACGGGACCTCGAACACGCCGACACGCTGCCCGGCATGGCACCCTACGTGCGCGGTCCCCAGGCCACCATGTACGCCGGTCGCCCGTGGACTATCCGCCAGTACGCCGGCTTCAGCACCGCGGAGGAGTCCAACGCTTTCTACCGCAAGGCGCTGGCCGCAGGGGGCCAGGGGGTTTCTGTCGCCTTCGACCTCGCCACGCACCGCGGCTACGACTCGGACCACGAGCGCGTCTCCGGAGATGTAGGCAAGGCCGGCGTCGCCATCGACTCCGTCGAGGACATGAAGATTCTCTTCGACGGCATCCCGCTGGACCGCGTATCCGTTTCCATGACCATGAACGGCGCCGTGCTGCCCGTTCTCGCGGGCTACATCGTTGCCGCGGAGGAACAGGGCGTCAGTCAGGAGCAGCTCTCGGGGACGATCCAGAACGACATCCTCAAGGAGTTCATGGTCCGCAACACCTATATTTACCCGCCAGCGCCTAGCATGCGCATCATCGGCGACATCATCGCCTACTGCTCGCGCCATATGCCGCGCTTCAACACGATTTCCATTTCGGGCTACCACATGCAGGAGGCCGGAGCGAACGCTGCGCTGGAGCTTGCCTACACGCTGGCCGATGGCAAGGAGTACATCCGCACGGCGCTCGATGCCGGCTTGCACATCGACGAGTTCGCGCCTCGCCTGTCCTTCTTCTGGGGCATCTCGATGAACTTCTACATGGAGATCGCCAAGCTGCGCGCCGCGCGGCTGCTGTGGCACGAGATCGTTTCGGAATTCGAGCCACAGAACCCCAAGAGCTGCATGCTGCGCACGCACTGCCAGACCTCGGGCTGGTCACTGACGGCGCAGGACCCCTACAACAACGTGATTCGAACCACGATCGAGGCGATGGCCGCAGTCTTTGGCGGCACGCAGTCGCTGCATACCAACGCCCTCGATGAAGCAATCGCGCTGCCATCGGAGTTCGCGGCGCGCATCGCGCGCAATACGCAGCTCGTGCTGCAGGAAGAGACGGGAATCACCAAAGTCGTCGATCCCTGGGGCGGCTCCTATTTCATGGAGTCGCTTACGGAGGATATCGCCGCCAAGGCGCGCGAACTCATGGCCGAAGTCGAGGAGGCCGGCGGCATGGCACAGGCCATCGAGACCGGCATGCCCAAGCTGCGCATCGAGGAAGCCGCCGCGCGCAAGCAGGCGCGCATCGATCGTGGCGAGGACGTCATCGTCGGGGTCAATAAGTATCCGCCGCCGAAAGATGAGCCCGTAGAGATCCTCCAGATCGACAACGCGGCAGTGCGCGCATCGCAAATCGCCCGCCTGGAGCGCCTGCGCGCCGAGCGCGATCAGTCCGCCGTCGACGACATTCTCGCGCGCATCACCGCCTGCGCCGGCGGTGCCGAGGGCAATCTCCTCGAGCTGTCCATCGAGGCCGTGCGCCGGCGCGCCACCGTCGGCGAGATCTCCGATGCCATGGAGGCCGAATTCGGGCGCTTCACGGCGCACGCGCAAACCGTATCCGGCGTTTATGGCTCCGCCTACGAGACCGATGAGAATTGGAAGATGATCACAGCGGATATCGACGGCTTCGTCGCCCGGCACGGCCGCCGCCCACGAATGCTCGTGTGCAAGATGGGACAGGACGGCCACGACCGCGGGGCCAAGGTCGTGGCGACGGCCTTCGCCGATGTAGGTTTCGACGTGGATCTCTCACCGATGTTTTCAACACCAGCGGAGGTGGCGCGACAGGCTGTGGAGAACGACGTCCACGTGGTCGGCGCTTCGAGTCTGGCTGCGGGCCACAAGACGCTGATCCCGCAGCTGATCGAAGAACTCGAGAAGCTCGGCGCCAGCGACATCATCGTGATTGCCGGCGGAGTCATCCCGGAGCAGGATTACCCCGCGCTACGGGAGGCGGGTGTCCGCTGCATCTTCGGCCCGGGAACGCCGATTCCCCAGGCGGCGCGAGAGGTACTTGACGCCGTAGACGAGGCAACGGGCGCGGCCGCCTGAAGCGTGTTTTCCGTTGACGCTGCCGCCGTCCGCGCGGGCCAGCGCCGCGCGCTGGCCAAGGCGATCACCCTCGTGGAAAGCTCGCTTCCAGCGCACCGCGAGGCGGCGCGGGCGCTGCTCGAAGAACTGCTTCCGGCGAGCGGAAACAGTATCCGCATCGGCATCAGCGGGGTACCCGGTGTCGGTAAATCCACCTTCATAGAGGCCTTCGGCCAGCTTCTCGTCGCCCGAGGGCACCGTCTCGCCGTGCTTGCCGTGGACCCGAGCTCGCCCGTCGCCGGTGGCTCGATCATGGGCGACAAGACGCGTATGGAAGCGCTGTCGCGCGACGAGCGGGTGTTTATTCGTCCTTCCCCCTCCGGCGGAACGCTCGGTGGCGTTGCCCAGAAAACCCGCGAAAGCATGCTGTTGTGTGAAGCCGCCGGCTTCGACGTGGTCTTCGTTGAAACCGTCGGTGTCGGCCAGTCCGAATATCAGGTCGCGGGGATGGTCGATTTCTTCATGCTGCTCATGCTGCCCGGCGGCGGCGATGAGCTGCAGGGAATCAAGAAGGGCATCATGGAACTGGCCCACGCCCTGGTCATCAACAAGGCAGACGGCGATGCGGCGCGACTGGCGGCGATCGCGCAGAGCCAGTACCAATCCGCACTCAGTCTGCTGCACAGCGACACGCACTGGCAGCCCGAGGTGCGGCGCTGCTCGTCGCTGGAAAAGAAAGGCCTTGAGGACGTCTGGGAAATGATCGAGCGCTTTGTCAGTTCGTCGCGTGCATCGGGTGACTTCGAGCGGCAGCGCCGACGGCAGAGTCGCGTCTGGATGCAGCAGCTGGTGCAACGCATGCTCCTCGATCGGCTCGAAAGCGATCCCGCGGTCGGCGCGGCGCTGCCCGATCTCGAGCGCGCTGTCGAAGAGCAGCTCCTCACGCCACTGACCGCGGCACGGCGCGTACTGGCACTCCTCGACGGTGAGGCCGCGCCGCGCGAGGCCAGTGCATGAGCTTCATCGCCCTGGCGCGGCTGCGCGAACTCGACGATGGATTCCGCCGCGTGGTCAGCGTCGGCGGACGTGACCTGCTCCTGATACACAGCGCCGGCGGAACGTACCTCGTTGATCGCCACTGCCCCCACGCGGGGTCAGCTCTCGATCGTGCCCGCGTTGAAGCCGCGTGCATCACCTGCCCGCGCCACGGTATCAGCTTCGACCTGCACTCCGGCCGCGCGCTGCAGGGCCGGTGCACGCCGTTGCCGCGCTACGCGCTGAGCTACGACGGCGATCGCGTGGGCGTCGACCTCTGATTCGGGGCGGCGACCCGCTGTAGATCGCCCGCAACTCCCGACGAGGCCACGGCATCCTGCAGCGAGGCAGTAGCGGCATCCGCGGGGCGCATCACAGCGATAGCGCGCGAAACTCCGGGTCGACGCTGCCGGCGTTCCACAGGTCTTCGAAGCGGCCGAGCGCGGTCTGGCATCGGGCGCGATCAGCGGGTCGATAGAAACCGGGGTCACGGGTCGCGGCCGGTATCGCCAGCACGCTGTCGCGATCGCGCAGCACCAGCGTGTCGCCATCCCAATCCGGATGCTCGGGCAGGCAGCGCAGCTCGAGCTTGCTGGGCAGGCGACGGGCGAGGTTGAGCAGCCCATGACCGCGTCGTACAAGGGGCAGGGTGTCCATCACCAGCACGCGGACGCGCGCGCGCCGCTCGTTGCGCGCAAAAAGCTTGCAGGCAGAGATCAGCTCGCGGCGGTCGAAGAGCTGATGATCGAGCTGCGGACTGAGGATGGCGAGCTCGCGGCGCGCGAGGCGGGCCTGCGCGATCACCAGCTCGTCGGCTGGACTCGGGTAGCGCAGGCCGAGCACCGTGTCGTTCCACTCGCGATAGTCGAGGTGTCGATGCATGGCGATGTGCGCAATCCCCGCCTCCTCGAAGCGCTCGCCTTCGGCGTCAAAACCCGCGCGGCGGTAGAAATCGGCCGCATCCTCCTGGGCGTGCAGATAAAGCTGACGCTCGCCGCGGCGGCGGGCGAGACGGATCAGTTCATCGAGGAGCAGGCGACCAATACCGAGACGACGGAACCCGCGGCGCACGGCCAGGCGACCGATTCGCCCGTCGACGAGCAGCCGACCGCAGCCGACCGCTTCGCCATCGAGTTCAGCGATCACATGCGCGGCTTCGCCATCGCGCCCGTCCTGCTCGATATCAACGGGGACGCCCTGCTCGAGGACAAAGACCTCGTGGCGCAGAGCCTGCAGACGCGACGACTCCTCGTGCCAGCGCGCGGCACGAACGCTGCACGCCTCTGCGGCGCGGCCATCGGCGCCCATACGATGCTCAGGCGCCACCAAGGGCGCGGACCTGCACCTCGGCATTGCCCGTGTAGCTGGCCGGGGTAAGCGCGAGGAGGGCCGCACGGGCGTCATCGGGGATGTCGAGCGTGGCGATGAAGTCGTGCAGACGCTCAGGCGTGATGCGCTGTCCCCGCGTGAGCTCCTTGAGCTTTTCGTAGGGTGCCTCGACGCCGTAGCGGCGCATCACGGTCTGAATCGGTTCGGCGAGTACTTCCCAGGCCTCGTCGAGGTCGCCGGCGAGGCGCGCGGCGTTGACCTCCAGCTTGCCCAGCCCGCGCTGCAGCGAGTGCAGCGCGATCGCGCTGTAGGCGAAGGCGACACCCATGTTGCGCAGCACCGTGGAGTCGCTCAGGTCGCGCTGCCAGCGGCTCACGGGCAGCTTATCGGAAAGGTGGCGGAATAGGGCGTTGGCGAGGCCGATGTTGCCCTCGGCGTTTTCGAAGTCGATCGGATTGACCTTGTGCGGCATCGTCGAAGAGCCGATTTCACCGGCTACCAGGCGCTGGCTGAAGTAGCCCAGCGATATGTAGCCCCAGACATCGCGGGCAAAGTCGAGGAGAACTGTATTCGCCGCCGCAATGGCGTCAAAGAGCTCGCCCATGTAGTCGTGCGGCTCGATCTGCGTCGTAAAGGGGTTCTGCTCGAGGCCGAAGCCTTCGAGAAAGCGACGGCTGAAGGCCGGCCAATCCACCTCCGGGTAGGCGGACAGGTGCGCGTTGTAGTTGCCGACGGCCCCGTTCATCTTCCCCAGCAGCGGCACCGCGGCGATGCGCTGGCGCTGGCGATGCAGGCGCGCCGCAACGTTGGCGATCTCCTTGCCCAGCGTGGTCGGGCTCGCCGTCTGGCCGTGCGTCCGCGACAGCATCGGCTGGGCCGCAAACTCCCGCGCCATCGCGTCGAGCTTCGACAGCAGGGCGTCCAGCAGCGGCATGAGCACGTCGTTGAGGCCGTCGCGCAGCATCAGCGCATGCGACACGTTATTGATGTCCTCGGATGTACAGGCAAAGTGCACGAACTCGGCGACGGCGCCGAGTTCCCCCTGCTCCGCGAGCTTGTCCTTTATGAAGTACTCGACGGCCTTCACGTCGTGGTTGGTCGTGGCCTCGATAGCCTTCACGGCCCTGGCGTCATCGACGCTGAAGTCGGCGGCGATGGCTTCGAGCCGCTCCCTTGCGGACGCCGACAGCTCGGGCACCTCAGGGATGGCACCTTCCCGCGACAGGGCGATCAGCCAGGCGACCTCGACGGCGACGCGCCTGCGGATCAGCCCATACTCGCTGAAAACTGCGCCGAGGGCGCGGGTCTTGGAGGCGTAGCGGCCGTCGAGGGGCGTGACCGCGGTCAGCTCCGTCAGGGGCAGGCCGGCGGTGCCGGCGCTGGTATCAGTCATCAGGATTACTCCGAAGTTCGGGTGCTGGCTGTCGCAGAATCCGCGATGCGCGTCCGGCGCGACAGCCGGGTCTCAGGATTCGGACACGAGCCCGAGGCCGCGCGACATCTCCTGCGCCGTGCGCAGCGCCGCGCGCCGCTGAAAGGCCAGTTTCCAGCGCCGACCGCCCAGCTGGCGCCAGAGAAACGCCGAGCGCACTGCCGCGAGCAAGAGGCTGCGCACGATGTCGGCATTGCGACTGTTCTCGAGGTGCTGCGCGCTGCCGGTGACCTTGATGCGCTGCGGCATCGTGCTGAAGGTGTCCTGATAGATGCCGGCGATACTGTGACAGGACTCGCTGATATGACTGGCGAAATGCTCGGCGCGAAAACTGGCGTGCTCGAGACGCGAGCGGACCACGTCGCGCATTGCCGTGTCAGCGGCGAAGCGTCGCTCAAGCTGCAGCGCGCTGAAGAAATAGCGAACGGTATCGCGCTGTTCGTTCTCGCGCCGCTCGGCGAGGATCATGCAAAGGTTTTGCAGACCGAGGCGCACACCCGGCAGACCGCCGAAGATGTCCTCGGCGTGATCCATGTCGAATACGAACAGGCTGCGGATCGAGGCTTCAAGAAACTCCGAAGGGTAGGATCCGGTCTTGGAGAGCTGGTCGACGAGACGCGCGGCCTGGGCGACTCCTGCCAGCGCAATAACCTGCTCGCGCAGCGGCTCGTCGGGTGCCCCGCCGGGCGCTGCCCGATTGTTCGGTTGCTGTGTTGTCATGTTTTCCCCAGGGCGCTCTCAGGCTGCCAGCGCATTCGCCGCTGCGGCGCGCTCGATCACGCCGCCACCGAGGCAGCGCTCGTCCTCGTAAATCACCACGGACTGCCCCGGAGTGACTGCGCGCTGCGGCGCGTCAAAATCAATGCGGTAACCACCTGCGGTCAGGGGCACGACCAGACAGTCCTGATCCGCCTGACGGTAGCGGACCTTGGCGCGCGCACGCAGCGGAAGCTTTGGCGCACTGCCGGCAACCCAGTAGAGCTGGCCGGTGAACAGCGAGTCAGCGAAGAGCGCGGGGTGGTCATTGCCCTGAACAACAATCAGCCTGTTGCGTTCGAGATCCTTGGCCGCGACGTACCAGGGCGCCTCACCGTGTCCCGCCGTGCCGCCAATGCCGAGGCCCTGGCGCTGACCGATCGTGTGATACATGAGCCCGCTGTGTTCGCCCAGCACTTCGCCGCTCTCGGTCTCGATCAGGCCGGGCTGAGCCGGCAGGTAGCGCGCCAGAAAATCGCGAAAGCGCCGCTCGCCGATAAAGCAGATTCCCGTGGAGTCCTTCTTGTCGTGCGTACGCAATCCCGCCTTCTCAGCGATGTTTCTTACCTGTGGCTTGCTCAGGTCGCCGAGGGGAAAGAGACTGCAGGCGAGTTCTTCATGGCCCACGGCGTGCAGGAAGTAGCTCTGGTCCTTGTTGCCGTCGAGGCCCTTGAGGAGCGTGGCGCGCCCATCGGCGCTGCCGCGGCGAACATAGTGACCCGTGGCGATCGCGCTGGCGCCGAGTTCGCGCGCGTAGTCGAGGAAAGCCCGGAACTTGATCTCGCGGTTGCAGAGGATGTCTGGATTCGGCGTGCGCCCGGCGGCGTACTCAGCCAGGAAATGCTCGAATACGCCATCCCAGTACTCGGCGGCAAAGTTGGCGGCGTGCAGGGTGATGCCGAGCGTCTCGGCCACTGCCCGAGCGTCCGCATAGTCGGCCTTGGCCGTGCAGTACTCGGTGCCGTCGTCCTCGTCCCAGTTCTTCATGAACAGGCCCTCAACCTCGTGGCCCTGTTCGAGCAGCCTCAGCGCGGCTACGGAGGAATCGACGCCTCCGGACATGCCGACGATGATTTTCCCCGAGCCGGGACGCCCGGCCTCGAAGCCTTCGCTGCTTTCCATTCGCTCTGCTTGTCGTAGTGCTGCTAGTGCCAGTGCTGGTGTTGTGCTGGCGTTGTGCTGGCCTTGGTGCCTGTTTCAGCCGCGGATTTTACCAGACCCGCTGCGCCGCGCCTTTTTGCTGGGCAGGTGCACACTTTCGCGCCGCGACTCGCCCGGCTGCAGCGCACCCAACGTCCAGTCGCCGACAGCGGTTCGTACCAGGCGCAGCACGGGAAAGCCGATCGCGGCGCACATGCGCCGCACCTGGCGGTTGCGTCCCTCGCGGATCGCGATTTCCAGCCAGGTCGAGACGGACGCAGCGCGCGGCTCCACCGCGGGCCTTCGCTCCCATAGGCGCGGCTCGTCAACGCGGCGCGCACGGGCCGGCAGGCAGCGTCCGTCCTTGAGGACGACGCCGGATCGCAGCACCTCGAGCGCGCAATCGTCGGGTTTGCCTTCGACCTGAACCAGATAGCTTTTCCAGCAGCCGTACTTCGGTGAGGAAATGCGCGCCTGAAGGCTGCCGTCGTCGCACAGGAGCAGCAGGCCCTCGGAGTCGTAGTCGAGGCGACCTGCGGGATAGAAGCCGGGGTCCCGAAGGTGATCGGCGAGCGTGCTGCGGCCGCGGGCGTCCGTAAACTGGCTCAGTACCCGGAACGGCTTGTTGAGGAGAATGATCGTGGCCATGCTGCTGTTCCGGGGGTGCAGGTCGTCCGTGTTGCCGCGCTCGGTTGTTGCGGGGTTTCAATCGTGTGTTGCGGGGTTTCAATCGTGTTTTGTCGACTGGATTCTGGACCCTTTGGCGGGATCAGCTCTCCCGTGAGCGAGTGCCTCCGCTGCGACAGCGGTTCTGGTAGAATCCTGCTCGCTATCTGGGGGGCGGCGAAGACAAAACTAACACGCCGGCAGTAGCGAATTCACTTCAGCGATCCGGGGCATCAGAGGCCTGTGCCTGCCCCGGTCCGCGGTGCCAGGTCATCGTCATGCATGACAACGGGCAGCGGTTGCCGGTTGTCGTCAGCATGCGAACGTCGATCTGCGGGTCGCCGAACGTCGCCTCCGTAACCCTGAAACCGGTAATCACGGAGCAGCCTGAATGGCCTACAAGCACATCACCGTACCCGACAGCGGATCCCGCATCACGGTCAACGACGACCACAGCCTCAGCGTGCCGGACACACCGATCATTCCCTATATCGAGGGCGACGGGATCGGCGTCGATATCAGCCCGGTTATGATCAAGGTCGTCGACGCTGCCGTCGCGAAAGCCTACGACGGCAATCGCGCAATTTCCTGGATGGAGATCTACACGGGCGAAAAGGCCGCGGAGCTGTACGAGGGCGACTGGTTCCCCGAGGAGACGCTCGACGCCATCAAGGAGTACTCCGTGGCCATCAAGGGCCCCCTGACCACTCCCGTCGGCGGCGGCTTCCGTTCGCTCAACGTGGCCCTGCGGCAGGAACTCGATCTCTACACCTGCCTGCGCCCCGTGCGCTGGTTTGAAGGCGTGCCGTCTCCGGTAAAGAACCCCGGCGACTGCAACATGGTGATTTTCCGCGAGAACTCGGAGGACATCTACGCCGGCATCGAGTACCAGGCCGGCACCGCCGAGGCGCAGAAGGTTGTCGACTTCCTCATCAAGGAAATGGGCGCCACCAAGATCCGCTTCCCCGTGAATGTCGGCATCGGCATCAAGCCGGTCTCCGCCGAGGGCACCAAGCGACTGGTGCGCAAGGCGATCCAGTACGCCATCGATCAGGATCTGCCCTCCGTGACCCTGGTGCACAAGGGCAACATCATGAAATTCACCGAGGGCGCCTTCCGCGACTGGGGCTACGAACTGGCGCGCGAGGAATTCGGCGGCGAGCTTCTTGATGGCGGTCCCTGGGTGTCGATCAAGAACCCGAATACGGGCAAGGATATCGTGATCAAGGATGTCATCGCCGACGCCATGCTGCAGCAGATCCTCACGCGGCCGAGGGACTACTCGGTGGTCGCCACGCTGAACCTCAACGGCGACTACCTGTCCGACGCCCTGGCCGCGCAGGTCGGCGGTATCGGCATTGCCCCCGGCGCCAACCTCTCCGACACCGTCGCGCTCTTCGAAGCCACGCACGGCACGGCACCCAAGTACGCCGGTCAGGACAAGGTGAACCCGGGATCGCTGATTCTGTCGGCGGAGATGATGCTGCGCCACCTTGGCTGGAATGAAGCTGCCGACCTGATCATCAAGGGCATGAACGGCGCGATCCAGGGTCGCACGGTGACCTACGACTTCGAACGCCTGATGGAAGGCGCAACGCTGGTGAGCTGCTCCGGCTTCGGCGACAAGATCATCGAGGCCATGTGAGTGCCCGGGGATAGGGCACAGACAGGGCACCCACGCCGAAAGGCCTGAACCTGAACCGCCCGGGCCGGTGCGCGCAGCAGCGGCCCGGGCAGTCCGGGAACCTGAATCGCAGAGTACGACGATCCCGCTTCTCGCTGAGAACGCGGGATTTTTTGTCGCCAATGGACGCAGAACATCCGCTACGGGGCCTGACAGAAAGGTTCCCGGCAGTCCTCGTTCCGAACCGGGGTGGCGTGCGCTCCTGCCCGCCGTGCGGCAGCTGCCGCTCTCGCGCCATCAGGCAAAATGCTTATAATCAATCCAAGTCCCAGCCGACGGCCGTATGCAATTACAGTGAATGTGACCGGCGATAGTCCAGAAGTCAGTGCCCCGCAAGCCAGCGCCGAAAAACGCGCTGCGGGCAGCTATACGCAGCGGCCGCGCCTTGCCCCCCGGCACGATGCCCGCTGCCGGCCGGCATCACCGGCTGCTCGGACTGTTGTCTGGACTGTTGTCTGGACCGCTGCCGGCTCCGGCGCCCGCTCCGGGCCCGGCCACGGTCAGTCGATTGATCGGCCTCGGGCATCGGGCGACGACGAGGATGCGACGGAGCATCGCGACGACGGCGGCCTGGCGCTCGAGGAGTCGAAACCGGAGCTCAAGCGGCCACCGCTGTTCAAAGTGGTGCTGCTCAACGACGACTACACGCCGATGGAGTTCGTGGTCGAGGTCCTTGAGCGTTTTTTCAAGATGAACCGCGAGCAGGCAACGCAGATCATGCTCACGGTCCATACGCAGGGTCGTGGGGTCTGCGGAATCTATACCCGTGACATCGCCGAGACCAAGGCGGCGCAGGTCAATCAGTACGCACGCGATCACCAGCACCCGCTGCTGTGTGAGATTGAAGCATCCGAGGACTAAGTCGATCGAGGGAGTACAGGCATGCTGAGCAAGGAACTTGAGCAAACGCTGAATGACGCGTTCCGGGCCGCACGCTCCCGGCGCCATGAGTTCATGACCGTTGAGCACCTGCTGCTCGCCCTCCTGGACAACAACGACGCGATTCGCGTCCTCAAGGCCTGCGGTGCCCAGATCAGCGGACTGCGCGGCGATCTCGTCGAGTTCATCGATTCGACCACACCGCTGATTCCCGAAGACGAGCAGGAGCGCGAAACGCAGCCCACGCTCGGTTTCCAGCGAGTGCTCCAACGCGCGGTGTTCCACGTGCAGAGCTCGGGCAAGAGCGAGGTTACGGGCGCGAACGTGCTCGTGGCGATCTTCTCCGAGCAGGAGTCGCAGGCCGTGTACTTCCTCAAGACGCAAAGCATTTCGCGTCTCGACGTGGTCAACTTCATCACCCACGGCATTTCCAAGGTCGACGACGGAGACTCGGAGACGGGCGGGGAGCAGGAGTCGGCGTCCGCGGAAGCGAGCGCGGAAGAGGGCGACAACAACCCTCTCGACACCTTTGCCACCAACCTGAACGAAGAGGCCGAGGCCGGCCGCATCGACCCGCTGATCGGACGCACGGCCGAGGTCGAACGCGTGATCCAGGTCCTCGCGCGCCGGCGCAAGAACAATCCGCTGCTGGTCGGCGAGTCGGGTGTGGGCAAGACCGCGATCGCCGAAGGTCTGGCGAAGCTGATCGTCGACGGCGAAGTGCCCGAGATGCTCGAAAAATCCGTGGTCTATTCCCTCGACCTCGGCGCGCTCCTTGCCGGCACCAAGTACCGCGGGGACTTCGAGAAGCGCTTCAAGGGGCTGCTGGCCGAACTGAAGCGCCGCGAGGGCGCCGTGCTCTTCATCGACGAAATCCACACGATCATCGGTGCCGGAGCTGCCTCCGGTGGCGTCATGGACGCGAGCAACCTGCTCAAGCCGCTGCTCACATCGGGCAAGCTGCGCTGCATCGGCTCGACCACCTTCCAGGAATACCGGGGTATCTTCGACAAAGACAAGGCCCTGAGTCGTCGCTTCCAGAAGATCGACGTGATGGAACCGAGTGCAGACGACGCCTACAAGATTCTCAAGGGCCTGAAGTCGCGCTTCGAGGAGCACCACGGCCTGCGCTACACAGACCAGGCCCTGCGCGTCGCGACCGACCTTTCTGCCCGCTACATCACCGATCGATTCCTGCCCGATAAGGCGATCGATGTGATCGACGAGGCCGGCGCCTACCAGCAGCTGCAGCCGCCTTCGAAACGCAAGAAGGTCGTCGGCAAGCACGACGTCGAGGCCGTCGTCGCCAAAATCGCACGTATTCCTCCCAAGTCCGTCAACCGCAACGACAAGGAAGTGCTGCAGAAGCTCGAGACCAACCTCAAGATGGTTGTGTTCGGCCAGGACAAGGCCGTGTCGAGCCTGTCCACCTCGATCAAGATGGCACGGGCGGGACTGCGCGGCGGCGACAAGCCGATCGGCTCCTTCCTTCTTGCCGGCCCGACCGGCGTCGGCAAGACCGAGGTCACGCGACAGCTGGCGAAGATCCTCGGCCTCGAACTCATTCGCTTCGACATGTCGGAGTACATGGAGCGTCACACGGTATCGCGCCTGATCGGTGCGCCTCCGGGTTACGTCGGCTTCGATCAGGGCGGACTGCTCACCGATGCGGTTACCAAGCATCCCCACGCCGTGGTGCTCCTCGACGAGATCGAGAAGGCACACCCGGAGGTGTTCAACCTGCTGCTGCAGGTCATGGACCACGGGACGCTTACCGATAACAACGGTCGCAAGGCCGACTTCCGCAACGTGATCCTCGTGATGACGACCAATGCCGGCGCCGAGAACATCAGCCGCCGTTCCATAGGCTTCACCACGCAGGACCACAGCACGGACGCCATGGAAGCGATCAATCGCATGTTCACGCCCGAGTTCCGCAACCGCATCGACAACATCGTGCAGTTCGAGCCGCTCAGCGAGGACATCATCCTTACCGTTGTCGACAAGTTTCTCGATCAGCTGCAGGGGCAGCTCGATGAGAAACGTATTACGCTGGACGTCGACGAGGACGCGCGCCTGTGGCTGGTCGAGAAAGGCTACGACAAGAACATGGGAGCTCGACCCATGGATCGAGTCATCCAGGAGCACATCAAGAAGCCGCTCGCTGAGCTGGTGCTATTCGGTCCGCTGGCCACCAGGGGCGGGACGGCGCTAATTCGTCTGAATGAGGCCGGTGATGGCCTTGAGGTCAGTGTGGCCGAGGAGCAGGACTCCGAGGCCAACGAACTCGCGGTCTCCTGACGCTCGACCCCCTCGCAGCCGGACTCAGCTTATTCGCGGCCGCCTTCGTGGCGGCCACGTTGCTGCCTTTCTATTCCGAGTTCCTTTTACTGACTTTCGTCGCCGCCGGGCATGACCCGCTGATGCTGTGGGGCGCGGCGAGCCTGGGAAATACGCTCGGCTCCTGCTGCAACTGGTTTCTCGGGCGTTACATGCTGCACTTCGAGGGTCGTCGGTGGTTTCCCTTCACGCACGCGCGGTTGCAGCGCTCGCAGAACTGGTTCAGGCGCTACGGCCAGTGGTCATTGCTGCTGTCATGGATGCCCGTCGGTGGCGACGGTTTGACCTTCGTCGCCGGCATGATGCAGTTGCCCTTCGCTCGCTTCTTTATCCTTACAGGGATCGGGAAGGGGTTGCGCTATGCCGCGCTGCTGCTCGTGCCTGTGGGTTAGGCCTGAGGGCCAGGCCTCAGCGCTCCCGGTAGGTGATCCGGCCCTTGCTGAGGTCGTAGGGGGTCAGTTCGACCCGGACCTTGTCACCGGTGAGGATGCGAATGTAGTTCTTGCGCATTTTTCCGGAGATATGCGCCGTGACCACGTGGCCATTCTCCAGCTTCACGCGGAAAGTGGTGTTGGGCAGGGTGTCTACCACCTCGCCTTCCATTTCGATCTGATCTTCCTTCGCCATGCAGTGTGTCTGCGTCTGATTTTGGGAGGGCGCATTCTGCCCGAAAAGACCACGCTGGGCCAGCGCCGCAGCGCGGGCAAAAATGGTCAGAACGCGTCCGGCGACCGGGACGATGCAACGGCCGTCGCCGCGTCCGGTGCAATTGCGGGACGCGAAGCCTAGAAGGACTCGATCAGGCCGTCCGTACCTCGCTGCCACTGATTGTTCACCAGCACCTCGAGGGGCTGGTAGCCAGCCTTGTAGGCCATCTTGCGGCAGTTGCGGATCCAGTAACCAAGGTAAACATAAGGCAGCCCCTCCTGGCGGCAGCGCTCGATCTGCCAGAGGATGGCGTAGCGACCGAGGCTGCGAGCGTCCTCATCGGGGTCGTAGAACGTATAGATCGCAGAGAGCCCGTCGATCATTACATCAACGACGGCAACGGCGACGAGTCGACCGTCCTTGCGAAACTGCAGGTACTCCGTGCAGTCCCAGGGGTCGTTTAGGAACGACTCGAACTGGTCGCGGTCCGGCGGGTACATATCGCCGTCCGAGTGGCGCTGACGGATATAACGATCGTACAGCGCGTAGCTTTCGTTGTCGGCGACGATGCTTCGGCGCGTCTGCACGTCGAGATCCGCGTTGCGGTTCCGGCAGCGGCGCTGGTTGCGGTTGGGGCTGAAGTCGGCGACGGGGATGCGCGCGGGCACGCAGGCATTGCAGTGACTGCAATGGGGTCGGTAGATATGGTTGCCACTGCGCCGGAAGCCGAGCATCGACAGGTTGCTGTAGAGCGTCTGGTCGACGTTCTGTCGCGGATCGATGAATAGCGTGGTCGCTTCTTCCCCTTCGAGATAGCTGCACCGGTGCGGATAGGTGGTATACACCTTGAGATCACGTAGCGATGATGTCACACGAGCTCCCCGCAGCTGGGTGGAACGTTCAGCAGTGCCGTCGGCATGCATCGAGTTTGCGCAAGTCGCTGTTCAAAGTCCACTCGGGATAGGGGACGTGCCCCGAGACTGACCAGATGATCGCTTTCCACCTGACAGTCGATCATCGCCTCCGCGAAAGGACCAAGGGCGCGGGCGAGAGCGACGAGGGCGATCTTCGAGGTGTCGCTGGCGCGGGAGAACATGCTCTCGCCGAAAAACACCCGCCCGAGCAACACGCCGTAGAGCCCCCCCACGAGTTCGCCATCGCGATGGACCTCGATCGAGTGGGCGTGCCCGGCGGCGTGCAGGGCCGAGTAGGCATCGATCATCGCCGAATCGATCCAGGTGCCGCGCTGACCCGCGCGCGGCCCGGCACAGCCCTGCATCACCTCGCGGAAGCAGCGATCCACGCTGAGCGCATATTCGTTGCGGCGCAGGCGACGGCGCAGCGACCTCGACACGCGCAGCTCCGCGGGAAACAGCACGGAACGCGGATCGGGCGTCCACCACAAGATCGGCTGCGGCGCCTCGTACCAGGGGAAGATGCCGCGCCCGTAGGCGCGAAGCAGCGTGTCAGCGTCGAGGCACCCGCCCGCCGCCAGCAGGCCGTTGGGCTCGCGCAGCGCCTCGCTGCTGGGGGGGAAGTCGTCGCCGTCGTCCAGATAGGAAAGAAGAGGCACGCCCGTGCTCAGGCGGCGTCCCGCTGCAGGGCATCGAGGTATTTTTCGGCGTCCAGGGCGGCCATGCAGCCGAAGCCGGCCGAAGTGACTGCCTGGCGGTAGACGTGATCGCCAACGTCGCCAGCGGCAAACACGCCGGGCACGCTGGTGGCCGTGGCATTGCCTTCAAGGCCACTGTGCGTCTGAATATAGCCGCCGTTCATCTCCAACTGGCCCACAAAAAGATCCGTATTGGGCTTGTGGCCGATGGCGATGAAGACGCCCTGTACGTCGACGTCGCTCAGCGAATCGTCGTGGACGCTGCGCAGGCGCATGCCCGTGACCCCGCTGTCGTCGCCCAGCACCTCGTCGAGCACATGATTCCAGCGAAACTCGACCTTGCCCTCGGCTTCGCGCGCAAAGATCCGATCCTGAAGGATTTTTTCGGCGCGAAGGCTGTCGCGGCGGTGAACCAGCACCACTTTCTCGGCGATGTTGGCGAGGTAGAGCGCTTCCTCCACCGCCGTGTTGCCTCCACCGACAACGGCAACGCGCTGATTGCGGTAGAAAAAGCCATCGCAGGTGGCGCAGGCCGACACGCCCTTGCCCAGAAAGACCTGCTCGCTGTCGAGGCCCAGGTACTGGGCAGAAGCGCCGGTGGCGATGATCAATGCATCGCAGCTGTAGCTGTTGCTCCCCGTGAGCAGGAACGGACGCTGCGACAGATCCGCCGACTCGATGTGGTCGAAGACGACTTCCGTGCCGAAGCGCTGCACGTGCTCGAGCATATCCTGCATCAATCCGGGTCCCTGCAGGTCGGCGGCGCCGCCGGGCCAGTTCTCGACCTCCGTGGTGGTTGTCAACTGGCCGCCCTGCTGCATACCGGTGATCACAACGGGCTTGAGGTTCGCCCGCGCCGCGTAGACCGCAGCGGTGTAACCTGCGGGTCCCGAACCCAGTATGATCAGGGGGTAGTGCTGCGCCGGCGTCGTCATGTCTCTGGGCTCTCTATCCGCTTTGCTATGGGCTTGCTGTGGGCGTGCTATGGGCTTACTACTGGCTTGCTACTGGCTTGCTTTCGTGTTGAACGGGCATTGACAGGTAGTAGGGACGGTAGCGGAATGGCGCGGGCGTTACGCGCTTCCGCGGAGACCGATACCGGCGCGCCATGGTAATCGAAGCCAGCCCGCCCCGCAAAGATCGAAAGCCACTTAGGAACACGCTCCAAGCCATTGAAGAAAATGAATAAAGAGTCCACCATGGTGCTCTATTTCCGAGGAGATTCGCATGTCGCGACAGGCGCGGGCCAGCACCAGACCCGCTGAGGCCCAGCAGGCACCGCGTGTGCGCGAGGGCGCGCTGATCGCCGTGGCGGCGGCCTGTGCCTATCTGCTGCTGAGCCTTGCAAGCTACTCGGCGGCCGACCCCGGCTGGTCTTCCACGGGCGACGGCGGACGCGTTCGCAACCTCGGCGGCCCCGCCGGCGCCTGGGTGGCCGATGTCTGTTTTTCCCTCGTCGGTTACCTTGCCTACCTTTTTCCCGTCCTTCTCGCCTACCGCGCCGCGCTGATGTTCGCCGAACGCGAGCAGCCCTGGCGCTTTTCCGGCGTTCAGCTGGCCACGCGCAGCCTCGGCCTGATCCTGGTCATGGCCTCGGGAACGGCGATTGCCGCGCTCAATCTCGGGGCCGTGTCCGGACTGCCGCAGGGCGCCGGCGGCATTCTCGGGCAGGCCCTCGGCGCAGCCATGTACGAAGCGTTCAATGCCGTTGGCGCGCGCCTGATCCTGGTCGCCGTGTTTCTCTTCGGCGTGACCATCTTCACCGACCTCAGCTGGCTGCGCCTGATGGATCGCCTTGGTTTTCTTGCGATCCAGGGCGCAGAGCGCCTGCGCTACCGCACGCTCGCCCTCATCGACGAGCTGCGCGACCGCCGCGCGCGCGAGAAGCAGCTGGAAGCGCGCAAGCAGATCATCGAGCAGCACGTCGAAAAGGAGAGGAAGCGCAAGCCACCGAAGATCAAGCCGCTCAAGCCACCACCGGAAAAATCCGAGCGCGTCGAGCGCGAGAAGCAGGTGCCGCTCTTCGATACGCCGATAACCGGCGAGGTGCCGCCGCTGGAGCTCCTCGATCCACAGCGGCGCGATGCCTCCCTCGGTTACTCCGCCGAAGCGCTCGAGAAGCTGTCCAAGCTGCTCGAACTCAAACTCGCCGACTTCGGCGTGACCGCAGAGGTCACCGCCGTATACCCGGGGCCCGTGATCACGCGCTTCGAGATCCAGCCCGCAGCGGGCGTCAAGGTGTCGCGCATCTCCAATCTCGCCAAGGACCTCGCGCGCTCGCTGGCGGTGATCTCCGTTCGCGTCGTCGAAGTGATCCCCGGCAAGAGCGTGGTCGGGATCGAGATACCGAACGAGCACCGTGAAATCGTCAACTTCCGCGAGGTGCTTTCTTCGCGGGCCTTCGACCAGTCGCGCTCCGCGCTGAGCCTCGCGCTCGGACACGACATCTCCGGGCAGCCGGTGGTGACCGATCTCGGACGCATGCCCCACCTGCTCGTGGCCGGCACCACGGGTTCAGGCAAGTCCGTAGGCGTGAATGCGATGCTGCTGAGCCTGCTGTACAAATCCACGCCCGCCGACGTGCGTCTCATCCTGGTCGATCCCAAGATGCTCGAGCTGTCGGTTTACGACGGGATCCCGCATCTGCTCACGCCGGTGATCACCGACATGAAGGACGCGGCCAACGGCCTGCGCTGGTGCGTCGCGGAGATGGAGCGGCGCTACAAGCTCATGGCCGCTCTCGGCGTACGCAACCTCGCCGGCTACAACCGCAAGGTCGCCGACGGCGAAAAGGCCGGAACACCGCTGGAAGACCCGATCTGGACCCCGGACCCGCTGTCGATGACTCCCGTCGAGGAGCAGGAGCGGCCTTCGCTCGAGAAACTGCCGAGCATCGTGGTGGTCATCGACGAATTCGCCGATATGATGATGATCGTCGGCAAGAAGGTCGAGGAACTCATCGCCCGTATCGCGCAGAAGGCGCGCGCCGCCGGTATCCACCTCATCCTGGCGACGCAGCGGCCATCCGTCGATGTCATCACCGGTCTGATCAAGGCCAATATCCCTACGCGTATCGCTTTTCAGGTGAGCTCGAAGGTGGATTCGCGCACGATCCTTGACCAGGGCGGCGCCGAACAGCTGCTCGGCCACGGCGACATGCTCTATCTGCCGCCCGGCACGGGTCTGCCCGTACGCGTTCACGGCGCCTTCGTCTCCGACGACGAGGTGCACCGCGTGGTGGCCGACTGGAAGCGCCGCGGCGAACCGGCCTACATCGAAGGTCTGCTCGACGAGGGCAGCACGACGCCCGTGACGGCGGGAGAGCTGCAGTCCGAAGCCGCCGACGGAGACAGCGAGAGCGATGCGCTCTACGACGAGGCGGTGCACTACGTGACCAAGAGTCGTCGCGCCTCCATATCCAGCGTGCAGCGCAAGCTGCGTATCGGCTACAACCGCGCGGCCCGCCTGATCGAGGCCATGGAAATGGCCGGCGTGGTAACGGAGATGGGCACGAACGGCCAGCGCGAAGTGCTCGCACCGCCGCCGATCGAGGACTGATGCCGATGCGCCGCTCCCGTTTGCCTCCACGCTTTCTGCCTGAGCTGACGCTCTGCCTGTTTTTGCCCCTGATGGCAGCTGGAGCCCTGGCAGCTACCGTGGAAAGCCTGTGGGCGCGATTGGCCGCCCAGGATCAGGCGCAGGGCCGCTTCATGCAGGAATTGCTCGACGAGCAGGGCGAACTGATCGAGCGCTCGAGTGGCGCCTACGCGCTGCTTAAGCCGGGCTATTTCCGCTGGGAGATCGACTACCCGGACCGCCAGCAGATCGTGATCGCGGATGACGTGCTTTGGCACTATGACATCGACCTGGCGTCGGTCACGCGGCGCGCGGTGGACCACGACGGCCGTTTCACCGCGCTCGATCTCCTGGCCCGCAGCAGTGACGAGCTTGCCGATCGCTTCAGCGTCGAGGTGCTCGACGGCGACCGCTTCCGTCTCGTGCCGCAGTTCGCCCAGGCCGGCTTCAGCGCGGTGATACTCAGCTGGGACGAGGACCGGCTGGTGGCCATGGACGTTCAGCAGCGCAGCGGCCAGACGCTTTCTCTGGTGCTGAGTCCCGATGCAGAGGCCCCGGCACTGACTGCCGCTGATTTTGCGTTTGTCGTTCCCGAGGGCGTCGATCTGCAGACCGCCATTGAGAACTGAGCGGGGGCCGCGCCGCCGCAGCGCCGGGAAGTCAAGCTGAACGACGATCTCTTCACCGATGGTCCGCAAGTCCTGCAGCCGCTGGCGGCGGCGCAGCGGCCACGGTCCGCCGACGATTTCGTTGGCCAGGAAGAACTGCTTGCTGAGGGTCGGCCCCTGCGTCGATGCCTTGACGGTGAGCGCCTGCACTCGATGATCCTCTGGGGACCGCCAGGTGTCGGCAAGACAACGCTGGCAACGCTGCTCTCAACGGCCGCTGGCCTGCGCATGGTAAAGCTTTCGGCAGTGATGGACGGGGTCAAGGCGATCCGCGATGCCGTCGTCGTCGGCCGCGAGGAGCGCTCGGCCGGTCGTCAGTGCGTGCTCTTCGTGGACGAGGTGCATCGGTTCAACAAGGCACAGCAGGACGCCTTTCTGCCCTTCGTCGAGGACGGCACGCTCACGCTGATCGGCGCCACCACGGAAAACCCCGCCTTCGAGCTGAATTCGGCGCTGCTGTCGCGCACGCGCGTCTACCGCCTGAAGGCCCTGGGCGTCGCCGCCCTCGCCCGGGTGATCGGGCGCGCCGAGGCCGACCTTTCCGTCACGCTGTCGCAACAGCAGCGCGAACGCCTCGCCGAAATCGCCGACGGCGACGCTCGTCGTGCGCTGAATCTGCTCGAGCTGGCCGCAACGATGGCCAGCGGTGGCCGCGTAGGCGACGAGGTCATCGCCGAGCTCGAGCGCGGCCGTGGACGGCGCTTCGACCGCGGCGGGGACCTCTTCTACGACCAGATATCGGCCCTGCACAAGGCAGTCCGCGGCAGTTCGCCCGACGGCGCCCTGTACTGGTACTGCCGCATGCTCGATGGCGGCTGCGATCCCCTGTACATTGCGCGCCGCGTGATCCGCATGGCCAGTGAGGATATCGGCAACGCCGAGCCCCGCGCCCTCGGCATTGCCCTCGATGCCTGGCAGACCCTCGAGCGTCTCGGTAGCCCCGAGGGCGAGCTGGCCCTTGCACAGGCGATTACCTATCTGGCCAGCCTGCCCAAGAGCAACGCCGTATACGAGGCCTTCAAGGCGGCACAGCAGTGCGTCGCCGAGGGTGGCTCCGACGAAGTGCCGCTGCATCTTCGCAATGCACCGACGGCGCTGGCTCGCAGCGAGGGGCATGGCAGCGACTATCGCTACGCCCATGACGAGAAGGGCGCCTACGTCGCCGGTGAGTCCTATCTGCCCCGGGAACTGCGCGCGCTGCGTTTCTACCGGCCCACGGACCGCGGCCTGGAGGCGCACGTGCGTCGGCGTCTCGAGGAACTGCAGGCCCTTGACGCAGCGTCGCCCTGGCAGCGCTATCGCGACGGCGAGGATTGAAACGGGCACCTGCGCAGTGCTTTGCGCTGCCCCGGGCGCGTCCGTACAATCCGCGTCTGGCTCCGCGGTCCACCTATGCAGCATCTCCTCCCCATTGCCCTCGGCGGCGCCCTCGGCGCCGTAGCGCGCTACCTGCTGAGCAGTAGCGCGCACGGACTCTGGGGCTGGCTGTGGCCGTGGGGAACGCTGCTGGTCAACGCCACCGGATCGCTGGCGATCGGTGTGATCTTTGCGTGTCTCGAGCGCGGGGTGGTTCACTCCGAGTTGCGCAACGTGCTCCTCGTCGGCTTCCTCGGCGCCTTTACTACCTTCTCGACCTATGCGCTGGAGAGCGTGGAGCTTTGGCTGCGCGGGCAGCACGGCCACGCCGTGGTGTACGCCGCCGCCAGCGCTGCGCTGTGCATCGCGGCGGCGGCGACGGGCATCATCGCCACACGAAGTCTGCTGACCTGAGCACCCGGTCAGTCCTGAACACAAGCAGCGAGAAACCCATGCTCGACATCAAACTGGTACGCAAAGATCCCCCGGCCGTCGCCGAGGCCCTCGCCCTGCGGGGCTTCGACTTCGACATCAAGCGCTTCGAAGACCTCGATGCGCGGCGCAAGGCCGCGGACATCAGCAGTCAGCAACTCCAGGCAGAGCGCAAGAGCGCAAGCCGCAAGGTCGGCGAGTTGATCCAGGGGGGAATGGCCGTGGACGAGGCCAAGGCCAGCGTCGAAGCCACGCTCGCGGAGATCGCGGCGCGCCTGGATGAGGCGGCGGCGGAAGCCCGCGAGGCGCAGACCGCCATGGACGCCTTCATGGCCAGCGTCCCCAATATCCCGCACGCGGACGTCCCGCCGGGCCGCGACGAGGACGACAACGCTATCATCAGTCACTGGGGTGAAGTGCCCGCCTTTGACTTCGAAGTGCGCGATCACGTCGACGTGGGCGCTGCCCTCGGCGGCATCGACAGCGACCTCGCGACAAAGATCACCGGTTCGCGCTTCACGGTCCTCAGCGGCCCCGTCGCCTCGCTGCACCGCGCCCTCGGGCAGTTCATGCTCGATCTTCACACGCGCGAGTTCGGCTGTCGCGAGCTCAACGTCCCCCTCATCGTCAACAGCGACTCGCTCTATGGCACGGGTCAGCTGCCAAAATTTGCCGAGGACCAGTTCCGCCTCGAAGGCGAGCAGGGCTACTACCTGATCCCGACAGCGGAGGTCCCGGTAACGAACATCGCCCGCGAGCGGATCTTCGAAGACGCGGAGCTCGGTGAGCGTGGCCTGCGCTTCGTCTGCCACAGTGCCTGCTTCCGCAGCGAGGCGGGCAGCTACGGACGTGACACGCGCGGGATGATCCGCCAGCACCAGTTCGAAAAGGTCGAACTCGTCTTCCTCGTAAGACCCGAGGACTCCGAGGCTGCCCTCGAGACGCTCACGGCACAGGCCGAGACCGTCCTGCAGCGCCTTGGACTCGCTTACCGCAAGGTCTGCCTCTGCGGCGGCGACCTCGGCTTTTCCGCGCGCAAGACCTACGACCTCGAAGTCTGGCTCCCCGGACAGCAGCGCTACCGCGAGATCTCTTCCTGTAGCAACTTCGGGGACTTTCAGGCCCGGCGCATGCAGGCGCGCTGGCGCAACCCGGCGACAGGCAAGCCGGAGTTGCTGCATACGCTCAACGGCTCGGGCCTGGCCGTGGGGCGCACGCTCGTCGCCGTGCTCGAGAACTATCAGCACGCCGACGGCAGCGTGACCGTACCCGAGGCCCTGCGCTCCTACCTCGGTGGCCTTGAGAAGATCGACGTCGGCTAGAGATGGAATACCTGCCGATCAACATCCGCCTGCGCGACCGGCCGGTGGTGCTGGTCGGAGCCGGTGTCGTTGCGGCGCGCAAGGCGCGCTTCCTTCTAGACGCGGGAGCCTCGCTGCGCGTCATCGCGCCGGAGCAGGATACGGTTTTCCGGACCCTCGCGTCACAGCGCGAGCTCACGTGGATAGGGCGCCGCTACGCAGCGGGTGACCTGGCCGACGCCGAGCTGGTAATCGCCGCAACGCCCGATCGGGCGGTGAACGAGGCGGTCTACCGCGAGGCGCGCGAGCGGCGCATCCCCGTCAACGTGGTCGATGCCCCCGAGCTCTGCAGCTTCATTTTTCCTGCGATTGTCGATCGCAGCCCCCTCACCGTCGCCATCAGCAGCGGCGGTGCAAGCCCCGTGCTTGCCCGCCGCGTGCGCAGTCGAATCGAGGCCATGCTTCCGCCTGCAACGGCAGAGATTGCGCGCTTCGCCAGGCGGCATCGCGAGCGTGTCCGGCGCCACACGGCCAGTGAGGACGAACGAAGACGCCTGTGGGAAACGATCATCGACGGCCCGGTCGCACAGCTGATCCTCGCCAACCGGCCCGAGGACGCTGAGCGGCGCCTCGAGGAAGAGTTGAGCGCCTGGCGCCGACCGACCGTCGGCGAGGTCTACCTGATCGGTGCCGGGCCCGGCGACCCCGAACTGATGACCTTCCGCGCACTGCGGCTGCTGCAGCGCGCTGATGTGGTTTTGCATGACCGCCTGGTTAATCCCGAGATCATCGCGATGGCGCGCCGCGATGCTGAAAAGCTTTACGTGGGCAAGCGACGCGCCGAGCACAGCGTGCCGCAGGAGCGCATCAACGACATCCTGGTTGAGATGGCGCGCAAAGGGCGCACGGTGGCGCGGCTGAAGGGCGGGGACCCCTTCGTCTTCGGTCGCGGCGGGGAGGAGATAGAACGCCTCGCAGCGGCGCAGATTCCGTTTCAGGTCGTGCCGGGCATCACAGCGGGCAACGCCGCGGCCTGCTACGCCGGCATCCCGCTCACCCACCGCGACCACGCCAGTTCCGTGCGCTTCGTCACCGGGCATACGCGCGACGGCAAGCTGTCCTACCGCTGGGAGGATTTCCTCAACGAGCGCGAGACCCTGGTGTTCTACATGGCGCTGGTCGGCCTACCGATCATCTGTGAGGAGCTCCAGCGTGCCGGGCGCCCGGCGAATACGCCGATGGCGCTCATCGAGCGCGCGACCACACCCGAGCAGCGCGTGCTGACGGCAACGCTGGGCAGCATGGTCGAGCTTGCCGGGAAGCGCAATCCGCAGCCGCCAACGCTGCTGATACTGGGGAGCGTGGTGCGCCTCGCAGACACGCTCAGCTGGTATGGCAATGGCTGAACACAAGGCTGCGCTGCAGGCATGGCGCTGGATGCTGCTATTCATGCTGCTGGCGATTGCCATCGACAGCACCGTGCCCGACCACGAGCCCCTGGGAGCAACGCGCGAGCTCGTGGCGCAGCCCGGCTGGCGCTACTCGGACGCTGGCGAGGAAAGCGAAGAGGGCATCGGACTCCGTATCGCGAGCACGCGTTCAAACCCTTTCGCGACGCTGTTGCTCGACCTCGACGAAACGCTGGAGACGGGCACGGAGTTCTTCGTGCTCGATGTCTGCGGCGACTGGGCGGGCGCCTCGCCGACGAGCGGGGTCGAAACACAGGGCTGGGTGATGCTCGCCTCGCTGCGCGATGGCCAGCTGGACTTCAATCGCAGCTACGCGATCTGGCCGCTCACGCCCGGCGGCAATCGCTGCGCCAGGGACGAGATGCCGCGCCGCCCGGGGGACGGGGCGGCCGTGCTTCAGGTACAGCTCCGCGGCCAAATCGGCAGCAAGCTGACCATCGACTCGTTGACGATCACAGCGATCCGCGAGCTTCCCCTGTGGCGCTGGACGCGCTGGCTCATGCTGAGCCTGGGACTGATGCTGTTGCTCTGGCGCTTCTTGCGTCCGCCCTACGGGCTGCGGCTGGCGCTGCGCCCAAGAGACGTGGTGAACGGCGCGGGCCTGGTCGTCGTCGCCGGGATTGTGTTCGGGTGTTGCGTAAGCGTGCCGCTGAAGGCCGACATCTTTGCTCTACTGACCGGCGGCCGCAGCCTGGCGGCGCCCGCCGATCTCGAGCTGCTTCTCGGAAGACCTTTCCCCCTCGGCGGCTTCTCGCTATTCACCTTCATGCACGGTGTGCTGTTCGCTGCAGCTACGCTATCGCTGCAGCTGATACATCGCGCGGCCTGGATCGACCTCGTGCTGCTCGGCGCAATGACCGAGACACTCCAACGATTTGTGCCCGGACGCGGTCCGGGCATCAGCGATATGCTGGTGGATTGGAGCGGGGTAGGGCTGGGACTACTCCTCGTCCTTCTGCTTCGGCGTAGTCACCGCATACGCCTGCTGCTGCTGAAGTAGTAGCGCGTCAACAAGAATCTGACCCGCCTCGGCAAGGAGAACGTCATTCTCGGCAAGCTCAACACTGCTCACGACGTCGTCTTCCTCCGCGGCTTCTGCATCGGCTTCTGACTCGGTCATGGCGAGCTCGGGGGCGTCTTCTTCAGCTGCGTCGTCCGTATCGGCTTCGTCCCCAGGCAAAGTGTCATCCTCGCCCTCGTCAGCATCAAGCTCATCGAGGCTCGCGACGATGTCGAGGCCGAGCGCTTCACGGCGGCGATTCTCGATCGCCAGAGCGAGGGCGTCGCGCCTCTCGCGCTCGGCGCGGCGTTCGGCCTCGTTCAGCGAGACGCTGTCGATAGCGCGATTGTCCTCCGCGATGGCAATCCGATCCTGCAGATAACGGAACTCGGCATTGTCACTGCTGCGCGACTGAAACAGCTCCGCGAGCTGCGGCACCAGCGAGTCGACGTTGCTGTAGCGGCGGTGACGCACGGGATTGATCTGATCCCAATCGAGAGCATGATCGAGCGCGGACTCGCCGATTTCCTCGTGATCATAGAGCGAGGGGAAAACGATGTCGGGAACGACGCCGCGGTGCTGCGTGCTGTCTCCGGAGATGCGGTAGAACTTGCTCTCGGTAATCTTCAGCTGGCCTTCCGTAAGCGGGACGATGGTCTGCACCGTGCCCTTGCCGTAGGAGCGGTCGCCAACGATGAGGCCGCGCTTGTAGTCCTGGATCGCACCGGCAAAGATTTCCGAGGCCGAGGCGGAGAGGCGGTTCTGCAGCACGAGCAGGGGACCGTCGTAGTAGGCGCTGCGCAGGCGCTTGCCATCGCGCCAGACCCGACGCGAGGAATGGCGGATCTGTACCGTCGGACCGTACTCGATGAACAGCCCCGTGAGATCATTGGCCTCCTGCAGCGAACCGCCACCATTATTTCGCAGGTCGATGATCAGACCGTCGACGCCTTCGCCCTCGAGCTCCTTCAGCAGGCGACGCACGTCACGCGTCGTGCTCTTGTAGTCCTCGTCGCCGCGGCGCATGGCCTCGAAGTCGATATAGAAGGTTGGGATATCGATGACGCCCACCTTCAGCGGCTGGCCATCGCCGTGAGGAATCTCGATCACGCGCTTCTGCGCCGACTGCTCCTCAAGCTTGACCTCGTTGCGGACGATGCGGATTTCCCGGCGCTCCGCATCGGCTCCGGCCTTCGCCGGAAGCACGGAGAGTCGGACCGTCGACCCCTTGGGTCCGCGAATCAGCTGCACGACCTCATCGAGGCGCCAGCCAATGACGTCCTCGAACTCGCCGTCGTCGCCCTGGGCTACGGCAACGATGCGGTCCGAAGGTTTCAGCTGACCCTGTTTGGCCGCCGGTCCTGCGGGAACAATTCTCGCCACGCGCGTGTATTCGTCCTCGCGCGAGAGCACGGCGCCGATGCCTTCGAGCGACAGGCGCATGCTGATGTTGAAATTCTCGGAGCGCTGCGGGGAGAAGTAATTGGTATGCGGGTCGTAGATCTCTGTCAGCGCGTTGGCAAAGATCTGGAACGCGTCCTGCGCGTTGTACTGCTCCACGCGTCTCAGCTGGTTGCGATAGCGCTTGACCAGGGTCTCGGATATCTCGTCCTGGGGCTTGTCGGCGAGGCGCAGGTTCAGGACCTGGTTCTTGAGGTGCAGCCGCCAGCGCTCATCGAGCTCGGCCTCGTCTGCGGCCCAGGGGCGCTCATCCGTATTGAGTTCGTAGCGCTCGTCGCGGGTGAAATCCATCGCCGCCACGCGCTGCGGCAGCGTGTCGATGAGATCCTGGAGCCGCGCAAGAATCCGGTCGTGGAAGCGATTGAAGACGGCGAAACCGGCGTCCAGACGGCCGGCCTTGAGTTCGTCGTCCAGTCTGTCGCGGTAGGCATCGAACTCTGCGATGTCGGCCGCGGTAAAGAACATGCGCCCGCCGTCGAGAGCATCGAGGTAGGCGTCGAGATGCTCCGAGGCCAGGGCCTCGTCGTAGACCCGCTTCGAGTAGTGGCGCTCCTCAAGTTGCTCGACGAGCTCGGCAGCGGTCTGCTGCAGTTCCTTCGAATAGCTGAGCGCGAAGCCCGCCTGGGGGAACGCCAGCGCGGCGAGAAGCAGCATCGCAAAAAAAAGTACGCTGACACTGCGGTGCGTCAGCACTGGGGAACTCGGCGCTTCGTGTGCCGCGTGACAGACCGCGCGCGGTTCATGGCGTCCACCGTCAAGAGCGGGGGACGGGTGACGGCGGTTATACGCCTCAGGTGATCGATGCACGGGCTTCCCCTCGTGTTGTCCTGACGGTTGTTGCGGCGCGCGATTGCTGGCCGAGTGTAACGGCAGCGCCGGGAGCCGCAAAGCCACCCTGCGGGGCCGTGGCGAGGCCGTGGCAGAGCCGTAAAAAAATGTCTGCGCCGGCCGCCTATTCGACCAGTTCAAAGCTGGCAGTGAGATGTACGCTCAGATCGATGTCGCCGGATTGATAGCTGCCCCCCGGCGCGGGCGCCGCATCAGCGACCATCATCGCCATTTCCCGCCGCTGGGGCAGTGGCGACGGCGCGTGCTGCGTTTGCACGCTGAGCGTGCGCCCCAACGATTCATCGAGCGTGGCCGCAATCACGAGAGCGCGCTCGCGTGCATTCGCCGCTGCCTTCGCCAGAAGCTCGCGGAAGAGCGATTCTTCGTCCTGCAGGCCGAGGAGCGGAGGATCGATCTGATTGATGCCAGCGCCCGAGAGCGCAACGAGCAGCGCTCCCAGGCGATCGATATCCAGCAGACGGACCTCGAGCGAGCGGGTCACGCGGTAGCCGGTGAGCTCGCGCTCGCCTCTGTTTTCCAGCCAGCGATATTGTGGGTCGACGCGCAGACCGCTGCTATCGATATCGCCGTCGGCGATCGCGGCAGCCTTCAAGCTTTCCAGCGCCGCAGCAATGGCCGCATCGGCGCGACCGCGAGCGCGCTCGACATCGAGGTCTTCCTCGACCACCGCCATTCGCAGCAGCGCCATGTCGGGGCTCGCGCGCAGCGTGGCGCTTCCCGTGACGCTGATGCTACGCGGCGGCATCTGCTCCGAATCCGCAAGAACCGGGCGGCCGCCGTAGAGCAGCGCGAATATCGCCAGCACAGCAACGGCCACGAGCTGCCGGGCGGAAGCGCCGGTGCCGCGCAGTCCGCGGCGCCCACGGGCGGATACGGCGCAGCCGCCCGTTGACGCTGGGAAGGCGCTGACGAAGCGTTCCGCTGATGAATTCTGCATGGCTTTTTATCCTCGCGATTGTGAGACAGTTAGAGTCCGGCACTTGGTCCGGGTTCCCTGCGCATCGCGCGATCGGGGAGCGCGGAGAGCGCGGAGAGCGCGGGCGCAGCATGAGCGTCGGCGAGTCGATGGGCGGTCTGCCCCCGGACGTACTGGTCGAGAGCGAAGACGCGATCCTGGCGGACAGCGAGCGCCTGATATGGACCTTTCACGACGCTTCACCGGCGTCGAAGCTGACGATCGGCCTGGCGCCCTGTTCACCGTTTTCCGTCTCCCGCGAACTGATGACCGCATCGGCGGAGCAGGCGCGACGCCACGGCGTACGCCTGCATACGCATCTCGCCGAAAACGTCGAGGACCTGCGCTACAGCCGCGAACGTTTCAACTGCACCCCCGGCGAGCGCGATGTGCTTCCGGAGCCACGGGCGCTCCCGCCGCGATCCACTGATCGACGATCGCGCGCTCGGCATCGGTCATACCGGTCTTGTTCATGAACGGCATGTCGTGACTGTCGACGGCGCGCGCCTTGATGCGCGCCGACCACTGCTGCATCTGCACCGTTGTCTCCAGCAGGACTCCGCCCGGGGCGACGGTGAAGACCTCATCCGTCGGATCTGCCGCATGACAGGAAGCGCAACGCTCGCGCAGGATCGCTTCGGCGCGCGGTGTGAGCTCCGCTCGGGCCAGCGCCGGCGCGGCGGGCTGCGAGGATTTCGGCCAGGGTGCGATGATCAGTGCAAGGATCAGCGTCGCCAGCGCCGCAGCGCCGAGAATCAGCGGTCGATGGATCTGCTTGTGGCGCAGAATGAAATACTGCCGCGACCCCGCGCTGATGAGCACGATGGCCAGCAGGATCGCCCAGTTTGCCCCATGGGCGTAGGTCATCGGATAGTGATTGCTGATCATGATGAACAGCAGCGGCAGCGTGAGATAGGTGTTGTGCGTCGAGCGCAGCTTGGCGCGCTCGCCCCAGGCCGGGTCCACCGGATCACCGGCCTCCAGCGCTGCCACCAGGCGGCGCTGTCCGGGCATGATCACGCGAAACACATTACCCACCATCAGCGTGCCGATGATGGCGCCGAAGTGGATATAGGCGCCGCGGCCGCTGAACAGCTGCGCCAGCGCCCAGGCAAGTGCGGCTCCCAACAGCAGCAGGACCGCCCCGAGCAGCCAGCCATTGCGCGCAAGCACACTGGCGCAAAGGAGGCTGTAGATCAGCCAACTGCCGATGATAAAGCCGACGCCCAGGAGCACGGCCTGCGTGGCGCTCAGCGTCGCGACGCGCGGGTCAATCAGGTAGGCCTCGGCGCCGAGGTAGTAGATGACCGCGAGGAGCAGCATTCCGGTGATCCAGGTGCTGTAGGCCTCCCATTTGAACCAGTGCAGATGCGGCGGCATGGTCTCCGGCGCCGCCCGGTACTTGGCCACCTCGTAGATGCCGCCCCCGTGGACCGCCCACAGATCACCCTTGATGCCCTTGTCGATCTTCCACTGCGGTGGCTCGACCAGGCTGTTGTCGAGCCAGATGAAGTAGAAAGAGGCTCCGATCCAGGCAATTCCCGTGATCACGTGCAGCCAGCGCAGGATCAGACCGATCCAGTCAACGATATAGCTTTCCATGAGCCCTCGCTCCCCGTGCCCGGCCGACTATAGCGAAAGCGCTCGATCAGAACGCTGGTACCGGCGCTGCCCCATGATCCAGGTCTCGCGAACGCAGCGATCGTCTCCGAGCGTCGACAGAACGAACAGTGTTTCCGACAGCGAGCCGCTGTTCGCCAGACGCTGTGCCAGCAGCGGCGTCGGCGCGAGGTCGAGCACGAGGAAGTCGGCCTCCTTGCCGGGGAGAAAATTGCCCAGACGGTCCTCGAGATCGAGCACGCGAACACCACCGAGCGTGGCGAGGTAGAAGCTCTTCATCGGCCCCAGGGAATACCCCTGCAATTGCTGCACCTTGTAGGCTTCGTCGATCGTGCGCAGCAGCGACAGACTCGTGCCGGCACCGATATCCGTTCCAAGGCCCACGCGGACGCCGTGGCGCTCGGCCTCGCGCAGGGGAAAGAGACCCGAGCCGAGAAACAGGTTGGACGTGGGGCAGAAGGCCGCGCCGCATCCCGCCTGTGCCATCCGCTCCCATTCCGCATCGCTCAGATGAATGCAGTGGGCGAAGACGCTGCGACGGCCGAGCAGGCCGGCCTCGTCGTAACTGTTGAGATAGTGCTCGACGTGCGGAAACAGCTCCTGTACCCAGGCGACCTCGTTGAGGTTTTCTGACATGTGCGTGTGCAGGTACACGCCAGGAAAGTCGCACAGCAGCTGTCCGGCCATGGCCAGCTGCTGCGTTGACGAGGTCGGCGCGAAGCGCGGCGTCACCGCGTAGCTCATGCGGCCACGACCGTGCCAGCGCTCGATGAGGTCGCGGCTGTCGCGGTAGCCGCTTTCGGGGTCGTCTCGCAGATAGGCGGGCGCGTTGCGATCCATGAGTACCTTGCCGGCAATCATGCGCAGACCAAGCCCCTCGGCCGCGTCGAAGAATGCGTCGACAGATTGCGGATGCACGGTACCGAAGACCAGGGCCGTGGTGGTGCCATTGCGCAGCAGCTCGCCGAGGAACCGCTCGGCCACCGCACGGGCATGATCGTAGTCGCCAAAACGGGCCTCGGCAGGGAAGACGTAGCGTTCGAGCCATTCCAGCAGCTGTTCGCCGTGCGCTCCCATGATGTCGAGCTGAGGGTAGTGCACGTGCGTGTCGATAAAGCCCGGCACAAGCAGCGCATCGCGATGCCACTGGCAGGGTGTGGCCGGGTCAAGACCAGCGAGGACATCGCCAGCGTCTCCGGCGGCTGCAATCAGGCCTTCCTCGATCAGCAGGGCACCGTCGTCATGGTAGACCCAGGCCTCATCGCCCGCCGTGCCCGGGTCGTCGAGGAAGTGAAGCAGGGCCCCGCGGTGGAGGCAGCGGCTCACGAGGGCAGGACCAGACGCAAGGGCGTGCGCAGCGCCTGCTCGTCGCAATTCCTACCAGGCCCGACTCGGTCCACAACGACGAAGTCGGCCGGCGCGTCCAGGACGAGAAGGAAGTGATGCCAGGTGCCGCGAAGGTAGTTCACGCTTTGCCCCGGAGCGGCGAGGAACCCCTTGATCGCGTCTTCGTGCAATTCGCCCGGTGGTGCAACGACCACGGCGTAGCGCGCAGCAGCGATGTTGATGAAGGCCTGCGAGGCGAGGGGATGCCGCTCCATAGAACGCAGGCGAAAGCTGTCGTCGACGGGCTGCGCGCGGAACAGGCTGAGCGCGGCAACGCCGCCGCCGGCATCGCAATCGACGCGGCCGAGGTCATGGTGACGCTGCGTCAGGCCGTCGTTGATCGGATAGCGCTCGCAGGCGCTGGCGGCATCAACCACCTCGCCGAAGGGCGCGAAGGCCTCGCGGGTCAGGGGCGCAAGGACAAGGCGCCGTTCCTCGTCCCCGGCCATCAGCTGCCGCGGTACGTCGAATAGCCGTGCGGCGAGAGGAGCAGGGGTACATGATAGTGCTCGCCGCCTCGAGCAACCGCGAACACCACGTCGACCCAGGGATAAAAGCCGCCGCCGGCGCATTTTTCGAGGTAGGGACCGGTCACGAAACGCAACCGATAGGTACCTGCGGGCAGCTCCGTACCCGCTTCAAGCAGATCGGCGACGCGCCCGTCCCCGTTGGTGGTTCCCGATGCCAGCTCACGCCAGGACCCAAGGGCCGAATCGTGCCGGTACAGCGTAAGGTCGATTCCCTGTGCCGGCGTCCCTAGCGCCGTGTCGAGCACGTGCGTGGTTATCTGGCTCATGCAGGCTCTCTCATAGCAGCTCCTCCAGGCGCAACATCAGAATCCTGAACTGTTCGCCGGCGGCGGTGCGCAGCTCCGCCTCGCGCTCCGACCGCAGACGCTGCTCCAGCAGCTCGCACATCTCTGCGGCAGTTTTTCCCGTCGCGCAAACGATGAAAATAAAGCCGAATCGTGACTCATACTCGCGGTTGCCGCGCGCAAGGCGCTGCAGCACGTCTTCCGTCGCGTCGGCGACGCTCGCCTGTTCCTGGGCGGCAAGGCGAGCGCTGGCGGCATATTTCGTGCGCAGCGAAGACACATCGCCAATCTTCGGATGCCCTTCGAAGGCTTCCAGCCAGTCGGCCTCACCGAGGCACTCCCAGCTGGCGCGCGCCGCGTCGCGCAGCTCCACAGCATCGCGAAAGGGTCGGCGCTCGAGCATGCCTGCGATCCAGCCTCGACTCACGCAGCACTGCGACAGTGCATCGCGTGCCGCGTCGACGCTCATGGTATTGAGCGCCACGAGGCTCACAGGCTGCTCCAATCGGGCAGGCCGTATACACGCAGGCGGCTGACACCACCGTCGGGGAAGATATTCAGACGCACGTGGGAGAAAGGCTGCTCGGGTGGACAGGCGACCTCGCGGGCGAAGGTGTGCTCGCGGTCGGGACAGAGGCGGTGCTGGGGCATGATCGTGGTCCAGCTGGCGTCCTCGGGAGGCAGCGCGACGTCGGGGCAGAAGCAGCCTTCGAGGCTGAAGCGGTCGGGGTAATTGCCGCGCAGATGCGCCGTATCGAGGATGATCTTGCGCACGCTCCCCACGCAGCCGAGGCGAATCAACGCCCAATCGTGATTCTCGTCCCGGCGGCGGCGCGTTTCCCAGCCATCGCCCATATTCACGCCGCGACCGGGCATGATCAGGTTGTCCGTCGAACTGAAGAACTGGTCCGAAGCCGCGACCCCGCGCCCTCCCATGGCAACACCGGCGAGATCGACCAGCTCGCCGTCGACATATTTCTCCGGATCGGGCATCACTTCGCCATAGGCGCGAAAGCGGGCCACGCCCCCGTCGGGATAGATGCGCAGACGAAGGTGGGTCCAGCGCTGAGGCGAATCGCAGGGGATGGGGTTCTGCTCGTCCGGCAGCACGTCGGTCTTCGGGATGATCTCCTTCCACACCGTTGTCGGATCGGGATCCAGCGGCACGTGAGCTGCGTCGACGGCGACGGCCAGCGGGGCGTTACCACGAAAATGATGCGTATCCACGTCGACGCCGCGGATTCGCCCGGCGAAGCCGAGGCGAAGAACACACCAGTCATGATCGAGACCGCTGGGGCGGAACTGGCGGCCGAAGCTGCGCCGCGACTCCCAGCCGTCCATCCACTGCCCCTTCTCCGTGAACTCGCCTTCCCTGAACACACCGCGGCCGGGCTTCACGAGATTGTCGCAGCTGGCGAACCACTGGTCGGAACACTCGATGGCTCGACCGCCGACGCGTTCTGCGAGCAGGTTGATATAGGTGAACTGGAAATCGTCCACGGCCTCGCGATCCAGGCTCTCACTACTCATGAGGATTCTTTCCCTGTGACGACGCATCGGGCTGTGCCGCGGGAGACGCCTCATTTGACTGCGGCGGGGGCAAAGCTATCCCCGACGCTCTCGCCCCGACTCCGCCCAGGCTTTCGCGAAGCTCCTTCCAGGTCGGCCCGGCAAAGGCCGGCGCGGCAACGCGGTGCGACTGATAGACCGCGATCACCTGGCCGGCCACGGAGACCGCTATCTCGGACGGCAGTTTTCCCGGCACCTCGCCGAGGCCGATGGGACAGTGCATGCTGGCGATACGCTCATCGCCAAAGCCCCGGTGCGCGAGGCGCATGCGGAAACGCCGCGCTTTGCTGGCCGACCCGATTACGCCGACGTAAGCGGCGTCGCCGCGCTGAAGCGCGGCCTCGGCGAGCGCGTAGTCGAGGGGATGCTGATGCGTCATCACGATGAAGTAAGCGCCGGACGGTGCCGAGCGAAGGAGGTCCACGGGGTCGCGGTCGCGAATCATGACCACGCCGCTGTCCGCGGAAAACTCACCCTCGGCGGGGAGCATGCCATCGCGCTCGTCTATCCATAGAAGACGCAGCGGCAGCGTTGCCAGCAGCGGTGCCAGCGCCCGACCGACGTGACCGGCACCGAAGAGGTAGACCGCAGGGGCGCTCGGTACGAAGCCTTCGAATAGCAGGCTCGTGCTGCCCCCGCAGCATTGGCCGAGTTTTTCGCCCAGGGGGTAGTTTTCGAGCCACTGGCCGTTGTTCGCGCCCGCAAGCAGTTCGCGGGCGCGGCGCAGGGCCCGGTGTTCAAGCTCGCCGCCACCGATCGTCCCGTGGAAGCATTCGTGCTCCACGATCATCTTCGTTCCCGAATCGCGCGGCGTCGAGCCGCGGGCGCCGAGGACCGTCACGATCACGTAGGGGCGGCCGCGGCGCTCGCAGTCGGCAATGATCTCGCTCCAGTGTTTCACTCAAGTCTCCTCAGGCCGTGCCTCTGCAGCCGGCCTCGCGCAGCGCTTCGCAGGCAAGCAATACGCGCTCGGGCGTCGCCGGCGTATCGAGGGGCGGGTGGACGCGATAGTCGGCCAGGCTCGCGACCGCGTCGCGCAGCGCCGACCAGACCGAAATAGCCAGCATCAGTGGGGGTTCACCAACGGCCTTGGAGCGAAACACCGTGGCCTCGGCGTTTGGGCTGTCGGGCAGCAGTTCCACACGGAAATCCGGTGGCGTATCACCGATAGCCGGAATCTTGTAGGTGGCCGGCCCCTGGGTCAGCAGCCTTCCCGCGTCATCCCAGGCCAGTTCCTCGCTCGTCAGCCAGCCCATGCCCTGTATGAAACCGCCCTCGATCTGGCCGAGGTCGATCGCCGGGTTCAGCGAGCGTCCCACGTCGTGGCAGATATCCACCCGTTCGACACGGTATTCGCCGGTCAGCGTGTCGACGATGACCTCGGACACGGCGGCGCCGTTCGCATAGTAGTAGAAGGGACGACCACTGGCCTTGTCGCGATCGTAGTGGATTTTCGGCGTCCGGTAGAAGCCCGTCGCCGACAGGGGCACACGGTTCATGTAGGCGAGGTGCGCGAACTCGCCGAAGCTGAAGCGCTGATCGCCGACGCGGACTTCGCCGTCGTGGAATTCGACGGCGTCGTCGGCCACGCCGAAGTGCTCCGTGGCAAAATTCTGCAGACGACGGCGGATCTTGCGCGCGGCCGCGAGGGCGGCCATGCCGTTGATGTCGCTGCCGGAGGAAGCCGCCGTCGGCGAGGTATTCGGCACCTTGTCCGTGCGCGTCGAGGTACAGCGGATCGACTGCAGGCTCACCTGGAGCTCGCTCGCCACCACCTGAGCCACCTTGGTGTACAGGCCCTGGCCCATCTCCGTTCCGCCGTGATTGAGCTGGATGCTGCCGTCGCTGTAAACGTGGAGCAGCGCTCCGGCCTGGTTGAGATGCCTGACGGTGAAGGAGATACCGAATTTCACCGGGGTAAGAGCCAGACCGCGGCGCAGAATACGGCTGCCGGCATTGAATTCGCGAATGCGCTGGCGTCTTGCGCGGTAGTCGGAGGTCTCCTCGAGGCGATCGAAAATCCGCGGCAGCACTTCCTGCTCGACGCGCTGGCCGTAATGAGTGACATCGCGGCCAGCCTCGCTGCGGTACAGATTCTGCCGGCGCACGTCCAGGGGATCGCGGCCGGTGGCGCGGGCAATGGCATCGATGATGTCCTCGATGGCCAGCATGCCCTGGGGGCCGCCAAAGCCACGAAACGCCGTATTCGACACGGTGTGCGTCTTGACCCGGTGGCCCGTAACGCGGACTGCGGGCAGATAGTAGGCGTTGTCGCTGTGAAACATGGCGCGGTCGACGATCGCATCGGACAGATCGGGCGACATGCCGCAGCCTCCGGCGAGCACGAGATCGAGCGCCGTGAGTTCGCCCGCGGCGGTGAAGCCAACATCGTAGCGACTGAGGAAATGGTGGCGCTTGCCGGTCGCGCGCAGGTCCTCGGCGCGGCTCAGACGCAGCTTCACCGCGCGACCCGTTCGCCGGGCGAAGAGCGCCGCAATGCAGGCCCAGGCATTGGCGTGGGTTTCCTTACCGCCAAAGGCGCCGCCCATACGCCGCGTATCGAAGCTGACGCGATGCATGTCTACACCCAGTACCTCGGCCACGAGTTTCTGACCCTCGGTGGGATTCTGCGTCGACGAATACACCAGCATTCCGCCGTCTTCCTCGGGGATGCAGAGCGAGACCTGTCCTTCGAGATACATCTGCTCCTGTCCGCCGATACGCAGGCTTCCCTGAAGCCGGCGCTCAGCCGCTTCGAGCGCGCTGGCCGGATCACCGCGCTGCTGGCAGTGCGGCGGACGCACGCTGGCACCGCGCTCGAGGCCTGCCTCGATGGTGAGGATCGGATCGAGGGCTTCCACCTCGATCTTCGCTGCGCGCGCAGCACGTCGCGCCGCGAGCTGCGATTCCGCGGCCACGGCAAACACTATCTGGCCGTGACACTCGATTTCGTCCCCGGGACCGAGGAGCAGGGGATCACCGGGAAAGACAGGGCCGATGTCGATATGGCCGGGCACATCATCGCGCGTAATCACGTCGACAACGCCGGGCATCGCGCGCACCGCCGAGAGATCCAGCGTCCTGATGCGTCCATGGCTCACATCGGAGAGCCCGACATAAGCGTGCAGCATCCCCGCCGGCTCGGGCATGTCGTCGATGTAGACGGCGGTGCCGGTGACATGCTGCGCCGCACTCTCGTGGGGCACGGCGGTTCCGGCCTGGCCATGGACTCGCCCTGGCGGCTGCCCTTCCACGGTTCTATCCATGCGTCGCTTGTGCGCCGGGCTCAAGGACCCGCGTTGCCTCACCCCGGAACTCGGCCTGCAGACGATCGAGGAGCCGCGCTGCGACAAGGCTTCGATAGTGCGCGCTCGCGCGCGCATCGCTGATCGGACGGTAGTCACCGCGCAGCGCGGAGGCGGCCGCGGAGAGATCCGCATCGTGCAGGTCAAGACCAAGCAGCGCTTGCTCGCAGCCCGCAGCCCGTCGCGGCACCGCGTCCATACCGCCGAAGGCAACGCGCGCCTCGACTACTTCGCCGTCCACACAGCGCAGGGCAAAGACGCCGCAGACCGAGGAAATATCGTCCTCGAAGCGTTTGCTGATCTTGTAGGCGCGCAGGAACAGATCGCCAGCTCGTCGAGGGAGTCGCACGCTGTGCAGGTATTCGCCAGGCTTCAGATCCGTGCGCCGGTAGCCATGAAAGAAGCGATCGACAGGAAGTCGGCGCTCGCCGTCGAGCGAATCGATACACAGCTCGGCGCCAAGGGCGAGCAGTACGGGAGGCCAGTCTCCGATTGGCGACGCGTTGGCCAGATTGCCGACGAGCGTACCCTGGGAGCGGATCTGCAGTGAACCGAAGCGCTCGATGAGCTCCGCGAGCTCGGGGTAGTCGCCAAGGATGAGCGGAGCGGCGGCGCGATGGCTGATCGCGGCGCCGATACTGATACCGTCGTCGTCGGCTTCAAGCAAGTGGAGCTCGCCCACGGCGCGCAGGTCGATCAGGCGCGGAAGGGGATTCAGAGCCTGCGTGGCCTCGAGCATGAGATCGGTGCCGCCGGCCACGAGGCGTGCCTGCGGGTCTGCCGCGAGCTGCTGGCGCAATTCGTCACGCGAGGCCGGGCGCAGGTAACGCGTGTCCTCGCCATTGAGGGCCGCGGACGTATCCGCAGCATCGGCCATGCCTTGCAGCACTTCGGCGGTGATGGACGCCGCGCGCGTGAAGCGATCCTCGCGCGGACCACTGAGCGCCTGTCGCGCAGCCTGGATAATCGGCAGATAACCGGTGCAGCGACAGAGATTGCCGCCGAGCGCCTCGATGATCCGTGCGCGGTCGGCCTCGCCCGGCTGGTGAAACAGCACGAACAGCGACATCACGAATCCCGGGGTGCAGAAACCGCACTGCGAACCGTGGCACTCGATCATCGCCCGCTGCACCGGATGCCAGGCGCCCGCGTCGCCGAGGTCCTCGACGGTGATCAGTTGCCTGCCATGCACGGACCCGAGCGGGGCGATACACGCGTTCACAGGCTCGTAGCGCAGACCATCGCCGGCGACGCTGACCACGGCTACCGTGCACGCACCGCAGTCCCCCGAAGCACAGCCCTCCTTGCTACCGCGTCGGGCGATATCCGAGCGCAGGTATTCAAGGACTGTGATGTCGGCGCGCCGGTCCTCGAGAGCGACCTCGCGATCCCCGAGCAGGAAGCGAATCACGCGGCGTCGCTGCCCCGCAGCATGCCGCGTTCCTCGATGAACGCGCAGATATCATCGAGACCGTCCCCGCTTTTCAGGTTCGAAAAGATAAACGGGGCCGCCGCGCGCATTGTCTTCGCGTCGCGATCCATGACGCCAAGATCGGCACCAACGAGCGGTGCCAGGTCGGTCTTGTTGATGATCAGCAGATCCGAACGGGTGATTCCCGGCCCACCCTTGCGCGGTATCTTGTCGCCCGCCGAAACGTCGATCACGTAGAGCGTGAGATCCGAAAGCTCGGGACTGAAGGTCGCGGCGAGATTGTCGCCACCGCTTTCGATCAACAGCAGATCGAGGTCCGTAAAGCGCGCCTGCAACTCGTCCACGGCGGCGAGGTTCATCGATGCATCCTCTCGGATCGCCGTATGCGGACAGCCGCCCGTCTCGACGCCGAGTATCCGTTCCTTCTCGAGCGCCTCGTGGCGGAGCAGAAATTCTGCATCCTCGCGCGTGTAGATGTCGTTGGTAATGACGCCGATGCTGTAGCGGTCGCGCAGCCGGAGGCAGAGATGGCGCACGAGGGCGGTCTTGCCCGAACCGACCGGGCCACCGATGCCGACGCGAAGTGCGGGTTTACTCATCGAAAAGCCTCCCTGGCAATTCTGTGCTTCGTGGCAGCCTCGACACTGCGACGCTCGAGGCGTTAAGCCGACGGTACCAGCTGCGTCGGCGCTTTCCGACTCATGAGCGGAACAGCCGCGTGTGCTGGAATTCATGGCGGCAGGAGGCGAGCGCAAGGCCCGGCAGGCTGACGCCAATGTCCTTGTCTTCGATCGATCTCGCGGTGGCCACCGCGGCGGGGACCGCGTCGAGGAGTTCCAGGAGCAGCGTCTGCGCCGCGGTCTGGCCGAGGGGGACCAGCTTGGTCGCCGCGGTGACCTGGTTCTCCAGCCAGCTGTAGCAAAAGGCCGCGCAGGCGTCCTCCGCACTGATCCGCCAGCCATGGCAGGCCCAGGCGAAGGCGATCGCGTAGGCCGGTGCCTGCCCGAGCTCCGGCAGCGGCGGGGGCAGCAGGGCGCGCAGCAGGCGCCACAGCGCGGCGCCGATCTGCTGGTCCTCGAGCAGCAGTTCGCGCGTCTCGCGGTTGGCGAGAATCAGGTCGTTCCAGGAAGCAAGCGCGGCCGTATCGCCGGCACCTGCGGCGGCCAGGGCGCGAAGCAACACCGGCACTTCGAGACCGGCAAGACCCAGCTGCAGTCCGTCGGCAAGCCAGTCGCGCAGCGCGGACCCCTCAACCCAGCCGGCTTCGATGGCGTATTCAAGGCCCTGCGAATAGGCATAGGCGCCAATGGGGAGCGCCGGACTCGACAGGTGCAGCAGGTGCAGACGCGCGTCGGCCATTCAGATCCTGATCGGTGTGAGCGATGCAAAGTTCATGCGCAATTCATGCAGGCATGTGGTGCGCGTGACTGTGCGAGGCGTAGGCGCCGGCCTCGGGGCTGAAGGCATCGTCAACGGCGCTGACCTCGAGACCGAGACCCTCGAGCATCTCTTCGAGAACGTGGTCGCGCGGAAAGCGCAGACGACCGGGAAGTATCTGCAGGCTCACGTGGCGGTTGCCGAGATGGTAGGCGGCACGGGTGAGCAGCAGCGGATCTTCGGTGCTGGCCTCCGTGAGCGACTCCGTCGCTGCGCGCACAAGCACAATCTCCTGGTTTTCGCAGACCAGTGCATCGCCGTCGCAAAGCACGATGCCGCGGGGCAGGAACCAGCCGATATCCTGGCCATTGTTTGTGGTAGTGCGATAGCGCGCCTTCTCGCGCTCGGAGAACACGAGATGGACTTCGTCCTGCCAGCTGCCGTCAAAGGCCGTTTCGATCTGATACGCCGCGAGCGTGAGTTCATCCATCGTTCTGTTTCACCTTGCCTTCTATCTGCCGTGTTCGCAGGAGCGCGGAGCTCGTTCCATGCGGGCGATCCCGCTTCCTCAAAACAGAAAATAGCGCTGCGCCATGGGCAACACGCTCGCCGGTTCGCAGGTGAGCAGTTCGCCATCGGCGCGAACCTCGTAGGTCTGCGGATCGACCTCCATGACCGGCTGGTAGTCATTGAGCAGCATATCGGCCTTGGTGACGCTGCGGCAGCCACGAACCGCGACCAGCGATCGCTCGAGGCCCAGGGCATCGCCGATTCCGGCGTCGAGGCTCGCCTGACTGACGAAGCTCAGGGAGGTTGCCCGCGAGGCCTTGCCGTAGGCGCCGAACATCATCCGGTAGTGCACCGGCTGCGGCGTCGGAATGGAGGCATTGGGGTCGCCCATGGGTGCGGCGGCGATCGCACCGCCCTTGATGACCAGCGATGGCTTGACGCCGAAAAACGCCGGCTTCCACAGGCACAGATCGGCGAGTTTCCCGGGCTCGATTGAGCCGACCTCGTGGGCAATGCCGTGGGCCAGCGCCGGGTTGATCGTGTACTTGGCCACATAGCGCCGCGCGCGGAAATTGTCCGCGGGGCCATCGCCGAGCGCACCGCGCTGCTGCTTCATCTTGCTCGCGGTCTGCCAGCTGCGGCAGATCACCTCACCGACGCGTCCCATGGCCTGCGAATCCGAGGAAATAATCGAGAAGGCGCCGAGATCGTGAAGGATGTCCTCGGCCGCAATCGTCTCCTTGCGAATGCGCGAGTCGGCGAAGGCAACGTCTTCGGGAATCGCGGGATCGAGGTGGTGGCAGACCATGAGCATGTCGAGATGCTCATCGATCGTGTTGATCGTGTACGGACGCGTGGGATTCGTGGAGGAGGGCAGGACGTTTGGCAGCGCACAGGCCTTGATGATATCCGGCGCGTGGCCGCCCCCGGCGCCCTCCGTGTGGTAGGTGTGGATCGTGCGCCCGCGGAAAGCCGCGATCGTATCCTCGACGAAGCCCGATTCGTTCAGCGTGTCCGTGTGAATAGCCACCTGCACATCGAAGTTCTCGGCCACGCTCAGGCAGTTGTCGATGGCAGCGGGGGTGGTGCCCCAGTCCTCGTGCAGCTTGAGGCCGAGCGCTCCCGCGCGCAGCTGCTCCTCCAGCGCCAGCGGCAGACTGGCGTTGCCCTTGCCGAGAAAACCGAGATTCATCGGGAAGGACTCGGCCGCCTGGAGCATCTTGCCGATGTGCCACGGACCGGGCGTACAGGTCGTTGCGTTCGTTCCCGTCGCCGGCCCCGTGCCGCCGCCGATCATCGTGGTCACGCCGCTCATCAGCGCCTCTTCGATCTGCTGCGGGCAGATGAAGTGAATATGGGCATCGATGCCCCCGGCAGTGAGAATCTGGCCTTCGCCGGCAATGACCTCGGTGCCCGGCCCGATCGCGATGCTCACGTCGGGCTGGATGTCCGGGTTGCCCGCCTTGCCGATAGCGTGGATCCGTCCAGCCTTGATGGCGACATCGGCCTTGACGATGCCCCAGTGGTCGAGAATCAGGGCGTTGGTAATAACGGTGTCCGGCGCCTCAAGGCAGCTGATCTGCGACTGCCCCATGCCATCGCGGATGACCTTGCCACCGCCGAACTTCACCTCCTCGCCATAGGTGGTTAAGTCCTTTTCCACCTCGATGAACAGCTCGCTGTCTGCAAGGCGGACGCGGTCGCCAACGGTGGGTCCGTACATGCCGGCATAGTCGGCGCGACTGATGCTGCGCATTCAGAGATCTCCCATCACGTCACCGCGAAACCCGAAAACGCGGCGCGCGCCCGCGAGCGCGACCAGGCGCACATCCCGGCTCTGACCGGGCTCGAAGCGCACGGCGGTCCCCGCGGCAATGTCGAGGCGGAAGCCGCGAGCCGCTTCCCGGTCGAACTCAAGCGCCGGATTGGCTTCGGCGAAGTGATAGTGGGAGCCGACCTGCACCGGGCGGTCGCCGGTGTTGACCACGCTTACCTCGCAGGTATCGCGACCTGCGTTAAGCACAAGTTCCCCCTCGGCGGTCAGGACCTCGCCAGGAATCATTCGGCGCCCTCGCCAATCGGATCATGCACGGTAACCAGCTTCGTACCGTCGGGGAAGGTGGCCTCGACCTGGACTTCGTGGATCATTTCCGGAACGCCCTCCATGACATCGTCGCGCGTCAGCAGCGTGCGGCCATAGCTCATGAGCTCGGCGACGGTGCGGCCGTCGCGAGCGCCCTCGATGATGGCTGCGCTGATGAATGCCTGGGCCTCGGGATAGTTCAGCTTCAGGCCGCGCTCGCGCCGGCGCTCGGCCAGCAGCGCAGCGGTGAACAGCAGCAGCTTGTCCTTCTCGCGTGGTGTCAGTTCCATCCCGCCCTCAATCCTGACCTCAATTCGGCCCGCGTAGGCCCTCATCGTCGGCTAGCACACCGATAGGCTCGCGCTCCGAGAATAGGGCTTGAGCCTCGTTTTGAGCAAGCATCAGGTGTGCCAGATGCGCGGCTCCACGGGCGATCTGCCCTCACGCTCGTGACCCAGATCCCGCCAGAGGATGCTGAAGGCCGCACGGCAGCGCTGCGCATCCTCGCCAAGGTAGCGGGCCAGCAGCAGCTCACCGCGCTGCGTGATGCTGAAGGCGCCAGCGGGGTCCATCGCCGCAGCGGTGTGGCGCCAGCGCTCGACCAGCGCGTCGGTCGCCCTGTGCGTGAACGCCGCCAGACCAACGGTGCTTGCTCCGTTGAGGCCCAGGCGGGCGCGGGATAGACGATCACCGGCACGCAGATCGAGGCGGTCCAGGTACAGGGGACGACCGTCGCGCCGGATGTCCAGCCGCTGCTCGCAAAGCCCCGAATCGAAGGCCTCGCCGCAGGCGGGCCTGCCGAGCACCAGCACGTCCCAGTACGCCAGCTGTGCCTCGGCAGCGAGCTCGATCGATGTGTGCAGCCGCGCGCGGGCGCCGGCGAAGAGGATCGTCTCCTGCGGCAACCATTCGAGGATTCCGCCGTCGGCACGAAGCCGTACACGCTGCAGCTGCTCTTCGAAAAATCCACGACCACTGTAAAAGCGACCCGCCGATGGCGTGGTCAGCAGCACCGAGCCGCTGGCGACGCTCACATCGACCTCGAGCGCGTCCCCGAGCACCACGCCGCCCGGGGGATGCAGCAGGTAGCAGTGGGCCTTGCCACCTGCCTCGGGGTAGAAGAGACGCTGCACCCGCAGAGGGCCCTCGTGCGCCGCATGTGTCATCACGGTGCGCTCGCGTCCGGCACGAAAGGCCAGCTCCAGCCGTGCACGCCAGCTTCTTTCCGGGCTAGACTCAAGGTCGGTGTTGACGACGGGCAGGTTCATGGCACCCACCATAGCGCATCAGACGTGGCGGGTATCGATCCTCTTGATGGCCATGTCGCAGGCTCTGACCCCGGCCGCGGCCGCCGAGCTCACGGGCCCGACGACCAGTCGCAATCTTTCTCCGCTGATGGCGAATCTCGGCGTGCCGGCCATGCGCGAGGCGCGTGGCCTCCCGGCCGGCGCCTTCGAGGCGGGCTGGCAGCTGCACTGGGCAAGCCATTCGTTTCGGAACATCGATGATGGCATCGGCATCGAGCTCGACGGGGAGACGCAGCGCCACGACCTGCATCTGGCCTGGGGCATCGGGCGCGGACTGACGCTGAGCGCCGCCTTGCCCTGGATTCGCCACGGTCCCGGTCATCTCGACGCGCTCATCGACAGCTGGCACGGATTCTGGGGTTTTCCGGACGGAGCGCGGGACGAACAGTTTCGCGATCAACTGCGGTTCTTCTCCAATGCGCGCGGCGGATTCGATCTGACCGAGAGCGTCTCCGGTGCCGGTGATGCAGAGATCGACCTCGCGTGGCGCCTCACGGAGCTCGACGGTACTGCGCTTACGGCCTTCGCACTGGTAAAACTCCCCACCGGCGATCGCGTCGACTTCACCGGGACCGGGGGAACGGCTGCCGGTCTCGGCCTTCGCGCCAGCGCTGAGGTCTGCGTTGCTGACCGACTCAGTTGCCATCTCCAACTCGGGGCGACGCGGATCGGCGAGATCCACCACGCGCCGGACGCCGAACGCAGGCTGTGGTTTGCAGGTGTCGCGCTGGCCTGGTCACTGAGCGACAGACTCGCGCTGACCGGGCAACTCGACGCGCATGCCTCTCCCTACACGGACTCGATCCTCGCCGACAGCGGCAGTCCGCTGTGGGGAACTCTAGGCCTGCGCTGGGCACCCCTGGCCGGCTGGCTGCTCGAGGCGCAGTTCAGCGAGGACCTGGTGGTTGGTAGCGCACCGGATATCAGCTTCCTCTTCAACCTCCGGCGACGCTTTCCCTGAGCCCCTGCGGCTAGCTAGACTCAGCGAGGCAGAATCAACAGGGTAGGGCGTCGAATGCCTTTGACCATAGAAGCAACAGGCGAGGCCTGCGGCGCACGCGTGCGCGGTCTGGACTTCGCCAAAGCCATCGATGGCGACGTGGTGGCACAGCTGCGCTCGGCGTGGCTCGAGCACCAGGTGCTCATATTTCCCGAGCAGTCGCTGTCCGACGACGACCTCGAGCGATTCACAGGCTATTTCGGCCCCTTCGGCGACGATCCCTTTATTGCTCCGATCCCGGGTCGACAGCACGTGATCGCCGTTGCGCGCCGCGCCGACGAAAGCGGCTCAATCTTTGCGGACGTATGGCATACGGACTGGAGCTTTCAGGAAAAACCGCCGATCGGTACCTGCCTGTACGGTATCGACATACCACCGCAGGGCGGCAACACGCTGTTCGCGAACCAGTACCTGGCTCTCGAGGCCATGCCCGCCGCGCTGCGTGAACGCATCAGGGATCGCAAGGCGATCCACTCGGCAAAGCTTGGCTATTCCCCGAGCGGTCTTTACGGCGATGCCGATGCCGCCGCGGACCGCAGCATGACCATTACACCCTCAGCGGAGGCGGAGGCCACGCAGCTGCATGCGTTCATCCGCGAGCATGACGAGACCGGTCGCGCCACGCTGTATGGGTGCATCGGCTACATCATCGGTGCCGAAGGCCTGGACGACGAGGCAGCGCTCGAACTGCTGCTCGAGCTGCACGCCTGGCAGACCCGTGAGGAGTTCGTTTACGAACACGAGTGGGAGGAGGGCACGCTGCTGATGTGGGACAACCGCTGCCTGCTGCACCGGGCCACGGGCGGCTACGAGGGCTACGATCGCCTGCTGCATCGCACCACGATCGGCGCCGGGTGAGCCCGCCTTTAACCGCGCGCTCGTTGCGAGAGGCAGGGGCCGGTCAGTCGACAGCCACGCGCAGGGGCTCGATGTAGACGTAGTCGATAAGCTCGTCGAGGAGGGCCGGCGGGTTTGACGGCCACTGGTAATCCACGCGCCAGTCGATCTCGTCGATGTAGTCGCGTGCATCAGGGTCGGCGGGAAAGCACGTTACCTGCACCTGCCCGGGCTGGTATTCGACGAAGCCGAAGCTGTCGTCGAGGCCATTGGCGCAGCCGGAAATGTTCAGCGAGCGACGCGTGGCGAAGCCGGTGGCAATGACGACCTCCGTGCCATCGATGCGCACGCGCAGTTCCGTGGCCAGCTTGCGAATCGACTCAAGACGCTTCTCCCGTCGATCGAGATCACCGAAGCGAATTACCGCGTCGCTGTCATCGCTGATCCGCAGTCGGTGCACGGGACTGTCGCCGAGGAACTGTACATCGGAGCAGGAGCGGCCGTGACCTTCACGCGCTTCAAGGGACAGGAAAAAATCCCGCGTGGCGGGGCTCTGCACGGCGTCACGGATCATCGGGTAGGTGACCACAAAGCGTCTTGCCGTGCGCGGGTCGCTGACCTGCGTGCGCACCAGCTCCCAGCTGAAACCGCCGACTTCGAAGCGATAGCCGGGGTCGTGAATGTTCGCCGTATATTCGACTTCCTTGGGGATACCCGCCGCGAGGCGCTGGCCTTCGAGCGAACACGGCTCGATGGCGTGGGAAGCGGCGCTGAACAGAAGCGGCAGGAACCAGGGCAGGGCTGCAGCGACAGCGCGGGTCGATACGCTCTTTACTTTCATGACGCTCGCATAACGCTCGTTGTACGGGCTGCAATGCGGCCAGTGCGGTCGATGCCTGCCGGAGGGACGCAGCGTCGCCGGCCGCTTAGCCGCGCGGTCAGCGTTGTAACCTGAGCCTGAGACGGATTCTCCATCACGCCGCACCTGAAAGGTGTAATGCCTGTTGATACTAGCGCTGGCACGAATCGGATGCCACGCAGAATGTCGATGACCTGCTCCGCGCCGTGCGCCCAAGGGCGCGCAGCAGGGAAGCCGGGAAAAGGGCCGCCGGGGCAGCGGTCAGAGCCATCGCCGCAGACGCAGCAGCAGCGCGAGGCAGACCCCGATCACGGCACACAGCGCAACCACGATCCAGAAGGCAAGCGCACTGTCGACGCCAGGCATGCCGCCGACATTGATACCGAGCAGCCCCGTAATGAAGCCCAGGGGCAGGAAAACGACGGCGGCGACGGTGAACAGGTACGTGCGTGCGTTCATCTGTTCAGCGACGAGGCTGGCCAGTTCTTCCTGGGCGAGGATCGCCCGGTCGCGCATCTCGTCGAGGTCCTCGATGTGGCGTATCAGACGATCGCTGGCCTCGCGCAGTCGCAGGCGATTGAGTTCGTCGAGCCAGCTCACCGTCTCCGCAGACAGGCGCGACAGGGCTTCACGCTGCGGCGCGATATAGCGGCGGATTGCGATGATGCGCCGGCGAAGGCCAACCAGGCCCTGGCGAACCTGATCGTCGCGGTCCCCGAGAACCCGGTCCTCGAGACTCAGTACTTCTTCCTCGAAGCGTTCAAGGGTGGGCTGCATCTGCAGAGAGATCTGCTGCGCGTAGGCGACGATCAGGTCCGCCGCGGACGCCGGACCCTCACCACTGGCGAGGTCTTGGAGGATAAGTTCCGTCGAGCGCAGACTGCGCCTTCGCGTACTGATAAGGCGCTGCCCGTCAGTCCAGATCCGCAGCGACACCATGTCCTCGGGCTCGTCGCCGGGGTTGTGGTTGATCCCGCGCAGCGTGAGCAGAAGATTCTCGCCGCGGCTGAGCGTTCGCGGCCGCGTCTCGGGCGTGGTCAGGGCTTCAACGGCGATGTCATTGAGGCCGCTGTGCTCGCTGAGCCATTCCTGCGCAGCGGGCGCTTCGAAGTCGAGGTGAACCCAGAGCGCACCCTGATCCAGCGACCAGTCGCGCAGCTGTTCCCAGGGCAGTTCGCGAGCGCCGCCAAGGCCATCGAGGACCAGTACATGCAGGATGCCATCGGGACTCGCGAACGCAGCGGTGTCTGGCGTGGCGAGAACTTCTGACATAGGTGCGCGGCCCCGGAGTTGCGACGAGCGTCAGCGGAAGTCTGCGGTCGGGCGGCGCAGGGCGCAAGCCGCGCTGCAGACCGTACTGCGGGCCACCGACGCGCAGCATCAAGGGTCAGCAGTCACGACCACGCAGGAATCCGTCCAATTTAACATAATATATATTATGCGCACTTGGATATCAGCCGCTTGGACGTTGATTCATCGGACTGTACCCCTCGACCGCTGCGGACTCTGCTCGCAGGCAAACCGCAGATGAACCTGCACGAGCGCCGCCAGCGTCGCCACCAGGCGGGCTCGGCTCAAGCCTCGCCC
>JAZBOX010000058.1:0-7973 GCA_036351355.1 Halieaceae bacterium
CGACGGTGGACGATGAGCGTGTGAAGGAGTTGCAGCGCATCCGCAGTGAGCTTTGAACGTCGGTGCTATGGTGTGCCATGGTTCAAGGGTTTGCGTAGGATGCTGCTGCGGCGATCCGCGCCCACGGTGAGCGCTCGGGGCCTCGACGGGCCGGCGTCGCCTGCAGCAAGGGTGAGCAAGGGTTAGCAAGGGCGCGTCCGCGAAGCGCCGCCGTCGATGGATCTCTGACGCGCACGGGGCGGGCAACGGGCGGGCAACGTCCAGGCGAAAGCAAGGCGAAAGCAAGGCGAAAGCGAGGTGAGTTAGTAAGCACGGCTGCGCGCCGACAAAGGTAAAAAAAAGGTGCGCGGTGAGAATGCCTGGCAGTGTTATCTGTTCACGACGAAGGCCTTCGTTGTTGAAACCCTGGCCATCCTGCGCGAGCCGCGGACTGTCTTCCTCGTGCCGATCCGGCCACGGGCCCGAATATGCGTCTTCCGTGCGGTAGCGAACGGATTGGAAACGGGGCATCTTGCATTGTGCGCTTCGGTTTACCGTCGGAGCGTCACGTATGAACGTCCAGGCTGGCAGTGTTCGCATCCTGAACCATCACCTGAATGCCGGCTACGCCTTGCTGGCGGTAGCCGATGTTGCCATGTTCATGGCCTGCGCCATCAGTGGCCCCTATGTTTACCGTATTTTCCAGCCCGCCGCGCCGCTCCCATCGGCCGGCGAACTCGCCGCACATTCGACGCTGTTTGCAGCTCTGTCCACCCTGGCGATGGTTTCGATGGGCCTGTACGAGCCGCGCCGGAGAGAGGGGGTCAACGGCGTCGTTATCCGTGTGGTCTGTGCCCTGGCCTTGTCGACGGCCGCCATGGGTCTCTTTGAACAGCTTCTTCCGCTTCCCCAGCATTTGACCGTCGGCAAGGGGGCCTTGTCTCTGACCCTGGCGTGCGCCTTCGCGGTTGCGCTCGGCAACCGTCTCTTGCACCGACGGATGCTCAATCTGGACGCGGTGAAGCGCCGGGTACTGATCCTGGGCCATGGATCTCCTGCCTCCACAATAGCGTTAAAAATGCGCCGCAGGACAGACCGCGAGGGCTTCACCATCGTCGGCTATATCAGTCTTGCCGGTGAGCGTTCCAGCGCGAGCTGCCAGCCGTCGATCATTGTGTCGGACTCCCTGCCGGACTTGATTCTGCAGCACCGTATCGATGAGATTGTGGTCGCCGTCGCGCAGCCTCTGGATGATCTTATGCGCTATCAGTTATCGCGATGCCGCGAACTTGGCGCCTGCATTACGGACATCGTCAATTTTTTTGAGCGCGAGGCCGGAAAAATTCTCCTCGAGGGCGCCGATCGTGGTCTCTTCGCCGAAGACCCGGTTTTTAGCTGCGAAGGCGAAAAGGAGCCCGCGGGAAAGCGGGCCTTTGATCTCATGGCCGCCTTCTGTCTGTTGGCGCTCTTTTGGCCGCTGATGCTTCTGGCGGCGCTGGCTATCTGGATAGAGGATGGCTCGGGGGCGCCGGTGCTGTACCGACAGCGACGGGTCGGCCGCGATGGCCGATTCTTCGATGTCGTGAAATTCCGCACGATGAGCGTGAATGCGGAGAGCGACGGGCAGGCACGCTGGGCCGCGAAGAGGGATCCTCGCATTACCCGCGTGGGCTCTTTCCTGCGCCGGACTCGGATCGATGAACTGCCGCAGATTTTCAACGTGCTCGTCGGCGAAATGGCGCTCGTAGGCCCGCGCCCGGAGCGCCCCGAGTTTGTCCGGGAACTCAGCCGAAAGATTCCGCACTACGCGCAGCGTCACTGCGTGAAGCCCGGCATTACGGGCTGGGCGCAGACGCATTATCCCTACGGATCCTGCGAGACGGATGCGGCAAACAAGACCGAGTTTGATCTGTACTATGTCAAGAATCGGAGCTTGTTCCTCGACGCCCTCGTGCTTCTGCAGACGGTGGAAATCATTTTGTTTGCCAAGGGCGCGCGGTGATATCAGGCCCAGCGAACTGAGCAAGGACGACGGGCAAAGACGACCGGCAAAGGTGATAGAGGCGGGGATCGCCCCGCCGCTGCAAACATTACGGTTTGTTTTGTCTATGCGTTACCGGGGGAGGGTTTTGCGGCTGGGAAACCCGAATGGGCCCCAGTAGCCTGTTCTTTAGAATAATATGCAACTGGCAGGGAGTGGATAACGAACGGGCCGCGCCATTGCCGATGCTCGTGCTCTGCTATTTCTGACTGGCCGTGCGGCTCCAGGTCTATGGAAGATGTCGAGGTGCTGCAAGCTCGTCGTATTTTGTGCGAGGCGTTGGCGCGCACCGTATTGGCGAGCGATGTCTCGCTCCCCGGCCGCGATGCGCTATGGAAATATTGATATATCTTAAAGAAATGATCCGCCTGGCAGCGGCAGGCGAGGTTCAGGGAGTATTTTTCTGGGCGTCAGTTTATGCCTCCGCGGCCTGTTTTTACTCGCTGTACTTCCAGCTTCAAACAAGACGCTGGCCATGGACAGAAGGTAAGTTGGTGCGGGTGAATGCTACGAAGTTTGGAGATACTGAGCGGGAACGTTCGGATCAGGACTACATCGGCAAAGCGCTATACACCTTTCTGGTGTCTGGTCAGCAGTACGAGGGAGAGCGCATATCGCCGTGGATGTTTGTAGTCAGCCATAACGCGCGCTTCGTGCTGGCGAAGCAGATTGCCGGCATTCATAAGACCTCCGTGGACGGGGTGAGGGTGTATTACAACCCGGCGGATCCCAGAAAAAGCTACCTGATAGTAGCGGGGACACTCGGCATTGCTGTCACCCTGCTTCTGGGCAGCTTGCCCTTTATTTTTTACTGGATGAAATACCATGCATGACGTGCTCAACGTACGCATGCAGTCCTGTGTAGCTCGCTCTCGGCAGAATTTTTGCTGATTGGCTGATTGGCTGATGGGCTGATGGGCTGATGGGCTGATGGGCTGATGGTTAGAGGGGCCATCTGTGACAGATGGGTGCGGATAGCATCTTCTATCGCGCCACCAGAGATCGCGTCGATAATCAGGGCACCCATCGGCCAGCAAGATCTGGGCAATGGGTGCTGACGCGAAATCGCGTTCCGAAACCGCGAGCATGGCGCCGGATGATGGCGAAAATCTGCTTATGGGCAACGCCCGGGTCGGTGACCTTCCCGGTCGCCTTCGCGAATGGGTAGGCGCAGCTCGCTGGCTATCGGTACAGATCGCCCGAGCCCACACCGAACCAGCGGTCATATAGGCGTAGCAGCAGTCCGGTCTTCTCGAACATGGCGAGGTAATTGCGCAGCAGATTTTCCAGCTGCGGATCGTCCCGTGAAATGACGATACCCAGAGGCTCCGCCGATAGCTGCGGAAGCAACATTTCAAGTTCGGCGTCGGGGTAACGGTTGCGCGTATAAGCGAGTATCGGCACGTCGGCGACCATGCCGTCGACCTCGCCCGCCATCAATTTCTGCACCCCTTCGTCATAGTCCGCAACCGATACAAGCGTGGGCTTCGGCAGGTCGCGGCGCACGAGGCTTTCACTGGTCGAACCCCGGAGCGCTGCCAGGGTGACGCTGTCTTCATTGAGTTCCATTGGCGAGGAGCGCTCGGCCGCCGCTTTCTGCGTGACGAGAACGGACTTGCCCGACAGCATGTAAGGTCCGACAAAGCTGACATCCAGGGAGCGCGGTGCCGTGATCGTCATGCCGGAAATGATCATGTCGGCGCGGCCGTCGGTCAGGGCCTCTACCAGTTCGTCGAAGGGGACGGAGACGATTTCGAGTTCGACGTTCATTACCCGCGCCAGCTCCCTGGCGAGGTCCACGTCGATACCGACGATCTTGTTGCCCCTGCCATACTTGAAGTTGAAGGGCTGCTGGTTGCCGGACATGGCCACGCGAACGACGCCGTCATCGACTATTCGCTTGAGCGTCTCCGCCGCAGCCAGTTGCGACGCGCTTGCGACGCAGAGCAAAAGCATCCAGATAAGGGGCCGAACTGCTCTTGCGACGCGGAAGTTCGATCGTTTCATTGCGTTGGTCCTTGCTGGTTCATCGATTGGGCGTAGCGCGAGGGAAAGGAAGCGACGGCCTACAAGGCTTCAAACGACAAACATCCATCGCCTGCCAAGCTCCACCTTTGCGGCCCCTAGTATAGAAACCATGACGGTGACAGGTAAGTCGACGGGGCGCAGCCCCGCCTGCGGAGCGGTCATTACTCATATACAACCTTGCCTCGCCCGTAGATTGGGCGAAGCGCCGATCTTCCTGAGCTTCGACGATCATAGGCCGGTGGTGAACCTCACAACCGGACCCAGCGCTTACGCCCGGGCGAACGCCATCGCCATGCTCCCCTACGATCTGACCAGCGGTGACCTCTTGCCCGCAGGCTGCACTTCGGTGACTACGGCGGACTGGTGCCGAAGCGGGTCTGGGGCCAGCTCGACCGCTTCGCCAGCGCGCCCCACGGTACGCAGGGGACTGGGCGATCAGGCGAGCACGCGCTGGAGCCAGCGCGAGATGTCCGCTATTTCCTCGCCGCAGACCGCGTGTTCCATGGGGTACTCGCTGTAATCCACGGCGTAGCCCATGTCGGTCAATCGCTTGCGCGCCGCTTGACCGAGCTGCACGGCAACCATGGGGTCCCGCGTGCCGTGGCAGATCTTTATGGGTATGTGTCGGTTCGCTCCGTTCGGCGTGATCGTGTCGCCCGTCGCGAAGTAGGTCGATAGACACAGCAATCCGGCCAGCGGGTGCATGTGCGTCAGTGCGGTCTGGTAAGCAACGGCACCGCCCTGGGAAAAACCGGCGAGGACGATGCGATCGCTGGGGATGCCGCGGTCCATCTCCCGACTGATCAACTGACGGACCTGCTCCGCAGAAGCCACCAGCTGACTGACATCAACGGTCCTGTCGATGTCCATGGCCGTTATGTCGTACCACGCGGGCATGACATACCCACCGTTGATCGTAATGGGGATGGACGGTGCGTTCGGGAAGACAAAACGCGCCGCCAGCGTGGCCGGCAGATCAAGTTCGGGAATGATCGGCACGAAATCGTTGCCGTCCGCCCCCAGGCCGTGCAGCCAGATGACCGCGGCATTCGCCGGCGTTTTCGGTTCCTTCACGATGCACGGAAGCAAGGACATGTGATCTCGTCTCCATGAGGCTATGGCAAACGCTGGAGTATATAGCGGCGCCCTGGCCGGGCCTGCGCCGCGCCGGCGCGTGGGCGGGCTAAGAGCCCGGTTTCAAGCGAACTCGGCCCGCACCGCCGTCGCGATTTCCTCTGCCGACGCATAGACGATGCCACGATGGGTCATGTTTGTGGCGTCGGCGCGGTTGAGGTCGAAAGGGCGGCCGTCCAGGTCTGCGGCGGGGCGTTCCAGCTCGGCGTAGATACAGGCGGTGGCGGCGTAGTCCCAGAGGCTGCCGCCGCCCGTCGGCCTGCGGAACTTGAAGTAGCAGGCGGGTCCGTTCTCGAGGACGCTGATGGCGTTGAGGACCGCCCCGGCGCCGATGTGGGTCACAACCGGACCCAGCTTCAACGCCTGCCCGATGCGATCCATGGCCTGCAGGCATTCCTCGAAACGCGGGTGGTCCTTGAAACTGGCATCGGCAAAGAGATTGAAGACCGAAGTGGTCGTCGAGGCCGCGAATGCTGTGCCATTCCTCGTGACCCCCAGGCCTCTGGCTGCGGCCCAGAGGTTTCCGGAAAGCGGGTCGGCGACCACGCCGATCAAGGGCGATCCGTCTCGTGCGACGAGCGCGATCGAGGTCGAAAAGCCCGGAGAACCTCTGACGAAAGAGAGGGTGCCGTCTATGGGATCGATGCACCAGAAGGCCTCGCATCGGAGGCGGCTTTTGTCGTCGGCGCTCTCCTCACCGAGAAAGCCGAGTTTCCCCGACCCTATCGTCGGCATCAGATGAGTCCGGATAAGCGCCTCGGCGGCACGGTCCACCTCCGTGACGACTTCCGCCGCAAGCGTATCGGCGCCCTCCTTGCGCTCGACCTTGAACCCTGTACCCCGCTTACTGCCGACCAGCCGGCTCGCCTCCGCTGCGGCGCGAACGGCGAGGGAGAGAAGCCACTCCAGGTCGTGGGTCACGAGGCTCCCGTCGATGCAGCGTCCAGACCCAGCCGCCCCTGCGCAATGTCCGCGACCACCTCGCGGGCCAGCCGCTCGCTGTAACTGTTCAGCTTCCAGTGGCCCGGGTTCCAGCCCTTCAGGAAGCGGTGAAAATCGGTCCAGGCGACCGGGTAAAGCCGCCGCCAGTCGCCTTCGAGGCGATCGAGCTCCGCCCTGGAAAGAGTCGCCGAGAGCGCGTGTCGCAAGAAGCCGAAGTACGTGTCCAGCAGCTCGGCGCTGTGTGCCTCGCATTCATCATCCCGCAGTACGCTGCCCAGGAAGTAAGCGACGTCCTTCATACCGCAGCCTCCGCCGACATACTGGAAATCCACCGCGGCGACCGATGCCCCGCCGTCTTCGCGAAAGCAGAAATTCGCCACCTTGGCGTCTCCGTGGACAAGGGTCTGGTAGGGCGAACTGCTGAGCAGCCGATCAATGATGCCCGCCGCGTCCCGCAGCCGCCCGTCGTCGAGGGCCTCTAATTCGTCCGGCCGGGTTGCCAGATGCCAGTACGTACCGGTTTCCCAGAGCCCCTGCGGCTGCTGCCCGAGGAAATTCGCATGGAAGGCAGCCAGCCAATGCAGACAGGCGTGCAGCTCCCTACGGGTCACGGAACGTCGTCGTCCGCTCCATCCACTGGCATCGAGGTCTTCCAGCACCAGGTACAGTTCGTCGCCAGACGTCTCAATCGCCAGGCAGTGCGGTACGCGGCAGAACTCGCCACAGCGGGCGGCCCAGTCGCGGTACCAGGCGGCCTCTACCTCGTAGGAGCGCAGCTTGCGCTGATGTCCGATATCCGTATTCCAGCCGCGAGGGTGGTCGCTCTGGCCTGCGAAGGCCACGTGCTTGACGATCACCGAGGGCGTCTCTGCCCCCTCGAGGCGATAGCGGACGATGTTGCCGTAACCGCTCCAGAGCTGCTGCAGGACTCCCGCCTCGCGCAGCGCCGTCGCTCCGGTCGCGCGCCGGACCAGGTCATCGATCGCTTCGTGCACTGTCTGCCTCGTTCCTCGTCTGCATCAGGCCGGGGCCGGGCGGGCTGGGCTTCCTGCCCGGATGGTGACCGATACCGCGAAAGAGACCGCGGAGCGGTTCCGCGAGGTCTGGCAATCGGAGCAAAAGACCCTGCCGCTGCACCCGGACGTCATCGATGCGATCGGGCGTCAGCTGGGCCGACTTTTTTCATCGTAACGGCTCGCCGGAGCTTTTATCCACTCAATTCTCCACTCAACACTGCGGAGATGGTTGCGGCGCATCTGGGCAAACTGGGTTTTGACGAGGTGCATACGGGGGTGGCGCATACCGGAGTGGTCGGTGTGTTGCGCGGCTCGCTCCCGGGCGGCGCTGTGGCGCTGCGGGCGGACATGGATGCGCTGCCGGTGAAGGAAATGACCGGGCTGCCCTACGCATCGACCGCGACAGGAGAATACCTCGGTGAAACCGTACCCGTGATGCACGCTTGTGGGCACGATGCGCACGTGGCAATCCTGATGGGCGCGGCCACGGTGCTCGCCTCACTGCGTGAGGATGTTCACGGCGGCGTCACCCTCGTTTTCCAGCCCGCGGAGGAAGGGCCTCCACCCGGCGAGGACGGCGGCGCGCGGATGATGCTGGCGGACGGCCTGCTGGAGAAGGCGGGTAATCCCTCGGCAATTTTCGGCCTGCACGTGTGGCCCGGCGACGCCGGGAAACTGAGCTACCGGGCGCGCGGGGCCATGGCCGCAGCGGACATGATCAAGATCACCGTCAACGGCGTCCAGACCCACGGTTCGTCGCCCTGGAAGGGCGTCGACCCCATCGTCGTGTCGGCACAGATCATCAATGCGCTGCAGACCATCCCCAGCCGGCA
>JAZBOX010000059.1:0-2825 GCA_036351355.1 Halieaceae bacterium
CGCCGCAGCTGGTGCAGATTTTCTTCATCTTCTTCGCGCTGCCGGAATTCGGGATTCTGCTGTCGCCGTTTCAGGCGGTGCTGATCGGCATGTCGCTCAATGCAGGCGCGTATCTCACCGAAATCCAGCGCGCGGGCTTCGACAGCATCCAGCAGGCGGAGGTGGAGGCGGCGGAAACGCTGGGCTTCTCGCGGTTGCAGCTGATCTGGTACGTCATCGCGCCCCACATCATCCGCGCGCTGTTTCCGGCACTGTCCAACCACTACATCATCATGACGCTGGGCACCTCGATGGCCGCGATCTTCGGCGTGGAGGAGCTGACGGGCCGCGCGCTCAACGCCAATGCGATCAGCTTCCGATCCATCGAGATCTTCACCATGACGGCGGGCATCTATGTTGTGATGACCATCGTCGCCTCGGCGGTGCTCTATGCGCTGGGGCGGTGGCTGTTTCGCGTGCGGGTGAGGCCGTTCTGATGCTGGCGCAACTGATCGACGAGGCGCCGCGCTTCTTCACCTGGTTCAACATGCTGTTTCTCGCGGAGGCGGCGTTCAACACGCTGACGGTGTCGCTGCTGGGCTGCGCCATCGGCTATGCCGCGGGACTGGTGCTGGCGACGGTGCGGCTGCCGCAGATGGGGCTGGGCGGGCCGGTGCGCGGGGCGGCGCTGCTGTGGACGGAGCTGTTGCGGCGCATCCCGTTCCTGATCGTGCTGATGATCGTCTTCTTCGGCTTCCAGTTCGCGGGCGCCGATGCGAGCCTCTACACGACTGCGACCACAGCCGTGGCGCTGCGCATGTCGGCGCTGGCGGCGGAGAATGTGCGCGGTGGCTATCTGTCGGTGAACCCGCTTCAGTGGGATGCCGCGCTGGCGATGAACATGGGACCGTGGCGCGCGCTGACCCGGGTGGTGCTGCCGCAGGCGTGGCGCGTGATCCTGCCGCCCTCGACCATGCACACCGTCTCGATGGTCAAGGAGACCTCGCTGGTCAGCCAGATCGGCTTTCTGGAGCTGACCTTCGCGGCGCGGATGCTCAACCAGCGCGGGTTCTCGGCGCTGATCTGTTACGGGTCGGTGCTGGTGCTGTATTTCGTGGTGTCGTGGGGCTTCGCGCGGCTGGGGCGGTACGCCGAGCGGCGGCTGGTGACGGAGGCGCGGGCCCGGGCGCGGCCCGAGGGGGTTGTGCTGGCGGCGCGGGGGACGGGGTGAGCGTGCAGGAACAAGGTTTCTGCCCGCGGCGTGAGTGTCGGTGGTGGGACAGAAAGGGTCGTTATCGCAGTTGACAAAACGTATGAGTTGTGACTGAGCCCACTTCTCGTGCTGGCAGGGCTCTAAGCGCTTTACTCTGTGTTCGCGAAGTGCAAACCTGTCTAGGAAGGGTTTTCAGTCAACGATCGTGCTCTAGGCCATCTAAGCTGATGGTGCTTTGCGAGCGATAATCTAGATGGAATGAAATTCACCATGACTAAAGACATTTCCGAGATCGCCGTTTCAGCTTCGGAGAGAGCTGAGTTCATCCAAGGCGCTCTTGATGCGAAAATCCTCAAATTTGATCCAGTCACCGCGATAAAAATCGTAACAACAGTTGTTTCTATTGCGAAGGAGATCGGACTCTTTGGGAAGGATTCGAGTGTTGATGATGCAATTGCAGATATATATTCACATATAAATCGTTTGTATCAAGAAATAGAAAATCTTCATGTCAGATTGGATGAAGTTAGAAGTGAACTTATTAACTTAGTATTGGAAGTCGAGTACCGAAACATAGCTGCAGACGTCATTGGTTTATCTCAGGGCGTTGGAAGTCTTGAAGGTGGAAGTGAGCACAGTTTTCTCGACGCTGCTTTTCTTGACTCCGAGCCGAATAATTTAAAGCTTTTGGATAGACTAGACGACAATTCGGAGCCGCTTGAGCGGGCTATAATTTATCTGAATTATCTTGATTTATTCATTTATCATTCTGCGTGTCGAGTAGTAGTAGTTTCCGGCGCACCTTCGCTCGCAACTCCGTTAAAGAGAGCCATTCTTGGCGAGCTGAAGCAAGAATTGCACAAGTATTGCATGCTGGCCCGCGAGCGGATTTTTGACATCTTTCAAGCTGGTTACACTATCCGGATGTGCGGTAGGGAAATTTTCAATGACGATGATGGCACTCCCTTTGGGGCTATCGAACATTGGGGATATGGACGAACTGAAACTTCTGACTGCAGTCGCGTGACTACGATCTCTATCAAGGTTGGTGGACCAGCAGCAATCGCTCACAATAAAGCGCAACAAAAGAAAGCAGCTATCGCCGTTCAAGCCGAAATCGATAGAGTTGCAAGGCAAGAAGCGGACTCCGTGTGGAACGAAAAGTATCGTTCCTTCACCGAGTTGGAGCCTTGACCTCCACATTCAGCTTGTAGTGCAAAAGTGTGTTTGCTCGTTAGACTGGCTTCTATGAGGGCCAATAACCCCCTGTCAAAACTCCATAGCCAAAAACGGTCCTTTGTGTCACGCTTGAGATCCAGGCCGGATCTCAAGACGTTGAGTGATACCGTCGCGCTTAACCGATGACTTTCTGGATGTACGGGTAGAGACAGAGAGATCGGATGCGATCGGTGTCGTCGGCGATGGCGTTCCAGGCGATGCAGCAGGCGTCGACGATGGCCTCGTAGCCTTCGAGGACGCGCAGGGAGAGGAAGCGCTCCCGCAGGTAGAGCCAGACCCGCTCCATCGGGTTGAGCTGCGGCGAGTAGGGCGGCAGCGGGACGAGGGTGACGTTCGGCGGGACCGCGAGCGCCTTGGCGCTGTGCCATCCGGCGCCGTCGAGGATCATGACGGC
>JAZBOX010000060.1:0-3226 GCA_036351355.1 Halieaceae bacterium
CCGAGATAATCGACCACGTAGTCGGCGGGCAGGAGCTCGGCGGCTTTCTTCTCGATGAAGGACAAGCCCTGCTCCTTGGTCGTGCCGGGCAGTACGCCACCGTAAATCTTGAAGGCGGCCTTCTGTTCAAAACGCGTCAGCGCACGAGGCACCGTGGTGCGTTCCAGCGTCGCTATGGCCCCCAGCGGAATCAACTCCCCGGAGGGTGTCGCGATCGGCGTGTCGAGAAGCCCCTCGGGTGTGGCGCGACCGGCATCATCGACCATCGGTATCACGCGGTAGGCGCGTCCGCGATCGTCGTAGCGGGTCACGAATCCTTCGGACAGCAGCAGCGTGAGCGTCGCGGAGACGTCATCCATGCTCATGCCCAGGTCCGCCAGGCGCTGACGATCAATGTCGAAGCGACCTTGCACAAGGTCGAGGCGCAGATCCGTGTCCACGAAAAGAAACAGACCCGATTCGCGCGCCGCAGCCAGCAGTGCCTCGGCGTTATCAAGCATCTGCTCCGGTGTATCGCTCGAGGTGATGACCACCTCAACATCGAATTGCCCCGGAGTCGGCAGAGGAGACTCCTGGATCGGGAAGGCCTTGACGAGCGCCACCTGCTTGTACTGCCCGTACATGCGGTAGAGGACTTCTTCGGCGCTTGCCGCACGCTGATCCGCGGGCACCAGTTCCTGCCCGCCGAAGCCACCGGATGAATTCACAATTTGCCACACCTGCAGCGTTTCCGGGTTGTCCTGCATGACCGCCACTACGCGGCGAAACCCTTCTATCGTGTCGTCAATGCTCGCATCGGGCGCTGCGTCGACGACAACGCTGATACCACCCTGATCCTCGTTCGGCGCCAGTTCCTTGAGCGAGAAGAGATAGAGCGGCACGGACAACAGGGCGATGAAAAGGGACGCAGCGAGTACCTGCGCGCGATACCGCAGCGCCCACCGGACAACGGCAGCATAGCGCTCCGCCGTCGCATCAAAGCGACCGTTAACCCAGCGCGTTACCGGTGTCTCATGGGCGTTATCCGGGCAGACCCAGGCGCTCATGATCGGCGAGAGCGTCAGGGCGACCACGCCGGAGAACAGCACTGCCACGGCGAGCGCGAAAGCAAACTCCCGGAACAGAAAGCCCGTGAGGCCATCGAGGAGGCCAATGGGCGCATACACCACGGCAAGGGTAACGGTCATCGCGATGATCGGTGACAGCAGGCGCCGGGACGAGGCCAGTGCGGCCTCGCGACGCGACATACCCTGGCGCAGGTTGGAGGAAACGTTTTCAACAACAACGATGGCATCATCCACAACGAGGCCAACGGACAGGACGATGGCCAGAATCGTCAGCAGATTCAGGGTGAATCCCATGACCATCATCGCCGCCGTTGTGCCGAGCAGCGAAATCGGGATGGTCATCAGTGGCACGGTGGCCACACGGATCGATCCGAGCAGGGCGACGATTACCAGGCCCACCAGAATCACCGTCTCACCGAGGGTGATGAAGATCTCTTTCAGCGCGTCGCGCATGTAGCCGGTTTCATCGTGCGGAAAGCTCAGCTCGATGTCGTCCGGCAGCGTCGCCCGTAGCTCCGGAAGGATCGCGTAGATGGCATCGGCGATTTCGATCTCGTTCGCCGCTGGCAGCGGGCTGATGCCGATAAACACCACTTCCTGCTGGTCCAGCCTGCTGATCGCGCTGCGCTCCATCGATCCCGATTCCACGCGCGCAACATCGCCAAGGCGTATCTCGACGCCGTTTTCCTGACGGATGAGAATCCGCGCGAAGTCCTCCGCGGTGCGCGTATCGGTGTTTGCGGTCAGGTCAATTTGCTGGATGCTGTTGCGCGAACGCCCGAGAGTACTTTGCAGATTGTTTCGCCGAAGCGCTGTCTGGATGTCTGCGGCGCTCACGCCCAGAGCAGCCATCCGCAGCGTATCGAGCCAGATGCGCATAGCCGGCTGCGTGCCGAAATTCCGCACGCTTTGCACGTTCGCAATCGAACTCAGGCGGGGAAGGATCTCGCGCTGGATCAGGTCCGTCACCTCGGCGGTGCTGCGTCCCTCGGGCACGCTGACCGCAAGGTGAAAGCTGTCGTAGGGGCGCTCCGCACGAACCACCTCAACGGAGGGATCCTCCGCGCCCTGGGGCAGCTCGAAGCGAATCTGGCTCAGACGCGAGGACAGCTCCGCCAGCGCATCGGTGGAGTTTTCATTGGTGCGCAGGAAGGCCACGACGCGACTCGAACCGCTGGTGGTCACCGACTCCACATAGTCGACGCCGGGCACACCCTTGGCGGCGCGTTCGATGGGCTCGGTCACGAAGCCGCGTACCGTCTCGGCGCTTGCGCCCGGATAGTAGGTGCTGATCTCAAGCGACGAGATCTCGATCACCGGGAACTGGATGATCGAGAGATTGAAGGACGACCAGATGCCGACGAGAAGAATTGTGAGCGACAGCACCACGGCCACGACGGGCCGTTTGACAAAAATGTCGTTCCAGCGTGATTCCTGTTCGACCTTATTCATTGGCCAGCGCCACCCTCGGTCATGCTGTCGGCAGCTTCACGCCGGTCGCCGGCTCCGACTTCCAGCCCTGCCCCTCCGAGAACGTCGACGAGCGCCTGCTCATCGAGTTTGAACGCACCCTCCGATGCCACAAGGTCACCGGCCTTCAGCTCCCCGTCGACCAGTACCATGCCATCCCGCTCGTCCAGAATCCGCACGCGCCGCGTCGACGCCCGCCAGGGTTTGAAGGCGCCGGGTTCCGCAGGCGACAGCGCGAAGGCGAGCGAGCCGTCGCGGTCCCAGCGCACGGCGCGGTTGGGGATTCTCACCACGCTGCGCGCAGCGCCGGTGCGCAGCTCGACCTGGACCAGTTCGCCGTGGCGGAGTCCCGAACCGAGGACTTCGGCGCGAACGTCATAGGCGCGGGTGCCGACCGCGAGCGCATCGGAGACTGCGATGACATCCGCTTCGCCCAGTTCTTCGTCGTCGATAGACAACAGTCTGACCCGGTCACCCACCGCCATGCGAGCAACGCCCTGGGGCACCTTGAAGTCGACCCAGCGCAGATCGCCGGTTCCCGTAAGGCTGGTGAGAACATCGCCGGTCTGCATGAGGTCACCGACGGACTGTGCGTAGATGCCGAGGCGCCCGGTGAATGGCGCCCGGATTGTCATGCGGCTGATCTGTGCATCGAGGGCCGTGATCTGGCTCTTGAGGGACTGCGAGCG
>JAZBOX010000061.1:0-101128 GCA_036351355.1 Halieaceae bacterium
ACCGCGAGCTCACCGAGCGCCTCGATGACGAGGCACAGAAGCTGCGCACATCGCTCGATACGATCCTCGACCAGACTTACAGCAACCTGCTGACCATCGCGACCTTTGTCGCCAACGACGACGAGCTGTCGCAGCTGTTTCTTGCCGGAGCGCAGGCGGTTGCTGCGGAGGGCGGCGGTGCCGGCGGCGAGCGTGCCGCGGCAACACGTGCGCGCCTCTTCGACGCGCTCGAGGACAACTGGCTCGAGGTTCAGCGGAGCTTCTCGGCGCGCCAGCTGCACTTCCATCTCGGCCCCGGTTCAACGAGCTTCCTGCGTGTCCATCGCCCCGAGCGCTTCGGGGACAACATGGACGAGGTTCGCTACACAGTCGTCGATACCAATCGTGAGCAAACGCCGCGCAGCGGTTTTGAGACCGGTCGCGTCTACTCGGGATTGCGCGGAGTCGTACCCGTTTTTGCCCGCGAGCCCGAAAGCGGCGATCGCGTCTACGCCGGCGCCCTCGAGACGGGAACCTCCTTCGAACAGGTTATCGGGATCATCAGGGAAAACTACAACGTCGACATGGCGGTGCTGCTGTCCGAGGCGCACGTACGCAGGAATATGTGGCCGGAGGCCGTGGAGCGCCAGTTTCAGCTGGCGATGGATTTCTGCAGCTGCGTCATCGAGGCAAGCACGGACGCCGACGCAGGCCGTGTTGTAGAGGCAGCCGCTTCCGCCGGCCTGTGGACGAAGGAGCAGGATCGCGGCCTGGTAAGGCTTGCGGAAAAACCGATCCTGTTCGTGTCGAAGCCCCTTCGCGATTACCGCGGAAGCGTCGACCCGTCGCTGCCCGACGTTGGCCGCATCGTCTTCTGGAGCGATGCCTCGAGACTGGTCGGACCGATTTACGCAGCGAGACGCTTCAATTTGCTTTTCGGCATCGCTGCCTACGTGATGGTCGAAATCCTTCTGCTGCTCGGTATCCGCGTCGCGACACGCCGCCTCGAGCAGGAGGTCGAAGAGCGCACGGAGGAGGTTCGCAGACAGAAGACCGAGCTCGAGCGCCTCGCCGTGGAAGATGGCCTGACCGGCGCTCTGAACCGGCGCGGCTTCGAGCGCCAGGTGCGCGAGGCCCTGTCGCGCGCGCGGCGCACGAAAGAGTCGGTGAGCCTGCTCATGATGGACATCGACTTTTTCAAGCGCATCAACGACAGCCATGGCCACGAGGTGGGCGATCGCGCGCTCGTCGCGGTCACGGGCGCCATTCGCAGCCAACTCCGCGACTACGATCTGTTGGGTCGAATTGGCGGTGAGGAGTTCGCCGTACTGCTTCCGAACACCTCCCTCGATGATGGCTTGAGAGCAGCCGAGCGTATCCTTGCCGCCGTTCGCGGGCGCGATATCGTGCTAAGTGACGGCAAGGCGCTGCACTGCACCGTGAGTATCGGCGTGAGCGCCGCGCAGGGGGACGCCGTATCGACCCTGGACGAGTTGCTGCGACCGGCGGACGAGGCGCTGTACCGGGCCAAGGGCGAGGGTCGCAATCGCGTACTGATGGCTGCTTTCGCAGGCTGATCATGAGCCCCGGGACACCGCCTCCCTGGCTCGACGGACTAGCGATCCCGTCGGGCTGCGGCGAAGGCCGCCGCGAGCGCCCCTTCAGGTTTCTCCTGGCCACCGCGAGCCCCCTGCGCCTTGCGACGATCGCCGCGCTGATGACGCTCGGAACCTTCGCGGCTCCTCTCTCCTCGCTGCCCTCTCTCCCCTCTCTCCCCTCTCTCCCCTTTCTGCCCTTTATGCCCGCGCGTCCGCTCCTCGCGTGAGCCGGCCTTGTCGTCGAGGCGCATCGACAGACCGATGCGCTTGCGCGCGACGTCGACCTCCATCACCTTGACCTTCACGATATCTCCGGCCTTGACGACGTCGCGAGGGTCCTTGACGAAGCGGTCGGAGATGCACGAGATATGCACCAGGCCGTCCTGGTGAACGCCGACATCCACGAAAGCACCGAAGTTGGTGACGTTGGTCACCACGCCCTCGAGGATCATGTCCTCGCGCAGGTCCGAGAGCTTTTCCACACCGTCCTTGAAGGCCGCGGTGCGGAACTCGGGGCGCGGATCGCGTCCCGGTTTCTCGAGTTCGGCGAAAATGTCCCTGATCGTGGGCAGACCTACCTGTTCGTCGACGAAGGTCTCGGGCCTGAGGCCGCGCAGCAGTGCAGCGTCGCCGATCAGTTCGTCGACGCTGCGCGAGGCCTGTCGCGCGATGCGCTCGACCACGGCGTAGGACTCGGGATGCACCGCCGAGCGGTCCAGCGGATTGCTGCCGTTCATGACGCGAAGAAATCCCGCCGCGAGTTCAAAGGTCTTGTCGCCAATACGCGGCACCTTGCGAAGCGTCGCGCGGTCCGCAAGCATGCCGTGGGCGTTGCGGAACTCAACGAGGTTCTGCGCCGTCGTCGTATTCAGGCCTGATATGCGACTGAGCAAGGCGCTCGATGCCGTGTTCACGTCGACCCCCACGGCGTTCACGCAGTCCTCGATCACCGCGTCGAGCGTGCGCGACAGCGCCATCTGCGAAACGTCGTGCTGATACTGACCGACCCCGATCGACTTCGGCTCGATCTTCACGAGTTCCGCCAGCGGGTCCTGCAGACGGCGCGCAATGGAGACGGCACCGCGGATGGTGACGTCGAGGTCAGGCAGCTCCTCGGCCGCGTAGGGCGATGCGGAGTAGATCGACGCACCCGACTCGTTCACCATCACCTTGCTAACGCCGAGCTCCGGATGCGCCCGGAGCAGGTCGCCGACGAAGCGCTCGGTTTCACGACTCGCCGTACCATTGCCAATCGCAATCAGCTCGACGCCGTGGCGGCGGATCATGGACAGCAGCGCTGCCTCGGCCTCGGCGATCTTGCGCTGCGGTGGTGTCGGAAAAATCGCACCGTGGTCGACGACCTGCCCCGTGGCATCGATCACAGCCACCTTCACGCCCGTACGCAAACCGGGATCGAGGCCGATCGTGGGTCTTGGACCGGCCGGGGCGGCGAGCAGCAGATCCTTCAGGTTGGCGGCGAACACGCCGATCGCATCGGCCTCGGCGCGCTCGCGCAACTGCGCGAAGAGATCCATTTCAAGGTGCACGGACAGCTTGACGCGCCAGGTCCAGCGAACCACCTCGGCAAGCCATTTCGACGTGGCCTTTCCGTGCACGGGAAGCTGAAAATGGCCTGCAATGATCGCCTCGCAGCGATCAGCGCCCGGGCGCTGCGCGGCATCTTCTGCCGTAGAGGGCAACGCGATACTTAGGCTCAGCACGCCTTCCGCGCGGCCCCGGAACATGGCGAGGGCACGGTGAGACGGCGTTTTGCGCAGCAACTCGCGGTGCTCGAAGTAGTCGCTGAACTTCTCACCGTCGCGCTCCTTGTCCGCAACCACGGCGGACTGCAGCAGACCCTCGTCCCAAAGCAGGCTACGCAGCCGGTTGATCAGGTCTGCATCCTCGGCGAAGCGTTCCATCAGTATGAAACGCGCCCCATCAAGCGCGTCGCGCGCGCTCTCTATGCCGGCCTCGCTGTTCAGGAAAGCGCCGGCCTCCTCATCGGGATCCAGCTCGGGGTTGGCGAGCAGCTTGTCAGCAAGGGGTTCGAGGCCCGCCTCGATGGCGATCTGACCTTTTGTTCGGCGCTTCGGCTTGTAGGGTAGATAGAGGTCCTCGAGACGGCTCTTGCTGTCAGCCGCGAGTATTTTCCCTTCCAGCTCATCGGTGAGCTTGCCCTGGTCGCGGATGCTGCCCAGGATCACTCCGCGGCGCTCTTCGAGTTCACGCAGGTAGCGCAGTCGCGCCTCCAGGTTGCGCAACTGCGTGTCGTCAAGGCCTCCCGTGACTTCCTTGCGGTAGCGCGAAATGAAGGGCACGGTCGCGCCCTCGTCGAGCAGGGCGACGGCGGCCGCGACCTGCGCCTCGCGAACATCGAGCTCCCCGGCAATGGTGGCAAGAATGGTCTTCATGGAGCGGCCTCAGGATCCAAAGGACACGCGGAGCCAGGCGCCGCGACCGAGAAGTCGGTAGGTGGATACGTCCGTATTTGCCTCGTCGGCGTTGCCGAAGAATGGCGGCTGTTCGTCCGTGAGATTGTCGATGCCCGCGGATACCAGCAGTCGTTCACCGACGCGGTAGCTGGCCCAGACATCGTGGTAGAGCATGTCGTCGATGGCGTTGACCGTACCCGGAGCGACAACGCCGCCCGATTCCTCGAGCGAGCCGATCCACTGCAGCGCGTAGCCGGCGCCCCAGCGATCGCTGCGCCAGTTCAGGTTGTAGCTGCCGCGCCAGCGCGGGATGGCGCCGAAGTTGTCCTGGTCGTAACCGCCGGCACCGGCCAGCGGCTCGGCGCCCGGAAAGGCGACAATGTCGCGCTCGTCGAGGTAGCTCACGAGCGCGCGATGCTGGATGCGACCGCCGGCCAGATCGTGGGCGAAGCGTACGTCTGCGTCGACACCGCGAGCGGACTCCGTGGCGAGGTTCTGCAGCCGCGCGCTGACCTGCTCGATGTCGCCGTTCGGGCCACGCTCGATGCGACCACAGAAGGCCTCCGCGCCCGTTGCCAGGCACTGCTCGAGAATCGTGTTGGCGCCGAGACCGGCGATGCCGCTGTCAACGGCGATGTCATAGAAGTCGAGGTTGACGACGAGTTCGGGCACCGCGGCCGAGGTCCAGGTCACGCCCGCGGTGAGAATTTCCGCCTCTTCCGGGTCGAGATCGCGGTTGCCACCGGAGAGCTGCGGGGTCTCTTCGCCGCTCTGTGTGAAGCTGCCGTCGGCGGGTACGCCCTGGGCGACGCAGCGCTCGATGGCCACGGGCGACAGGGCCGAGAAATCCGCGCAGGGGTCCTCGACGATGGGGTTGGATTGGCTGAATCCACCGAACAGTTCACGCACGTTCGGTGCGCGGAAGGCCTCGGACCAGGCGCCGCGGAACTGCAGCGTCGCCATGGGCTGCCAAAAGAAGCCGAATTCCGAGACCGTCTGACGGCCGAAGTTGGAGAAGTCCACCAGACGAACACCCATGTCGACCTCGAGGAGCTCGGCGCCGGGCGCGTCGCGAAGCAGCGGCAAGCCCATCTCGAGGTAGACCTCGCGGCTGTCGAAGGAGCCGGCCGTCCTTGAGCGCGCGCTGCCGCTGGTGTTACCGAGCACGGTCTGCGGATCGGGGTTATCCGCCGCGCGCTCCTCGCGGACCTCGATGCCCGTGGCGAGGGCCAGATCGCCGGCCGGCACGGAGATGGGGCTGCCGGTGATATTCGCGCTGAACACCGTCTGCTCGTTGAATCCGCTGTCCTCGAGCGTCGTGCCGGCCCAGGCGAGCATCTCCGGCGTGATACTGCCCGCGCCGCCAAAGAGGTTGAGCGGCACACAGCCCTCGATTGGCGCCGCCGACGTGCCGCAGCGGGGATTGCCCGCGCTGTCGATGAAGGACGGACCGAGAGCGGAGCGCAGACGGGAGTCGAGCAGGTCGCCGGTCTGGCGCTGATCGGTCTCGTTGCGACCGTGCACGGCGCTTGCGTCCCAGAACCACCCCGCAAGAGTGCCGTCGGCGCCGAGCACGAAGCGCCAGGCCTCGTTGTCCTGAATGAACTCCCGCGGACCCGCCTCCACGAGTCGCCTGCGCACATCGGTCAGCGTTTCGCCGAAGGGGTTGTAGAGATTGTCCTCGCTGACGCTCACATCGGTTTCGCGCGTGGTAAAGAAGGGCAGGGGCGCGAGCTGCGTGCTCGAGTCACGCTGGTGCCAGAAGGCTTCGCCGAAAACGGAGACATTGGGATTGAGCGTACGCCGGCCCTGGGCGAACAGGGACAGGCGTTCGGCAGGCTGGCGCAGATCCTCAAAGGGATTGAAGTTGTAGCGATCCGTATCCGGCGCGCTGTTGTCACCAATCCAGGGCCGGAAATCGCCAGGCTCTGTCCCATCGGCGCCATCGGAGAGCGTCAGGCGGCCGAGCGAGGTGCGGAAATTACCCTGCGGCGGCGCCGAGCTGCCGTCGAAGCTGATGTCGTTGTCCGGGCCACTGAAGGTCCGGCGCACGCGCGAGAACGCACGGTCATCCTTGCTCACGGCGCTCTGGTCGACATACTCGCCACCGATCATGAACTCGCCCTGCCTGCCCCGACGGCCCCAGACCACGCTGGTGGTGACGGTCTCGCCATCGCCTTCGCCGGTGATCGAGCCGCGCACGTCGACCTGCAGGCCATCGGTTTCGCGATAGGTAATCAGGTTGACCACGCCGGCGACGGCATCGGCCCCGTACTCGACGGAGGCGCCGGCCTTGAAGATCTCGACGCGCTCGATCAGCGCCATGGGAATCATGTTGAGATCGACGACACCGCTGGCACCATTGCCGCCCGGCACGAAACGACGGCCGTTGAGCAGAACCAGCGTCCGCTCCGGGCCGAGACCGCGCAGCTCGAGGGTGGCGATGCCGCGGGAGAAGGCGCCGCCCTCGCCCCGTGCTCCGGTGCTGCTGTTGACGGGCGAGCCCGTAACGAAGGGCAACTGCTGCAGGTACTCGCCGACGAAGGTCTGCCCCGACAGCTCGAGCTGCGCGCGATCGATCACCGTGAGCGGGTAGGCGCCGTCGGGCAGATCGACGCGCAGCCTCGTGCCAGTGACAACGACTTCTTCGAGCAGCGCCTGCTCGTCGTCCGCGCCGCCGCTGACCTGCGCCAGGGCATTCGCGGACAGCACCGCGCCAAGAATGAACGCCAGCGGCAGTCGGCGACCTCTAGCCGGGGAAAAGCGGTAGTGCGATGCGTCGTACGCGACTGGGCTCTGGGAGCTTCGGGGGCGCGTGTCCGTTCGTTTGGCGTGCATGAGCCTCGTTTGCCGATAGTGAAAGCTGCCGGAAACTACCAGAGTCCAACGACGTCGGCCAGTTGACAGGCCGATGCCTCTGCGGGGCTATCGGCCCATGGAAAAAAACTCCGCATTGGGTCGCATCGACAGGAAATTGGCCATGCGATTGCTGAGACCGAAGAAGGCCGTAATGCCCGCGATATCCCAGATGTCCTCGTCGCTGAAGCCGTGAGCGCGCAGGGCTTCGAAGTCCGCAGCATCGAGCGATCGCGAGTCCCTTGAGACTTTCATGGCGAAGTCGAGCATGGCCCGCTGACGGCCGGTGATATCGGCCTTTAGATAGTTGACCGCCACCTGGTCGGCGAGCAGCGGGTTCTTCGCGCGAATTCGCAGCACGGCACCGTGGGCGACCACGCAGTACTGGCAGCCGTTGTCGTTGGAAGTGGCGACCACGATCATCTCCATCTCGGCCTTGCTCAGACCGCTGTCGCGTTCCATCAGGGCATCGTGATAGGCGAAAAACGCGCGAAACTCATCGGGGCGATGGGCCAGCGCCAGAAACACGTTGGGAACAAAGCCGGCTTTTTCCTGCACGGCCAGAATCCGCTCGCGAATATCGTCGGGGATCTCGGCCAGATCCGGGACGGGGTAGCGGCTGATCGGTGTATCGCTCATTGGTACCTCTGCTGCAGATAGAAGAGTGGGTGGTCCACGATATCGGAACGCCTTGATGCGATCGACCCGGATCCGGCTGCGCGTGCGCACGGCTCATCGGCGACGGCGCGCTACAGCAACCGCGTCGTTGCGAGATACAGGGCGACGCCACCGAGCAGCGACACCAGTATCGCAACGGCCCGCTCCGTGGGTGACGAGAAAGCGGACAGTCCGCGCTCGCGCCGCGCGCGCAGGTAAAAGGGAGTGCCCAGTGCGTACAGCATCATCGACAGCAGCAGGAAGCGCAGTCCCCCGGCGTAAATCAGCCATAGACCGTAGAGCGTGCCCAGTGACGTGATCACCAGCAGGCGCAGAGACCGCTGCGGCGCGGCGAGGCAAAGCCTGAGAGCGAAGGCGGCGCAGGCGAGGTAGGGGATCAGCGCCATCGCCCCGGCCAGCTGTATGAGACGGTTGTAGGCGGACTCACTGCCGAAGCTGGCAATGAGCAAAATCGACACGAGAATATTGGTGAGCCACATCGCGTTGGCCGGCGTGCCGCGACGGTTCAGGCGACCGAAGACCTGCGGAGCGGTGTTGTTGTCGCCCCGGGCCGCGAGGTAGAGCATCTCTGCCGCGATCAGGGTCCAGGCAAGCAACGCCCCGGCTATCGACACGATAAGGCCAAGGTTGATGAGGCCGCTTCCCCAGGGCCCGACGGCGCGCTCCATGACCCGCGCCATCGAGGGATTACCCATGGCGGCGAGCTCCGACTGCCGGGCGATTCCGAGGGACAGTAGGGAGACGCAGACCAGAAGCGCGAAGGTGACCAGAAAGCCGTAAAGCGTGGATCGGCTGATCACCTGCCTATCGCGGGCACGGCTCGCGTAGACCGTGGCACTCTCGATACCGAGGAACACGAACACCGTGTACAGCATCGTGCTGCGCAGCTGATCGAGCAGCGACAGCCCGGTCCCACGACCCCAGAAGTCGAGGCGGAAGGTCGAAAGCTCGAAGGCAAGCGCCGCACAGAGTACGAACAGAGCCAGCGGCAGCAGTTTGGCAAGGGTGACGACGACATTGAGGATCGCCGCCGAGCGCACGCCCATAAGCACGAAAGCGTGCAGCCCCCAGAGCAACAGCAGACCGCCGACCAGCGGTGCCAGCGCGCCGTCTTCGCCAAACGCGCGGAACGGCGTAAAGCTGGCCAGTGCGTCAAAAACCAGCACCAGATACCCGACGAGCGTGACCCAGACGGAAATCCAGTAGCCCCAGGCGACGCTGAACCCCACGTAGTCGCCGAAACCGCGGCGCGCATAGCCGTACACGCCCTCCCGCGCCGCATCCGAATGCAGGGCCAGCCACTGGAAAATGCGCGTGAGCGCGAGCATGCCGACGAGGGTGATGGTCCAGGCGATGACGATAGCGCCGGCGCCGGCGTTCTCCGCCATGTTCTGCGGCAGGCTGAAGATGCCGCTGCCGATCAGCGAACCGACAACCAGCGCGGTCATGACCGGCAGGCCGAGCGGCTGCTTTTCCCTACTGGTCACAGCGCTGCCAGGGCCCGCTGTATTGCCTCCTGACTCAGAACCGCAGTGACAGACAGCTGACGCCGCCGTCGACCTTGCGGAACTCGGAGACCTCGACCTCGATGACCTCGATGCCGAGCGCGCGAACGCGGTCCCGGGTTCGCGGATAAGCTGCGGGCATGATCACGCGCCCGTTGACCCAGATGCTGTTGGCCGCGTAGGCCTCGTCTTCGGATACCTCGATGCGCATACGGTCCTCGAACTCTGACGCAGAGCTGAATTCGCCGGCGAGCAGAAATCGGTCCTGCTCCAGATAGGCGATGCCTGTTTTCAGGTGCAGCATCGACCGCAGCGGCACCGCGCTCGCGGTCATGCCGTGGCGCTCGAGAATTGCCGACAATTGAGCGATGCCCTCGTCATTGCTGCGCGCCGAGCGGCCGACGAAATAATGGTCACCGACCATCATCACGTCGCCCGCATCGAGCGTCCCCGGCGCTTCGATGCGCTCGATGCGGGTGTAGAACTGCCGCAGCACGGGCTCGAGGAGCGCCGCCTCGCCGCGGCGCGTTGACGCTCCAGGGCGCGTGACGATAGCGCACTGAGGGGTGCACAGGGCCGCATCCTCGACAAACACCGAGTCCGGATAGTCCTCCAGCGCCGGCAGGTTCAGAACTGCTACGCCGCAGAACTCGAGTGCCGCACGATAGGCCTCGTGCTGCTCACAGGCACGTTCGTAATCCGGCGGACCCAGATCGACAGAGCTGAGCCCGTGGATGATTGAGCGCGCCGGAGAGCGGGTGATGGCTTGTCGGAACCTGGGTGCGGACGTCGGTACGGACATGAGTGGTCAGCCGGCTGCGAGTAGGAAGCTGAGTTGCGGATATCCGCAGATTCAAGGGCCCGCCAGGAGCGACGACGCAGGCACACAGTGCGGGCAGCTGATAGTCGCCACCTTCAACATTTCGGCCGCAGCCTGAGTGCGCCTTGCGCCCTGCCCCGGCCGCCGATCAATCCGTCGGATCTTCCAGATAGAGCTCGTCAGCGACGCCATCAACGGGCAGGTAGTCCGTAACTTCGACGCGACGCCCGACCGACAGCTGCTGGAAGAACTCGACGGCGGTCACCGGCCCTACATTGTCGATGAAATATCGCGTGCTGGCGCTGACCGTATAGGTGTCTCCATTCACCGTTACGGATTCGCCGCTCTCAAAGGCATTCACGATTCCCTCGAACTCGAACTCACCACTGTCGCCGCCGCTGCTGCCACCGCTGCCACCGCTGCCCCCGTCCATAGTCGCGCCTACGGAAAGCGTCAGTGCCGCGAGAGAAACTTGCGGCTGCAGTGTGCACTGCACGGTCAATTGCGATACCCGTGAATCATCCACGCTTGCCCGCCACTCCAGGGCGCCCACGCTGCCATTGGCGAGTTCCCGCTCCTGCCGCTGCTGCTGAAGCCTCGAGCCGGAGGCCGTAAACTCGCGCAGAACACAGCGCTGTTCGACTGGGTCACCGGCGTTCGTGAAATTGATTGCCAGGTCGAGATACTTCGGACCCGCCGAAGTCCCAACGGCCCGCGGTATCGGGCAAATCACATCCGTTGCATTTGAAGACAGGTTGACAAGGCCACTCGGGCGCAGCGCCAGGCGCCAGCCCGCCTGCGGTTTGATCGGAACGCAAATCGATCCGGGATAGCTCGTAATCGTCTGGGCACTGGCGCCCTGATGGACTGCGAAGCCCAGGGCAGTCGCCAGCACAATCCGGCGTAGATTCAACTTGGGGTACATCGTGGATTCCTCGATCGTCGATGCGCGCGTGACAGTGCTGTTCGGCATCGGAAGTGGTGAAGTCCCTTGGGGTGGGGGACTACATGCGGGAGCCGTTACAGCGCCCTGCCTACCGAGCATAAACCTGCGCTCGCGGGCATGACAGCCTGTACCGCCAAAAATGCGAGGCTCTTAGCGTTATCTGGCCGCGCGCCCGGCTCTAGTCCGGCGGCGGCAGCAAGGCATCGCCGGCAGCCAGTCCCGCAGCGACCTGCACGAGGCCATCGCGGCCGGCCTCGCCCAGGCGGAGAAACCGGCGCTGTACGCCGTTCTCGGCCTGCACCCAGGCCACGTCGAGCTGGCCGACGCGCGCGATCAGATCCTCGGGCACGAGCATCAGCTCGCGCTCGCCGGCGGGTATCTCGACCGTCGCATACATACCGGGCAGCAGACCGGGCTCCGTGCTCAGCGTCGCCTTCACCAGGAAGGAGCGGGACCCGGGATCGGCGGCGGGCACGATTTCCTCGATGCGCGCCTGCAGATCGCGATCGAGCGCCGGGATCAGCACTCGAAGGCTCTGGCCCTCCGTGAGCTGCAGCGCCAGCGATTCGCGCACCCAGGCCTCTACGCGCAGGGAGAAGGGGTTGTACAGCGAGAGGATTTTCTGGCCCGGAGACACCGTGTCACCGGGCTCGGCAAAGCGGTCGACGACGCGTCCGTCCATCGGTGACTGGATCTGCGTATAGGCCAGCGCCGTGCGCGCCTCGGCGAGGCGCTGCCGCGCCGCGGCGAGTTCCGCTTCGAGGGACCGCGTGTTGGCCCGCGCCGCGTCGAGCTGGGCATCGGCAAGGAGCTGACGCCCGTGCAGTTCCTCCGTGCGTTCGAGCGTCTGCCGCGCCTCTTCGAGGCGCGCCTCGAGGCTGCGCACGCCCTGCTCGGCCTGCCCTGCACGGGCCTCGAGCTCGTCGGCCTGCAGTCGCAGCAGGAGCTGCCCGGCCTCTACGTAGTCGCCGGCGCGTACGCTGATCGCCTCGATGCGACCGAGGAGACGCGCGGCGAGAATCGTGGTCTCGCGAGCTTCAACAGAGGCCGGCACGGCCTCGTAGATTGCTTCACGCGTGATGGCTGCACGATACGCGGGCGTGCCCTGCGCCGCCACGGGCTCGGCGATACGGGGCTCGATGCGGTCATTGAACAGGCCTGCCATAAAGGCAATGAGCACCAGCAGGCCGCCGAGAGCAGCCAGGGCGAGGACTGCGTTTTTCGCGTTCATGGCGATGTCTCCGTTGGCGTTGCCGTTGGGGATGGCGTAGTTGGAGATGGCGCTGGCGCATCTTCGCGGTCGTACACCAGCAGATACACGGCGGGCACGACAAGCAGGGTGAACAGCGTCGAGGCAACGATGCCGAAAATGATCGCGAGGGCGAGACCGTTGAATACGGGATCGAGGGTAATGATCAGGTTCCCCAGCAACGTCGTTCCCGCCGTAAGCAGCACGGGCCGCATGCGCACGGCGCCGGCGGCGATCACCGCCTCGCGAACCGCCATGCCCTCGGCGCGCGCCTGGGCAATGAACTCAACGAGGATCAGCGAGTTGCGCACGACAATGCCGGCGAGGGCAATCATGCCGATCATCGCCGTCGCGGTAAACAGCACGGGCTCGGGCGCGCCTGCAATCACGCGCTCGCCGATGTGATTCATCGCCCAGAAGCCGGGCATGATGCCAATGATCGTCAGCGGTATGGCGAGCATGATAATCGCGGTCAGCGCCGACGAGCCGGTCTGGACTCGAAGCAGAGCGAAGATCGCCAGCAGCGCGAACAGATAGCCAAGGCCCATGTCGCGGAACACGTCCAGGGTGATCTTCAGCTCGCCCTCGCCGGCCCAGACCACGCGCGTCCCTTCGGGCAGGCGCCAGGCATCGCCGCCACCGTTGCTGAAGAAGCTTCGCGACTCCCAGGAGCGCGTGCTCCCGCTCCCGCTGCTACGGCCCTCGGCGCTTTCATCCCGTTCACCCGTCTCGCGATAGTCGGCCACCAGGTCGGCGATGACCTCGCCGGGAGGTCGGCCGTTGAGTTCGGCAGTGACGTAGACCACCGGCAGCAGGTCCTTGCGATGGATCGGCGTGTCGTCGCGGTCCTCGCGGAACTCACCCAGTTCACCGAGCGGCACCAGCGGCTGCGGCGCGAGCTCGAGGCCCTGGGGCGAGGTCTGCTTTACTACGCCGGGTCGGCCACGCACCGTGAGACGCTCCAGGTCAACAGTCTGGTCGCGCTGCTCGGGCGCCAGGCGCAGCTCGATCGGCAGCGGCTTCAATTCACGCGGATCATGAAGGTAGGCCGCCACGATGCCCTCGTTGGCCATCAGCAGCGTCTGTGCCACGTCATCGGTCGACACTCCCGAAAGCGCTGCCTTCTGCTGATCGACGTGAAAGCGCAGACGGCGCTGCGGTGCCTCGAGGCTGCTGTCGACCTCGACCACGTGCGCTTCGCGCTGGAGGCGCTCCATGAGGACTCGCGCAGCGTTCTCCTGCAGCGCGTAGGGCGTTGTGGCCTCACCGTAGATCTCCGCAACCAGCGTTGCCAACACCGGCGGGCCGGGCGGAACCTCGACCACCTTGACGCTGATCCCGTCGCGACTGAACTGCGCGAGCTGCTCGCGCAGGCGAAGCACCACGGCGTGGGACTGGTGCTCGCGCTGCAGCTTGTCGGCGAGAACCAGGCGAAGGTCGGCGAGGTTGGCGGCGTGGCGCTGGTAGTAACGACGGACCATGCCATTGAAGTCGATGGGTGAGGGCTCGCCAATGAAAGCCGCGACCGTTTGCACCTCGGGCGTTCGCAGCACCTGCGCGGCGATGCTCTGGGCCATGGCCGCGGTTTGCTCGAGGCTCGCCGACTCGGGCATGTCGATCAGCACCTGCACCTCATTCTTGTTGTCGAAGGGCAGCAGCTTGAGCGGAACCCAGCGCAGCGCGGGCAGCAGCGCCGCAAAGACAAACAGCAGCGCTACCAGCCAGAGCACGAGGCGCATGCGCGCTCGCGTCTTGAGTATCGGCGACAGCAGACGGGCGTAGAGCCCCCGGCTCTGCGCAGCGGCCTCCTCCACGGGCTCGCGCAGCAGGCGGCTGGCCAGCCAGGGTGTGACCAGAAAGGCCACCAGCGTCGAGCTGATGACGCTCACGGGCACGTTGAAGGCCATGGGCGCCATGTACGGCCCCATCATCCCCGTAATGAAAGCCAGGGGCAGGAAGGCGACGACAATCGTGAGCGTCGACATCACCAGCGGCACGCGGATCTCGCGCATCGCCGCCGTCACGCGCTCGCGGGCACTCAGGGCGCGGCGTCCCATGAAGCGAGAGATGTTGTCGACGCCGGTGATCGGATCGTCGACGAGCAGGCCGAGGGAGAGAATCAGTGCGAACAGTGTGACCCGGTTGATCGTGTAGCCCATCGCCATATCTAGGGCGAGGGTAATGCCGTAGCACACGGGCACGGCGGCGCCGACGACCAGGGCCGGACGCCAGCCGAGGAACAGGCCAATGAACACGACCACGGTCACGATCGCCAGGCCCAGGGAGGTGCTCAGGTCGTTGACCTTGGCATCGGCGGTAGCACCGTAGTCGCGCAGGATGTTCACGTGGACTTCCGGCGGCAGCAGCTCTGCCTGCAGGCGCTCGATCAGGGCCAGCGCCTCCTCCGACACGGTCACTGCGTTGGCACCGCGCTGCTTGGCGATGGAGATAGCCACCATCGGATACTCGGCGTCACCTGCAGCGGCGCCTCCTTCAGCACCGGTCTGGCGGGCTGCGATCTCCGGCGCCGATGGTCCGGGCCGGATCCAGGTGTAGCTCGCAGCTTCCGCCGGGCCGTCGACCACGGCCGCAACATCGCGCAGGTATACCGGGGCGCCGTCGATCACGTTCACCACGAGTTCGCGCAGCTCGGCAACGCCGCGCAGCGCGTCGCCGCTTTCGAGAACGATCGCCTCGTTGCCGAAGGTCAGCGTCCCGGCGCGCCGCAACACATTCGATACGCGCAGCGCGTCCACGATGTCCGCCGCCGTCGTCCGCCGCGCCGCCATGCCCTCGGGGTCAAGCAGCACGCGCAGCGTCCGCGGGCGACCACCGACGACGCGGACCTCGCTGGTATTGGGGATGGCCTGCAGCGCAGTCGAGAACTCGTCGGCCATGCGCCGCAGTTCGAAGTCGCTGTAGCGATCGACATCATCGCTCCACAGCGACAGCACCACGATCGGCACATCGTCGACCTCCACGGGCTTGACCAGCCAGCTGCCGACGACCGGTGGCAGCTGGTCCTGGTTCGAATACAGCTTGTTATAGGTGTTGAGGAGTGAATCCTCGCGATCTTCACCGACGAAGAAGCGCAGGGTGACGGAGCTGCGACCGACGCTCGTACTCGAGTACACGTTCTCGACGCCGGGTATCTGGGCGAGGAGTTTCTCTAGCGGAATGGTGACCTGACGCTGCGTCTGCTGCGCCGAGAGCCCCGGCGCCTCGACGAGCACATCGATCATCGGCACGACGATCTGCGGCTCTTCCTCACGCGGCGTCAGCGCCAGCGCGAGTACGCCGGCAAGAATACCGAATGCAAAAAGCAGCGCCGGCAGCGTGCCGCGATGCGTCATCGCCATGATTCGATCAAACATGCTGCGCGCCGGCCTCCCTCAAACGTCCTGCCCTATTCTGTCGCGCCGGAGCGCGCCGGCCACACAAGCGCGGCCTGCTGCGCATCGCAGGCAGCGACGCAGTCTGTTTCAGGCAGGTCATCTCTGTCCATCCACCAGGAGCACACCGCCAGGATCCGGCGCCGGACAGTCGATGACCGCTCGCGGGTGCAGCGTCGCGGGCACGCGATGCGAGGCGATGAGGATCAGCCGCGTTTGCGCCGCTTCGTGCAGTCGGTCGCCGATCCGCGCCGCCAGTGCCGCGTCCATGCCCTCGAAGGGCTCGTCGAGGAGCCACAGCGGCGCGGAGCTCAGGCGGGCCCGCGCGAGCGACAGGCGCTTGCGCTCGCCACCGGACAGCGGGCGACCCTGCTCCCCGACCCACTGGCGCAGATCGGTGTCTTCGGCGAACTCACTCCACCGAAGCGCGCTTTGGAGCGCCTCGTCCGAGGCATCGGGCGCGGCGAGGCGCAGATTGTGCGCCAGCGTATCGGACAGCACGCGCGTGAATTGCTCGGCCAGATAGACCAGACCCACGCGCTGCGCCGGTGAAAGGTCGCGCAGCTCGGCACCGTCGACCATGGCCGACCCCTCGTAGTCGAGCTCTCCCGCCATGGCCTGAAAAAGACTGCTCTTGCCCACGCCGGAGGAGCCCGTGAGCAGATACAGGCCGGGGCCGCGCAGGCAGGCGGACAGCGGCGCGGCGCGGCGCTCCCCGCGCCGCCAGCGGAACGCCTCGAGCTCCAGGCACGGAACGCTTGCGCCATGACCTCGCACGGTTTCAGCGCCGACCTGTGCCGTGTTCGCTGCGCCTGGCGGCGCATAGGCGTAGAACATCGCGCGGCAGCGCTGCTGTGTTTCCCGACCGCGAAGCACAGCGACCATGGCCGGTCGCAGCCAGTCGCGCAGCGCCGCCGCGAGCAGAATGGGAACCGTTGCCATCGGCGTGGCCTCGATACCGGCAGCAATGGCGTAGAGCACAACGGCGGACAACAGACCGCTCACCAGCAGCACGTCCTCGCCCTGCGCGGCGAGCTTCGCGACGCGGCGGCGCGCTGCGCCGTAAGCGGCGGCAACGCTCTGTAGCTGCGACGGATCGCGCCAGCGCGCCCGCAGCGACCACAGGCTGCTGCTGCGCAGCCAGCTATCGAGCTCGCGGTCGAGGCGCGCGGCGCAGTGCTCCTGATCGAGAACCCTGAGATCGGCCGCGCGCACGAGAAGAAAGCGCAGGCAGAGGAGGAAGGCAGCGAGGACCAACAGCGGCTGCGCAAGCGCCGGCAACAGCAGACCCACGAACAGCAACAGACCCGCAAAGAGGACTGCCGCCGCGAGCTGCGGCGCCAGTACGCTCGAATAGCGCGCTGCCCAGTCCTCCGAAGCCTGCTGCAGCGTCGACGCGGCGCGGGCGTGTTCGGGGCCCTCACGGCTCGCGAAAACGGCATGCAGCAGCGCATGACGTCGCCGGGCGAGACGGCGGAGCAGCAGCAGATGGCCGAGGTAGCGATCCGCGTAACCCGCGGCGATGCGCAGTATCGCCAGAATGCGAATCACCGTCGCGGGAGCCAGATAATTGAAGCCCGCAGCTACGCCGACCTGCCCGGCCACGGCGCAGGCGCTGATGAACCAGACCGACACGGCGAGCAGCAGCAGCGCACTGGCGCTCTCGACAAGCAGCGACGCCGTCGCTGCCAGAAGCAGGCGGCGCTCACCAGTCATGTACGCAGGCTCCGCGGCGCTGCTGCGCCGTCGATGAACCAGCGCTGCGTGAACCAGGAGGAATCGGGCGTATCGTGCGACGCCCAGACCACCGCGGAATCGGCCAGCAGCGCCTGCAGCAGCGCGGCCACCTCGGCGCGTTCATCGTCAGACAGATGCGCTGTCGGTTCGTCGAGGAATACGAGCGACGGACGGAAGAGCAGCAAACGCGCCGCTGCGAAGCGCTGGCGCTGCCCGCCCGAGAGCGCCGGGCTGTCATCGAGACGCGTGTGCAGACCCTCGGGGAGCTGCTCGCACCAGGCGCCGAGCCCCACGCGAGCGAGCGCCGCCTCGATCGCGGCGTCATCGTGCTGCTCAAGGCCGAGATTGGCCGCCACGGTCCCGGGAAACAGCGCCGGCGTCTGCTCGAGGAGAAAAACGCGGTCGCGCAGCGCGGACAGATCAACGACTGCCCTGCCATCGAGCGTCACGGATCCACGCAGCGCGCGCAAGCCGGCCAGGCCCTCGAGGAGCACGCTTTTGCCGCTCCCCGACGGCCCGCGCAAGAGCACGCGCTCACCGGGCTTGAGCGCAAGTCCTTCGACGCGCAGCAGTTCCGATCCGTCGAAGGCCAGGATCGAGACATCGCGCAGCGCGATGTCCCGCCATCCTTCAGCTTCGGCCGGGGGCATCGCTGGATCGGGCGGCGCAGCGAGCACGCTCTGCCAGGCCGCTGCGGCGCCGAGGGCACCGCTGCGGCTGTGGTACAGATGTCCCAGGGTCTTGAGCTCGGCGAAGAAGGCCGGGGCGACAAGCAGAATGAACAAGGCCTCCGTGAGCGTCGGTGCCTCCCCGTAGAAGCCGATGGGGATTTCGCCGAGCAGCGCGAAACCGGTGAACACCGCGACCAGAGCAATCGACACGGTGGAGAAGAAATCGAGCACCGTCGTTGAGAGAAAGGCCACGCGCAGTACGGCGGCGAGGCGCTCGTTGAGCGACCGGCTCGCGTCGTCGAAGCGCTGCAGTTCGCGCTGCGCCGCGTCGTGAAGGCGCACGGTCTGCCGACCGAGAATGCGGTCGCCGAAGAAGGCGCCGAGACGATCGAGCGCGACGATGTGACGCTGCTGAAGCGCTGCCGCGCCGCGTCCCACGAGCCACATGAACAGCGGAATGAGCGGCATCGTGAGCAGCAGCGTGATGCCGGCGAGCCAGCTCACGGGGAAGATCAGCACCAATACCAGCAGCGGCAGCGTAGCCACCAGCCAGCGCTGCAGGCGGTAGTCGATAAAGTAGCTCTCGAGCGCGGGCAGATGGCGACTGTGAAAGTCCTGCCAGGCACTCATGGGTTTGCGGCGGATGAGGGCACGGCGGTGGCGCTGCAGCTGCTCGAGCATTCGCGCGAAGAAAAAGCGTCCGACGCGCTCGGCGGCGCGATCGCGCAGCGACTGCCGAAGCCAGGCGCTCGGCAGCAGCAACGCAAGGATCAGCGCTGCCGGCAACCACATCTGCGTCGGACTCGATGTAAACAGCCAGGCATCGAGCGCAGCGGCAAGTACGAAATACCAGGCGAAGAGCGCCAGGCGATTGACCAGGACCACCGTCCACAGCGCGGGAAGCAGGCGGCCCGTATCGGGCACCAGCTGCGTGAGCAGCTCACGATCCGGCTCGGCTTTCGCCGGGCTTGCCCCGGCCTCAACAGCTCCGGCCGAGACAGGCTCAGCGGCGCCAGCGCCGGCCCCGGAAGCCCCGGTGTCAGCGGCGATGATGCTCACTCATCCGAGCTGTCGAACTGATCGGCGGCCTCGAGCCACAGCGCGTTGATAATGCCGAAGCTGCAGGCGAGCAGCACGCCGAGAATCCAGGTGAAATACCACATAGTCTCCCCCTCTCAGTACAAGGCGCGGCTGTCGCCGCTGTGAATGTCTTCCTCGCGCAGGCGGCCGAACATCACATAGAAGCTCCACGCCGTGTACGCGAGGATCAGCGGCACGAAGATAGCTGCCACCACGAACATGATCTGAAGCGTGTACTGGCTGCTCGAAGCATCCCAGAGCGTCAGCGACATATCCGGATTGGCGGAGTTGGGCATCATGAAGGGGAACATCGACACCCCTGCCGTGGCGATGATCCCGGCGATGGCCGCGCTGCTCGCCACAAAGGCCAGTCCCCCGCGGCGCTTCAGCGACAGGTAGGCGGCCGCCAGCGGCGCCAGCAGGCCGGCGGCGGGCGCCAGCATCATCAGCGGATAGCGGCCGTAGTTGGCCAGCCAGGCTCCGTCGGCTCGCACGACGGTCTTGTTCAGCGGGTTCGACGCGGCATCGCCGACGATGTCGCTGGTGATCGCGTAGCCATCAATCCCGAAGGCCAGCCACAAGCCGGCCAGGGCGAAGAGCGCACTGGTGGCAACACCGAGGAGCAGACCCAGACTGCGTGCGCGCTCGAGCAGCACGCCACCGGTCTTCATCTGCAGCCACACCGCGCCGTGCAGGAGCAGCATGGCCACGCTCACCAGACCCGCGAGCAGGGCAAAGGGATTGAGCAGGCCAAAGAAGCTGCCTAGGTAGGTCGCCTTGATCGTGTCATCGAAGGTGAACGGTACGCCCTGCAGCATGTTGCCGAAGGCGACACCGAAGATCAGCGCGGGAATCAGGCCACCGGCAAAGAGCAGCCAGTCCCAGCTCTCGCGCCAGCGCCGGTCGTCGAGCTTGCTGCGGTAGTCAAAGCCCAGGGGGCGCATCCACAGCGCCACGAGCGTCAGGCCCAGGGCGAAGTAGAGCCCGGAAAAGGCGGTGGCATAGATCAGGGGAAATGCGGCGAAGATGGCTCCGCCGGCGGTAATGAACCAGACCTGGTTGCCGTCCCAGTGCGGTCCGATCGTGTTGATCATCACCCGGCGCTGCTCATCGTTGCGACCCACAAGGGTCAGCAGCGCTCCCACACCGAGATCGAAGCCATCGGTGACGGCGAAGCCGATCAGCAGAACACCGGTGAGCGCCCACCAGATCACGCGCAGCAGTTCATAGTCGAGCATGGCTACACCTCCAGAGCGGCGCTGGCGCCGACGTCATCGGCAGGCGCTTTCGCGGGCGGCGCCTCGGGATAGGGCCCTTTGCGGGCGAAGCGGAGCATCAGGTACATACCGACGATGAACATCAGCGTGTAGAACAGCGTGACTGCCAGCAGCGAGATCACGATGTCGCTGATAGCGAGGTTGGACACGGCCGTATGCACCGGCAGCACCTCGGCAATGGCCCAGGGCTGGCGTCCGTACTCGGCCACGAACCAGCCCGCCTCGGAGGCGATCCACGGCACGGGCAGCATGAATACGGCCAGGCGCAGGAACCAGCGCGGCTTGCTGAAGCGGTGTTTGGCGCTTACCCAGAAGGCGTAGGCGAACACGCCGAGCATCAGGAAGCCCGCTCCCACCATGATGCGAAAGCTCCAGAACAGCGGCGCAACGGGAGGGATGCTGTACTCGACGGCGTTGGCGATGGCTTCCTCGGACGGGTTCTCCATGTCGTCCGTGAAGGGCTCGAGGAGACGCGCGTAGCCGAGGTCGTCGACGTGATCGGCAAACAGCGCGGCCTCCTCGGGCGTCGCATCGCCGCGGCGCATTTCGTCGAGGAGGTTATAGGCGATGAGGCCGTCGACGATGCGCTCGCGGTGCGCGATTTTGTGATCCTTGAGACCCGTGACCTCCTCGTCGAGGGAGCGCGTGGCGATGATGCCCATGGCCCAGGGGATGCGCAGGGCGAAGTCCGTGGTCTGCGTGTCCTCGTTGGGCAGACCGAAGACCGTAAACGGCGCGGGCGCCTCGTGCGTCTCCCACTCCGCCTCAACGGCCGCGAGTTTCACGCGCTGCACGTCGCCGAGCTCGTAGCCCGATTCGTCGCCGAGCACGATCACGGACAGCACGGAGGCCAGGCCGAAGCTCGAGGCGATCGCAAAGGAGCGGCGCGCGAAGGCGATGTTCACGCCCTTGAGCAGGTACCAGGACGAGATGCCGAGCACGAACACGGCAGCCGTGGTGTAGCCCGCTGATACGGTGTGCACGAACTTCACCTGCGCCACGGGATTGAAGATCACGTCGGCGAAGCTGGTCAGCTCCATGCGCATCGTCTCGATGTTGAGTTCGGAGCCCACGGGATACTGCATCCAGCCGTTGGCGATCAGGATCCACAGTGCCGAGAAGTTGCTGCCGAGGGCAACCAGCCAGGTGACGGCGAGGTGCTTGACGCGCGACAGGCGATCCCAGCCGAAGAAGAACAGCCCGATCATCGTCGACTCGAGGAAGAAGGCCATCAGACCCTCGATGGCCAGCGGCGCGCCGAAGATGTCGCCGACATAGTGCGAGTAATAGGACCAGTTCATACCGAACTGGAATTCCATGGTGATACCCGTCGCCACGCCGAGGGCAAAGTTGATGCCGAAGAGCTTGCCCCAGAATTTTGTCATGTCGCGATAGACGGTCTTGCCGGTCATTACGTACACGGACTCCATGATGGCGAGCATGAAGCTCATACCGAGGGTCAGCGGCACGAAGATGAAGTGGTACATCGCGGTCAGCGCAAACTGCAGCCGCGACAGCTCAACGAGGGTCTCGTTCATCGATGGTCTACCTCATTCAGGCGCGCGGTGCGAAGGCGGTACCCGGCTTCAGGCCGAGCTTCTTCAGGATGATCGCCATCGGGCAGAAGCCCGTGAAGGCGGTCTGGAACAGGTTGGCGCCGACGAAGGCCGTGAACCACAGCCAGTTCGGGTGCACAAAGTGCGCAAGCGCCAGCGAAGCGAGAATGAAGGCGCCGGCGATGGCGAGGATCAGTCGTTCGATGCTCATGGGTGTCCTTCCTTTCAAACGTGAAGGCGGCGCAGAGACGCCGCGGGTTGATGATTCGTTTCAGCTGATATCGAGGGCCTCGATCAACTGCTGGCGGAAGCGCGGGTCTCCGATCACGAGGTCGGCCAGGGTCCTGCTGTCGAGCTCGCGGTAGAAAGCTTCAATGGCGCGGCGCAGCAGCCCCGTGAGTCGACAGGTCCCCGCAATGCGGCAGGTGTTGGTCTCGGGGTTGAAGCACTCGACGAACTCATCAACGCTCTCGAGCGCGCGCACGACCTCACCGACCGAGATCTCCTCGGGCGCCATGGCCAGCTGAACGCCGCCGCTGCGTCCACGCATGGTCTGCAGGTAACCCAACTGCCCGAGACGACGCGCTGCCTTGAGCAGATGGGCCCGGGAAATATCGAAGTCCCGGGCGATATCCGCAATCGTCACCAGCTCTCCCTCGCGCAGCGCGCAGTACATGAGTATGCGCATCGAATAGTTGGCGTAGCTGGTCAGTCGCATCGGAGCCTCCGCTCGCAGTGCCCGTGGTGGGCGTCGGGAAAATAGATTTGCCTCCCGATTTAAAGTAGTATATAGAATACCACTTAAAGATTGTAAAGTGGCTTCGGGCGAAAGCTCGAGTCCGACCTGAAAAAACTGGCGGTAACGAACAGGAGATTGCCAATGCTCATCGACAACAGAACACTCATTAGCGCGACACTCATCAGCGCGCGCAGGGTTCTGCCGCGGCGCCTGGGCGCCGCTGTGGCGCTTGCCGCGCTCACGCTCACCCCGGCCCTCGCCGCGACCGCGGCCGACGACAACAAAACGCTCGACGACTACCTCACGCAGGGGCTGGCGGCTGCGATGCAGACAAAGAGCGCCCTTGGCGGCGAGCTGATGAAGGCCATGGAAGCCGGAGGCCCCGAGGGCGCCGTCGCGTTCTGCAACACGCGCGCCACACCGATCGCGGCGGAGGTCTCGGAAAGACTCGGCATGGAGGTCACACGCGTGAGCGACCAGCCGCGCAACCCGGCCAACGCGGCCAACGAAGAGGAGCTGGAAGTGATTGCGAGGCTCAAGGAGGCCCTGGCCAGCGGTGCCCCGCCTAAACCCGAGCTGCGCGACCACGGCGAGCAGGTCGTCGGCTACTACCCGATCGTCACCAACGAGATGTGCCTGAAGTGCCACGGCACGAAAGGTGTGGACATCAGTCCGGCAACGCAGGCGGTCATCGACAGCCAGTACCCGGCGGACCAGGCGACGGGCTACGGCGAACAGGAACTGCGCGGTCTGTTCGTGGTCACCATGGACCGCAGCGCGAACAGCGACGGCCCCGCACAATAAGCCCGTCGCCAGCCTGCAACTGCTCGGGAGCATCGCATGAAGATCGCTATCGCCAGCCAGAACCGCCGTTCCGTGACCGACCACGTCGGTCGCTGTCGGCGCTTCTGGATTTACCAGCTCGACGGCGAATCGGCCGCTGAGGGCGAGCTGCTGGAGCTGCCTAAGGAAGGCACGCTGCACGCCCTGGCGCCGGACATTCCCCCGGCGCTGCAGGGCGTCAATGTGCTGATAGCGGCCGAAATCAACGACAAGCTGCGCCAGCGCCTGCACCGCCACGGCATCGAAGGCCGGGTCAGCGCCTGCAGCGAGCCTGCCGATGCGCTTGCCGAATTCGTAAAATCAGATCAGACCTCCCAATCCTGATCGGTAATTGCGATTTAGTTATATAGTTATATCTGTTGGATATATGTCCCTGCTGGCCCTATCTTGGGTGTCACAGCAGGGGCGCATCGCCCCGCACCGCAAACCGCTCAACCATTGCTCAAAGGAGTTTGACATGGCACTTCGCATCAACGACATCGCCCCGAACCTGAACCTGGTCACCGATCAGGGCGAGTTCACGCTGCACGACTTCATCGGCGACAGCTGGGCCATCCTGTTCAGCCACCCCAAGGACTTCACCCCGGTGTGCACGACGGAATTCGGTGCCGTCGCCCAGCTCGCCGACGAGTGGAAGAAGCGCAACACGAAGGTTATCGGCCTGTCTGTCGACGGCGTTGAAGAGCACAAGGCCTGGAAGGCCGACATCGAGAGCTTCGCCAAGGCCGAGGCGAGCTTCCCGATCATCGCCGATGAGTCCCTCGAGGTTTCCAAGGCACTCGACATGCTGCCGGCCGACGCCTACCTGCCCGACGGCAGCACGGCTGCCGACTCTGCCAGCGTCCGCGTGGTATTCATCTTCAGCCCCGACAAGAAGATGCAGCTCGCGATGACCTACCCGATGTCCGTAGGGCGCAACTTCGCCGAAGTGCTGCGCGCCCTGGACGCGCTGCAGGCGACCTACGGCCAGCCCATCGCCACACCGGCGAACTGGGAGTACGGCCAGGACGTCGTCGTCGCCCTTTCGCTGAGCGACGAGCAGGCGCGCGAGAAGTTCGGCGAGATCGACGTGCACCTGCCCTACCTGCGCACGACGAAGCTCGCTTCCTAGGAAGCACTGGAGATCCCGGAGGCGCAATAGCGCTCCGGGCGACCGGGGAGTGGCCGACTGGCAGCCGCCAGCCCGCTCCCCGTCGTTCACGTCATTCCCGGTCCGGCGCTGGCATCCCGATGCGGCGCCCGGCAGTTTTATGCGGCTGACAGGCTTCCACTTGCAGCCCGGGCCGCGGGCTTCGATTACCATGAGCCCGAGGGCCCGTCAGGGCGAAGCACAAGACCTTCAGATGCCGCCACCGTGTCAATGCAGATCATGATCTGGCTCTGCCTGTCCACCTTCCTCGTTATCGTCATGCAGGCCGGCTTCGCCTGCCTCGAAGCCGGACTGGTACGCAGCAAGAACAGCATTAACGTCGCCATCAAGAACGTCGCCGATTTCGGTACTTCGGTGGTGCTGTTCATGGCCCTGGGCTTTCCCCTGATGTTCGGCCCGAGCACCGCCTGGTCCAACGGCCTCGTCGGGTGGACGACCTCTCCCCTGCTCGTCGATGACCCCGTCGGCCTGATCACGGCGCTGTTCCAGGCTCTGTTCGCCGGCACGGCAGTCACGATCGTCTCCGGCGCCGTCGCCGAGCGCATGGCCTTCCGCGGCTATCTCGTACTCGCCGCTGTGGTCCCCGTGTGCATTTACCCTTTTCCCGGCCACTGGATCTGGGGCTCCGACGGATGGCTGCAGGAGCTTGGGTTTCGCGACGTCGCCGGGGGCACCGTCGTGCACGTCGTTGGCGGAGCCATCGCTCTGGCGGCAGCGCTGGTCATCGGTCCGCGCCTCGGCCGCTTTGAAAGCTCACGCGCTATCGAGTCCTCCAATCTCGCCGTCGCCGCGCTGGGCGCCTTCCTGCTCATGTTCGGGTGGTTTGGATTCAATTCCGGAGCCTCCACCTCCCTCGACCGCGAGGTTCCGCTAATCCTTGCGAACACGGCGATCGCCGGCAGTATGGGCATCGTCACGGGAATTGCCGTCCAGCTCATCCTGGGTCGTCAGCCCACGGCACAGAGCCTGTTCACCGGCATGCTCGGCGGCCTCGTGGGCGTCACGGCCGGTTGCTCGATGGTCGCGCCCGTCGGCGCTATGATCCTGGGCGTGCTCGCCGGCCTCACTGCCCTCGCCGGCGTTCACCTGCTGGAGCGGCTGCGCATCGATGATCCGGTATCAGCCATACCCGTTCACCTTGGCGCCGGCGTACTGGGCACGGTTTTGCTCCCCATCCTGGCCGTCGACGCTGCCGTGCCCGATGGCGTCAGCGGACGCCTCCACTGGATGTTGGTGCAGAGTCTGGGAACGGCGACGGCGGCGCTGTTCGCATTTGCCGCGACCTGGGTGTTCCTGCGCCTGACATCGGGGCTCGTTCGCTATCGCGTCGGCGCGGCGGACGAGCGCATGGGCCTCAACATAGCCGAGCATGGCGCCCACTCGAGTCTCTTCGAACTCCTGGACCAAATGGCCGCCCAGGGTGTCAGCGGCGACTTCAGTGCGCCCATCAACGCCGAGCCGGAAACGGAAGCCTCTTACGTAGCCGTGTTTTACAACGGCGTTCGCGAGCGTTTTCTCAAAGAGTCATCCACCACACAGACCTTGCTGGAGGAGAGCCGGCATCAGGCGATGCACGACACGCTCACCGGGCTGTACAACCGGCGGGCCTTCTACGACCGCTGCGAGGCCCGGCGCGCCGAGGTCCGGCGCCACGGGGGCGAATCCGCGATCATCATGCTCGACGTGGATCACTTCAAGAGCATCAACGACGGCTACGGCCACAACGTCGGCGACGAGGTGCTCGTAGAGATAGCCCGGCGCCTGAGCTCCGTCGCCCGTGATTCGGACACCGTGGCCCGTGTCGGCGGCGAGGAGATCGCCATCCTGGCCACACACCTCGACCTGACGAACGCCAGCGAGCTTGCAGCGCGCCTGCGCCTCTGCATCGCGGACAGGCCTTTCACCACGTCGGCAGGTGAACTCCGTGTGACGGCCTCCTTCGGCGTGGCGATCTTCGATGCCGCTGAAGGTGTCGGAACATCGATGAAAGCCTGCGATACGGCGCTGTACGAAGCGAAGCGCCGCGGCCGCAATCGAGTGGTCGCGCAGGACGCCGACACATCGGGCGCCGGAGAGGCAGCCGCGCTCAGGCCCCCATAGCACCCGCATCGTCGGGACGCCGCATGGCGCGGCGCGCCGTCGACCGGCGGTCGTCGGTCACCTCGTAACTCTTGATCATCTCGAGCAGCTTGTCGCCAAGCTTGTCGATGTCCGCGCCGATCAGACCGGCGACACGGTACTGTTCATGCGACTGGGCGAAGCCGTGGGTGATCTGCTCGTAGCGATCGTTGACCTGGTCGAAGCCCTCGCGCTGCGCGCTGATCGCCGCGTTGATCCGGCTGACGCGTTCGCTGATCGTCGCCATGGCATCGGATACCTCGCTGAGATGACGCGTGGCCTTGTCCACCTGCTGCGTCGACTCATCGGCACTTTCCTTGCCGCTTTTCATCAGCCTGACCACGGACTCCATGCTGGCCTGGATGCCGCGCACCATGTCGGCGATCTCGCTGGTCGAGTCGTTGGTCTGTGCCGCCAGCCCGCGCACCTCGTCGGCGACGATGGCGAAGCCCTTGCCCGCCTCGCCGGCGCGCGCGGCCTCGATGGTCGCGTTCAGCGCCAGCAGCTTGGTCTGCTCGGCGATGTCCGAGATCACGTCAATGACCGTCTCGATGCGGTCCGTACCTGACTTCAGTTGATCGATCGCCTGCACCGTACTGTCGATGTCGCCCGACAGCGCCGTCATCGACCGCTGCACCACGCTGACGGAGTCGCTGCTTCGGGCCACCACCTGCTGACCGACCACGGTGGCCTTGCCGATCTGCGCGAGTTCCTCATCGACGGCCTGCGTCGAATTGCGCGTGTCCTGTATGCACAGATTGACGGCCTCGGCCTGATTCTTCTGATCTTCCGTAAGCACCGACAGCGTCGTATTGACCTCGCGCAGCTCCTGCGACATCGGCACAAGACGAACCACCGACTTCAGCAGGCGCGAGAACGCAGCGTCGATGGACTCGATGAAGGCGTTGACCCCGTGAGTGAGCTCGACAATCTCCGGCGCCCCCTCCTCGGGAAGGCGCTGGCGCAGATCACCATCACCGCGGGCAATGCCGTTGACCGTGTTGATCACTTCCTTGATCGGCTGGAACAGAACACCCGAGAAGGCGCGCCCGAGCAGCGCACCGGCAACGAGCGCAAGCAGGCACAGCACAAGCGTCGATCGGATTACGGCGCTGCGGAGCTCTGCCACGGGGGCCAGCGCTTCATCGGCATCGATCTCGCTCATCACCGCCCAGTTGAGCCCCTTGAGCTCGACGGGCCGATAGGCCGAAAGAACGGACACTCCGCGGTAATCCTCAAACTCTCCGAAGCCACTGCTGCCCGCAAGGGCCTCGCGCGTACCCTCGCTATCGACGGACTGCAGACCGATGGTGGTGCCCTTGGCGAGCATGCGCTCGATCACGTCGCCGTTGGTGCCAACTTCGCGCAGCGTCGCCGCGTAAGCCTCAGGGTTCTCGAGCAGCAGGCGCCCATCGCTGCGCATGCTGAAATCGGCACCGACGAGATAGGTCTCACCGCTGGCGCCCAGACCGCTGCGCTCCCACTCGCCTCCATGGGTCATGATCTGGTTGATCTTTTCGACGGGCATCTGGAAGACAAGAACCCCGACCATCGTGTCACCGTCGAAGATCGGTGAGGAGATGAAGGAAGCGGGGGCATCGTAGGAGGGGAGATAGGGCCGGAAATCGGTCAGGAAAGACGCATCGGCGGAGCTCGCCGCGCGGGCGAGGCGGTAGGCCTCGGCAAGCCCCGTTCCGGCGTAGGGGCCGCTGTCGAGCGACGTCGCGTAGTCGAGCTCCTTGAACACGGAGTAGACGACGTGGCCACGCTCGGGCTCGACGAGGAAAATGTCGTAGTAGCCGAAGCGCCGCTGGTAGTCGCGGATCACCGGGTGATAGCGCGCGTGGACGGCGTCGTAAACCGAGCCCTCGGGAGAGGCGAGCATCGCATCCTTCTCGCCGAGCGGTGCATCGTTGGCGCCAATGAACACCTGCTGCAGCGCCGCGGCCGCAGGGCTCAGCGTGAGCAGCGCTTCGATGTCGGCGCTCTCGCCGTTGTTGAGCGCTCGGAAGCGTTCACCGAACTGATCGTTGTAGTAGGGCGCCAGAGCCTGTCGCCGCGCCGCGATTTCGCCCTCACCGAGAGCGCTGGCGTAAGCGGAGAAAGCGTCGCTGAACTCACGCATCGCCTCGACCAGCATCAGGTTACCCGAGTAGGTGACGACCTGGTCGTCGATCTGCCGGAAATAGCTCTCGATGCTGCTCGCGGTGGTATCGCGGAGGGCGAGCAGGCGCTTCTCCTGTTCCTCGTACAAAGCCGACGAGGCACCGCGAACTGCGTTGAAACTGAGAATCGCGCTGGACAGGAGCACGGGCAATACCGCGAGCAGCGTGCCGAGCACGATCAGACGAATACGGATGGACACGAGCCTGCTACCCCCTGGCGATGTCTGCGGCGGGAAGCTCCGCCGGTACCGGACCTTAACTCCGCGCCCCGCTCCGTTCCAGCCTTTGGCGGCAAAGTCCCGGAGTCTGCGATTCGAGCGCGGCGCTGCGCGGTGCCAACGGGCGGCGGCGACGGGCATTGCCCCCGAGATCTGTGGCGGTAAGATCAGCGCTCGCACCCTTCCAGGACACAGCCATGCCCAAGCACTCGCGCCCGCAGCACACAGCTGCCGAAGGTGACCCGGCGCGCTCGTCCGCCACCACGAGCGGTATCCGCAGGTGCGGCGGCGGCCTGCTTTGCCTCGCCCTCGCCTGCGCGATGCTGACGCCGCCGGGCGCTCGCGCGCAGGACGACTGGTCCACCATCGAGGCGCCCGCCCCGGCCCGCTGCAGCGACGGCAGCGCCTTTCGCTACCACCTGCGTCAGGCCGACCCGGAGCGCCTGATGATCTTCTTCAATGGCGGCGGCGCCTGCTGGGATGCCTCCACCTGCGACCCCGCGGGCAAGCCCACCTATCGCCTCACCAGCGCGGCCGGCAGCGGGAACGACCCGCGCGAGTACGGCGGCGCCTTCGATCTCGACAACCCGTCCAACCCCTTCCGCGACTGGTCGCAGGTGTTTGTCAGCTACTGCACGGGCGACGTGCATCTCGGCGACAGCACCGCTCGCTACGAACGCGAGGACGGCAGCACCTTCGCCGTCGAGCACCGCGGTCGCGCCAACGCCGACGCCGTACTCGCGACGATATTCGAGCGCTTTGCACCGAAGAAGATCTTCGTCGCCGGCGGCAGCGCCGGAGCCATCGCCTCGCCCGTTTACGCCGCCGTAATCGCGGCGCACTACCCAGACGCCGAGGTCATCCAGTTCGGAGGCGGGGCCGCCGGCTACCGCCTGCCGCCACCCACCGCCCTGTGGGAGCGCTGGAACACGATCACGGCGCTGCCTGCGGAGGTGGATGGCGCGGCCTACAGCGCCGACACGCTGGGCATCTTCGAACTCTACGAACTCGCCGCCCGGGCACAGCCGACGCTGCGCCTGCATAGCCTCGACCACGCCTACGACGCCGTTCAGGAGCGCTTCATGGGGCTCCTTGGCGCGCCCGGCGACCTGCTCCTGGGCCTAAACGCCAACGTGCGCGAACTGCGCGAACGCGTCCCGGCCTATCGCAGCTATATCGGGCCCGGCGAATTCCATACGATCCTGCGCTACGACGAGCTGTACACGCTCGAAAGCGACGGCCTGCCCGCCGTCGACTGGATCCGCGCCGTCAGCGAGGGCCGCGATCCCGGTAACGTGCACTGCCACCCCTACTGCGACTGATCCGGCAGCAGACCATGGCCAGCCTGCGAGTCAGTGACGCCCTTCTTATAGCCGCCGTCCTGACCGGCATTGCGCTCGCGCTGATCGGACTCGTCGATCCGGGGCAGGCGCCGCTGGACGATGCCACGGCCGCCGAGGTCAACGGCGTTGCGATAGCGACGGACGAGTTTCGCAGTCTCCTCGAGCGACGCTCACAGGAAGGCGCCCCGGTGGGTCAACTGCTGGGAACGCTCGACGACATGATCGACGAGGAACTGCTGATTCAGCGCGCTCTTGAGCTCGGCATCCTCCGCCGCGATTCGAACGTGCGCGTCGCCATCATCGACGCGATGGAGAAATCGATTCTGAACGAAGAGCGCGGCCGCGCCGTTTCCGAGGAAGAACTCGAGGCCTTCTATGCCGACAACGCAGCGCTGTTCTCGGAGCCGCGGCGGCTGCAGATCGAGGAGCTCGTGGTCAGCGCGCGCGACGAGGTGCCGGCACTGATCGCGGCGCTCGAACAGGGCGAGGATGCCGCTCGCCTCGCAGCGGCCTCCGATTCCGTTGTGCTGACACGCCTGCCCCCCGTCCCCCTGAGCCTCGAGGCGCTCGCCCGGCGCTATTCGCAAGCGCTCGTTCAGCGCTTCGAGAGCTCTGACCCGGGCGAGCTGCTCGTGGACGAAGGCGAGGACGCAACGCGGCTGATCCACGTGCTCGGCGTGCGCGAGGCTCGCATGCCACCCTTCGACGAGGTTCGCATCTCCGTGCTCAACGAGCTGCAGATGCAGCGCCAGGACGCGGCTTACGATGAGTACCTTGCCTGGCTGCACGAGCGCGCGGAGATCCGCCGGAACGAGCGCCTGGTGCAGTAGTGATGCGCTGTGGCCTTCTGTTCATCCTGCTGCTGCTTGCTCCCGGCAGCCTCCTCGCCCACTCGCTGGGCGAGAGCTACGGCGTGCTGCGTGCAGGGCAGGCTTCGGGCAGCTTCACGGTGACCTACAACATGCGCCGCGATCAGTTCCTGCAGCTGGCCGACCTGCGCTACTACGCCGACCAGACGCCACTGGAAATCGTCGCCGAGGAAGTGCGCGAGCGCTATCAGCTTTATTCAGCCGGCGCCCGCTGCGAGCGCGCGCGCTTTGCCGCCACGGAGACCGAGGCGTTCCTGTCGGCAAGCTTCGTCGCGCGCTGCGCCGGTGATGGTCCGACGGAACTTCGCAACGATGCCTTCTTCGAGCTGCTTCCCGACCACCTGCACTTTGTCCGCGCAAGCGGATCCAGCGGCGCCTTCGTGGGCGAACGCGTGCTCGATCGCGCGAACCGTCAGTGGACCCTGCCCGAGACCGCCTCCGCATCGCTCACGGACATTGCCTGGCGCTATCTCACCCTCGGCGTCGGCCACATGGCCTTCGGCTTCGATCACCTCGCCTTCCTCGCTTCGATCCTGCTTCTCGTCGGCGGCGTCAAGGCACTGGTCCTGGCCATCACGGGGTTCACGCTCGGCCACAGCATCACCCTCGCCCTCGCCGTGCTCGGCCTCGCGATACCCGACGGCCAGCTCGTCGAGGCGCTGATCGGACTGACCATCGCCCTCGTCGCCGCCGAGAGCGTGTTCCAGCAGCAGGCGCGCCTGGGCGTCTACGCAGCCGGCATCGTCGGCGCCGGGGCCACGCTGTGCGTGTTCAGCGCGCTGGGCGCCGGGCCGGATCCGTTGACCATGGCTGGTATCACGCTGTTCTTCGGCGCCTATCTGCTGCTGGCCAGGGAAAGGCCCGCCTGGACGCCGGGGCTGACGCCGCTGCTCACAATCTTCTTCGGGCTGATCCACGGCTTCGGCTTCGCCGGATCGCTGCTCGAGATCGGCCTGCCCGTCGAGCGCCTCGCGGTGGCGCTATTCGTATTCAACCTGGGCATCGAGCTCGGACAGCTGGTCATCGTGGGCGCGCTGCTCTCGGCGCTGCTGCTTCTGCGGAGGGCCATCCCGGCACTGGGCGGCATCGAGGCGCCGGCGCGGCACATGGTAGCGAGTGCGCTGGTGGCGCTGGGGACCTTCTGGTTTGTCGAACGCGGCTTTTCTTGACGGCGCGGAGCCCGGGAACGCAGACAAAACACGCCGCGTCCAGATTCGAGGCGAGTCCGCGATGGTAGTGAAGGCTTGGGCGAAGGGTGCCGGCCCACGGAGGAGCCGGCACATGGCTGCTGGAGCTCAGCGACGATCGGGCGGGGTGCCGTAGGGATACAGGTCGCTGAGATCAACGTTCTCGTAGGTCAGTGAATCGAGACGCACGGTGCCGACGAAGCCGCCGGGGGCGTCAACGATGTAGATCGACGGGGCGTAGCCGGTTTCGTCGAAGCCGCGACGGAAGTGAACGCGCGACTTGGTGACGAAGGCGTCGAAATCGTCGGGATTGAGACCGCCGACCTCGAGCTGTTCGGTCCAGATCACCTGGCGCAGCGCCGGGGTAATGATCAGCGAATTGCCTTCGCCGAACTCGACGATGGCCACCGTGTCGTAGCCCATGCCCTCGCCGAGGTACTTGAGCGTGCCGGTGATCTGCACGGGCTTGCCGCTCGAGTCGGCGGCAAAGCCGCCCACGGGCATGTCGAAGGCATCGCCGGGCTGGGCCTCCGACGACAGCAGCTTCTGAATCACCAGTTCGTCGCGGACCGTACCGTAGAGCACATTGCTCAGGCCCTGCTTGACGATCTCGTCGAGAATCCAGGTCGAGTCACCATTGCGGTCGCTATAGTCCGCGAGCACCACGGGCTTGCGGCCCGCTTCGATATCACTGATGGCGCGCGAGACTGCCTCCTCGGGCATGAGCAGGTCCGTGTCGAACATCTTTTCGCGCATGCGCCACATGAAGTCGTTCATGTCGTCAGCAATACGATCGGCAAGCGCCTGGTCGTTGTTGGTGACCACCTGGATATTGGCGCCCAGATCGGGCACATCAGACCAGGGGAAGCCGAGCGCGACGCTCACATAGGCATCGGTCTCGCGCGACTCCCAGCGCCGCGCGCGCTCGTAGATATCCATGTACGGCGAACGCCCGGTCCACTGCAGCACCGTGGGCGTGACGATGCCCGGACGCCGCGTGGCCGTCGTCGGCGTGTAGCTGCCGCGAATCGTGCGCAGCAGCAGACGCGCGGCGCGCTCGCCCTGAAGCCCCGTATCGTAGTGCGGATAGCGCTTGATCACGAGGGAGATATCGGCCCACTTGAGGAACTCTTCGTCCTCGTTGGCGTGCAGATCAAAGGTTGCCGCGATCGGCACATCGGGCCCCACAACCTCGCGCACGCGCCGGGCGATCTCGGCCTCGGGCCGCGGAATATCGCGCACGGCCATCGCGCCGTGCAGGGCCAGGTAAACACCATCGACGGGCATCGCAGCCTTCAGGTCCGCGAGCTGGCCGGTGATGATTTCCTCGAAGGTCTCGCGCGTCGACCAGCTCCGCGAGGAGCCGCCGTAGACGCCGGGCGGCGAAGTGAGACCGACCAGTTCCACACCCTGGTACTCACCCATGGCCGCGGTGAAACCGCGCGTGTAGCCGCCGGCCGTGAGCACCTCGTCGCCCACGTCCATGTCGCGGATCTTCGTCCAGTCCTCGATGGTGACGTCGCCGCCGGGGCAGAAGGTGCAGGTTTCATGAGTGAAACGCAGCACCGCGATGCGCACCGGGGCCGCCGCCGCTGGTGCCGACACCGTCGGGGCCGCCCCCTGCGGTGGCGTCGAACTGTCGCCGCAGGCGCCGAGAAGAAGTCCCGCCGCCAACAGCAGCACGTTCCTGAGTCGAAGCATCACCGTCTCTCCTTAGTTGCCAGCGCCGAGCTCGACGTAGCCGACGCCACGCTGCTCGGTAATGCGGGTTCCGAAGGGCGCTGAGCGCTCCCTCAGATCGTTGATGATCTTTGCGCCGAGCTCGTCGTCCGCAAGCATCGGCCGCCCACGGACCTGTCGCGGCAGTCCGTAGCCCAGCGTGATCGGGTGCAGCGCCAGCTCGACGAGCTCGCGGTTCTCGAATACGGGCACGGCAACAACGGCCTCCCAGATTTCCGGGTTGGCGGGAAAACCCGAGCTGTCGTTCTTGTAGCGCGCGTCGTTGAAGTCGGCGAGATGCGACGACTCGTCGAGGTCGTAGCGCGCGTAGTTGTCGTAGGGCAGGCGAAGCAGCGTCTCGTTCTGGAAAATGAAGTCACCGAGGCTGTACAGAATCGGCTTGCCCTCGTAGATCTCGATGCCGCGCAGGGCATGGGGACCATGGCCGACGAACACGTCAGCGCCGGCGTCGATCATCCGCCGCGCGAACACGGGAAGGAATTCGGCGGGCTCGGAACGCTTCTGGCCTTCGTGGGCGTGGATCGTCACGATCACGAAATCGGCGACGCGGCTGGCGTTGTTGACGACGGCGGCGATGGCGTCCATGTCGCGCTCATTGGGCGTCGTGCGAACGCGGTTGCTCTCGGCCAGGCGGAAGTCCCGGCCGAAGAGCGTCATCTCGTCCGGCTTGTCCGCCTTCAGACCGCGCGGCTCGCCGTCCTGGTTGCGAAACTGGCCAAGGGATGCGCCAAGAGCCTTGAGGCGCTCGAAGTCCGCTGCCTCGACCTCGTAAGTGGTGTCATAGCGCAGGGGATTGAGCCCCGGCCGCGCGGGGATGTCGTCGCGCGATGGTCCGGCTCCCATGTGCTTCGCAAAGCTCGACGCGAGGGAAATCAGCGCCACGCGCGCCTTGCTCGTTTCCAGGAACTTCGCTTCGCGCGCTTCGGCGAGGCTTTCACCGACGCCGGCACCAAGGAGCCCGGCATCGCGCACGTGGCGCGTGGTGATGCGCATACCCTCAACGCCGTAGTCGCCCGTATGGTTGTTGGCGCGCGCCAGCAGATCGAAGCCGGCCCATGCCAACTCGCTGGCAAGTTCTGGATCCGCACGCATGTAGGTGCCGCCGCTCGTCGCCATCGGGTAGGACTCGTAGTCGTGGAACAGCACCTCGAGGTTGGTGAAGGCGACATCGGCGTCGCGGATCAGCTCGATCATCTCGAGATACTCGGGCTCATCGTAGACCGACAGCTTGCGCGTGATGATCGAATCGCCGGTCAGCGCCATCGTGAAGCGCTCGTTGGCGGAGCGGAACTCGGCGAGAACCAGGGGCGTATGCAGAAAACTCAAGGCCGCGATCGTGGCCGACAGGGCGGGCAACCGACGGCGCGGCGTCGCCAGCCGCTTCGCAGACGCCGAAAGCCAGCGGGAAAGCGGCGGGAAAGTCAGAAACAACAAGGCCGGAAACAGAGCCGGGAACAAGGTCGGGCGACGCACAGCCGATTGCATGGGCGAGGACATCTGTCGGGACGGGAGCCCGATGTAAAGACGCGGCGGGCTGCTTGTCAACCGTGCAGGCAACACCGTGCAGGCAACGCCGCCCAGGCAACGCCTCCGAAGCAACGCCTCCGAGGCAAGCGCGCTCGGCCCGGTCCGCTCAGCCGACGCCGGGCGCGCGGCGTTGGCCGATGAGACCGGGCAACGAGGCGGCGGCTGCCGGGCTCAGGGGGCGATGCGGAACTGCTTGATCTCCGACTCCAGCTTGCGCAGGATCTCGGCGAGCTTCTCGCTCACCTCGCGACCCTTGATCGCATCTTCGGCAGACTCCTCCGAGCCGGCGCGAATACGCTCAATGCTGGCGCCGATTCCCTGCGTCGCGTGCTTCTGCTCTTCAGCCGCCGAGACGATCTGCGCATTGAGCCCTTCGATCTCGCCGACGGACTCATTGATCTGTCGCAGCGACGAGGCGAGGCGGTCGATATCGCTCTGGAGCCCCTCGGCCTGCGTGGTGGTTGCATCCATGCGACTGACCGCGTCACCCGCCGACTCGCGCAGGCTCGCCACCCGACCCTGGACCTTCTCGACGAACTCGCGCGTACTCGTCGCGAGGCTTCGTACCTCATCCGCGACCACGGCAAAGCCCTTGCCCTGATTGCCCGCCCGTGCGGCTTCGATATTGGCGTTCAGCGCGAGCAGGTTGGTCTGCTCGGCGATGTCGTTGATGACATCGAGAAGATCGGCCACCTCGCGCGTGCGATCGCTGAGCGCGTTGATCGTCACCACGGCCTCGGCGATGCTCTCGCGCATGCGGTGGATGCTCGCGTCAGCGGTTTCCGCTACGGAGACGCCGCCGTGCGCGAGATCGTCTGCGGTCCGCGACTTCGCCGTCGCCACCGAGGTCGCCTCTGCAACGCGCTTCGAGTGCGCCTCCAGCTCGCCGATGTTCGATGCAACGCTTTCCGCACTGCCCTTCTGCGACACGACGATACGTTCCGTCGCGAGGGAGATACGCAGCACTTCCTCGACGGAATCGAGGAGCCTTCGCGTCTGTTCCTGAACTCCACGCATGCTTTTGCGGAAACTGGCGAACATCTCATCGAGCGCCTCGGTCACGGCGCCGAGCTCATCCCTTGTGTGCGGAGCGAAGCTTGCCGTCAGATCCTTGCTGTCACGGATTGCCGCAAGACGATCACGCAGCGACAGCAGGCGGCGGACCACGATGCGATTGACCAGATAACCGAGGAGTACGAAACCGGTCGTGAGCAGCAGGAACTGCACCACGCCCGAGGTCAGCAGGCTCTTCAAGGTCTCGCGGTCCGTCGCGCGCAGGTTGTAGGTCATGCGCATGGTGCCCAGCACGGCGTTCTCGTCGGCGATGTGGCAATTCGTGCAGTTCGTCCCGCGATAGTCCGTGTAATTTCGGATCGGCATCAGGTAGGTGAGCTGACGATTCCCGTCTTCACCGCGGTCATAAAGAAAGTGCTCTTCGCCGCGAAGGCCGAGCTCATCAAGTTCGTCGCGCGGCGCCTGATCGTCTCCGCCAGGCCCGAAAACCTCGTTGATCAGGGGGCTTCTGATCAGGCGGGCCTCGACCATGCCGTCCTGCTGCAGCATCTTCTCCTGCAATACGGACCGCTGCGCGATCGTGCCGTTGAGCATCATCGTGTTGATGGCGTCGAAGTAGATCTCGGCGTTATTGACCAGGATCTGGCGAATCAGCCGGTCTGAAAGGCTGCGCTCCGTGTAGTACGTCAGCAGCAGCGAGATCGACACGGTCACGACGCAAACGGCGGCGAGGCCGACGTAGATTTTTCTCTGTATTGTCAGTGATTGCAGGCGTGCAAGCAGCGCCATTGCCTAGTCTCCGCTGGTATCGACGGACTCCCTGCCTGAAGCCCAAGGCGTCGAGATTTACTGAAAATGCGGCTTAAGGACAGCTGGTCATCCTAAGCGCCCCCGGCCGCGCAAAAAATGATCGGAATCATCTTTCGCCGAACTCCCGATGAAGCGCTGCGATCGCGGCGCGGAGCCTCCCTCGCGAAAAAACTTAACTTTTTCTAAATAAAAGAGGTAGATATTTAAATTTTACAAGGGGGCGAGGGGTCCCGATACTGGCGCACGTTTCCAAGGAGGCTCCCCCATGACTGGTAACTGGACAGACATCGTTTTCATTGCCCTGCCGCTGGCGTACTTTGCCAGTGCGGCGACGGCACCACTCCTCGCTCCCGCCGCCGGCTGGCGAACGGTACAGACCGGCGGTGCTGCCGCCCTGCTGCTGGCGTTGCTGCTGCCCTGGCTGGACAGCCCCGCTTCGGGCTTTTTTGCCGCATCTCCGATGAACCTGACGATGACGGTTCTCGTGAGCTTCATTGGCCTGATCGTGGCACGCTTCTCAGCGCACTACCTCGAGGGTGACGAAGGTCAGGCGCGCTTCCAGCGCTGGCTGCAGGTCACCCTGGGCTGCGTGGCCATCGTGGTCACGAGCAACCACTTCGGCGCACTCATCGCCGCCTGGATCGGTATCAGCCTGAGTCTGCACCAGCTGCTGATGTACTACCCCAACCGCAAGCGCGCCGTTCTGGCCGCGCATAAGAAGTTCATCTTTGCGCGCATCGCCGAGCTCAGCCTCATCGCAGCGGCTGTGCTGCTTTACCAGACCCATGGCAGCCTGCTGCTCAGCGACATTCTCGCCGCTTATGCAACGCCGGCGGAGCTCAGCCTGCGCGAGCAGCTTGCCGCTCTGCTGATCGCCAGCGCGGCGATGGTCAAGTGCGCCCAGTTCCCGATGCACGGCTGGCTGATCCAGGTCGTCGAGGCGCCCACGCCCGTATCCGCGCTGCTCCACGCCGGCGTGATCAACCTCGGCGGCTTTCTGCTGCTGGCCTTTGCCCCGCTCATGCTGCAGGCCGACCTGGCGAACTGGCTGCTGCTGATCGTCGCCGGCCTGACCTGCGTCGCCGCCGCGCTGATCACCATGACGCGTGTCAGTATCAAGGTGCTGCTGGCCTGGTCCACGGTCGCGCAGATGGGCCTGATGCTCGTCGAGTGCGCGCTCGGACAGTACGGACTCGCCCTGCTCCACCTCGTGGCCCACTCCTGCTACAAGGCCTATGCCTTCCTGTCATCCGGCGGTGAGGTTGAGAACTACCTGCGCAAGCAGATGGCGCTGCCGGCAGCCCCCGGCGCGGCCACGCTGCCCGTGCTCTTCGCCGTCGCCGCCGCGACACTCCTGACGCTGGTCTACACGGGCTACCTGCACAGCGACGCCAGCCTCTGGCTGCTGCTGGCTCTGTTCCCCGTGATCATGCTCAGCGAGCGCTCGAGCCAGCGCACGCAGGCCTCGCTCATACTCACCGCGGGCCTCGGCGGCCTCTTCGTGATTGCCTACGCCGTGCAGAAAGCCATCTTCGGCGGCCTGGCCCCGGTCACCGCGCTGCCCGGCTTTGCCGCCGCTCTGTGGTGCGCGGCGCTCGCCACGCTGCTGATCGGCGCCTACTGGGTCCTGCGCCAGCGCGGCCACAGCGACCTTGGCCGACGCCTGTACCGCAATCTCTACGCCGGCTTCTATCTCGATGAGTGGGCAACGCGCGTGACCCTCGCCGTATGGCCCGCCCGTCTTCCCCAGCGCGCCGCCGCGCGCAAGAACACCGTCTTCCTCGACCAGGAGAACCTGTCATGAGCGCTGCCGCCGAGCAACTGTCAACGCCGCCTTTCCTCACCTGCGCCACAGCCGCCGGCGCCCGCATCGCGCCGACCTGGCCCCTCGACCAGCTGATCGCCGTCAACCCCTGGTGGGAGATGCGCGACCAGCCCCTCGCCGAGGTCGCGGCGCGCGTCGCCCTGCTGGGCCATGCCGAAGGCCACATGCCGCGGAGCTGGTTCCGCGATCAGTACCCCCACGCGATCTCGCGCGAGAGCCTCGACGCCGCAGCCGCCGAGGCCACGGCCGGCCTGAGCAGCGAGGACCTGATCGCCTGGCTGTCCGGTGAGGAGAGCCCCACGCACTGGCGCAACTTCAGCGACCAGGCGGACAGCCGACGCGATCTCGAGCGCAACGTGAGCTGGCACGACGAGATCATCCACCAGATCAGCCAGTTCTGCGCCAGCTTCTACAGCCTGGGCACCCCCCTGCCCTCGGAACCCGACCGCTGCCTGTACGAGGCCTGGCTGGAGAATGTGCGCAACGACCGCGGCATCGAATTCATGATGGGCGCTCACGGCCTGCACCGGGAATTCGACGCACTCCCCGATAGCGCCGAGGCGCTGATCGAAGCGGCGGCAACGGCACTCGGCGTGCCCGAGAGCGCAGCCACGGACTACTTCCATGCGCTGCTTCTCGACGTGAACGGCTGGGCCTCCTGGGTCGCCTATCTGCGCTGGCAGGCGGGCCTCGCCGGCGGCAGCGACGATGCCATGCCGCAGCTCCTCGCCGTGCGCCTGGCCTGGGAGCTCGTCCTCTGGCGCCACGAGCACAGCGTGGATAGCGACGGCATCGAGCTCCTCGCGCGCCAGTGGCAGCAGCAGTTCGAGCGCCTTCCCGAGCTCATCGCACGCCATCGCCTGGCGCAGCAGCCGGCATGGATCTGGCAGCGCGCCGCCGAGCTCAGCTATCAGACTGCGCTGCACGCCGAGCTGATCAACGCCAGGCCGTCCGCCGGCGCTGGCGACGATGCACGCCCGAAGCTTCAGGTGGCGCTGTGTATCGATGTGCGCTCGGAGGTCTATCGCCGCGCGCTGGAAGCACAGGACGAAGGCATCCAGACCATCGGCTTCGCCGGTTTCTTCGGCCTGCCGATCGCCTATGCGCCGGCCGGGGCAAGCTACACCCGCCCGCAGCTTCCCGGTCTGCTCCCGGCAGCGCTGACGGTCAGCGAGGTACCCACCGATGCCGACGAACGCGCCACCACGCTCAATCGCGAAGCGCGCTGGTCGGCGATTTCGCGCGCCGCACCGGCAGCCTTCGGCTACGTGGAATCGGTGGGCCTCGGCTATGCCTTCAAGCTGCTGCGCGAATCGGTCTTCGGCGCCGAGCCGCGCCATCCGGTCAATCACAGCAGCTGCGGACACGGTCCCTACACGATCAGCAATGGCGACGGTGAACTCGACGCCGCGGCGCAGGCCGGTCTCGTCGCCGGCATTCTTGGCGCGATGACGCTCACGGGCAGCTTTGCTCCCGTTGTCATCCTCGCGGGGCACGGCAGCAGCACGCGCAACAATCCGCACGCTGCGGGCCTCGACTGCGGCGCCTGCTGCGGCCAGACCGGTGAGCTGAACGTGCGCGTGCTCGCGCAGCTGCTCAACGACGAGGCGGTTCGCGAGCTTCTCGGGACCGAGCACGGCATCGACATACCGGCAGACACGCGCTTCGTCCCCGGCCTGCACGACACCACGACCGATGACCTGCACTGCCTCGGCGGACTGCCCGAAGGCAGCGCGCAGATCGCAGCCTGGCTCGATGCGGCAGGCGCCGGCGCGCGGCGTGAGCGCGCCGCCGACCTCGGCGTCGACCCCGCCAATCCCGACGAGGCGATCCGCGGGCGCACGCGCGACTGGTCGCAGGTACGGCCCGAGTGGGGCCTCGCGGGCAACGCCGCCTTCATCGTCGCGCCGCGCTCGCGGATAAAGTCCGTCAACCTCGCCGGCCGCAGCTTCCTGCACGACTACGACTGGGAAGCCGACAGCCGCAACGGCTATCCCGTGCTCGAGCTGATCATGACCGCGCCGATGCTGGTAACGCACTGGATCAACATGCAGTACAACCTGTCGGTCATCGACAACGAGCGCTACGGCTCCGGGAACAAGGTGCTGCACAACGTGGTCGGCGGCAACCTCGGCGTCTTCGAGGGCAACGGTGGTGACCTGCGTATCGGTCTGCCGCTGCAGTCGCTGCACAACGGCGAGAAATGGATGCACGACACGCTGCGCCTGTCGGTCTATATCGACGCTCCGGCGGAAGCGATCGCAGCCATCGCCGCGAAGCACGAGGTGGTGCGCCAGCTCATCGACAACGAGTGGCTGTACCTCTTCCGCATCAACGACGACGCCTCGTCCATCGAGCGCCTGTTCGCGGGCGAGTGGACAACGGCGTCCTGACGCGAATGACCGACCCGGGCGCTGGCTTCAAGCGCGCTCGGGTCGGGTCCCGGCTTCACACTTCCCCCGACCGCCCTGCTCCGCAGGCCGGTTTCTACACGCAGATTTGCGATGGCGCAGGCCTGCGCCCTCAGCTTTTACGTCGGTGACCGAGCGCTGCGCTTCCGCTCAATACTGATCGTCGCGCAGTCCGCGACGACGCCGACACGCGTGCGACTCGGCTCGCGCCACAGCCTCCCCTGAAGCACTCTGCGCCCCGCCTCCGACGAATCATGATCTTGATCAAGGGCGGTGCAATCACCGCTTGTGCGCCCATGGCAGATGGGTAGGCTCTCGGTGTTGAGCAGAGATCGGAGCACTCACGACCATGCGGGACAAGACTATCGGCGCCCTGCTGGCTGCCTCGAAGCAACGCACCGCTGACGCAGCCCAGAACGCCGAGCGCCTCAAGGCTGAACTCGAAGCCATGCTCGAGCGCGCCCTGCACTCGCAGGATTCCACGGACAGGGCCGCCGAAGCGGTGGGTCACATCGATGAAAACCTGAGTTCGGTCTCGGCCACGGCCGAAGAGCTCAGCGTCAACATGCAGCAGATCCGTGACCGTACGCGACAATCCGAGGACAACATCCGCGTGGTGTCCGAATCCACCGGCGAGCTGGCCACGGCATCGACGGATATCGCCCAGAACACCGAGCGCGCGCGCGCCGTAAGCAGCAAGGCGGTCAGCAGCGTCGAATTCACGCTGCAGCAGGTCACCTCGCTGGAGGAAGTGGCCGGCGAGATCAGCAATGTCACCCAGGTCATCCACGATATCTCCGAGCAGACCAAGGTGCTCGCTCTCAATGCCACCATCGAAGCGGCCCGCGCTGCCGAGGCCGGGCGCGGTTTCGCCGTGGTGGCGCGCGAGGTAAAGGACCTCGCCTCGGAAACGCGCGACGCCACCGCCTTCATCCGCGAAAAGGTCGGAACGATCGAGGAGTCGATCGGCGCGACGATCACCGCGATCAAGAGCGTGTCCGCGGTGATCAACGAGGTCAACGAGGTGGTCAACAACATCGCCGCGGCGGCCGAGGAGCAGTCGATCAGCACGCGCAGCATCGCCGAGAACGCCGACATGGCCTCGGAGCATTTCCTGGGCATATCCCAGGCCATCGACGAAGGGGTAACCGGCGTGCAGGACGTGGCCCGGCGCCTGGCCGATGCCGCGCTCAAAGGACAGCAGGCTCGCGCCGCCTCGGCCGAGTGCAACGAGGATGCCGACGTGATTGCAGACGCGGCCTCCGTTGCCTTCGCCATCGTCATGGAGCTTGTGGAGCGCCTTCGCGACTCGCAGGCCGAGTTCGACCTGAGCAACGTGCGCATCGACGACTCGCAGTACAACGCGAAGGAAGGGCTGTTCCAGTTTACGACGCGCTTCAGCGTTCTCGTGCCTGCCATGGACAAGGATCACCAGAAAATCTTCGACTACGTGAATCGCGTCCACGCGCTGATCAAGGACCGCGCGCCAGCCGGCGAACAGGTAGAGACGCTGCGCGAAATGGCCGACTTCACCGAACAGCATTTCGCGCGCGAGGAAGCCATGATGCAGCGCGAGGGCTTCCCCGGACTGGAAGAGCAGCAGGAGCAGCACCGAATGCTTCTCGATCGGGTCAAGGAGACGCTCGCCGCCATCGCACGCGGAGAGCGAGTCAACATGATCGGTGTGCTCAACTTCCTCAACAGCTGGCTCATCACGCACATCATGAAGCTGGACCATCAGTACGGCGAATACTTCCAGAAGCAGGGCATAAAGGTCTGAGCCCGGCACGCAGACACTCAGAGATCACGACAAGGAAAGGTCGCAACGCATGGATCAGAAACTGGCGGAAACAGAGCACGACCGGCTGCAGTCGGATCTCGGCAACATTCAAAGGGAGCTATCCGGCAGCGTGGGCAACACGAGCGAGGCCGTGGAGGCGATCAGCAAGAGCATCGAACACCTGAACTCGCTCACGGCAACGTCGATCGAGATCACCGGCAGCGCCGCTGCGCTGTCGACGCGCGTGCAGGATTCGCAGGCCAACTCGCAAAGCCTGTATGAAGTTACCGAAGGCATCGACCGCCTGATCCGCAAGATTGCCAGCGTAGCCGAGCAGACCAAACTGGTTGCGCTGAACGCATCCATCGAGGCTGCTCGCGCCGGAGAAGCCGGCCGCGGCTTCAGTGTCGTGGCTGACGAGGTGAAGGAGCTGTCGCAGGAAATCAAGGAAGCGACCCAGGAAATCACCGGCGCGATCAAGAACATCGACCAGCGATCGACGGCGCTCCACGAAGAGCTCAACGTCTCCCTCGCCGACTGCAACGCCATCGTCGAAAACCTGCAGAGCTTTCAGGCACAGATGGAAAGCAACCGCGATCTCGCCAATCGCTCCATCGTGATGCTCGAGGGCAGCAACGACCGCATCTTCATGAGCCTCGCAAAACTCGATCACGTGCTGTGGAAGGTCAATACCTACCGCTCGATCATCAACGGCGGCGCTGCCTTCGAATTCGTCGACCACCGCAATTGCCGCCTGGGAAACTGGTACTACAGCGGTGCGGGCCGCGACCGATTCGCCGAGACTCCGGCCTATCGCGAGCTCGAGCAGCCCCACGCGCAAGTGCACAACAGCACACGCAGTATCTTCGACCTGCTCACCCAGGGCGCCTCGGAGAGCGATATCGAGGCGCTGCAGCGCGCCGTCGACGAGATGGAATCCGGCTCCGAAGGCGTATTCCGGATTCTGGACAGCATGCTCGACCAGGCCGGGCGCGCCATCTGATGCGTCCCGCCCGCCCCGACGGGGGCGTTTATCAAGGCAACAGCGAGACCGACAGTAATGGATCTTGATGACGAAACAGTAGCGCTCTACGTCGAGGAGGCGCTCGAACATCTGGACGGCATTGGTGATGTTCTGCTCCAGATCGAGGCCGACGGCGCCGACGCCGATCTGGACCTGGTCAACAAGATATTCCGCGGCATCCACTCGGTGAAAGGCGGCGCCGGTTTTTTTGGTCTGGATAACATCAAGGACCTCGCGCACGACATGGAGAACGTGCTCAACATGGTGCGCAACAAGGAGCTGGTACCGACGTCGGAAATCGTCAGCGTGCTCCTCGACTCCGCCGATGTGCTGCAGCAGATGTTCGATGACCTTGCGGGCAGCAACAACATGGACATTTCGGCGAACGTGGCCTCGCTGAAGGCCATCGCCGAAGGCGGCGCGGGCGCCGCCGCGCCCGCTGCGCCCGCTGCAGAAGAGCCGGCAGCGAAAACTGAACCCGATGGCGAGAAAGCCGCCAAAGCAAAGACCGGGGCAAAGGCCGGGGCGAAGGCCGGGGCCAAAGCGCCGGCCAGCGACGCTGAAGCAGCCGCGACGGCAGAAGCGCCGAAGACTACTGAGGCGCAGGACAAACCCGTCCAGGCGGCGACGGAAGCGCCCGAGGCGGAGCCCGCGCCCAGCGAGCCCGCTCCAGCGCCGGCAGCGGCAGAGAAGCCCGCAGAGCCGCCGCCCCCCGCGCCGGCAGCACCACCGGAACCGCCTCCCACGCCTGCGCCCGCCGCGGCGTCAGCAGCGGACGACGGCGACGCCAAGCGCAGCGTCACGCCCGAAAGCAAGCTGCGCGTGAGCGTCACGCTGCTGGATCAGCTGATGACCCTGGCCGGGGAACTGGTGCTCACGCGCAACCAGATGACGCTGGCGATCAACAGCAGCGACACCACGCAGATACACCAGGCGTCGCAGCGCCTCGACCAGATCACCTCGGAACTTCAGGAGGCGATCGTCTCGACGCGCATGCAGCCCGTCGGCGTGGTGTTTTCCAAGTTCCGTCGCATCGTGCGCGACATGGCCAAGCAGCTCAACAAGAAGATCAACCTCGAGATCGAGGGAGAGGAAGTCGAGCTTGACAAGACCATCATCGAGGGCCTCTCGGACCCGCTGACGCACCTGGTCAGGAACGGCGTGGATCACGGTATCGAGATGCCGGCACAGCGCATCGCGGCCGGCAAGAAGGAAGAAGCCACGCTCAATCTGCGCGCCTTCCACGAGGCCGGCCAGGTCATCATCGAAGTGGCCGACGACGGCGCGGGTGTCAATCCGGCCGTGGTCAAGGCCAAGGCGATCGAAAAGGGCCTCAAGGATCCCGCCGTGCTCGATGCCATGAGCGACGCCGAGCTGGTCAAACTGATCTTCCTGCCGGGCTTCTCCACCGCTGGAAAGATCACCGACATCTCCGGCCGCGGCGTCGGCATGGACGTGGTCAACACCAATCTCACGCAGATGGGCGGCGTGGTCGACGTGAAGTCGGCCGTGGGCAAGGGCACCACGATCCGGATCAAGCTGCCGCTGACCCTGGCGATCATTCCGAGCCTGATCGTAGGCCTCGGCGACAAGCGCTACGCCATACCGCAGGTCAACGTGCAGGAGCTCGTTCGCATCCCGGCGCGCGAAGTCGTCGACCGGATTCACAACATCGGCAGCTCGCAGATCATGCGCCTGCGCGGCGAGCTCCTGCCGATCATCCGCCTCACAGAAATCCTTGAAATCGAACCTGTGTACCGCGATCGCGAGACCGGCGAGCTGCGCCGCGACCGCCGCCAGATCCTGCACGACCGGCGCGAGACCGGGCACGACGGCAGCGCCGACGAGCGCCGCGCGGGTCGTGCGAATCGCCGCAAGAGCTTCGAGAGTGCAATCAGCATCGTCGTGGTGCTTGCCGGCTCGCTGCGCTATGGACTGGTGGTCAACCAGCTCCTGGACTCCGAAGAGATCGTGGTCAAGCCGCTCGACAGCCACTTCCGCGGGCAGGAAATCTACGCCGGGGCAACGATCCAGGGCGACGGCGATGTGGCGATGATCCTCGACGTCGTCGAGTTGTCGAAATTTGTCGCCCTCGACGCCTCGCGCAGTCACGAACTGGATACGGCGCGGCGCAAGCTGAGGGAAAACGAGAGCAGCACGGACACGATGTCGCTGCTGCTCGTGAAGAGTGGCCAGCAGGAAACCTTTGCCATACCGCTGCAGCTGATCACACGCATCGAGAACATCGATCGCTCGCGCATCGAGGTGAGCGGGCGGCGGCGCAGCATGATCTACCGCGACGGCTCTCTCGTGCTGTTCACCATGGACGATGTCGCCAACGTAGAACCCCTCGCCGAAGGCGAAGAGGCCTACATCGTGGTCTTCAGCGTCAACAAGCGCGAAGTGGGGCTTGTCATGTCGTCGATTGAGGACACGGTGCGCGTGGCTGTCGAATTCGATCACGAGACCTTCCGCCAGCCGGGCATCTTCGGCTCGGCGATCATCCAGGGTCGAACCACCTTCCTTGTCGACCTCATCGGCATCGTTGAGGCCGCCGAACCCGAGTGGACGCACCGCACCAGCGTGTCGCAGGGCGCCGCCGGGGGCGAGAGCAAGCGCATCCTCATCGTCGAGGACTCAGCGTTCTTCCGCGGTCACCTGCGCACCTTCCTCGAAGACATGGGTTACCAGGTCGAGGACGCCGAGGATGGTCAGGAGGCGCTGCAGGTGCTGGAACGTATCGGCAGCGAGATCGATCTGATCATGACCGATATCGAGATGCCGGTGATGGATGGCTTCGCCTTCACGGAGGCCGTGCGCGCCGACGATCGCTACAAGCATCTGCCGGTGATCGCGGTGACCAGTCTCGCCGGCGATGTCGACAAGGCTCACGGATTCGCATCGGGCGTCAATGAATACCTGATAAAGCTCGACAAGGAAGAGATCGTGGCAAGCCTTCATCGGTATCTCGGTGACGGCCCGCAGAAGGGGGCAGCATGAGCAAGGCAGGCAGAGCGAACGCCGCGTCGTCCGGGCAGCACGTCTCTTCGGCTCCGGCCATAGAGCTGATCATTTTCCGCGTCGAGGAACTCGTCTGCGCCATCGACATTGCCAACGCGCAGGAGATCAAGTGTCAGCTCAAGATCATCGAGGTACCGGAAACCACGATCTCGGTCCGAGGCGTCGCCAATCTGCGCGGACAGGTCATCACCGTGATAGACCTGCGCGTGGTGTTTGGCATCGAGCCCAAGGAAGTCGACAGTGACAGCCGTATCGTTGTCGTACGCCACGACGGCGGCGTCGTCGGCCTGCTCGTCGACTATGTGGATGACATCGTGTCCGCACGCCACGACGACCTCGAGCCACCGCCGGCGAACATCTCGGGCGTGCGCGGAGAGTTCTTCGACGCGGTCTTCAAGCGTCCCGAGGACCTCGCCTGCCTGCTGAATATCGACCGTATTCTCGCGGCCGTTTGAGAGCGCGAGCACGATGGCCAGGAATGGCCCAGCGCGTCGAGCACGAGCGCCGGAACGGTCCCCGCGGCGCAGCCGCGCATTGAGTGGAGCGCAGAGAACAGTAGCGTGAATCTTCTTCCCACCAAGCTGCAGACGCGTTTGCAGGTACTGCTGGTCCTGTTTACCGCCATTCCGATTGTCATTCTCGGCCTCAGCGTGCTCGACTCGGCCGACGATCAGGAAGCCCAGAGCCTCGGCATCTACGAAGTGCTCGCGACGCAGATCGCCGACACGATCGACCGCAACCTTTTCGAGCGCTACGGCGACGTGCAGGCTTTCGGTCTGAACCGCGCCGTCGATGGCCATCGGCAGGACACGGAAGAGCTGACCGCGGTCATGAACGGCTACGTCGAAAAATACGGTCTCTATCCGCTGATGCTGTTCGCCGACACCGATGGTCGCGTGCGCGCCGCGAACTCGCGTTCCGCTCAAGGCACACCTGTCCTCAGCGAAACCCTCGTTGGCAGCGACGTCAGCGGCGAGGACTGGTTCGCTCGCGTAAGCGGAGGCGACTACACGCGGCGACAACCCTTCACGGCGGCGGGTAACGATCGCTCGACGGGCACGGTAATCAAGGACCTTTACATTGACGAGCGCGTGCGCGATCTCTATCCGGGCCACAGCGGCGCAGTGATCGGCTTTGCGGCACCGGTGGAGCGCGATGGTGTCACCATCGGCTACTGGTACAACCTCGCCGACATTGCCACGGTCGAGGAGATCTTCGAGAGCGCCTACCAGAGCATGAAGGCGCGGGGCTTTGGCAGCACGGAGCTGACGCTCCTTGACAGCGAGGGTCGCATCATCATCGACTTCGACCCGACAAGCTCGGGCGTCGAGCGCGTCACCAGGACCGATGCTTTCATGACGCTGAACCTGGTCGAGGCAGGCGTCGAGGCTGCCGCTCGCGCCGTGGCCGGCGAGCGCGGCTCGATGTACACCACACATGCGCGCAAGGGTGAGGTGCAGGCCAGCGGCTATGCCCACCTGGTGGGGGCCATGGGCTACCCGGGCATGAGCTGGTCCGTGCTTGTGCGCACGGCACGCGAGGAGGCCGCCGCGGGACCGATCGCACAGCGCCGCGTCACGATCATCGAGGCCCTGCTGCTGATCGTCGCCGCCGTGCTCGTCGGCTGGTTCGTTGGACGGCGCGTCGCGATGCCACTGGTGGAGATGGCCGGCGTGGCCGGGCGTATGGCTACGGGCGACCTGCGCGCCCGCGTGCAGCATCGAGGCGCCGACGAACTCGGCGATCTCGCCGCCGGCATCAACACGCTCGCCGACTATCTCGAACAGGTCGCGCATGCCCTCGCGGACAGCGCGGGCAGCCTCGATGCGACGGCGCAGGCCCTGAACGAGCATACGGATTCCGTGACCCGCGATTCGTCCGACACCACGCAGCGCGCGCGAAGCGTCGCCGCGGCAGCGGAGGAGATGAGCGTCACCCTTGCCACGGTTTCGGCCTCCGCGGAGCAGACCAGCTCGAGTATTCATTCGGTGGCGACCGGTGCCGACGAGATGAGCTCGACGATCCGCGAGATCGCCGAGAGTTCGGAGCGCGCACGCGGCATCACGGTCAGCGCCGTCGGCAACGCGCGCGAGGCCAGCGAAAAGGTCGACGCGCTGCGCAGCGCGTCGGCGGAAATCAGCCGGGTCATCGACGTCATTATCGAGATTGCCGAGCAGACCAAGCTGCTGGCCCTGAACGCCACGATCGAGGCTGCGCGCGCCGGTGAGGCTGGCAAGGGCTTCGCCGTCGTCGCCTCGGAAGTGAAAGACCTGGCGCAGCAGACCAACAAGGCCACGGAAGAAATCCGCAGCAGCATCGAGGCGATTCAGGAATCGACGGGCTCCACCGTCGAGCAGATCAGCAGCATCCGCACCGTGATCGGCGAAGTCAGCGAGATCGTGTCGTCGATCGCGACCGCAGTCGAAGAGCAGTCGGTCACGACGCAGAGTATGGCCGGCAATATCGGCGACTCGGCGGGCGCGGTGTCGCAGATGAACGAGAACTTCACCGAGGCCAGCAAGGTTGCCAACGAGATTGCCGGCGACGTGGCCAGGGTTACCAGCCTGGTGGGATCGATCGACAGCTCGATGGAAAAGATCAACGGCGATGCCCGGGGGCTGTCCGAAATGTCGCGCGAGCTGCGCAAGATCGTGCAGCAGTTCAGGCTGGCGCGATGAAGGCGCCAAACGCATGAACTCGCGGGGGCCCGGGAGCAGCGCCGATCTCAGGGCTCTCATCGTCGATGACACGTTGCTCTATCGACTGCTCGTTGCCGAGGCCATCGACAAGATACCCGGCTTCAGCGTAGTTGCGCGCGCCGAGAACGGCCGCGACGGCCTCGACAAGGTACGCCAGTTCAGGCCCGACGTCGTACTCCTCGATCTCGAAATGCCGGTCATGGACGGCTTCGAACTGCTCGCTCACCTGCGCCGCGACTTCCCCTCGCTGCCCGTGCTGATCATCAGTTCGCTGTCGAAGACCTCGAGCAAGGTCACGCTCGAGGCACTGCAGAAGGGCGCCTTCGACTTTATCACCAAGCCCGAGGAGAGCGACGCCGCGCGCTCGCGGGCTTTCCTGCTGCAGCAGCTGACGATCAAGCTGGAGCCGCTGCGCGCAAAGCATCAGCAGAGCGTCGCGCGCGCCGACTCGATTGAGCGTCGCATCTATGGTGACGGCGCCAATGGCGGCGCAGAGCGCCCGAAATCCGGCGACGAGGCGGCCGCGAGGAAGTCGCCATCAGCGCCACAGCCGCTCCCCTGCGGGCCCTCAGAGCTCTCCCAGAGCATTGCCGAGGCGGTTGTCCGGATCCGGCAGCGGCGCGTCGAGGTAATCGGCATTGGCGTCTCGACCGGCGGGCCACAGGCCCTCGCCGAGATCATGCCGATGCTGAAAATAGGGCAGCTGCCGCCGATCTGCCTGGTGCAGCACATGCCCGCCCCTTTCCTCACGGCGATGGCCGAGAAGCTCGACAGTCAGTGTCCGCTGAGCGTGCGCGAAGCGCGCGACGGTGACACGCTCGAGCGCGACACGGTGTACATCGCTCCCGGGGGGCGGCAGATGCGCATCAGCAAACGCGGGCTCAAGGCCAGCATCCAGCTCCGCGAAGACCCGGCGGAGAATCACTGCCTGCCCGCCGTCGACTACCTGTTCCGCTCACTCGCCGAAGAATTCGGCCAGCTCTCTGTCGGTATGCTGCTGACGGGCATGGGCGTCGACGGCGCGGCGGGCCTGCTGGCGATGAAGAACAAGGGAGCGCTGACGATCGCCCAGTCCGAGGCCAGCTGCACCGTGTACGGCATGCCCAAGCAGGCCATCAAGCTGGGGGCTGCAGACTATCAACTCGCGCTCGGCAACCTGCCGCAGCTGATGCAGGCGGCGGGTCGACCATGAGTGCGCATCCGGTCAGCGACAGGGAATTCCGCGATCTGGCCGAATTCGTGCGCAGCGTCTCGGGCATTCAGCTCGATCAGAGCAAAAGCTATCTCATAGAGACGCGCCTGGGGCCCCTGCTCGACGAGCTGTCGCTGAAGGACTACGGCGAGCTATGCCGCAAGGCCAGCGTGAACCCCGGCGTACGAAGCCGCATCATCGACGAGATCAGCACCAACGAGACGTCCTTCTTCCGCGATCGCGCACCCTTCGAGATGCTCAAATACAAGCTCATACCCGATGCCATGGATCGCCTGCGCAGCCATGAAACGCTGTCGATCTGGAGCGCGGCGAGCTCGACGGGGCAGGAGGTCTACAGCATTGCCATCGCCTGCGCGGAAGTTCTGCCGGCGCGCGAGCTGTCGCGCCTGAAGATTCTCGGTACAGACATCTCCGACAAGGCCATCCGCGCGGCAAGCATTGGCAGCTACAGTAACTACGAGATCGAGCGCGGCATGGAAGCGGCCCTTCGCGACAAGTACATGATCCCCGACGGCGACCGCTGGCGCGTGCGCGATGACCTACGCGCCCTGGCGTCTTTCCGCCAGGCGAATCTGCTCGAGCCGATGAGCTTTCTGGGGTCCTTCGACGTGATCTTCTGTCGCAACGTGGCGATCTACTTCGACCTCGCCACGCGCAAGGCGCTCTTCGAGCGCCTCGGTCGCATGCTCAGACCGCGCGGAGCCCTGGTGGTGGGTTCTTCCGAGACTCTGCACGGCGTTGCCGATCAGTTCGAGCGCAAGGATCACCTGCGCTCGTTCTATTACAGCCTGCGTTGATGACACTGCCGACGAGATGAGCTGAACGAATCGCCATGATGACAACAACAAGAAACAGCGCACCGAGCATGCTCGCGGAACAGGAGTTTCTCGACGAGCTGCGTTCGAATCTTGCCAGCGGCGACGCGCTCAAGGGCAAGCTGGTGGCCGCCCATCTCGGCGGCCAGTCCGCCGAACTGCAGCGGAGCATCCTCGGGCTTCTGGCCGCCCATCCGGGAGCGGTGGCCGTTGCCATCCTCGGCCGGATACTCGACCTGCCCATCGGGGCGCTGGCGATATCGCGGACGGAGATCGCCCGCGTCGCCGCGCAGCAGCTTATCGAGCTGCCCGGGGCAATCGAGCAACTCTCCGATGACGCTGCCATTCATGCGGTCACCGTGCTCGGAGAAACCCGGGACTCGCGCGCCCTGAAACCGCTGCGCCGCCTGCTGATCAGCGAGCCACCGCTGGCCAACCTTCGCTTTACGGTGTACGAAGCCCTGAGCAAGCTCCCGCTGAAGAGCGGTGGCTACATTCTTGCTGCCGGCCTCGCAGATCGCGACGAATCCGTGCGCGTCGCAGCGGCGCGAGCCATCGAGAAAAACCTGTCCGAATCGCTGCTCCAGGGTATCAGCAACATGCTCGACGACCCGGCTCCGGTGCCCTCGCGCATCGTCGAGGCCTTCAGCACCGCGGGCTGCATGCGCGTACTCGAGCGTATGCTGCGCGACAATCGCTTCGCCCTGCTTTTCGGCGATTATCTCGATCGACACCCCGACCCGCATTTCCTCGAGCGTATCGAACCGCTACTCGCCGATGCCGGACGCGATGCCCTCGCCGATCTGGTGCGACGGAGCCTGGCGGCCCTGGCCAGGAAGAGCGGTCCGCTGATCTTCGCCGTCGACGACTCGAACACGGTGCTGCGCATGTACCGAGCCGCGCTCGGCGCCACCAACTGCGAGCTGAAGACCTTCGAAAACCCCTTCGAAGCCATCGAATGGGCGGAGAAGACCCCACCGGATCTCGTGTTCACCGACCTCAACATGCCCGAACTCGATGGCATCGGCCTGGCATCGACGCTGCGCAGCAACCCGGCGCTGCCGGACTTCCCGATCGTGATGGTATCGACGCAGTCCTATGGGGCCGATCTGGAGCGCGCATTGAATTCGGGGGTCGACAGCTTTATCCAGAAGCCGTTCCGCGCCGACACCCTGGTGGATGCCATCAACGAACTGACCGACCACAACGTGGTGCTATAGCAACGCGCCGATGCGCCCCGCTGCATAGACCAGAGGACAAGCGCTTGATTGATGCGGGACGTGAGGAATGAGGCCCCGGAGACAGGGCCGCGTAACGGGCGCGCCGGTGACGCGCCGCGCCTGTGCCAGAGGATACTGGGTCAGAGGATACGGGGTCAGAAGATACGGGGTCAGAAGACCAGGAAGCTGACGTTCCCCGCTCCGTAGTTCGGTACGTCCACATTCATGGTGACGCTGCGCGACGCCGCCGTGATCGACGCGACTTCGCTCTCGGGAACCTCGCTCGCCTTCGCATACAGCGGACCAAGGCGCAGGTGCGGCGTATCGGCATCCATGAGCAGACGCGAGCAGATGTTGAACACCTCGTGCACGTTATCGAAGATCGGCTCGCTGAGCTCGCCGGAATCAGCGCAGTCCTCGGCGCCTCCGGGAGGAATACGCGTCATGGCGGCGCCGGTAAAGGCGGCGAAAGGATAATCAGCCAGCGCCGCGCCCAGTGGCACGTTGTCGTCGCTCAGAAAAATCGCGGTGACGCATTTACCGTCTTCGATCTTTACCGGTGTACCTTCCTTGACTTCGAGACGCCCGTACATCATTGCCAGCATCCGGCGCAGGTCGTCGGGACCGGGCAGAGGGATTTCAGCCATTTATTGTTCTCCTGGGGACGGTTCGTCGATTACGCAGTCCGACTCATTGGGTCGGCCCTCGCGTTGCCGCAGTCCGGATCCCGCGCTTTCAGGCCCCAGCTGCGCAAGCCCTGTCTGCACAGGTCCTACTTGATCAGGTCCTACTTGATGTAGGAAGCCAGCGTGTCCTCGAAGTTATCCGGCGTGAAGGGCTTGGCGATGAGAAAATTCGCGCCGAGCTCATCAGCCTGCTCCTTCATGGCCTGGGTGGCCTCGGTAGTGACAAAACCGAAGGGCGGGGTGATGTCCTTTTCCTTGAGCGCGCCGAGCAGTTCGGGGCCGGTCATGTTCGGCATGTTCCAGTCGCACAGGATCAGGTCGGGCTCGTCCTCGAGAATCAGGTCGAGGGCCTCCTGACCATCTGCCGCCTGCACGATGTCGTGACCGCCAAAACCTGCGTCCCTGAGCGTCTTGATCACGATCAGGCGCATGGCCTTGCTGTCGTCGACTACCATAATCTTCATTCGGTGCTTCCCCACTGGATCGAATAGCTTCGGTCCTGCCCAGCCGGCGCGTCGCATCATCACGCGGTGGCTCCAGGGCAGGAGCTGTAACAACAGCGCGGATTCTATCGCAACCGGCGCGCCCTGCGAGCCCCTCACCGCGCCTTTCTCGCACAATAAGGGCGTGGTTCACGCTCTGCTTGCGGAAAGTCGGTGGACGCTCATGCGCTCGCGCCGACGGCGGGAGCGGCCTGCTCCTCGCGCACGGCGGCGATGTCATCGCGGATCGTCCTGGCGGCAAGGAAGTAGTGGATGGCGGACCAGATGCCGACGAGCATCATCGTGCACAGCGAGTAGCGCAGGCCCTCGGCGGTCGCCCGGGCCGCGTCGAGACCACCGGCGACGAGCGCCTGCCGATAGAGGTCACTGATCCAGCCCGCCAGCGTCGGTCCCAGGCCGAGGCCGATCAGGTTGATGATCAGTAGCAGAACGGCGCCCGCCAGCGCGCGTTCGCGCACACCGACGAGGCTCTGGGTCATGGTAAAGCTCGGGCCAAGATACATGTAGCCCAGCAGGGCCGCCGGCAGATAAAGGGCCAGCGCAACGAACTGCGAGGGCAGCAGAAAAGCACCGAGGTAGATCGGCACGGCGATCAGCGTCGACAGGCCGGGCACCCACATGTAGTAGCGCGCGTCGCCTTTCGCCTTGGCATAGTGATCGGCGAGATGGCCACCGAGATAGATGCCGCCCATGATGCCCGAGGCCGAAATCATCGACAGGGCAAAACCGACCTCGGACACGGTCATGCCGTAGGTACGGATGAGGAAGGCGGGCACGAAGGAACCCACCCCGTAGCCGACGAAGGCGTGCAGCGCCGCCGCCAGCGACAGGTGGCGGAAGGCGCGTCGCCGCCACAGCGCCGCCACGGCCTGACCGATCGGCGGCTGCTCGTGTGCCACGGAGAGTTGCTCCGAGTATCCGCGGGGCGGCTCGCGCAGCGTGAGGCGCAGGAGAATCGCCAGCGCGACGCCGGGCAGGCCGACGATGAAAAAGGCCGCCCGCCACCCGTAGGCATCGGCAATCACGCTCGAGATCAGGAAACCCAGGAAGATGCCGCCGCCGATGCCCATGGAATAGATCGACATCGCGCGGGCGCGGCGCTCGGGCTCGAAGTAGTCGCTGATCAGCGAGTAGGCCGGCGGGCTGCAGCCCGCTTCGCCGATACCGACGCAGACGCGGGCGATGAGCAGGTGTGCAAAGGACCGGGCAAAGCCCGTCATCGCCGTGGCGGCGCTCCATATGGCAAGGGAGAAGGCGATGATGTTCACGCGGTTGCTGCGGTCAGCAAGGCGCGCAATGGGAATCCCCAGGGTGGAGTAGAGGATGGCGAAGGCCAGGCCCCCAAGGAGCCCCATCTGCGCGTCCGAGAAGCCGAACTCCATCTTGATCGGCTGCAGCAGGATCGTGAAGATCTGGCGATCGACGAAGTTGAATACGTAGACCGTGAACAACAGCCAGATCACGTAGCGCTTGTAGCCATCGGTGGCCGCAAACGGAGCGGCACCCGCAGGGGCGGTCACGGTCGCTGTACCTTCGCTGGGCTGCGCCATCCTCACTCCTTGATTAGTGGTTTTAGTCGGTCGTGGGGCAGCGCAGCATACACGCCGGGGTGACCGCTTTGAACAGCTCGGCGCTGGCCGGTTACCAGATCGATGGTGAATGGGCGCCCGGGCGCGGTATGATTTTGTCCCGGTTTGCGGCAGGCGCCGCGCCGGCTATCAACGACTCGTATCGGCAGAGATACACAGACAGGGGGATGAGATGAGCAACTTCGAGCAGCAGCGCGAAAAGCTGGCCAGGGACGACGGATTCATCGCGGCGCTCGACCAGAGCGGTGGCAGCACGCCCAAGGCACTCGCCCTCTACGGTCTGAGCGAGGACAACTGGAGCAACGACGCGGAGATGTTCGATCTCGTGCACGCGATGCGCTCGCGGATCATGACCTCGCCGGCCTTTACCGGTGAGCGCATTCTCGGCGCGATCCTCTTCGAGGATACGATGGACCGCGAGGTCGCCGGCCGCTCCACAGCCTCCTACCTTTGGGACGAAAAAGGCGTGGTGCCGTTTCTCAAGGTCGACAAGGGCCTCGCCGAGGAAGCGCAGGGCGTGCAGCTGATGAAGCCCATGCCCGAGCTCGATGACCTGCTGGCGCGGGCGAAGAGCGCCGGGATTTTTGGCACCAAAATGCGCTCGGTCATCAAGCAGGCCGACGCCGAGGGTGTCGCCGCGGTTGTAAGGCAGCAGTTCGAGATCGGCCGCCGCATCGCCGATGCGGGGCTGGTGCCGATCATCGAACCCGAAGTCGACATCCACTGTCCGGACAAGGCCGAGGCCGAGCGCCTGCTGCTCGAGCGCCTGCTGGCCGAGCTCATCGCCCTCGACGAAGACACCACGGTGATGCTCAAGCTCACGCTGCCCGAAGAGGACGACTTCTACACGCCCTGCATCCAGCACCCGCGCGTGCTGCGCGTGGTCGCGCTCTCCGGCGGCTACAGTCGCGACGAGGCCAATGAGCGCCTGAGCCGCAATCACGGCATGGTCGCCAGCTTCTCGCGAGCACTCTCGGAGGGCCTCTCCGCACAGCAGACCGACGACGAGTTCAACGCGATGCTCGACGCGGCCATCGCCGGCATCTACGCGGCCTCGAAAACCTGATGCTCCCGAAGGCCTTGCAATAGCTACGCGAAACACGGGAGGTCAGCCATGTTCAGCCACGTCGCCCTCGGGGTAAACGATATGGAGGCGTCACGCGCCTTCTACGACGCCACGCTCGCAGCGCTCGGCCATGGACCGGGCGTGATGGATGACGCCGGTCGCTGCTATTACCGCACGAGCTCGGGCGTCTTTCTCCTGACGCGCCCTCTCGATGGCGGCGCGGCCGGTCCCGGTAACGGCAGCACCATCGGCTTCAGCGCACCCTCCCCCGAGGCCGCCGACGCCTGGCATGCCGCAGGCCTGGCCAATGGCGGCACGGCCTGCGAGGCCCCGCCCGGCGTGCGCGAGGGCCCCTCAGGGAAGCGCTACCTGGCCTATCTTCGCGACCCCGCGGGCAACAAGCTCTGCGCCCTGCATCGCATGGTTTGAGGGCCCGACGACGGCCAGGAGCTGAGTGCGGCGATCAGGCCGGCAGGTCGTTGACCGCGCGCCAGGCCTGGTCGATCGCCGTGTGCGTGTAGGCGTCGGCGCCGGAATCGGAGTTGGCGATGGCGATATTGCCAAAGGGCCTGCGACCGACTTCATAGGGCCCGGGACTGGCCAGCCAGGCCGGGTCCTCCAGATCCATCAGATCGCGTGCGTAGCCGTGGGGCCAGCGGTTCACGGTGATCGCGAGGATATCCTGCTCGGGATCGAGTCCCGCATCGCCCCACACGCCGCGCAAGACGCGATACACCTCGGCTTCAAAGTCGGCGAAGCTCATCTCCAGCAGGCGTTTTCGTCCCGCCTGACTCTGCTGCACCATGTCCATGCCGGCGGGATTCTCGGGGCCCACGCCGAAGAAGAAGTGCAGCACGCAGGACCTACGCGGATCCCAGTCGTCCTCGTAGTCATCGGTGCGAATACCCGTGACCAGACTGACACCCTGCAGCATGCTGCCGGGAAGATGAGCAGCGGAAATCCCTGAGCGCTGGATCGCCTGCCCGTCGCGCAGCACGACGTTGACCGTACCCATGGGGCGCTTGATGCACTGTGCCAGCCCGCGCTTCTGAGCCTCGGGAAGGCCCGGACAGATGTGCGGAATGATGCGGTTGTAGCAGGCGAGGATGCTGCGCCGGGCGCGAACAGCATGCATCTGGCCATCGCGGAAGTAGCTCAGCTCGACGCCATCGGCGCTGTTGGCAACATGGAGCACCGTGGCGTTCAGGCGCAGGCGGACCGGCGCATCGGCGCGATCGAGCTCGCCGTAGTCGGCCGTGGCGCGGACGATGGCTTCGGCTTCGCTGGCATCGCCGACCGGGGGAAAGACACCGGGAATCAGCGCCCGCACCAGCAGTCGCGCGATCGTCGCGTTGCCGTCGGGAAACATGGCCGCGGGGCCGTGCTCGTCCTCGAGCGCGTCGTTGGCGTTGAAGCCCAGCAACCGCGCGCCCGGCAATCCCTGCTCCAGCGCTTCGGCCACCGACAGGTGTTCGGCACGAACCCCCCAGATGCCGACGGTACTTTGCGCGAAGAGGCGCATCGCGTCCTCGCTGAGTCCCGCATGCTGCTGCAGAAAATCGGTGTAGGAAGTGCTGTGCAGCCAGCGCTCGCGCGCCGCATCGTCGAGCCCTTCGAGCACGTCCCTGCGCTGCGTCGCGAGGGCGTAGAGCGCCTCGCGATCCTCGCTCGAGACGGGCACGGCCTCGAGATCCTCCCGCGTGGTGTCGGCGGTGACGTAGGGGATCACGTCTCGCGGCACGAGCGCATCGCGCCCGAAGCTGTCGCGGTCGAACCAGGTCACTGCGTCGAGACCCGTCTCGCTGTCGCCCCAGTTGTAGTCCAGCTTGTCGAGCATGCGCTCGAGGTCCACGCCCAGCTCGCGCAACAGGCCAAGACCCACGTCGCTGTAGCTCCAGTACTCGATGTTGACGGTACCGCCCCAGGCCAGGCGCATACGGTCGCCCTGGTGAAACTCGTTGCGCTTGGCGTGCCCGCCGAAGTCATCGTGGTTGTCCAGGAGCAGAATCCGCGCGTCCTCGCCGTATTTCTGGCGGTAGAAGTAAGCCGCGGCGAGGCCGCTGATGCCGGCGCCGACCACCACGAGATCGTAGGACTCGGACGACGCCGTCGCCTTCGGAAAGGTCACCCCCTCGCGAGCGAGGGCGTGCGCGGACTCGAAGGCCCCGGGATGCGAACCGCGAAGTCCGGTCAGCGTCGGCGGGTAGTAGACGCCTGCAGAGGCCGCCGGAGCGGTCGCCGCGTCCGCCGGCGCAGCGACCAGCGATCCGGCTTTCAGGCCGACAGCGGCGCCGATACCCGCGAGCGCCACGTCGTGGATGAAATCGCGGCGGGTAACGCCGTCATCGTTGTGCCCTTCAGGCTCAGTTGTTGTCTCAGTCATCGTCCAGTCCCATCCTGCGCACCCCAGTGCCCGTCACGCGGGGCACACGGCGGCCCTTTCGGCTCTTTTGGCTCTTTCGACCCCCCGCCGTCGCGCCCGCGCCCGTCGTACGAATTCTAGTCGGAAGCGGTGCCCGGCGCGCTAGAAGAGTCCGTTCACGATCCAGAAGGTCGCCATCGCCGCGAACAGGGTGAGCACGTGATTGCGGGTGGCGCGGGCCACGGCAGCCGCGACGAGGAGACCGAGCAGTTCCGCTGCGCCGAGGCGTACTTCGCCTTCCGCCGTGGTCAGCATGGCCACGATCAGTGCGCCCATCACGGCTGGCGCAACGTACTCGAGGGTGCGCAGCGCCAGCGGGGGAAAGCGGCGCTGGGCCAGAGCCACGATAAAGATCGCGCGGCTGGCATAAGTGCCGAGTGCGGTGATAAGGATGGCGATGAAAGCGCTCATGGGCGGGTGAAACCGCGCCGCTGTCGACGCCTTGAAATCCGGGTTCGAGGCATGCGACCTATCTCCGCCGCAGCAGGTCCATGACCAGACCGACGGCGATACCGAGCAGCGCCCCCAGCAGCAGACCGAAGCGATTGGGCAATTCGGCAAAGGCCATCGTGACGCCTGCGGCCACCAGCGCAACGACCACCTTCTCCCATCGGTCGATGGCCATTACCAACAGGGCCGTGAACAGCACCGGCGCCGCGAAGGCCAGCTGCCACGCGGCGGGAACGAGCGGTCCAACGAACAGCCCGAGCGCCGTGAAGATCATCCACAGCGTCCAGAAGGTGAATCCGGCGGCGAGGAAGTAGCGGCGGAAGCGCGCCGGGTCATCGTCGCGGCGAAGCATCGACAGCGCGAACACCTGGTCAATCAGCACATAGGGGCCGACCCAGCGAAACCAGCGCGGCTGTGCGGCGAAGCGCGGCGCCATGGTGACCGAGTACAGCAGGTGCCGCGCGCCGACGATCAGCGCCGCAGTGACGGCGGCGGCTACGCCCGCGCCCTCGCCGAGCAGCGTCAGCAGCGTGATCTGTACGGCGCCGCCGAAGATCAGCGGCGAGGAGCTCCAGCCCAGCCAGGGCGCGATCGACGACTCGCCGACCACGACACCGAACACGAGCGCAAAGGGAATCGCCGGCACGAACAACGGCAGCGAGTCGCGCACGCCCTCGAACACGGCCGAGCGCTCACCTGCCATCGTCAGGCGATGTCCAGCGCCATGGGGATGAACTTGCATACGAGCACCTGCGCGCCGAAGCGCTGCGCACTCGCGCGCAGCGTCTCGCTGACCGCCGCCATCACGGCATCGTGCTCGCCGCTGAGCTGCGTGCTCATGGCATTGGTGACGACGACCAGGTCCGGACGCGTGTTCAGGCCGTCGATAAAGCTCTGGATGACCGGAATATAGTCGTCCCGCAGCGGATACAGGCTGAGTTCAGCGGTGAGGGTCATGACAATGTCCAGCGTGACTGCGAGCGCTCATTGTAGGGCCGCGCGCACGTCGCCAAACACCTCGATAAAGCCGGCCTGCAGTTCGTCCTCCAACGCGCAGGCGGCCTCGTATGCGGCGAGCAGCGGCAGGGGTCGCCGCGCCCGCGCGCCAAGACGGCCGAGAACGGCCTCCACGCCCTCCAGGCTGCCGTAGGCTCTCAGCCAGTCGGCGGCCACCCAGACGGGCGCGCGCTCGGCGAGCGTCTCCGGCAGTGGCGCCCCGTGCTGCGTCAACACCGCGTATACGCCGTCGATGAAGTCGTCGCGATCGATCGCCGTCACCCGTGTCCACAGCCGCGACAGATAGTGATCAAAGAGAACGTCGAGCACGATCGGCGCCACGCGGCGGTAGCGCACGGGGAACGCCGAGACCAGCGCGCGATAGCGAGGATGGGCGTCGGTCAGCGCATCCACGCGGCGATGGCGGCGCACGCCATCGGCCACGCGTGGGTGCAGTCGGTGATCCTCGATCCGGCCCTTCACGAGGTCGCCCGCCACGTTACCGATCACGCTGTAGGCGTGCGGTTCGGCGAGCAGAGCATGGGCGAGATAGTTGATACGAGCGCTTCCTGGAGCTGCCAATCCGCGCTCGGTAAGCGCAGTCAAGAACGACGACGCGAAATCGCCCGCCGCGCTGTGAGCGTATAAGCGCACATGCGCGCGCTCAAGGCGCCTTTTCGGGATTACAGCTTTGCACAACGCCCTCATCGATGACTTCACGCGCAGCGACTGCGCCAGCAACGGCCAGCGCTGGCGTTTTTTCAGCGACCGGGTCATGGGCGGCGTATCCGAGGGAAGCGCGGAGCACCGGCTCGCCGCCGGTCGCCCTGCCCTGCTGCTCAGCGGAACGGTGAGTCTCGCCAACAACGGCGGTTTCATTCAGTGCTCGCTCGACCTGGCGCCCGACGGGCAGGACTTCGATGCCAGCGCTTTCACCGGCATCGCGGTCACGCTGCGCGGCGACGGCGGCGCCTACGCGATCAACCTGCGCAGCTCCGAGCTGAGCCGGCCCTGGCAGAGCTACCGCGCGCCGCTTGCAAGCACTTCGCACTGGAAGACGCATCATCTGCACTTTGCGGATTTCGACGCGCATCGAACGGACCGGCCGCTCAATGCGGCCCGTCTGCGACGCATCGGCCTGATCGCCATCGGCGAGGCGCGCCGCGTCGACGTGGCGATCTCGCAGCTGGAGTTCATGACGCCCGATCAGCGCTGAGAATCTGCGAACAGCGTTCTCGAGGACGTATCAGACCGGTGCAGGCGCGAGGCGACGCTCGCGCCAGGCTTCCAGCACTGCAATCGCTAACCAGGCGTAAAGTGTGACGCCTACGAAGGTAGCGAAGCGCAATGCGAAGGCGCTCAGCGCGTCCCGGCCGCTGGCACTGTCTTCGACCGCCGGGCCGAGGAGAATGAGCATCGTCACGATGGCATTTATCCAGAACGACGGCGCGACGGTAGTCTGCAGTACGCGGAACAGCTTGCAGCCGACGTAGAGCGACGCGGCCGCCATCCATAGCGTGTACATCCACAGACTGGGATGGATCGACAGCGCGGACCACAGCAGCACCGCCAGCAGCCCGCCGGCGAAAGTCGACCCGAGCAGTTCGCGACCGGCGTGTCGCGCATCGAGCACCGACGCCTCCTGACCCAGCGATACGGATTTCATGATTGTCATCAGGTATTGCTGCGGATTGCTCAGGGCCAGCAGGTAGGCCGGCAGCACGATCAGTGTGGCGCGCAGCGCAAGCCAGTTGGACTGCGCCTCGCTCGCCGCTGCCTCAGCCGGACCCGCCGCTGCCGCCGGATCGGGCAGCAAGGCGTACACCAGCCACTGACAGAGCACCGCCGTGACGATGGCGAGTACCAGCGAGCCGATCAGCGCGGTGGCCAGCGCCTGAGACAGGTAACCGGCGACGGAGATCAGCGTGAAGCCCACGGTGAGAAAAAGCCCGAGCATGCGCTTGCCGCGGATCACCGTCAGATACATCGACAGGTAGAGCCCCGCGGCGACGACGAGGACCGCCGCGAAGGGATAGTGGTGAAGCAGGGGAATCAGCAGCACGCCCACGGTCAGCGACACGACCATGACCAGGACCAGGCCAAGCAGTGCCTGCAAACGCGGAGGCGGCCCGGGCATCGCCGACAGGAAGACCGCGAACAGCGGTGCGAGGTAAGGCAGCGGAAAAGCGATCGCGTAGGCCGCGGCAAGCGCCAGTGCCACCGAGAGCGCGAAGCGCAGGGCGCGACACTCGGCGCCCCTCCTCGCGGCGGCAGACGCCGCCTCAGTAGGCATAGGACAGCCAGCTCATCAGGCGGATATAAAGACGCCCGAGCCAGCGCGTGAGCGCCGCTTCGTCGCTGTAGACAATGACCGAGGCCTGACCCCCGATCCGCAGCTGTCGGCGCAGCTGCGGATCATCAGCAGCGAATCCGACCTCCACGGGAAAACGCTGCGCCTGGCGCAGCCAGTCGCGACTGTTGCTCACGGAGGGCAGTGTCCCTGGCGGCGGTGCCTGTCCGCTGCTGACGCCGAGGCCGACGCTGCGCACGCGGCCCGCGAAGACCCTCCCCGGCACCGCGTCAAACACCAGCTCCGCCGGCGAGCCATCGAGCATGTGGCCGAGGTTGTTCTCGGTAAAGTTGGCGCTGATCCACAGGTCGTGGATCGCAATCAGCGTCATAACCGGCGCGCCCGTGCCCGCATACTGACCCACATCGGCGCGCAGATCCGTGACCAGGCCCCGCGATGCGGCCCGCACCACGGTGCGCTCGAGATCGAGACGCGCCTTCTCTACGGAGGCCTGCGCCGCCAGGAGAATCGCGTTTTCGGCCTCATCGTCACCGCCCTTCTGCTCAATCGCCCGCTGGATATCCGCCTGCGCGGCGGTGACTCTCGCCAGCGCCTGGTCGAGGGAGGCCTGCGATCCTTCGAGGCGCCGAAGGGAAATCGTTCCCGGATCGTCTTCGCGCAGGCGGCTGAGGCGCTCGTAGTCCTTTCGCGCGCGCAGGGCACTCGCCTCGGCCGCACGCAGGCTCGCGCGTGCCGCCTCCACCGCCGCGTCGCCGGCCTGCACCTGGCTGCGCGCGTTGGCGAGATCGGACTCGGCGCGCGCCAGCGCTATGCGGTACTGCGAATCGTCCACCTCGAAGAGCGGCTGTCCCGCCTCCACCTCATCGTTGTTCGCCACCAGCACGCGGGTCACGCGCCCGGAGACCTCCGGCGCAATGGCGATCACGTAGCCCTGGACTCGGGCCTGGTCCGTATATGGCGCATAGCGATCGGACGCCAGATACCAGGCCAGCGATGCCGCGATCAGAACGGCGATCACCAGACCGCCGCGCCGCGCCGCGCCGCCGGCCCGCGGGGCCGCCTCGACCTCCGTCTCATCGTTCATCGTCAGCGTTCCTCATTCCGGCTGCCCATCGAGTCGGCGTCTTCAAGATTCGCAGGCGGTGATCCCTGCAGCAGCTCGCCCCAGTTCGTGCGCTCGCGCATCTGCTGGCGGACCTCGGCGGGGATCATGGCCTCGAGTGGCATCGACTGCCAGCCACCGCCGAGCGCCTTGTACAGAGCGATGACCGCGAAGATGTGCGCGCTCTGCGCCTGCAGTTCCCTTTCGGCCTGCGTGAACAGCGCGCGCTGCGCGTCGAGCACGCGCTGAAAGTCCGCGTAGCCTTCCTGATAGCGACGGTTGGCAAGCTCGAGCGAGCGCTGCGCTGCCGCGCGCGACTGCGCCAGCACCGCGCTCGCCTCGGCGGTCTTGACCACGGCGACCGCGGCATCATCGATCTCGCGCGCCGCGTCGAGGACGCTCACGTCAAAGGCGAGCAGCGCCTGCTGCAGCCGCGCATCCTGCACGCGGATGTTGGCGCGAATGCGACCGTAGTCGAAGATATTCCAGCGCAGCGCCGGCCCGGCGGCGAAGGTCGTGCCGTCGCGCGTGATCCCGAGGCTGTCGCCGGCCCAGCCGAAGCTGCCGAAGAGCGAAATCGCCGGATAGAGTTCCGCGCTCGCAATGCCGATCTGCGCCGACTGGGCGGCCGCCTGCCAGGCCGCTGCGCGCACGTCGGGACGACGCAACAACAGCTGCGCCGGCAGCTCGCGAATGCTGACGGGATCGAAGACCGGCAGCGCGCTTGCAGCACGGCCAAGCTCGGCAAGCGGTCCCGGCGGGCGCCCCAGGAGCAGCGCCAGCGCATTGCGCTGCTGCGTGAGCTGCCGCTCTAGATCGGGGATCGTCGCCAGCGTGGCCAGGTACTGCGTCCGCGCCTGCTGCAGGTCCAGCTCCGATTCCTGGCCGCGCTCGAAAAGGCGCGTGGTGATCTCGAAGCTGCGCTTCTGAATATCAGCGTTCTCGCGCGCGATGGCGATGCGCAGCTGCGTGCTGCACCAGGCGAAATAGAGCTCGGCGGTGCGCGCGATCAGAAGGACCTGGGCGTCGCGCTGGGCGGCCACGGAGGCCAGCCAGGCCGCGTCCGCCGCTTCGATGCCGCGCCGGAAGCGCCCCCAGAAATCGAGCTCCCAGCCTGCAGCAAGCGTGGCGTCGTAGCTGCCGAAGCTGTTGTCGCTGGCGGGGAGCAGGCCGTCGCTGCGACGCTGGCGCAGATAGGCAGCGGTGGATTGCAGCGTCTGCTGCTGCGGCAGGCGCAGCGCCTCGGCACCGCGCAAACGTGCTCCGGCCTCGACGATACGCAGGCCGGCGAGCTGCAGCGTCGGGCTGGCACGCAGCGCCTCGCTCACCAGCGCCTCGAGCTGCGGGTCCTCGAAGCGCCGCCACCAGTCCGACAACGGCCCGGCGGCATTGGCATCACGCGCCGCAGCAGCGGCGCTGGACCCGGCAGCATCGTACTGGCCGTAGAGTCCCGGCTGCCAGGCAGCCAGCCACTCGGGCGTAGGCTCCAGATACTCGGGCCCAAGCGTGGTGCAGGCCGAAAGCAGCACCCCTGCGCTCAGCAGAGAGACAGGCTTCAGCCTGCGCAGCAGGGTCCGGCTCACGGCGACGAGCACGCTCAGACGGCTTTGCCTTCGGCCCGGTCCGCGACGTCTTCCGACGGCAAGAGTGCATCGGCGGGCTGCTGATCCACCCAGCCCATGAACACCTGGTAGCCGACGCTGAGCACTACGGCGCCGATGAACAGACCGACGATACCAGCGCCCACCATGCCGCCGAGCGCGCCGAGCAGCACCACGGGCATGGGGACGTCGACGCCACGGCCGAGCAGCATCGGTTTGAGCACGTTATCCGCAGCCCCGGCGAGCAGCAGGTAAACCGTGAGCACACCATTGACCAGCGTGCCGTGGTCGCCGATGCCCCAGATCGCCGCAACGACCGGGAGCGACACGAGCAGCGCAGGGAGCTGGAGGATGCCGAGCACCAGAACAAGCAGCGCGAGCAGGCCCGCAGCGGGAATTCCCGCAAGGAGGAAACCGATGCCGAGCAGCACCGCCTGAATCACCGCCACCCCGACCACGCCCAGCGCCACGGACCGCACCGTGAGCGTGGCCAGGCGATGCAGCGCTTCGCCGTCGCCCGACCCGGCAAGGCGGCGGAAGATGCGCTGCGTGGAATGGGAGCCCTCCTCGCCGTAGGCCATCATGATGCCGGCGACGATCATGGCGCCGAAGAAGAACAGCAGCGTACCGGCGGTGCCGGCCGCCGAGGCCAGCACCTTCCGGCTCAGCTCGCCGAGCTGCGGCTGTAGCTCTTCCAGCAGTGCCGGCAGATCCGTCGCGGCGAGATTCCAGGCCTGAAACACGCGCTCACCAACGATCGGCCAGTCGCGAACGCTCGCAGCGGGCTCGGGAATCTCGATTTCGTGGGCATTGAAGTCGCCGATCACGTCGAAGATATGCGTGGCGAAGGAGGTTCCGAGCACGACCGAGGGGATGCCAAGGAGCAGGAGCGCGGCGAGCACGAGCAGCGTCGCGGTGCTGCCGGAGCCCAGGCCCGTACCTTCGCGCAGCGCGCAGTGCAGCGGGTAGAACGATACGGCAAGGATCAGCCCCCAGGTCATCAGCGGGATGAAGGGCGCAAAGATGCGTTCGCAGGCGACCACGGCGATCACGATCAGACCGAGGCGAACGAAAAAGTCGAGGATATCGCCGGACAGCAGCTCCCGAAGCTGCGCGCGATCTACCGTCATGGCGTATTTCCTGTACCGATCCTGCGAAGGGTCGCAGTGTACTCAAAGATCGCAGCGCTGCGCTGCCACGCAGCGAGGCGCGAGCGGGCAGTGGTAAGCTCGCGTGCCCGATGTTGCTGGATTGCTGTTGCTCCATGGAGTCTGCGTGCCCCGCCCGCCCCTGCCCCGCGTACTGCTGTTCTTACTCTGCTCGGTGCTCGGGCTGATGCCCGCGCGGGCCGAGGAGGGCGGCCGGATCATCCGCGTCGCGACCTTCAACGTGAGCATGGAAGGCGGAAACTACGTCGATCGCGGCGTCACGCCCAGCGGACACGAACTCCCCGCCGCCCTCGGCAACAGCGATCACCCGCAGATCGGCAACATCGCCGAGATCATCCAGCGCGTGCGCCCCGATATCATCCTGCTCAACGAGTTCGACTATCACCCGGACCCTGAGCGCGGCGTCATCCCGTTCCTCAGCAATTACCTGCGCCAGCCGCACGCAGGCACGGAGCCCATCGACTATCCCTACTACTACCAGGGACCGGTGAACACCGGCGTCGATTCGGGCATGGATCTCGATCGCGACGGCAAGGCCTCGGGGACTGGCAACGACGCCTTCGGCTATGGCCTGTATCCCGGTCAGTACGGCATGTTACTGCTCAGTCGCTATCCCATCGACAGCGCCGCGATCCGCAGCTTCCAGACTTTCCTGTGGAAAGACATGCCGGACAACCTGATGGCCGACATGCGCGATGAGGAGGGCGAGCTATGGTATCCCGAAAACGTGCAGCAGAAGCTGCGCCTGTCGTCGAAGTCGCACTGGGATGTGCCCGTCACGGTCAACGGCGAGCGTATCCATGTCCTTGCCAGCCACCCCACGCCGCCGGTCTTCGACGGCCCCGAGGATCGCAACGGGCGGCGCAATCACGATGAGATCCGCTTCTGGAGCGACTACATCGACGCGGAAAGCGGCGCCTACATTTACGACGACCAGGGCGGGCGCGGCGGCCTCGGCGACGAGCGCTTCGTGATCCTCGGTGACCTCAACGCCTCGATGGAGGAAGGCGACGCGCGTCGCGAGGGCATTGCCGAACTGCTGGGGCACGACCGCGTACGTCGCGGCCGTCTGCCCACAAGCGACGGGGGTCGCGCCAATCGGGCAGACTCGCCCTTCGGGCCCGCGCACACGGCGGCGTGGGGTATGCGCGCCGACTACGTGATTCCGAGCCGCAGGGGCTGGGCCGTGCGCGACGCAGGCGTCTTCTGGCCACCGCCGGGTGACGCGCTGCATCGCCTGGTCGAGAGCCGCAGCGCCTCCTCGGACCACCGCCTGGTCTGGTTGGACCTGGAGCTATTGAAATAGGTAGCGCCTCTGCGGCTTTGCCAGGGAAGCGCCGCCCAGAGTGGTCAGGACAAACTCACGAGCTGATTGCGACCGCCCTTCTTGGCCCGGTACATGGCGTCGTCGGCGCGACTGAACAGCGAATCCACCGTGTCCTCGGGCTTCACCTCGGTCACCCCGGCGCTCAGCGTGATCGTCACCGGCTTGCCATCGAAGTGGAAGGCGCTGGCGCCGATCGCCGCGCGCACCTCCTCGACCAGCACCTTCGCCTGCGCCAGGCCCGTATGCGGAAGCATCAGCACGAACTCCTCACCGCCGACGCGAAACAGTAGATCGGTTTCGCGTACGCGCTGCGCGATCTGACGCGCCACCAGCTGCAGACCCTTGTCGCCGGCGCTGTGGCCGTAGGTGTCGTTGATCGACTTGAAGAAATCGATGTCGATGACCGCGAGGCTGAAGACTTCGCCGTAGCGCTGGAAGCGGCTAAGCTCCTGGGCGAGCGATTCGTCGTAGGCCAGGCGGCTGCGCACGCCGGTCAGCGTGTCGTGCAGGAGCAGCTCGCGGTTGCGATCCAGGCGCGTCTGCAGCTGATCGGACTCCTTCTCCATGCGCTCCACGCGCTGCAGCAGCTCCTGATTGCGCGCCTCCGCCTCCGCGAGGCGCGCGGCGTCGCTCTCGGCGAACTCGGTGATGGCGACGCGGATGCCCCCCAGGGAGCGGCTCACACCCTCCTTGAGACGTTCGATATCCGACTCGGATTCGATGCGCTCCTGGATCGCGCTCACACCTTCGTCCATGAGCGTGTGCAGCCGCTCCGCATCGGAGCGCCCGCTGTGAAGACTGCCGAGGTCGGCCTGAATGACGCCGACCAGTTCTCCGAGTTCGCTGCTGACGCTGCGCACCAGCGCCTCGAGGGCCTTCTTCTCGGCGGTGATCTGCTGCACGATCGAGCGGATCTCGCCGACGATGCGCGAGAGCACCGCATGCCAGTCGTCGCTGCGATCGCTCTGCAGCGTTTCGCGGATCGTCTGCAGGGCACCAAGGCTGGGCTGCAGCACGGCGACCTCGTTCACCAGCGCAAGGAGCACATCCTGAACTTCGTCGTCTGACTTCTTCGGCGCGGCACTGGCCGCGGCCCCTTCTGCCTCGCGCAGCAGATCACTGAGCTCGAGGGCGAGCTGCTCGACGCACTGTTCGGGATTCAGTCGCTGCAGGCGGCGACGGAAGGCGGCGATGCGCTGCGCATCTTCGGCGCTCAGCTTGAGCGCGTCGACGAGGGCCTCGCAGTATTCGCGGGCACCCATGCCCTGCGCGCCCGCCGGCGCCTCGACGGGCGCATGCTCCGCGTGCTGCTCGTCTTCGAGGCGTTGCACGATGCGGCTGACCTCGTCGATGGCGCGCTCAAGCTCGCGGTCATTCCCGCTCTTGAGGGTCTTCTGCACCTTGCCGAGGGCCTTGTCGAGCGCCTTCGTATTGCCCATCCCGGCGATGGCCAGACGCGCGACGCCGCGGCGGAGGATCTTCTCGGCCGCCTCCCAGTCGCCCGACTCGCGCAGATAGCGCTTTTTCCAGTCTTCCGTACTCATTTCACCCACCGCGGCGTGTCTGCTCTTCGGAAAACAGGCGACGCGCTCACGCCTGGACTGCGACCCTGATGCCGCTCATGCCCTTGGCTGCATACATCGCCGCATCGGCCCGCGCGACCGCGTCCTCGAACTCGTCGCCCTCGCGCAGCTCGGAAACTCCGCAGGAGATCGACACCTGGAGCGGCCGTCCGTTGTCGTTGAAGCCCGCGTCGGCGATCTCCTGACAGCAGCTTCGTGCGAAGACCTCGGCGCCGGCCACCCGCGTGTCCGGCAGGAGCACGACGAATTCGTCGCCGCCGAAGCGGCAGACTATGTCGCTGGCGCGCGACCGCGCCATCAGGATCTCTGCGAGCTTCACCAGCACGAGATCGCCCGCCGTATGGCCAAAGGTGTCGTTGATCTGCTTGAACTTGTCGCAGTCCACGAACACGAGCGCCAGCGACGCGCCGGAGCGCTGCCAGCGCGCATAGAGCTCCTTCGCACGCTCCTCGTAGCCGGCGCGGTTGTAGGCGCCGGTCAGCGCGTCCTTGAGCACCAGGTCGTTCTTGTTGCGCAGCTCGGCGCGCAGGATGTCCGCCTCGTCTTCGAGCGTCGCCAGGCGCTCCTTCAATTCCTCCACGCGAGCGGTAGATTGCTCGTGCTGCTCACGCTCGGCGACGACGTGGTCGGCGAGGCGTCGGGTAATTCGCGCAAGTCCGCTGCTGAGCATGTCGTGCAGGCCCGCCGCAACGGCCTTTGCCGTGGCCTGGTCGATGGAGCGTGCATCGCTCTCCACCTCGCTCTGCAGCCGCTCCGAGCGCTCGAGGGAACGATCCGAGCCGTCCGCCAGCAGGTCGATCACGCCTTCGAAGCCGTCGAGACGCTCGCGCAGATCGCCCAGAAAATCGGAGGTCTGACTGCGCTCGGCGCGGATTCGCGCATCGATGCGCTCGATCTCCTCCGTGACCTCGATGAGCAGGGCTTCGGCCTGCGACGGATGGAGAATGTGCTCGAGGGCTTCGCGAATCTCGCTGCTGCGCACGGCGCTGCCGTTGAACACATCGATGTGGTCGACGAGACGCTGCAGCAGCGCCGAGAACAGCGAGACATAGCGCTGGTCCTCGCCCGACGGCTTCTTGCCCAGCCAACCGAGCACGCGGCCCTGACTGCGCTCATTGCCCGCCGCCACGTGCAGCGCAGCGGCCGCCGCACCGAGCAGTTCTACGAGCGCCTTCTGCCGTGAAGCCGCGTTCTGGCCCGCGGCGGCCTTGCGCACCAGGCCGTTCATGCGCTCCTGCTCATCGCTTTCGACGGGCATGGACTTGATCAGGCGGCGCAGCCCGGAGAGGTCGTAGCCCGCGGCGTCGACGCGCTGGTTGTCGAGATCGATGCCCGACGTGCTGAGCAGCGTGCGCGCCAGCGTCGAGGACAGGTCAGCGAGGCGATTGCCCGAGGCGTTGTCGCGAACGGCCTTGCGGATCTCCGCGAGGAGTTCATCGATTTCAGGGTCGATACCGAAGGCGAGATGCGATACACGCAAGCTCAGTTGCTCAAGGGCCTGCTCTCGTTTCATTGACGGCTATCGCCTTCCCCACTCGTTGCGGCGACGAGGATAACGCAGCACCGGAGGCGAGACGAGCGCGCGCCCCTGAGCTAGCTTCGCTGGTCGATCGATTCGGAAAGACGGTAGACGTAGGCGAGGACTTCGGCGACGGCGACGTAAAGCGCAGGCGGAATTTCGTCGCCGAGATCGACCTGGCTGAGTACGGCCGCGAGCTGACCGTCTTCGACCACCGGCACATCGTGTTCACGCGCGGTCTCGAGGATTCGCGAGGCGACGTCTCCCGAACCCTTGGCGACGAGCACAGGCGCGCCCGTGCCGGAATAGGACAGCGCGACGGACTTGAGTCCCTTCGCGCCCTCACCCGACGACTGCCTTGCCATCAGGCTTTCACGTCCACGGCGCGCGCCGCCTCTTCGACGCCGCCGCGCACGGGCGCGGGGTCGATCGGTCTCGAGGGCAGGCCTTCGAAGCGCAGGCCGCGACTGTTCAGCCCGAACTCGAGCTGACGCATCGTGCCATCGAGCAGTGCGCGCGTCACCCGCCGCGCGGCGGCGAATTCGACGCGCACCTTCGCCTCACTGACTTCGAGGTTCATCTCCATGGGCCCCAGGCCCGGCGGTGCGACTTCCATGCGAACGCGCCAGGGCCTGGGCTCGTCGTCGCCCTCCTTGCGCTGCCCCTCGGTGTCGCCCTCGTCGATGCGAAGATTCAGGTTGTGGTAGCTGCCCTGGCCGTACACGGGGATGTCCAGCTGCCAGCTACGCGGCTGGCCCTCCGTGGTCTGCGAAGCGATCTGGTTGAGGTTGATACGGCCGAGGCCGGCTTCGAGCTCGCGCTTGAGCTCAGCGAGGGCCTCGGCGTCGGCGGCACCCATGCGCGCGCCCTCGACGCCGTTCAGCGCGGCCTCCGTGGAGGCGAGGCTGCGCATGACGCCCGCCTTGACGTCGCGCGCCATCGAACCGCGCGGCGGACCCTGCGGCGAGGCGAGCCGCGCCTCGAGAAAGACCCCCGAATCTCGCACGGCGCGCGAGACACCCTCGGCGCTCGACAGACGCTCGGGACGGTTGGCGAGGCGCAGCAGTTCGTCCACGGAGGCGGCGACGGCCGGTGGCAGCGGCAGCGCCGCCTGAGCGTTCTGCACGCTTTGCATGACCGCGGCGGCAGGTATCGGGTTTGTGCCCGAAGCCGCAGCAGGTAGCAGGCGCAGCGTGGCGCTCTGCGCCGCCGTCGTCTGGGCGTCTACCGCGTTCATTACGCGCAGCGTCGGCATCGGGTCGAGGGACTTCACCTCGAGCTGAAGTCTCGCACCCTGCTGGATCGGGATATCGCTGGTGGCCGTGAGCCGATGAGCGCCCACACGTAATACCAGCTCGCCGCTGGGCAGCTGGTTGGTCACCAGTGCATTGAGCGACTGCCCGACCTGCCAGTTGTTGATCCACAGGCCGGAATTGCGCTGGTCGACGCGACTGGTAGTGACCGCTAGCTGCAGTTCTTCCATAGGCTGCCCCCAGGGCCGCTAGACCTCCGTCACGCCTCGAAAAGGCCTCCGGGAATCCCCGCGCGAGCCCTGATTCGCGGCTAGGCGGCGTGCGGCCCCGTTGAGAGGATCTTGAGATAGATCAATGGTGAGGCTGCGGTAATTCGGCAACCTTGCCGCTAATACTATGCTAGCGGTGTTTTCGCTGCATACCTTTAGTGTAGGACAGATATGGATTTAGCGACGCTACTCGGAATGGTAGGCGCCATTGGCGTGGTGCTGGCAGCCATCCTGACCGGGGGTTCTGCGCCGATCTTCATCAACGTTCCGTCGATCCTGATCGTGATCGGCGGCACGCTGCTGGTGGTGATGATCAAGTTCTCGATGACGCAGTTCTTCGGTGCCTTCAAGGTCGCCTTGACGGCCTTCTCCAACAAGACCGTCGAGCCCGACGAGCTCATCCAGAAGATCGTCGAACTTGCCAACATCGCCCGCAAGGAGGGCATGCTCGCGCTCGAGAGCCAGGAAATCGACAACGAGTTCCTGAATCAGGGCATCCAGATGCTCATCGACGGCAACAGCCGCGAGGTCGTGGACGCGCTGCTGAACAAGGACCTCAAGGCTACGATCGACCGCCACACCTGGGGCGCCAAGGTGTTCAGCGCCACCGGCGATGTCGCCCCGGCCATGGGCATGATCGGCACGCTGATCGGCCTCGTGCAGATGCTGTCGAACATGTCGGATCCGAAATCGATCGGCCCGGCCATGGCCGTCGCCCTGCTGACCACGCTCTACGGCGCGGTGATCGCCAACATGATCGCCAACCCGCTCTCCGACAAGCTCACGCTGCGCAAGGCCAACGAGCAGCGTGTGCGCTCCATGTGCATCGACGGCGTGCTGGCGATCCAGGAAGGCCAGAACCCGCGCATTATCGAGTCCATGCTCAAGGTCTACCTCGATCCCGCGAAACGCGAAGCCGAGTCCTGAGAGCGCGGGCCCGAAGCCATGGCGAGCGACAACGACGACGACGCGCCCCCCGGCAGCCCGGCATGGATGGCGACCTTCGCCGACCTCATGTCGCTGCTCATGTGCTTCTTTGTACTTCTCCTGTCTTTTTCCGAGATGGACGTGGAAAAGTTCAAGCAGATCGCCGGGTCCATGGCGAACGCCTTCGGGGTGCAAAGCCAGATACAGCTGGACGACATTCCCAAGGGCACCAGCGTGATTGCGCTGGAGTTCAGCCCCGGCGAGACAGTCGATACACCCGTCGAGACGATTCAGCAGGTTACCGACGATAGCTACGACTCTACGCTCGAGGTCGTGCGTGCGGAGGAGATGACCGACACGGAGCTGCGCGAGGTACTCGAGGAAAAGATGAACGAGCTGCTGGCCGAAACGGAAGCGGACGCCGAGCTGCTGCGCGAAGTGCTGCGCGAAGAGATCGAAACGGGCAAGGTCGACGTGGAATCGGAGGGGCGCGTGATCGTCGTGCGCATCCGCGAACGTGGATCCTTTCCCTCGGGCTCGGCGGAGCTCGCCGGTGACTTTCTGCCCGCCCTCGACCGCATTCGCAACGCCCTGGGCGAGATCCCCGGTACGATCGTGGTACAGGGACACACGGATAACGTTCCCCTTCGCGGAGGGCGCTACGAGTCCAACTGGGGCCTTGCTGCCAGCCGCGCGCTGTCGGTGACGCACGAGCTCATCGATAGCGGCGAGCTGGAAGAGGAGCGCATCATGCTTGCGGGTTTTGCCGATACGCGGCCGTTCACCTCGAACGACACGGCCGAGGGTCGCGCCATGAACCGCCGCGTCGAGATCGTGATCCGTCAGGGACTCGACGAGGCCGATGAGGAAGATCTTCGCGCGCTGCGCGAAGCCAACCCGGACGCGCTCAAACTTCTCGGAATCGAACAGTGACAGGCCAATGAACAAAGCTCCCGCGGGCATCGAGCGTCGCAAGTACTACCGCATCAACGATGTTGTCATGCTGCGCTACGAGGTGCTGCCGGAAAGTGGTGGCAGCGGCGACGAAGCCCTGGCGGGCGGCGCCGAGGTCGGCATCAGCACGGAGGCGCTGCTCGCCGAGCTCGATCGTGAACTCAACCGCAGTATCAATACCGTGTGGCGCGAGAACCCTGTGCTTGCCGAAGCGCTCGGCCTGCTCAATCGCAAGATTGCCGTCGTCGCCGCCGACATCCTGAGCTACGAGGAAAAGGACCAGCATGCCTACGACGACGCGCGCGTCAGCCTGAGCGGCTGCGGCATCGCTTTCGAAGCGCGCGAGGCGCTCGACCCGGGCACGCGCCTGCGTCTGCAGGTGATACTGCAGCCCTCGCAGATCACGCTTTCGATTGCCGGGTCCGTGGTGGGCTGCGAGGAGCGCATGAGTTCCACGACCATGCCCTGGTGGATCCGGGTGGATTTCGACGAGGATCTGCAGGCGCAGGAGCAGCTGATCCAGCACGTGGTGCAGAAGCAGAGTTCGCTTATTGCCGAGTCGCGCAGCGACAGCGCGCTCAACACGCGCAGGGACTGAGCGAAGCGGCGAGGCTCAACAGCGCGTCAGCAGCGCTCGTCGATGTTGACGCCCTTGCGGCGACCGCCCTTGTTATCCCTTTCGCGCTCGGCATCCTCCTTGCGGCGCGTGTCGTCGCGGTTTTTCTGGCCGCGGCGCGGGTCGCGCTGGATGCGGGTTGCCGTGGGCGTGATGCTGACACTCGTGGGGCGCGCCGGTCGGTCGACGTGGTCAATCACGATCAGGCTCCATCGCGTCGTCGGCAGCGCCCGGCGTGTCACCCGAAGCCGCTCCCTCGGGCGCGATAATGCGCAGAACGATGCGCCGGTTGCGCTCGCGCCCGTCCTCCGTCGCGTTATCGGCAATCGGCTGGGTTCCGGCGAAGCCGGTCACGGACAGGCGGCTGGCGTCGATGCCCTCGTCCTGCAGAATCTGCGCCACGACCGCCGCGCGCGCCGCGGTGAGATCCCAGTTGGAGGAGAAGCGTCCGTTGTCGATGAACAACGAGTCCGTGTGCGCCTCTACGGACACCTGGTTCGGGATGCCGCGTAGACCATCGGCGATCCCGCGAAGAATCGGCAGTGCCCCGTTCATCAGTACGCGCGAGCCGGAGGGAAAAATGCTCCGCGACGGCAGCGAGATCTCCACGGAGTCGGCCTCGCGCCGGGTCGAGATACCCTGGGCCATGGCCACGGCCCCCATCCGGCCGGCGAGCTCCTGCTCGACGCGCTCCGTCGCATCCGGTCCATCGTCGGGGCCGGGGCGGCGAAGGGGCACCTGCACGCCGCGCTCGCCGACGGGACCGTAAAGCGCCTTCGGCCGCGACACGGGCGCCTCGGAGAGCACCGTGAGATTCAGAGCGGCGAGAATCGACTCGCTGAGCTGCGTGCCGACAATGCCCTGGTTGGCCTTCGAGGTCGCGTAGAGCACGACAAAGAACGCGAACAGCAGCGTGACGAAGTCCGCGTAAGACACCATCCAGCGATCCGGATTCTCGACGAACTCGGGCATGCGCCGGCGACGTTTGCGCTCAGTCAACGTAGCCCTCCAGCTTGCTCTGGATCGTGCTGGGGTTGTCTCCGGCGGCGATCATGGTCAGACCGTCGACGACCATCTCGTGGAACTCCATCTGTTCGCGCGCCAGCGTCTTAAGGCGATTGGAGATCGGCAAAAGCAGCAGGTTGGCAAAGCCCACGCCGTAGATCGTTGCAACGAAGGCCACGGCGATGCCTTCGCCGAGCTCGGCGGGATCGGTCAGATTGTTCATCACGTGGATGAGCCCGAGGACCGCGCCGAGGATGCCGATCGTCGGCGAGTAGCCGGCCATCGCCTCGTAGAGCCGCGCGGCACGGGCCATCTGGCTGAGCGCGCTGTCGATCTCCACCTCCATGACGGCGCGGATGTCCTCGGGATTGAGACCGTCGACAAGCAGGCGCATGCATTTGCGCACGAAGGGGTCGGACTCCTGCTCGAGACGCTTCTCGAGGCCGAGCAGCCCATCGCGCCGGGCCAAGCGCGAAAAGTTCAAGGCGCGATCGACGAAGGCGCGGCGCTCGTAGCGCGGCGGCCGAAAAACCCAGGCCAGACGCGAGACCGCCAGGCGGAGATCGGGCATGGGCGTCTGGATCATTACCGCGCCCAGCGTGCCGCCGACCACGATCACCAGCGAAGTGAGCTGCAGCAGCGCGGATACCTGACCGCCTTCAAGATAGTTGCCAAGAACGATCGCGCCCAGCGCAACGCCGACGCCAAGCAGGCTGAGGAACGCGAGGTTGCGTACGGGCCCCGTGGCCCCTGCTATGCCTTGGCTGTCGCCGGGCTCGTCCGCCATCGCGCCGCTTCCCTCAGGGCTGCCAGCTGTCGAGCTTCGCGCGCAGGCGCGCGAGCGCCTGGCCGTGAAGCTGCGAAACGCGGGACTCGCTCACACCGAGGACGGCACCGATTTCCTTGAGGTTCAGGCCCTCGCTGTAGTACAGCGACATCATCAGCTTTTCTTTGTCCGGTAGCGTCTGGATAGAGTCCGCCAGCGCCTCGCGAAAAGCCTGCTGGTTCACCTCCACGAAGGGTCCGTCGCCCTCGTCGGCGGCGGACGTCGCCTCGAAGCTGTCCTCGATGTGGGTCATGCGCGCGCAGGCGAGTTCGCCGGCAAGCTTCTGATATTCCTCCATGCTCACGCCGAGCTCGTCGGCGATGTCGCGATCGAGCGCCGTGCTGCCCTCGCGCGCCTCGACGCGCTCGACGGCCTCGGCGACGCGGCGGAGCTGGCTCTGCACCGAGCGCGGCAGCCAGTCGTGGGCGCGTATCTCATCGAGCATGGCACCGCGGATGCGGATGCCGGCATAGGTGGCAAAGCTCGCGCCCTGCGACGGGTCGTAGCTCTCGCGGGCGCGCAGCAGGCCGATCAGCCCCACCTGCATCAGGTCATCGAGTTCGATTTCAGCGGGCAGGCGCGCGGCGAGCCGCAGCCCCACCTTCTTGACCAGCGGCAGATACTCGCGGACGAGGCCGTCGACTTCGCCGACGGCCCGCCGCTCATAGGCAGCGAGAACGCTCACGGGCGCGCCCGCTCAGGCGCTGTCGCTGCGGTATTCAATCATCCGCTCCATGAAGAAGCCCAGACCGCCGGAGGACTCCTGGCGCGGCAGGCGAGCCACGCGCTGGGCAATCGCGGTGAAGGCCCGCGCCGATTCGCTACGCGGGTACTCGCTGGTCACGGCGCGCTGCGCACGCACGGCGCGGCGCAGATAATCATCGCGCGGCACGCCGCCGAGGTAGCCCAGGTGCACATCGAGGAAACGATCAGTCACTCGGCACAGCTTCTCGAACAGCTGGCGGCCCTGCAACTCGTTGTCGACCATATTGACGAGGATCTGGAAGCGCTTCACAGCGCACTGCTGGTTGAGAACCTTGATCAGCGCGTAGCCGTCGGTCAGCGAGGTCGGCTCGTCGCAGATCACCACGATGACCTCCTGGCAGGCGGCGGTGAAGGTGAGCACCGTGTTGTCGATACCGGCCCCCGTATCCACGATGAGCGTATCGACGGGCTGGCGCAGATCGCTGAAGGCATGCACGAGACCGGCCTGCTCCGAGGGCGACAACGCGGCCATGCGCGCCACGCCGGACGCCGCCGGAATCACGCGGATGCCTTCGGGGCCCGTGAGCAGCACGTCGTCGAGGCTGCGCTCGCCGGCAATCACATGCTGGATATCGAATTCGGCCTTCAGGCCCAGGGCAACGTCGACGTTGGCAAGGCCGAGATCGGCATCGAACAGAAGTACGTTCTGCCCCTGGCGCGAGAGGCCAACGGCGAGGTTGACGGCCACATTGGTCTTGCCGACGCCGCCTTTCCCGCTGGTAACGGCGATGACTCTCACCTGAGAGCCGGCTCGTGACCCGGCGGTTGACCCGGCCTGCGACCTGCCTTGCGAGGATGTGCTGATGTCGCTGCCCCCCAAACGCCTTATCAACTCAACGCGCTGTCGAAGCGTTGGTGCTCGAGCCGACGCTGACCCGACCTCGGGCGCGCCGGACTCTCTGTCTTTGTCACCCTGCGTTCTCCGGGACCATCAGGGCGGGGAGAGCGCGGGACCTCAGGCCTGCGCGCGCAGGAAACGACTCGCGCGCCGCCGCGCCTGGCCGCCCGGAGAAGGGCTGTTCAGCGGCGTGGCGCCCGTTGCCGGATCGCGCCCGCCCGGGTCAGCGGACGAAGCACGCTGCGCCGCTGTTGATGCGTGCGCATCAGCGTAAGCGCCGTCTCCGGCTTCGCCGCTGCGGACAAAGGCCGCACGGTCCGTTGGCGACGGCCTCGATGACAGCTCGAGCGCACGCTCAACGAGCGCGGCGGCGTCCGCATCGGCGATATCATCAGGGATACGCTGCCCGTCGGTGGTCTGCCACAGCGGAATAGCGCTCTGAACCACCACGTCGAGCACGCCTCCCAGCGACTGCGCCTCGTCCATTTTGGTGATGATAGCACCGCTGAAAGCGCCTCGCCCGAAGGCTTCGAGCAGCGCGCGGGTCTGCACGGGATGGCTCGATGCGGCCACCGCGACCACGTGCGCGAGGTCGCTGCCTAACTCATCGAGCAGATCCCACTGCGCCAGCAGGCGCGGGTCGCGCTGGCCCATGCCGGCAGTGTCCACGTAGACGCGACGCCCGCGCAGCTTGCGCAGCGCGGCCATGAGGCCGTCGCGGTCATCGGCGGCGAGCGCGGGAATTCCGAGGGCATGGGCAAAGGTCGAGAGCTGCTCACGGGCACCGAGGCGGTAGCCGTCGAGCGTGATCAGTCCGACGGCCTGGGCGCCGAAGCGCTGGATGTCGCGACCGGCGAGCTTGGCGATCGCGCTGGTCTTGCCGACGCCCGTACCGCCGTAGACCGCCACGATCGAGGCCCGCCCGGGCCCGGCGGCGTCGCAGCGCAACCTGCGCTGCAGACCGTCGATGGCAAGACGCCAACCCTGCTCGAGGCTCGCCGTCGGCGGCAGGCGCTGCATGAGTTGCCCCGTGAGCGCCCGCGACAGACCCAGGCGAAGAAGACGCTGACGCAGCGTGCTCTGGATGGGCGCGCGCTCGGCGACGTCGCGCCACTGGCGCTCGCCCAGCTCCGTATCGAGGATATCGCGCAGGCGCTTGAGCTCGCGCTCGAGCAGCTCGAGCTGACGCGCTTCCGCCGGGACCGCTTGCGCGGGACTCGCCGGCGCGACCGTATTCCTCGCAGGAGCGACGGCCGGGTTGTGCCGCACAGGGTCTTCATCAACCGGCAGCGCACGCGGCGAAGGTGCGTTCTGTCTCTCCGCACCGGCGGCGCTTCTGAACCCGTCCGCGGCAGGCGCATCGGCGCGCTGCGCCCCGGCATGAGCGCCTTCGGCCGCGCCGCTGCCGACGCCGGGCCAGAGTCCTCCGGGAGCGGCGGCCGCGGGGTTACCCGCGGCGCTGATCATCGCGTCGATGTCGCGGGCGACGGTCAGCTCGACCATGCCGCCAACGCGGCGGTTGGCAAGGATGTAGGCGTCTTGCCCGAACTCGGCGCGCACCTGGGCCATGGCCTCGCGCGTGTCGCGTCCGCGGAATTTCTGAATGTTCATCGTCTGCTACCTCCAGAGCCGCCGGCCTCAGGCCGCCGCCTGCGCGGCCTGGCTGCCGATCGTGGCAACCACGCGGATCTCCTTCGTCGGTGGAATCTCGTCGTAGGCGAGAATGTAAAAATTGTTCATGCGTCCGCGCAGCAGACGCGACAGGAAGAGGCGGATGTTGCTCGCCACCAGCAGCACGGGGTTGCGGCCATCGGCTTCGAGCTTGCCCGAGGCTGCCACGATCTGGCGAATGACTGAGTCCATAAGCGTCGGCTCCAGGGCACCGGGACTTCCCTGAAGAGAAGACAGCAATATCTGTTCCAACTGGCTGTCGAGCACCATAACGGGCATCTCGCGCGCGGTTCCATTGACGGTCTGGTAGATCGACGGCCCCAGGGCGACGCGAACCTTGGCGGTCAGAGCGTCAGAATCCTGACCATGTCCGCCCGTCGCCGCGAGGGTCTCGGTAATGGTTTTCATGTCGCGTACGGGAATGCCCTCCTCGAGGAGGTTCTGCAGCACGCGCGTGAGTTCGGCGAGGCTCATCTGCCCCGGAATCAGGCTCTCGACCAGCTTCGGCGCGCCCTTCGCCAGCTTGTCGAGGAGCTGCTGCACGTCGTCCTGACCGATCAGTTCGTGCGCGCGATTCTTGAGCAGCTGGCTCAGATGCGTCGCGATCACCGTGGAGCTGTCGACCACCGTGTAACCCATGGTCTGCGCCTCGTCGCGCTGCGAGGCGTCGATCCACACCGCGTCCAGGCCAAAGGTCGGGTCCTTCGTTGCCACGCCCTCGAGGTTGCCGAAGACCTGTCCGGGGTTGATCGCAAGCTCGCGCCCCGGATACACCTCCCCCTCGCCGGCGATCACATCGTGAAGACTGATGCGGTAGGTGTTCGGCGCCAGGTCGAGGTTGTCGCGGATGTGAACCGAGTGCACCAGGAAGCCGAGTTCCTGCGACAGCTTCTTGCGCACGCCCTTGATGCGACTGAGCAGATCGCCGCCCTGGTTCCTGTCGACCAGCGAGATCAGGCGGTAGCCGACCTCGAGACCGATCTCATCGACGTCCTGCACATCGTCCCAGCTCAGGTCGCGCGTCTCCGTGGGCTTCTTCTCTTCCACGACCTCGGGCTCGACCACCGCCTGCGAAGGCGGCTGCGCCTTGAGATAGGCCACGACGCCGAGCAGCGCCGCGATCGACAGAAAGACCATGTTGGGCATGCCCGGAACGATGCCCATGGCGCCGATCACGCAGGCGGTCACGATGAGTACGCGCGGGTTGCTGGTGAGCTGCGAGGCCACCTCGGCGCCCATATCGGCGGTGCCGGACATGCGCGTGACCACGATTGCCGCGGCCGTCGACAGCAGCATCGATGGAATCTGCGCGACCAGCCCGTCACCGATGGTCAGCAACACATAGTTCTCGGCCGCCTGCGCCGCCGACAGGTCGTGCTGCAGCGTGCCGATGGCAAAGCCACCGAGGATGTTGATGAACAGGATCAGGATGCCGGCGACGGCATCGCCGCGGACAAACTTGCTCGCACCGTCCATGGCGCCGTAGAAGTCCGCTTCCTGGCCGACCTCCTCGCGCCGGCGCAGGGCTTCTTCCTGGGTGATCAGGCCGGCGTTGAGATCGGCGTCGATCGCCATCTGCTTGCCGGGCATGGCGTCGAGGGTGAAGCGCGCCGTAACTTCCGAAATACGCCCGGCGCCCTTGGTGATCACAACGAAGTTGATCACCACCAGGATGGCGAACAGCACCAGGCCTACGGCGTAGCTGCCGCCGACCACGAAGTCGCCGAAGGCCTCGATCACGTTACCCGCGGCGCCGGTTCCCGTATGGCCCTCGAGGAGGACCACGCGCGTGGAGGCCACGTTGAGTCCGAGGCGCAGCAGCGTGGCGATGAGCAGCACCGTCGGGAATACGGCGAACTCGAGCGGCCGCGCCGCGTAGACCGAGGCCAGCAGCACAACGATGGCCAGCGCGATGTTGAAGGTAAAGAGCAGGTCGAGCGCCAGCGGTGGCAGCGGCAGCACGATCATCGTCAGCATCAGCATCATGACCAGCGGCGCGCCGATGCCGGCGAGGATGCCCGTCGACGGCACAGCCGGCGCTCTTACGGTATTAGTCGCCATGGCGCATCTCCTCGGTCATGAGGTGGTCGTAACTGTCGGGAATGTCGAGGCTGGTCGGGCGCGGCACATAGTCCGTCGGTCCCGAGCGCCGCAGCTGGTAGAGATAGGCGAGCACACGGGCGACGGCGAGGTAGAGATCGCCGGGGATCTCGGCGCCGATGTCCGTGGTTGCATAGAGCGCTCGCGCCAGCGGCGGCGCCTCGTAGATCGGCACTTCGTGGTGCCTGGCCACCTCGCGGATACGCAGCGCGACGAGATCGCGACCCTTGGCCACCACGCGCGGCGCGCCGCTGCGATCGGCGTAGGACAGCGCCACGGAGTAGTGCGTCGGGTTGGTGATCACCACGTCGGCCGTGGGCACGTCCTGCATCATGCGCCGCTGCGAGATCTCGCGCTGCAGATTGCGGATGCGCTGCTTCACCTCGGGTCGACCGTCGGTCTCCTTCGACTCTTCCTTGACTTCCTGTCGCGTCATGCGCAGCTGGCGGTTGAAGTTCCACAGCTCGAAGGGCACGTCCACGATCACGATGAGCAGCATCGTTGCCGCAAGCGTCAGCAGCGCCACCAGCAAAATATTGACCACGCGATCCGCGGCGGCGCCCACGCTGAACGCGCTGAGGCTGAGGATCTCGCGCTCGAAAGCCCGTATTAACAGGTAGGCCACGGTCAGCAGCAGAAAGAACTTGACCAGCGCCTTGAGCAGTTCGATCAGTCCCTTGACGGAAAACAGCCGCGCCAGTCCCTTGATCGGATCAAGCTTCTCCCATTTGAAGGCGAGGGCGTCGGTGCTGAAGGACCAGCCGCCCATGAGGATCGGGCCGATGAGCGCGGCAACCACGGACACCGCGAAAAAGGGCAGCAGCGCCATCACCGTATTGACCACCATGTGCATGAAGTGCACCGGCAGGAGCTTGGCATCGAAGGCCAGCGCCCGCTGCACGCTGAAGCCCGCCGTGGCCACGGAAAACAGGTTCTCGACCAGCGCCGGGCCAAGCAACGCAAGACCCGCACCGACGAAGAGCAGCGAAAGCATCGTATTGAGCTCGCGCGAGCGGGGAACCTGACCTTTGCGCCGCGCTTCCTGTAAGCGGCGCTCGGTAGGCTCTTCTGTGCGTTCCTGACCGGATTGTTCTTCAGCCATGGCTTACCTCACGCAAGTACGAGCAGCACCTGCTCGAGACCCAGCTCGAGGAAGCGCCGCATGGCGGCCAGGAAGGTCGGAAGCGCGAGCATCATGAAAACCAGGCCCGCCACGATCGTGACCGGAAAGCCCACGGCAAAGATGTTCAGCTGCGGCGCGGCCCGGGTGATCACCCCGAAGGCCACGTTGATCATGAGAATGGCGGTCAGCGTGGGCAGGGCGAGGAGCAATGCGCTGGCAAAGAGCTGCGAACCGAGCGCAACGACGCTCGAGAAGACGGAAGCCGGCGACACGAGGTCGTCGAGCGGCAGCACGCCAAAGCTCTCCACCACCGCCGCGAGCAGCATCAGATGGCCGTCGATACTCAGGAACAGCAGGGTCGACAGCACCACGTTGATCTGCGACACCACCGGCACCTGCACGCCGTTCTGCGGGTCGATGGACATGGCGAAGCCCAGGCCCATGCTCATGGCGATGCTGTGCCCCGCGACGACAACGGCGGCGAACACCAGCTGCATCACAAAGCCCATCACCAGGCCGACGGCGATCTCGCGCAGGGCGAGGAGCACACCGACGGGTGACAGCGGATCCACCGCCGTGGCGCCGGGCAGCAGCGGCGCGATGAGCGCCGAGATCGTGATCGCCAGAATGATGCGCGTGCGCACGTTGAAATAGGAAGCGCTGAAGATCGGCGCCGCCAGCATCATTGCCGACACACGCAGGAAGGGCCAGAGGTAGATCTGGAACAGGCTGACAATGTCGTCGGGGGTGAAGGTCACGACGCCTACCCCAGGAGCAGGGGTATCTCCGTAATCAGGCGCCGGGCGAAGGTCACGGCCACCTGAATCATCCACGGGCCGGCGACGAGGAGCGCTATCACCAGCGCGAAAAGCTTGGGGATAAAGCTCAGCGTCATCTCCTGGATCTGCGTTGCGGCCTGAAACACGCCGATCAGCAGGCCGACGGCGAGCGCCGAGCCGAGCATCGGCCCGGCGAGGAGCACGGCCAGCCAGAGCGCGTCGCGTCCCACGGTGAGTACAGTTTCGGGTCCCATTGGTACCTCCCTAGATCGCGAAGCTGCTCACCAGCGTCGCCGCGATCAGCGACCAGCCGTCGATGAGCACGAAGAGCATGAGCTTGAAGGGCAGCGAGATGAGCATCGGCGACAGCATCATCATGCCCATGGACATGAGCACGGCCGCGACCACGAGATCGATGATCAGGAACGGCACGAACATCAGGAAGCCGATCTGAAATGCGGTCTTGAGCTCGCTAGTGAGGAATGAAGGCAGGAGCACGACCATGGGCACGTCGTCCTGGCTGGCAAAGGCGTCGTAGCCACCGAGTTCGGCGAAGAGCATGAGGTCGTTCTCGCGCGTCTGACCGAACATGAATTCGCGGAAGGGCGCCTTGGCGGCATTCAGGGCCTCATCGAAGCCCATGGTCTCGTTCATGTACGGCTGCAGCGCGTCGTTCCAGGCCACGTCGAAGACCGGCGCCATGATGAACAGGCTGAGGAACAGCGACAGGCCGAGGATGATCTGGTTGGAGGGCGTCTGCGCCGTACCGAGCGCCTGGCGCAGGATCGCCAGCACGATGAGGATGCGCGTGAACGAGGTCATCGTGATCAGCGCTGCCGGAATCAGCGTCAGCAGCGTCATCAGCAGCAGGATCTGCAGGCTCATGGAATATTCGTTGCCGCCGTTGGACGAGGGCTGCACCGACACCAGGGGGATCGTTGCCTGTGCCTGCGCCAGCTCCGGCAGCAGGGCCAGGGCAAGCAGCGAAGCGCCGACGAGGACCGTACGCAGCGCGGCCATCAGCTGCGTGCTCCAAGCGGGTTGGCGGCGCGCAGGATCGCGGCAAAGTCCTGCGCTTGCGGCGGCGTGCTTTCCTGCGGGGCGAGCACGGGCTCGTCGAGGGCGTGCAGCGCGCGCACGGAACCCGGGGCCACACCGAGGAGCAGCTGCTTGTCGCCGACCTCGACGAGTACCACGCGCTCGCGCTGGCCGACGCTGGCGCTGGCGAGCACGCGCAGCGCATGGCCCTGCGCCGAGCGCGGGCCATTGAAACGGCGCATGAAGTAGACCAGCACAAACAGGCAGGCGAACACGAAAAGCAGGGAACCGAGCACCTGGAACAGATAGCTCGCGCTGAAGATCTCCGGTGCGGCGCTGCTGGCGGCCGGCGCTGCCGCCAGCGCGGGCGATGATGCCAGCGGGCCAAAAAGCAGTGCCGCTGAAACGGCAGCGAGGGCGGCGGAATTACGCAACGACGCGTTCATCACTTGAGCTTCTGCAGACGTTCGCCGGGGCTGACCACGTCGATCAGGCGCAGGCCGAACTGACCGTCCGCCTCCACGACTTCGCCGCGGGCAATCAGCGTACCGTTGACCATGAGATCGAGCGGCTCGTTGACGTCGCGCTCGAGGCTCACGATCGATCCCTGGTTGAGCGCGATCAGGTCCTTGATCGCGATGCGCGCGCGACCGAGCTCGACGGACAGCGATACCTGCACATCCATGAGCATATCGAGGTCGATACGGCCACCGCCCGGCTCGCCCGGCGATGCGGGCGCCGGCGCCGCGCTGCTCAGCTCCTCCGGCGCCACGGCGGCAGCGCTTTCGGAACCGGCTTCGGCCTCGACGACGTCTTCGGTGCTTTCCGTGTTTTCTTCGTCAGCCATGATGCTGTCCTCTCAACGACTTGCGCGACCCGCTCAGGCGCGCTCGATTCTTCCCAGGCGATGCACCTGTACGGCCTTCATGCCGTCGAGGGCGCCGTAGCGTCCGCTGGCGATCGTGGTGCCTTCGACGCACAGACGCACCTGCTCCGGCGGGGCGATGGGCACCACCGATCCGGTTTTCACTTCGAGCAGCTCGGCCAGCGTGATCGACCGCCCGGAGAACACCGCAGCCACCTCGATTTCGATATCTGCCAGCTCGCGGCGGAAGTAGGCTTCCCAGCTGTCGCTCTTCTCGTGCGCTGCCTCGCGACGCGGCGGCGCAAAGCGCGGCTGGTACTTCTCGAGTTCCGCGAAGGGAACGAAGATGTACGCCTTGCCCTCGAACTCGCCGAGGGTCATGGAAAAAGCCAGCTTCAGCAGCACGTCTGTGCCCGGCAACATCTGCAGCCGATCGGCGACACCCAGGGTCACCGGCTCCGAAGCATCGAGCGGCAGCTTGTCCCGCCAAGCATCGGTCAGGCAGCCCAGCTGGATTTCGACAAGGCGCTCGGCGATACGCAGCTCCGTCGGCGTGAGGTGCTCGCGCGCCTCGGTGGTGCGCGTGGTCGAGCCACCGAAGTAGGCGTTGACGATGAAGGACAGCAGCGACGACGGCGCAATCAGGAAGACGGGCTCCTGCAGCGGCTTGAGTGTGACCGTGGTCACCGCGGCCGCGCTTTCGAGGGACGCGATCACGTCCTGCACGGGTAGCAAGGCCGGCGCCTGCGCGCGTACTTCAAATTCGATCGAGAAGGCTTTCTCGAGCCGCTCGGCGAGATCCTCGGCGTGGCGCTCGATCAGCGCCGTAAGCGCAGTGAACTCGCGCAGGATGCTGCGATCGCGGGCGTTGAAGTCGAAGCGGCGGTACTCGCCGTCGTCGGAGGGCTCGGACGATTCCTTGCCCTCCTCGACGGTCTCCATCAGCGCGTCGATTTCGCTCTCGGTCAGGACTTCTTCTTCAGCCATCTCGATCCGTCCCTACTGCAGCACGAAGCTCTCGAAGTAGACTTCCTGAACCGCCTTCGGCGGCTTCAGGCCCAGGGTCTTGTTCACGGATCGCAGCGCCGCCTTGCGCAGGGCCTCCTTGCCCTCAACGGATTTCAGCGCCTCGAAGTCCTGCGAGTTGAACAGCATGATCAGACCGTTGCGGATCGCCGGGCGGTCGCGCAGCGCCTGCTGCAGGACCTCGTCGTCGTAGGCCATGAGCTGCATCTCGGCCTGCACGTAGTGCGTGTTGCCCTCGTGCTGGATGTTCACCAACAGCTTCTTGATATCGAGATAGAGCGGCTCCGGCGCTTCCTCTTCCTCGACCTCGACCACAACCGCTTCGTCGCCCTCTTCCGGGTCTCCGCCCAACAGGAAGAACGCGGCAGCACCGCCGCCTCCAAGCAGCACGAGGACGGCCACGGCGATGATGATCAGCTTCTTCTTGCCACCGCCCTCGGTGGCGTCGCCGTCTTCATCACCCTTGCCGCGCTTGTCGCCCTTTCCCAGGTTGAGGTCGTCTTTCTTGGCCATTGCCAGTCTCCTTAGCGCCCGGATCGCCTGCGCAATCCGGGCCCGCATGTACCCGGCAGCAAGCGCCATACCACCCGGTATAAGTTGAGTTAAATCAGAACTTTAGGACTCAAATGGGGACGCGGGCGCCATTTCTTTGACACCCACAGCGGACGCGGCTCCCCCAAGCCCTTAGCCGCAACGACCGAAACGCCGCGGATGGCTCCGACTGCTTTCGATAGTAGCCCGCCTATCTCACCGATTCACGGCTGCGGCCGCGGATCTGCCGTGAAATCCGGCGTTGCGCTCGTGCGGGGTGCTCGGCTTGTGAGGAGTCGCGCGCATCGCCGGGGCGCGTGCACATGCGCCGGAAAGGCGTTCAGGAAGGGGACGCGAGGAACGGGCGCGGGGTGGCGCGCCCGGCTGAAAGTCAGATGTAGGTATCGATCCTTGAGCTGCTGCTCGAGGAGCCGTCACGGGAAGCCACTTCTTCAGCGGCTTCATCGCGCTCCGAACCGTCACCATCGGCGAAGCCGCTCGCACTCGCGGTGCCCTCGCTGCGGGCCTGGGCCTGTCCCTGCTGTCCGACATCGGACTGGGCCAGCTGCAGTCCCGCCTGTTCGAGCGTGTCGCGCAGGCGCGGCAGCGACTGTTCGATCGCATCACGGGCGGCGCTGGTCTCGGCGACGAAGCTCACACGGGCCTGGTCACCATCGGTGTTCACCGTGACCTGAAGACGGCCGAGTTCCGCCGGGTGGAGCTGGATGCGCGCCTCGCGTACGCCGTCGCGAACGAGCACTTTCATCCGCGCCGTGACTTCGCTGGCGAATTCGGGATCGTTCGGCGCGCGCTCGAGCGACATCTCGGGCATGCGCGTGGGATCCCCTGCGGTTGCCGGATTCTGCGCGCTGGGAGCGTTTAGCGAAGACGCCGGCGCCGTCGTCACCGCAGCGGGCTGCGAGGGAGCAGGAGGCGGCTCGGCGGCACGGGCGTCGCCACGCAGCATCGATAGCGAGGTGTCCGTGGCCGGCGTCGCAGCGCCGTCGCGAGCAGCGCGCGGGCCCGGTAGCTCCATGTCACGCTCGACGGAGGCGCTCAGCATGTCGTTTGCGGTGCGGTTCGTCGGACCTTGATCAGCCCGGACGCCCGCATCGACGCCGCTCGCGCGCGCATCGCCGCTGCGCCCCGTGCCGGCGCGCAGCGCTTCGGCTTCCGCGGAGGACAGCGCGGCGGCTCGCTCGGTCGTAGGCGCCTCACCGGCGGCCAGCGTTCGCAGACCAGCGGCCGCGCGCGCCGTCGGTGCCGTCTGCGCCTGTCGGTCGAGACCAGGACTGTTGCTCGCCTGTGCTGCGGCTCCCTGTGCCTGGGTCCGAGCCTGCGCCAGACGCGCTTCAGCATCATTGGCTCTGGCGAAGGCCTCACCCGTTCCGTCGGTCCGATCGGCACGCACCGCCCCACCACCCTCGCGGGCGACGGATCCGCCCTGCCCACGACGCGCTGCCGCAGTCTCCTGCGCGGCGGAACGGATGACCTCGTCGGGCGAGGCGAAGCGTGTCGACGATTGCGCGTCGGTCGCAGCGCCAGCGCTTCGGGCGTTTTCAGCACCGGCCTGCGCGGCCGATGAGCGCGTGGCACCCGCATCTGCTGCGACCCGGACGTTTTCAAGTCCGGCCTGCGCGGGCGAGCGCGTGGTGCCAGTGTCTGCGGCCGTGCGCAGGCGCCCTGCAAGGGTTTCCCCCTCGCCTTCGGCCTGTGCACCGCTATCAGTGGCAGGCAGCGACCCCTGGATCGATCCCTGCGTCGCAGCCCGGGCCTGCGCCGGACGAGCCGAAGCACCGGCCAGGAGTTCGCGCTGCGCGCCGGCCGCGGTCAGGTCAGTGGCCACCGGTCCGGATCGCAGCGCCGCCGAACGATCGCCAGCAACAGTGCCGCCAGCGGCGGCGCCCGCGGGTAAAGCCGCTCCCGTAGCTGACAGGTCAACGCGGGCACCCGGTCCGAGGGAGGCTTCGCCGGTCACAGCCAGCGAAAAGCGCGCCTCGGAGCGCCCGGCCAGATCAATAGCGGCGGGCGCAGCTCGCGTCGCACTGGCGACGTCCGCGGCAACGTCTCTCGAGGCGACACCGCGACCGCTACCGTCAGCCTCGCCGCTCGCAGAATCAGCGCCAATACCGGCGCCTCCGCTTTTGGCGACAGCCTCACGCGCTGCTGCCTCCGCCTCTGCCTCGGCATCGCCTACAGTCGGTGTGTCGCCGGCAGCGGCGGGCGCGTTTGCGCCGTTCTGGTTTCCGGCGTTACTGGTCGGCGTATTCGTATTGTTGGTGCCTCCGATGCCGCCAGTGCCACCAGCACCAGCAGCGGCGCCACCAGGCGTTGCGGGACCCGCGCCACCGGCCGCATCCGTGTAGGCGGCGCTACCTTGCCGCGGTGGCGGCACGGGCTTACCGGCGGCGGCAGCATCGGCAGCACTGCCTGGCACGCTCCGCTGGCGATTGAGGATTTTTGAGAACTCGTCGGATCCCGCAGCGTTAGCCGCGTTTTTGCCGACTTTCGACGACGTAAGCCCGGAAAACCCTGAAGAATCGGACTTCAGAAGCCCGAGAAGCTGCTTTTCGATTCCATCTGCCATGGCGTTCTCACTCAGCGCCCGCGAAAGCTCTGCTTTCCTTGTCTACGCTACCAGCAAGGGCCATGCCACGATGACCGAAACGGCTGATCCCGCCCTCGGTCGCCTTCGCCCGCCCGCCGGCGTCTACTCGCGCTGATAGCGGGCAAGCGTGGACTCGTCGCTGGACTTCTGCTCCTGCCGGGCCTCCTGCTGCGCCAGCGCCGCACGGCTTCGACCGATGAGCTCATCAACGGAGCCGCGGCGCAGGGTCTTGTCGACAAAGTTCTCGCGACTGGCCTCAACGCGCTCCTGGCTCCGATCAACCTCCTGGGACTGCATCTTGATCACATCGCTCAGGTTGGCAAGAAAGCGGCGATAGTCGGCGAGCTGGCGCGCATCGATACCACCCTTGCCCATCGCCTCAAGACGCGCTTCGTATTCGCTCTTGAAGCTCTGCAGCTGGTCCAGTCGCTCGTTCGAGGCGCCAAGCTGCTGCTGCTCGCGATGCAGCGCCGTCGCCGCCTCGCTCTCGCGAGCGCGCGCAAGCAGTGCCACCTTGTCGAGTTTGTCGAGCTCCATCCTTCCTGACCTGCTCTAAATTCCCTTGCTGCTTCCAGACACACCCGATCAGGCCCCGGCGCCTTCGAGGCTCACGCCCGAGGCCCGCGCCGTCATCGCCAGATCATGCATGCTCTGTTCCATCGTCACGCGCTGTGCCTGCGGCTGGCGAAGCAGTTCGCGCAGCGGCTCGTGGGCCTGCAGCGCCTGGTCGATCTTCGGATCGCTGCCCTTTACATAGGCGCCGATGGTGATCAGATCGCGATTCTGTCTATACACGGAGTATAGCTCCTTGAGCTTGCGCGCCACCTCGACCTGCAGCTCCTCGGTAATCGCCACCATCGCTCGGCTGACCGAGGCCTCTATATCAATCGCGGGAAACAGCCCCGAATCTGCCACCTCGCGCGACAGCACGATGTGTCCGTCGAGGATCGCGCGCGCCGCGTCGGCGATGGGGTCGTTGTGGTCATCGCCCTCGACCAGCACCGTGTAAATGGCGGTGATCGAGCCTTCGCGGCCGTTGCCCGCGCGCTCAACGAGATTCGGCAGCAGTGAGAACACGGACGGCGGATAGCCCTTGGCAACCGGCGGCTCGCCCACGGCGAGACCAATCTCGCGCTGCGCCTGGGCAAAACGCGTCAGCGAATCCATGAGCAGCAGGACGTCGCGGCCCTGGTCGCGAAAGTGCTCGGCGATCGCCGTGGCGCGCCAGGCCCCGTGCATGCGCATCAGCGGCGGGTAATCGGCAGGCGTTGCGACCACGATCGAGCGCGCAAGCCCCTCGCGGCCGAGAATGTCCTCGATGAATTCGCGCACCTCGCGACCCCGCTCGCCAACGAGCGCGACCACGATCACGTCGGCCTGGCTGTGGCGCGTGAGCATGCCAAGGAGCGTGCTCTTGCCCACGCCGCTGCCGGCAAAGAGACCGAGGCGCTGGCCCTTGCCCATGGTCAGCAGGCCGTTGATGGCGCGCACGCCGACGTCGAGGGGCTCGCGGATCGGTCGACGCTCGAGCGGATTCAGCGCCGCCGCGCGCAGGGCCACCGTGTGCGCGCAGGCCGGCGCTGGCTTACCGTCAAGAAAATGGCCCGCGCCGTCGATCACGCGGCCAAAGAGCTGTTCATCGACGCCCACAATGGCGCGCTCACCGAGCGGCTGAACGCAGGCACCGAGACGCAGGCCGGCGATATCGCCCTCGGGCATCAGCACGAGACGGCCCTCGGCGAAGCCGACGATCTCCGCATCGACGCTTGCGCCCTCGCAGGACACGCGACAGCGCTCACCGATGGCCCCGTCGCAGCCCTCGGCCTCGAGCTTCATGCCGACCATGCGAACGAGACTACCCTCGCAGCGCGGCGTGAAGGGGCGCAGGTCGCGGCAAAGCCCGGAAATACTCGATCCGAGGCGCTGATCGCGCTGACGACCGATGTCCTCGACGGTGAGCGCGCTACTCATCGCCCGTGGCCTCAAGCGCCGGCTCCGGGATCCCCGCCTCGTTGCGCAGGCTGGCAAAGGCCTCGGCGAGGCGTGCTTCAACGCTGGCATCGACCACCCGCGGGCCAGCGCGGATATGTATGCCGCCGCGCTGCAGCGAGCCGTCCTCGACGATCTCCACAGGCTGGTCGGCGGCAAGGGCAAAGCCGTGCTGACGACAGAGCGCTGCGTCGGCGGGGTTCATCCGCAGTTCGATCGGGACCTTTGCCGAGCCCAGGGCATCGAGGGACCGCGCGATCAGTTGTTCAAGGTCGTAGGCGCCCGCCTCGAGCTCGCGCCCGATCACGGCGGCGGCCACGCGCTCAACGAGGCCGACCAGCTCGCGAACCAGCGCCGCATCGGCGTCCTGGAAAGGCGTCGCCATGGCCTGCAGCAGCGCGGACAGCTCGGCGACGGTGCTCTCGGCACGCGCGCGCCCGGCGGCCACACCCTCGGCATAACCCTCTGCGTGTGCCTTCTTGCGGATTCGCGCGGCCTCCTCCTCGATCGTGGGGCCCGCCTTTGCCTTGACGACTTCGCCGAGGGCCGGGGGCCGCCAGGCGCTTTTTGGATCAGACGAAGTCATCACCACCCTTCCCGATCTGAATCTCGCCGTCATCGGCGAGCTGTTTGGCCAGGCCAAGAATGTCCTTCTGCGCAGCCTCGACTTCCGAGAGTTTCACCGGGCCCTTGGCCTCGAGGTCCTCGCGCAGCATTTCCGCCGCTCGCGACGACATGTTGTTGAAGAACTTCTCCTGGATGCTCTCATCGACGCCCTTGAGCGCAATCACCAGCATGTCGACGGCAATCTCGCGAATCAGGCGCTGCATGCCGCGGTCGTCGAGGTCCTTGAGATCCTCAAAAACAAACATCAGCTCACTGATGCGATCGGTGAGATCGGCGTCGCGTTCGCGCAGCGCGTCCATCACCGCGCCTTCGAGGTCCGAGTCCACGCTGTTCATGATCGCCGCCGCCGAGGCCATGCCGTTGACCGTGCGCGGCGCGGTTTTCGTGGTCTTGCCGAGCTGCTTCTCGAGAACGCGATCGAGCTCCTCCATGGCCGCCGGATCGATGGTCTCGAGCGTGGCCACGCGGCGAACGATATCGGCGCGCTGCTCCTGGGGAAGCTCCTTGAGCACCGCTGCAGCCTGCTCTTCATCGAGGGACGCGAGTACGATGGCGATGATCTGCGGATGCTCTTCACCGATGATGTCGGCCACGGCGCCCGCGTCCATCCACTTGAGGGCCTCGATGCCGCGGTTCTTGGCCTGACCCGGCATCACCTTCGACAGCACGCTGCGCGCCTTTTCTTCGCCCAGGGCCTGAATCATCACGCGCTGGGCAAAGCCCGAGGCCCCGATACCCAGAGGGTTCACGGCGCCGGCTTTTTCCTGAAACTCCGTAAGCACTTCCTTGAGCTGTTCGTCGGAAACGCCGGAAAGGGAGGCCATGGCCTCCCCGACTCGCTGCACCTCGCGCGGCTCCATGTGCCGCATGATCGATGCCGCCGATTGCTCTCCCACGCCGAGCAGAAAAATCGCCGCGCGCTGCGCGCCGCTCAGCTTGGAACCCGACTCAGCCATCACCCGATACCCAGTCCTTGACTACGTAGGCGGCCCGTTCCGGCTCGCCGGAGGCGACGGAGCGCGCCATCTGCAATTGTTGCTGGTATCCGGGGCCGGTGCTACCCGGCAGACCGAGTTGCTGCTGACCGCCGAGCGTCACCTGGTCGTCACCCATCGCGCCGTCGGTGAGGTAGGCCCGCTGCGCCGCGGCTATCTGCTGCGGCGAGGGCGCGATCGGTACGGCAGAGAAGCGCATGACCGGGCGAAGCACGGCAAAGATCAGCGTGAGCAGCACGATCAGCGCAAGAAGACCCTTGCCGAGCTGCCAGATCCAGTCCTGCTCGAAGATCGAGGGCTCGATGATCGCGTCATCGATCTCGGGAAGCGCTGCGAAAGGCGCGCTGATCACGCTGACCGTATCGCCGCGCGCCTCACTGAAGCCGACGGCCTCGCGCACCAGGGCGGTGATCTCGTCGACGCGCGCCTGCGGCAGCGGCTCGGTCTCGCCGTCCTCGTTCTCGATGTGGTTGAGCACCACGGCGATCGACAGGCGCTGCAGCGTTCCGGGCGACTCCATGATGTGGCTGATGGTCTTGTCCACCTCGTAGTTAACGGTGGAGCGGCGGCTCGTGCGCGCGGGAACGCGGTTGGGATCCTCGGGCGTAACGTTGCCGGGCGCAGCAGCCACCACCTCGGTCTCGATCGGCGGCTCGTTCGACAGCGTGCCGGGCACGCCGCCGGTGAAACGCTGGTTCGAGATCTCTTCGGAAGTCTGCTCGCTGCGCACGATGGTTTCCGGCGCGTACACCTCGCTGGTGCGCTCGACGCGGGTGAAGTCCATATCGGCGGCGACCTGTGCGCGCACGGAGCCCGCGCCGAGGATGGGTTCGATGATATCGAGGATGCGCCCGCTGTAGTCCGCCTCGAGCTGACGGCGGTAGCGGAACTGCTCCTGCGTATAGCCAAACTCTTCGTCGCCACCCTGGTTCGACAGCAGTTTGCCCTGCTGGTCGACAACGGACACCTGCTCGGCGTCGAGATTGGGAACGCTCGACGCGACGAGATGAATGATGCCCGACAGCTGACGATCATCCAGCGTGCGACCGGCGTAAAGGCTCACCATCACCGAGGCCGCAGGCTGCTCGCGCTGGCGCAGGAACGCTGACTGCTTGGCCATGGCCAGGTGCACACGCGCGCCGCGCACGCTCTCCATGGAACTGATCGTGCGCGACAGCTCGCCTTCGAGCGCGCGGTGGAAACGTGCCTGCTCCATGAAGCTGGACAAGCCGATCTCCTGTTCGCGGTACAGGCTCTCGAAGCCGACGCCCTCGCCCTTGGGATAGCCCGAGCTGGCAAGACTGAGCCGGGCACGATGCACGTCACCGGCGGGAACTGCCACCATGCCCGTGCGCCGATCGAGGTTGTAGTCGATGCCGCTGGCCTCGAGCGTCGAGATCACCTGGTTGGTGTCCTCGGGCGCCATGGCGCCGTAGAGCGGCTTGTAGTTGGGCTCCATCACCCACTGCACCATGCCAATCGCCATGGCGATGCTGGCGGCGAGGCCAATAAGCAGCGCCAGCTGGCGCGTCAGCGGCTGACGCGAGTAGCCGTTGAAACGGGCGACGAGGGAATTGTCTGCTTCAGCCATGATCCGGCTCCTCGAAAGCTACCGATGCCACTAAAGCCCTGGGCGTGGCGGTCATCACACCTGCATGCTCATCACTTCCTGGTACGCCGTGAGCAGCTTGTTGCGTACCTCGGTCATCGCCTGAAACTGAATCCCGGCGCGCTGCGACGCCACCATGACTTCCGTGAGCGACACCTGCGGATCGCCCATTTCAAAAGACGTTCGCAGTGCCTTCGACTCCATCATCGCCGCGTTCACGTCCTCGATGGAATCCTGCATCAGTTCCGAGAAGTTGACCTTGGGCGCGGCCGCATTGTCCGCGGGCGCGGTCTCGATACCAGCCTGCGCCGCCATGACGCGCATCTGCGCAAGCACCTGGTTGATGGCTACGTCGCTCATGGCTGTGCTCCTTCGCTGAATCCACTATTAATGCTTACGCCTTCGCCGGGCAGCGCGACGCCCTGCTCGCGCAGGCGGGCGAGCTTGTAGCGCAGCGTGCGCGGGCTGATACCGAGGCGCTCGGAGGTGAGTTTGCGGTTGCCGCCGTTGGCCGTGAGCGCCTGCAGAATGATTTCCTGCTCGCGAAGACGTAGGTCGCCTTCGAGCGGCGGCTCGCAGGGCACTTCGGCGCCGCCTTCGGTAGCGACGAGCGTGGACGCAGCGCCGGTGAATGGATCGGCAAAGTGCAGATCCTGCACGCCGATCTGCGCACCGCGGGCCAGGATCGCCCCGCGCTGGATGCAGTTTTCGAGCTCGCGCACGTTACCGCGCCAGGACTGCGCCACCAGCGCCGTCTCGGCCTCGGCAGAGAAGTGCGCGCCGCCGTGCGTCGCGTAGCGCTCGAGGAACAGGCGCGCCAGCGGCAGGATGTCGCCACGGCGCTCGCGCAGCGGCGGAAGCTGCAGCGGCAGCACGTTGAGGCGGTAGTAGAGATCCTCGCGGAAGCGTCCGGCACGCACCTCTTCCTCGAGGCGGCGGTTGGTCGTTGCGATTACGCGCACGTCCAACGTAATGAGCTTGTTGCCACCGAGGCGCTCAACCTCGCGCTCCTGCAATACGCGCAGCAATTTAGCCTGCAGACCGAGGTCCATTTCGGAGATTTCGTCGAGGAGCAGCGTACCGCCGTTGGCCTGCTCAAACTTGCCGGCGCGAGCCTGGTAGGCGCCGGTATAGGCGCCCTTCTCGTAGCCGAAGAGCATCGACTCGAGCATGTTCTCTGGAATCGCGGCGCAGTTGATCGCATGAAAGGGCTGGTCGGCGCGCGGCGACTGATCGTGGATGAAGCGCGCCAGCACCTCCTTGCCGCTGCCCGATTCACCGGCGATGAGCACCGTGGCGTCGGAGCCGGCAATGCGCCGGGCAAGATCGCAAAGCTCCTGCGAGCGCGGATCGGCGGTGATCATCGAGCCCTGGCGCTGCGGGGCGGCGGGCTCCATGCGCGCAACCATGTCGAGGAGCACCTGCGCCTCGAAGGGCTTCAGAAGGTAGTCGGTCGCGCCGTCGCGCATCGCGGCCACGGCATCGCGCACGGAGCCGTGCGCCGTGATCATCACAAAGGGCATGTCCGGGCGGCGGTCGCGCACGGCGCGCAGCAGGCCGTGGCCGTCGAGCTCGTCCATCTGAACGTCGCTGATGACCATGTCCACGGAGGAGTCCTGCAGTCGCGACAGCGCTTCGACGCCGTTGCCCGCAGAAAGGGCCTCGTAGCCCCCGAACTGAATCGTGTCGCAAAGCGCTTCGCGGAGCGTGTCGTCGTCCTCCACCACGAGCACTCGAGCCGGCTGGATCATGAGCAAGCCTCCTGTTCTTTGTTATCGGCGGGCCGGGCATCGCGGCGCAGCATCGGCAGATCAATCACGAATTCGGCCCCGCCACCGGCACGATTGCGCGCGCGGACCTGGCCGCCGTGGTGCGCGACGGTCATCGCGACCACCGCCAGGCCGAGGCCGGTACCGCGGGCCCGCGTGGTGAAGAAGGGATCGAAGAGCCGCGGCAGCGACTCCTCGTCGATGCCCGGTCCGTTGTCGCGCACGCAGATTGTCAGCGTGTCGTGGCTGCGCGCGCCGGCCCACAGCTCGAGGCGCAGCGAATCGCCGCTCATCTCGAGGGCGTTCATCACCAGGTTGCTCAGCGCGCCTACGAGATCGTCCGCGCTGCCGCGCAGGCGCAGCGTGTCGTCGACGCGCGCGATGTTGAGCTGCGCCGTCGCGGGCAGGCGCGGAGCTACCGTCGCCTCCAGGCGCTCGAGCACATCGCGCAGCAGCAGCGGCTCGAGCGTCGGGCGCTTCCCGCGCACGAAGCTGAGCATCGATTCGATGAGCCCTTCCATGTGTGCTAGCCGATCGCTGAGGCGCGATCCGATGTGCGCGCGCTGCTCGGGCTCGAGATCGTCGCGCGTGAGTTGGGCCAGGTACAGCGTAGTGGACGCCAGCGGCGTACGGATCTGGTGGGCAAGGCGCGCGGCCATCTCACCCAGAGCCGCGAGGCGATGGCGCCGACCAAGCTGTTCCTGGAGATCGTGAAGTTCCGTGGTGTCGGTGATCAGGACCACCTGCTCGCCGTCCGTGAGCAGCGGGCGGCTGCTAACGGAAAGATGACGCTCGCCGCTGCCCTCGCCGCGCAGCTCGGGATTGCGCTCGGCCACCACGGGCCAGGCCTCCCCCAGCAGCGGCTCGCCGAGCATGTCGAGGGCGGCGGGATTGGCGTCATTCACCGTCTCGCTCGCATCAACGATCAGCACCCCGCCGGGCAGCGCCGCGAGCAGGTTCGAAAGGCGTATGAGCAGACGCTCCTTCTCGGCCAGCTCGCGCAGCCGCGCCCGCCGGCTCAGCGCCAGCTCGACGCGCAGCGTGGTGACCTCGGACTGCAGATCGCGGTAGCTCTGGTCCAGCTCGCGCGAGACCGCAGCCAGCGACTCGAGCTGCCGGGCACGATCGACACTATCGGCCTCTCCACCCGCCGCATAGGCGTTCAGGTTGAGCTGCGGATCGGGCTCTGCGCTGCGTTCATGACGTGTCTGCATGCTGCTCCCCCAGGGAACACGGCTGTTACGCCATGCGTGCAGCAATCTTTGTGCCTGAAATTTAGGTCTTTTTTTTCAGGGGCTTAGGGAGCGGGGAAGGGGAAAGCGTCAAGGTTCTGGCGATTCTTTGGGCCGGCGTAATGAACTCCGCCATCCTGAAACACCCGTTCGGTAGGCCCCGATCCAGCGACTGCATCAGGCCTCCGTCGACTCCTCCGGCCGAACAATCTCGTACTTGCGCATCTTCTCGACCAGGGTCGTGCGCTGCAGGTTGAGGAGCTTGGCGGCGCGGGCGACGACCCAGTCGGTCCGGTCGAGGGCCTGGACCATGAGCGAGCGCTCGAGGTCGGCGAGGTGCGACTTCAGGTCGAGGCCTTCTGAGCTTAGGAAAGTCGTCGTCGAGTTCGCGGGAGACGGTCTCTCGTCGTCCCGTTCCTCGTAATGATCTTCCGGCGCCTGCGCTGGCATCGCCACGGACTGCTCTGCGCTTCGGTCTTCATCCACGCTGCGCTCCGGCGTCACCGAAGCTTCATCCCACGGCTCGAGCAGCGCATCGCGGTCCGCGCGGCTCGGCGGGGCAGAGACGGCCGGTGCCGGGGAGCGGTACGCGTTGGCCGCGGCGCTCGTCTCGTCACGGTGCATCGGAGCGGCGATCGAACGGCCAGGCGATCTTTCGGGCTCGCCAGCCCCACCGCCATCGCTGCGATAGTTCGCCAGGCGCCCCGGCGACGGCACCGCTTCACCAGCCGCTTCCGTCAGGCGAAAGCGCTCGGGCAGATCCCCGAAGCGCACCTCCTCGTCCGGATGCAGAATGGCAAGGCGCTCCACAAGGTTGGACAGCTCGCGCACGTTGCCCGGCCAGGCGTAGCGCATCAGCGACGCCATGGCGTCATCGGCGAGCCGCACACTGCCACGCTCCTCACGCTCGAGCATCGCGGCAAAACGCCGCACCAGCGCCGGCACGTCTTCGGCGTGACCGCGCAGCGGCGGCATTTCGATGGGGAACACGTTGAGGCGAAAGAACAGGTCCATGCGGAACTCGCCAGCATCGACGCGGCGCTCGAGATCCTGGTGCGTCGCTGCAATCACGCGCACGTCGCAGTCGAGGGTGCGGTTGCTGCCCACACGCTCGAAGCTGCGCTCCTGCAGCACGCGCAGCAGTTTTACCTGCATCGGCAGCGGCATGTCGCCGATCTCGTCGAGGAACAGCGTGCCGCCCGCGGCCAGCTCAAAGCGCCCCTGGCGCGCGCTGATCGCGCCCGTGAAAGCACCTTTTTCGTGGCCGAAGAGTTCGGATTCGAGGAGCTCGCCGGGAATGGCGCCGCAGTTGACGGGCACGAAGGGACCGCGGCTGCGCGCGGACAGGCGGTGAATGCCGCGGGCAACCACCTCTTTGCCGGTGCCGGATTCGCCAAGGATCAGCACCGACGCCTCCGCTGGCGCCACCTGCGCGATCAAGCGGCGAACGCCCTCCATCGCTGTGCTGGAACCGACGAGGTCGGAGGCCAGGCGACGGCTGGCGGCGACGAGGTCGTCTTTCAGTTTTCGGCCTGCTTCGCCCATTGCCTGACGCCCCCAAAGTCCTGCGGATGGCCCTGTTATGCGGTCAGTGTTGACCTCGCGCCCCGGCAAGTCAACTTTTTGACGCGCAAAGTTCGCCCCGCGGCGGACCTGTGGGCAGCACGGTCGACGAAGGCAGGTAAGAGGTTCGAAGCGCACCCATAAAGCTGGCTCTGCTGGCGCCGCTAATGACGACAATGCGTTTCACGTCAAACCAAGCGGTTTGCAAGAAATCCGGCGTCCTGTTCGCAGACATATACTCCGGCTCTTTGGCATCCAAGACCACCAAAAAAGTCGAAATTCATTGACTCAAGCGAATGCCTCATCCTACTGACTA
>JAZBOX010000062.1:0-2748 GCA_036351355.1 Halieaceae bacterium
CGACCACGCTGACCGGCTGGTTGAAGAGGCCGTGCTGCTCGCCGCCACCGCAGGGACTGACGACCCTGCCGACGCCGATCGCCGGCGGCGCGCGCCTGTCGGGCAAGGTCGGTCGAGCGACGAATGTCGGCCTGCTGCAGATGCGCACGGAGGCCGTGCCGGGCGAAGCGCCGGAGAACGACTACTCGGTCGTGCGCATGAACCAGGAGCTCGCCAACCGCTCGTCCTTCGGCGCCGTGTTCATCAATCGCGAGGGCGACGGTTCGCTGCTTGCCAATGGCGACGAGGACTACAACCGCACCTACGGTGTCGACGGGCGCTGGGGCTTCGGCGACTACGGCACGCTGAGCGGCTGGGCGGGGCAGACGGACACGCCGGGCCTCGAAGGCGATGACTACGCCTACAACCTGCGCATGGACTACAACTCCCCCAGGTGGTCGAACAACCTCGCCTTCACGGAGGTGCGCGAGGACTTCAACCCGGAAGTCGGCTTTCTCAACCGCGACGACTACAAGAAGATCGAGGGCCGCGTGCTCTACCGCTATCGCCCCGAGGACTTTGCCGGGCTCCTCGAACTGCGGCCGCACGTTTCCTACCGCGGCTGGTGGGATCTGGAGGGACTGCAGGAGTCGGGCTTCCTCCACGTCGACAACCACTTCGAGTGGCGCTCGAGCGCCGAGATCCACACGGGAGTGAACTTTACCTACGAGCGCGTAAAGGAGCCTTTCGAGCTTGTCGATGGCGTCGAGATACCCGTCGGCGTGTACAAGAACGAGGAGGCGCAGCTGGTGTTCATGTCCGATGAGGGCAAGCCCCTGTACGCCGAAATTACCAGCTTCCACGGGGGGTTCTTCAACGGTGACCGGCACACGCTCCGGCCGACGATCCGCTACCGCATCGGCGAGACTTTCTCGACGGAACTGGCCTGGAACTACAACCGCATCGACCTGCCCACGGAGGAAGCACCCTTCGACATCAACGCCGGGCAGCTGCGCGTGTCCTATTCATTCACGCCCAAGATGCTGCTGCAGGCGCTGTTCCAGTACGACGACCGCAGCGACCGCGTGGGCATGAACCTGCGCTTCTCGGTGCTGCAGCGAGCGAACGCCGGTCTGTTCCTGGTTTACAACGAAATCGACGAGATGGGCTTTCAGAAACCGCGCAAGGAATTCGTGCTCAAGTACAGCCGCATCATGGATGTGCTGCGCTGAGCGCAGGCGACAGAGCGTCCACCAGGCGGCGATAGCGCGTAAGCACCGCATCGAGCTCCGAGCTCAGTTCCTCGTAAACCGCGTACTGCGGCTGCGTGGGCCTGCCGTCTCCGAACACCAGGAACTGGTAGAGCATGGCCAGGCGATCGTTCAGCTGGATCGGGTAGGCGATCTTGTCCTTGGGGCTCTCGTTGCGCGCCTGGTAGTTGCCCGGCAGCACCAGCGGGCCGATCCGCGGTGAACGCGCCTCGAGGATCATGCCGGGAAACACGGCGGCGCCTGCATAGCGCTGATCCCATACCAAGCTGTGAACGCCCGCCTCGAGCCCACCGTCGACGGTCAGCTCGCGCACCAGCGCACCGTTGTCGTCGACGATTTCGATCGTCACCGCCTTTGCCGGCTCGGAAAGGTAGAAGCGCAGCTGCGGCGGCGCCAGGGCACGAAGGCTGTCGGCGATGGCAAAGAGCGTCGTCTGCGGCGGCGCCTCCGTGCCCGTCGCGTGCGCCGAAATCGTCCGTGCGCAGCACGTACGGACGCCGATCGCCCAGCTCATTGCGTTTGGCGACCAGGTAGGCCACGCCCGGCTCGTGCTCCGAGGCGTGGATATGCGCAATCCGGCTGTGCCGTGGCAAGTCCCGTGGCGTGACGTTTGCCCAAGCCTCGCCGCCATTGCGCGTCAGATGCACCAGGCCATCGTCGGAGCCGGTCCAGATGAGTTCTGCATCCACGGGCGAAGGGGCGATGCTGTAGATCGTGGCATAGACCTCGGGACCATCCTGATCGAGGCGAACGGGTCCACCGGTCTCTCCGAGGGTCTCAGGATCGGCGAGGGTCAGATCATCGCTGATGCGATCCCAGGAATCCCCCGCGTCACGACTGCGCCACAGGTGCTGCGAGCCGGTGTAGAGCGTCCGTTCATCGGCCGGTGAGAACACCACGGGCGTGATCCAGTTCCAGCGCTCGCGCATGGTCCCGGCGGCCTGCCCCATCACGCCGTAGGGATAGGGCGACACATTGGCCAGGGTCTGGGCCAGCGTATCGATGCGCAGGAGCTGATTCGATGAGCTGACGAAGAAGCGACGGGGATTGCGCGGATCCGGCGCAATAAAGCCGTTCTCACTGCGCGCGAGCGTCTCGAAATCATCGAAGCTGTCGACGTGCGCCGCGCGGGAGAATCGCCGGGATGGGCGGCTCGGCACGCAGATACTGCTGTTGTCCTGCTGCGTACCGCAGAGTCGGAAAGGCACGTCCCGCGTGGTAGCAAGGCGGTAGATCTGTGCCGTGGGCATGTCCTGCTCGCTCCCAGCTCTCGCCGCCGTCGCGCGAACGGAAGACTCCGCGCTCGGGGTTGTCGGCAAAGGGATCTCCCTGCGCGGCGACGTAGACCGTATCCGGATCCTCAGGGCTTATGCGGATCTTCGTGACCGTGCGCGTCTCGCTTCATGGCAGGCGCCTCTGGTTTTCGTTGACGGATTTGCTTGGGGTCATTGGAGGCGTGTGCAGGAAGCGCGCAGCGGGAGCGTACGGCGTGCGCGCA
>JAZBOX010000063.1:0-11278 GCA_036351355.1 Halieaceae bacterium
CGCCGTTGCGCTCTTCGCAGCTGGCGCGGCGGCGACGTCGGCCCCCGCCGTTCTGGCCCAGGGTGCCGGTGAAATCGAAGAGGTGGTGATCACCGGTCTGCGCGGCAAGCCTCGTTCTGCCGTGGACTCACCGGTTGCCGTCGACGTGTTCAACGCCGAGGCCATCGAGGCCTCGTCGTTCCAGGACACAACCGATGTCCTCCAATCGTTGATCCCTTCCTATGGTGTGAGCCGGGTTCCCGTTGCCGACGGTCTGACGTTTATCCGTCCCGCGACGCTGCGTGGCCTGCCTACCCACCACACCCTTGTGCTCGTCAACGGCAAGCGCCGCCACCGCACCGCGCTGGTGGAGCTCGGTGGCGACGGCACGCAGGGACCTGACGTGGCCACGATCCCCTCGATTGCCATCGGCAGTGTGGAAGTCCTCCGTGATGGCGCCTCCTCGCAGTATGGCTCCGACGCCATCGCCGGCGTGATCAACTTCAACCTCAAGGATGCGGCCGAGGGCGGCAGTATCTCCGTTGACACGGGGCAGCAGTACGAGGGCGACGGGTTCCAGACCACGGTTCAGGGCAACATCGGTTTTGCCCTAGGCGAGAACGGCTTCCTGAACATTTCCGGTGAATACAACGACATCGAATTCACCGAGCGCGCCGAGCAGTACTGCACCGGCAGTTTCTGTATCACCAACCCCGACACCAGCCCCGGCAATTCCAACGTAATCGGTAGCGGGCCTTACACGGGCGCCGCCGCGGGGCCTTCGGACGCGACGATCGTGAACTCGCCCGAATTCCAGGCTGCTCTGCCCAACGCTTCCGTCGAGGGTGACACGGTGCTGCCCTGGGGCCAGCCGAATCTCGAAGCGTTGCGCTTTTTCTACAACGCGGGGATCGATCTCGGCAACGACATGGAGCTCTACTCCTTCGGTAACTACAGCCAGTCGACGGGCGACGGCAGCTTCTTCTATCGCTTCCCCGGCAACTCGGTGCTGAGCGACCGACGTCTGCAGGACGGCAGCCGCTGGAACCCGTCGACGAATTTCGGTGGTTCCGGTCCCTCCTTCCCCGCGGGATTCACGCCGCGCTTCGAAGGTGAAGTCACCGACTACTCTGCGCTGATTGGTCTGCGAGGCGTCGCCGGCGAGTGGAGCTGGGACGTGAGTGGTCGCTACGGATACAGCGAGATCGACTACACGCTGTTCAACACCTATAACCCCTCGCTCGGCCCGCAGTCCCCGACCAGCTTCAATCCGGGTCTGCTGTCGAATGAAGAGGTGCAGCTCCAGTTCGACATCAGCCGTGAGCTCGACTTCGGGCTGGCATCGCCGGCTGTACTCGCGCTCGGTGCGTCCTACATGGATGAGGAGTATATCGTTGAGGAGAGCTCCGATCCGGCCTCCTACGCCGTGGGCGACTGGGCCGTGAGCGATCCTTATGGCTTCTGCTCCGAGGGTGCCGCCACGGCGGCCGGTCAGGCCGTCATTGCCAATGGCTCAGACCTGGACTGCGCCAACTCCAGCGACCCCGTGTACCGTGCCTTCCCCGTGGGCTCAAACGGATTCCCGGGGTACAGCCCGGACTTCGCCGGAAACTTCACCCGCGACAGCTACGCGGTCTTCGCGGACCTCAGTGCTGACGTGACCGACAGGCTGTTCCTGCAGGGCGCGGCGCGCTTTGAGGACTACTCGGACTTCGGTAACGAACTCGTGTGGAAGGTTGCCGGTCTGTATCGCCTAACTGACACCTGGGCCGTGCGCGGCTCCGTGGGAACGGGCTTCCGCGCTCCGACGCCGGGGCAGCAGGGTACGATCAACGTGGCGACGATCCTGCCCTTCGGTGTGCCGATCGCGTCGGGTACCTTCCCGCCCGGTGGTCCCGTTGCGCAGGCGCTCGGTGCTGAAGAGCTGACCGCTGAGACATCCGAGAACTACACGCTCGGTCTCACGGCGCAGTTCGACAAGCTCACGCTGACCATCGACGGCTACATCATCGACATCAACGACCGCACGCGCTTCGTGTCCGGCCGCGACGTGTCGACGGACCCGACGGCTGGCGCGGCTTACGATAACTTCCTTGCCCTCGAGGCAGCGGGCGTGCCCGGAGCCAACACGATCGGCCAGGTGCGCTGGATCACCAATGCCCTCGACACGCGTAACGTCGGCATGGACATCGTGGCGACCTACCCGCTGGAGTGGAGCAACGGTCAGACCAGCAATCTGCAACTGGCCTACAACTACAACGAGGTGTCCATCGAGTCCGATACGACCGGCTTCCTCGACAACGAAGACCAGTTCGACTTTGAGAACGGGATTCCGAAGCATCGCTTCATCGCGACGGGTACGCACCAGGTGGGAGATTTCTCCTTCCTCGCACGCCTGAGCTACTTCGGTGAGTGGGAGAATTCCCAGGAGCAGTTCAACGGTGGGCCACTCCTCGGTGCCCAGACCTTCGGAGCGACCTACTTCGTCGACCTCGAAGGCTCCTATCAGGTCTCGGATGCAATCCGCCTGACCGTGGGCGGTCGCAACATCTTCGACGAGTTCCCCGACGAACTTAACGAGATCGGTCGTGCCGACCAGTGCTGTGGTCGTCTCTACGACTCCGGCACCATCGTGCCCTGGCAGGGTGGTTACTACTACGGTCGCCTGCAGTACAACTTCTAGGCGAGCCATAAGGGCCCGCCTGGCGGGCCCGACGGCAGAATCAGGGCGCCCTCGGGCGCCCTTTTTTGTCGATGGGGTACCTATTGATGGTCCTGCCGTCGCAGTCGATTTAGGCGGCCGTCAGCGCCCGCGATTGCGGTCTTCGTCGCGTTTTCGACCGGGCCATGAACGAAACGGGAATTCGAATTCCGGCGCATCGCGTCGCCGGGTCGGAGTACAATCCCGACCACGGTCCTGCTGCGTCAAGCACCGTCATTCCATCGTGTTCTGGAGGGTCTGCTCTCGTGTCCAGGTCAGCGCATGCAGCGTTTGTCTTCCTGTTTTCCCTGTTTCTCGCTTCCTGTGCCGACGAGGCTGCCGACGCCCCGGCGCGTGCGCGTAAGGGTCCGGTGCTCGTGGAAACCGTAGAGGCGCGTATTCAGCCCGTGACCCGTCGCGTCGAGTCCGTGGGTACGCTCTACGGCGATGAGTCGGTGACGATTACCGCCAAGGTGACCGAGCAGGTCTCTGCCGTTCACTTCGAGGGCGGCGAGTTCGTCGAGGAGGGGCAGGTACTCGCCGAGCTGGTGGATGTGGAGCAGCTCGCCCTGCTGCGCGAGGCCGAGGCCAATCTTCGCGAGGCGCAGCTTCAGCTCGAGCGCCTCGTAAGCCTCGGGCAGGAGATCGCCACGGCGGCGGAGATCGACGTCGCCTCGGCTCGCGTGGACGCCAGCAAGGCGCAGCTCGAAGCCCTGCGCAGCCGCGTCGCCGACCGGCGCATCGTCGCTCCGTTTTCTGGTGTGATCGGCTTTCGCCGGATCAGCGTCGGTGCGCTGCTGACTCCCGGTACGGTGATTGCGGAGCTCGATACCGTTGACCCGCTCAAGCTCGATTTCACCCTGCCCGAGGTGTTCCTGTCGGAAATTGCCGTGGGCGACACGATCAGCGGGCGCAGCATTGCCTGGCCGGGACGCGAGTTCGTCGGTGAGGTGACGCAGATCAGCAGTCGCGTCGATGCCGTGAGTCGGGCCTTCCAGGCCCGCGCGCTGCTGCGCAACGAGGATGGGCGCCTGCGTCCGGGCATGCTGATCAACGTCGATCTGTTCCTCGAGGAAGAGCCGGGCATCGTTGTGCCCGAGCGCGCGCTCATTCAGGTGGGTGATCGCAGCGCGGTGTATGTGGTCGATGACGGCGCGATCGCCCGTCGCGTGGAGGTGGGCCTCGGTCGTCGCCTGCCCGGCCAGATCGTCCTGCGCAGCGGCGTCGAACCCGGCGAGCGCGTCGTGGTGACCGGGCAGCTGTTGCTGCGTCCGGGTGTCTCGGTCCGCGAGACCGATCCTTCGGCGCTGGGAGACTGACGCCATGCTGCTACCCGATCTTTCCGTCCGCCGCCCCGTGTTCGCCTCGGTGCTGGCGCTGCTCCTCGTCAGCTTCGGTCTGATGGCCTTCACGCAGCTGTCGACGCGTGAATATCCCGATATCTCCCCGCCGCAGGTGTCCGTGAACACGATCTACGAGGGCGCCGCCGCCGACGTGATCGAAAAGCGCATCACGCAGCCCCTCGAAGACGAGATCGGCGGCATCGAGGGTATACGCACGCTGCGCTCGAGCAGCAGCGACGGCCGCTCATCGATCACCATCGAGTTCGAACTTGACCGCGACATCGACGCGGCCGCCAACGACGTGCGCGACCGCGTATCACGGGCCTCGCGCCGTCTGCCCGAGGAAGCCGAACGGCCGCAGGTCACCAAGGCGGATGCCGAGGCTACGGCGCTGATCTACATCAGCCTCGAGGCGGAGAACCTGTCCGCCATGGAAATCACCGACTACGCCGAGCGCTATATCGTTGATCGCCTGGCGGTGCTGCCCGGCGTGGCGTCCGTGAGTCTCCACGGTGGAGCCCAGCGTTCCATGCGTATCTGGGTCGACCGCGACAAGCTGAGTGCCCGACAGATGGCCATCAGCGACATCATGGACGCGCTTCGTCGCGAGAACCTCGAGCTCCCTGCTGGCCGTCTTGAGTCCTACGACCTTGAGTTCCCGGTGCGTGTGAGCCGCTCCTACCGCTCGGCGGAGGATTTCCGCGACCTCGTCATCGGTCGCGGGCCCGACGGTCACCTTGCACGCCTGGGCGAGGTCGCCCGCGTCGAGGAAGCGGGGGCATCGAACCGCAAGCTCTTTGTAACCAATGGCCGCGACAGCATGTCCATGGGCGTGGTGAAGCAGTCCAACGCCAATACCGTCGAAGTGCTGGATGCGGTCAAGAAGGAGCTGGTCGCCATCGAGCAGGACCTGCCGGAAGGCATGGGGGTCGCCGCCTCGGGGGACGCCTCGGCGTTTATCCGTGCGGCGATCAACGGCGTTTACACGGCGATCGGCATGACCATCGGCCTCGTGGCGCTGGTCATCCTGCTCTTCCTGGGGACGCTGCGCGCGACGCTGATTCCCGTGGTCTGCATCCCGATCTCGCTCTTCGGTGCGATCATCGCGCTGCAGGTCTTCGACTTCTCCATCAACCTGATCACGCTGTTGGCGATGGTGCTGGCGATCGGCCTGGTGGTAGACGACGCCATCGTGGTGCTCGAGAACATCTACCGGCGCATCGAGGAGGGCGAGCCACCGCTCCTTGCCTCGGCGCGCGGCGCGCAGCAGGTCGGCTTTGCCGTGATCGCGACCACGGCGGTGCTCCTTGCCGTGTTCAGTCCCGTGCTGTTTCTGCAGGACGCAACAGCGAAGCTGTTCATCGAGCTCGCCGCGACGATCTCCTTTGCCGTGGTGATCTCTTCCGTGATGGCGCTGTCGCTCGTTCCGATGATGTGCAGCCAGCTGTTGCGCGCGACGGAGCGCCGCAGCCTGTTGGTGCGCATGATGGATTCGCTGCTCGCGGGCCTGCGCGGCGGCTACGAGCGCAGTCTGCGCTGGCTGCTGCCCCATTCCTGGGTCGCGCTGCCCCTGGTGCTGCTGTCGATCGCGGCGATCGTGCCGTTAATGCAGGGCCTGCAGCGCGAGTACGTGCCGCAGGAAGATCAGGACTCGGTCATGGCGATGACCACGGCTCCCGAGGGCACCAACATCCGCAGCATGCGCTCGCTGATCGAAACGCTGCAGCCGCCGCTGCTCAAGCTGCAGGAGGAGGGCACGCTGAACCGTGTGCTCTTCGTATCGCCCTTCCGCAATTCGACCAACCCGACGCAGGCTTTCACACGCATCTCCATGGTGCCCTATGACCAGCGCGACTACAGCGCCTTTGAGCTGCGCAGCATGCTGGTGCGCGAGTGGAGCCAGATTCCCGGCGTTCGCGTGATGGCCTTCCTGCCGCGCGGTCTCGGTCAGCGTGGTCCCAACACGCCGGTCGAGTTCATCCTGCAGGGGCCCGACTACGATCGCCTCGCCGCCTGGCGGGACGTGGTGCTGGACGCCGCGCGCGAGAGCGGGCTGTTCGGCATGCTGGACTCTGATCTGAAGGAGACGCAGCAGCAGATTCACGTGACCATCGATACCACGCGCGCCGCGGCGCTGGGCGTGTCGACGCGCGAGGTGGCCGAAGCGCTGCAGGCGCTGATGACCGAACAGGAGGTGACCACCTACACCGCCGACGGCGAGGAATACAGCGTTATCGTACAGCTCGAGGAGAATCAGCGCGTTACGCCCACCGACATCGAGAACGTGCAGGTGCGCGGCAGTAACGGTCAACTGGTGCAGCTGTCCAACCTGCTGCGCACGGAAAACCGCGCGGGTATCGCAACGCTCAATCGCTTCAATCGACTGCGCTCGGTGAAGATCAGCGCGAGCATGGCTGACGGCGTCTCCCTTGGCGATGCGCTCGCGTTCCTCGAGTCCGTCGTCGAACGCGAGCTGCCTGTCTCGGCGAAAATCGCGTATAGCGGCGAATCGCTCGACTACAAGGAGTCCTCCAACGCCATCGTGTTCGCCTTTATTCTGGCGCTGCTGGTGCTCTTCCTGGTGATGGCTGCGCAGTTCGAGAGTTTCGTGCATCCGCTCGTGATCATGGTGACGGTACCGCTGGCGCTCGTGGGCGGTCTCGTCGGGCTGGCGGTCACGGGCCAGACCTTCAACCTGTTCAGCCAGATCGGTCTGCTCATGCTCATCGGCATCGCCACCAAAAACGGTATCCTGCTGGTGGAGTTCATCAATCAGGTCCGCGACGAGGGTGAGGCCTTCGACGAGGCGATCGTGCGGGCATCGGTATTGCGATTGCGTCCGGTGCTCATGACCACGATATCGACCGTCGTCGGCGCGATTCCTCTGGTGATGATGAGCGGTCCGGGTTCGGCGAGTCGCAACGTGCTGGGGATCGTGGTGCTGTCGGGGGTGAGCATCGCAACGCTGTTCACGCTGTTCCTCGTGCCCGCGATCTACCGCCTGCTGGCGAGGCGTACGGGCTCCCCTGAGGCCATCGCCCGAGAGATGAAGCGTCTGGCGCGCGAGGCGCCCGAAGTGCCCGCGGCGCTGGAAACGCAGACTTGAGCCCGACAGAGGATGTCGGGCCCTCCTGGGCAGGTGATTCTACGATGGTGCGATAGTGGCTGGCCGTGCACTAAAGCGGTGCTCTCGCGTGCGGGATCAGTTCTGTATGCGTGTTCGGAGCGCTAGAATTGCTGTTGCTCCTGGCTGTCCCCTGTCCCGCGGGGCCTGAGTACCGGGCGGTGCATGCTTTCCTTGAGCGCGATAGCGAAGCACGGGCCGTGATGGCGGGCTTCTTGCATGTGAGCGGCGCGAAGCCTGAGGGCGCGGCCGTGCTCCGTGCCCGGAACCATCCCGGGACGCTAATTTCCGGGCGGCGCCACTAGTGGTGTCGCAGGCTGATCTGACGAGGATTTTGAGAGGTGGCGCTGCAAGACATGTTGCTCTTCCTGGGACTACTCAGTGGTGCGGGCATCATCGCCGGGATTACATCGGGTCTTTTTGGCGTGGGCGGCGGCTTTGTGGTCGTGCCGGCGCTGCTTGCTGTTTTCCCCTTTCTCACGGATCAGACCGAGGATTTGATGATGGTGGCCGTCGGCACCTCGCTGGCGACGATCGTGATTTCTTCCGCGCGCTCCGTGCATGCGCACAGCAAGCGCGGTGCCGTGGATTTTCAACTGCTCAAGGACTGGGCGATCTGGGTGATTCTCGGCGTCGGTGTGGGTGTTGCGATCGCAGCCGTTACCGACAGCAAGCGCCTGATACTCGTGTTTGCCATCGGCGTGCTGGTCTACTCGATCTACTTTCTCTTTCCAGGCATCTTCGACCGCTTCAAGGGCAAGCTGTCGATGCCGACGGGACCTGGAAAAGCTGCGCTGGCCAGCGGTCTCGGCGGCTTTTCGGCGCTTCTGGGGATCGGCGGCGGCACCGTGATGGTGCTCACCATGGTGCTGTGCAACCGACCGATCCATCAGGCCGTGGCGACCGCGTCGGGCGTCGGATTCCTGATCGGCGTTCCGGGTATGCTCGGTTTCATGATCATGGGGCTGGGTGAGGAGAACCTCCCCATCGGCTCCATCGGTTACATTAATCTTCCGGCGCTGCTGGCAATCGCTGTCTTCGCCGTGTTCACTGCGCCCATTGGCGCGCGCCTGGCGCACAGCCTAGATGGTGCGCGGCTGAAGCAGATTTTTGGTATTTACCTCGTGATCGTGTCGATCTCGATGTTCCTGAAGGCATGACATCATCGTTGTTTTGTCTATAGTGAGTCCCGGCGGTTGTTGCTGTCGTTGTTGAATCGAGGCTCCCTGCGACTATCGCGCGAGCTGTAGAGCGCCACGGTTGTATGTGCTTGTGTACGTGGTTGTTGCACGGCTATGTTGCAGGGAATGTTGCAGGGAATGTTGCAGGGAATTGGTTGGACGGCATGGTTGGGATGACCGGCGCCTCAGGGCGCGCAAGCGGTCCCACGAACTAAGCAGAAAAGCAGCACCAGCGCTGCAAACAGGAGGCGAGTCAGAATGACCATTGATCTTAACCGCAGAGGTTTTCTCTTCGGCGCCGCGGGCGTAGCCGCGGCCACGACGGCGCTGCGCTCAGGCGTTGCCCTGGCACAGCAAAAAGTCACGCGTCTGACGCCGATGTACGGCCCGGCGCCTGGCGTCGCCAAACTGAACGCGAACGAAAACCCCTATGGTCCGAGCAAGGCCGCTCTCGCTGCCATCCAGGAGGCGAGCGCCAGCGGTGCCTACTACGCGGGTGAATCGGCGCGTGCCCTGCGTGCGATGATCGCCGAGCGTAACGGCGTGGCGCCCGAGAACGTGATGATCAGCAGCGGTTCGAGCGGTGCCCTGGCGGCGGCTGCCATCAATGCGGCGCAAAACGGCAACATCCTCGGGCCGGACCTGTTCTGGGATACGACGTCGATGTCCGTCGAGCGCCAGGGGATCGGCGAGATCGTCCGCCTGCCCAAGCATCCGACGCTCGATATCGACCTCGATGCCATGTACGCCGCCATCGACGACTCGATTTCGATGGTCCAGGTTGTGAACCCGAACAACCCGACGGGCGTGCTGCTTGACCCCGTCAAGCTCAAGGCCTTCTGCATCAATGCCGCGAAGAAGGCGACGGTCCTTGTCGACGAGGCCTACAACGAAGTCACCGATGCGCCCGAAGCCAACACCATGGTCGGCCTCGTTCGTGAAGGGCACGACGTGATCATCGCGCGCACCTTCTCGAAGATCTACGGGCTGGCCGGCATGCGCATCGGCTACATCATCGCCTCCGAAGAGCAGATCGAGAACATCGGCACGTATGGCATCGGCGGCTACGGCCTCAACCAGGCCGGCCTCGCCGCGGCGATTGCCAGCTATGAGGACCAGGCGTTCATGGACATGTCCCGCGCCAAGATCCGCGAGGGGCGCGAGATGGTCTATGCGGCTCTCAAGGAGAACGGGCTGTCGGGCCTGCCCTCGCAGACCAACTTCATCTTTGCTGATCTCGGCGACATCAACGCCCAGGAATTCCGCGAGGCGATGGAGAAGGAAAACGTGCTGATTCGCGGCATCTACCGCGATTACACCAACTGGTCCCGCGTCAGCATGGGCAAGCTGGAACACGTGCAAATGTACGTGGATGCGCTGCCGAAAGTACTCTCTCGGTTCGCCTGATCGCGGATACTCCGCGGGCGCTCGAGCCCGCGGCACAAGGAAGAACGGCCGCTGCTCTTTGAGCAACGGCCGTTTTTCTTTTTGGGCTGGCGTTTGGGCGCGCGCTTGCACTCGGGGCTGTGTCCTGTGCAGGATTTGCTCCTAGGGGCGATAATCGCGCCCGACAACCGCCTTGCAGACCGTTCGGCCGCGTCTGGATCGGTCACGTGTTTGACGGGTGCAGTGCGGTTTGCAAAGGGCAGCAGAAGAGTCTGGATAAGTATGGGCAGGGACGAGGACATCGATAGTCGCACTGAGGGGAATGAGGCGCAGCGCTCGGCCGAGGTCATGCCTCTGCGTGGGCCGCCGAGCGATGAGGCGCGCGACGATGCACTCGAGGGCGGCGACAACCCGGTCGACTCCGAGGCCACGCTTGGACAACGCACGCTGAGCAACATCACCGAGGCCGCGACCGGCATAGACAGCCTTATCGAGGACCATGAGGAAGAGGTGTCCGAGGGCGGTCGTACGGTCAAGCGCCGCGGCGTTTACCTGCTACCCAACCTGTTCACCACGGGTGCCCTGTTCTGCGGTTTTTATGCGGTGGTAGCTGCTATGCGCGGTGACTACGCCAGCGCACCGATCGCCGTTCTCTTCGCGCTCGTGTTCGATGGTCTCGACGGGCGGGTCGCGCGACTCACCAACAGCTCGAGCAAGTTCGGCGCCGAGTACGACAGCCTGGCCGACATGGTGTCCTTCGGCGTTGCGCCCGCGCTGGTGATGTTCAGCTGGGCCCTGGGTGATCTGGGAAAGGTTGGCTGGAGTGCCGCGTTCATCTACGTGGCCTGCACGGCGCTGCGCCTGGCGCGCTTCAACACGCAGGCGGGTGTAAGCGATGCGAACTTCTTCATGGGTCTGGCCAGCCCGGCGGCGGCATGCATTCTTGCCTGCACCGTCTGGGTCTGCCAGGAGCAGGGCTGGGTGGGGCAAGCGCTGCCCTCCGAGGTGGCTGTCCTCGCGGCAGCGCTGACCGCCGTCGTTGCCGTGCTGATGGTTGCGCGCGTTCCGTATCACAGTTTCAAGGGGTTTGACCTGCATGGGCGCGTGCCCTTCGTGGCGATGTTCATGATTGTGCTCGCCTTTGCCCTGGTGACGGTGGACCCGCCGAAGGTGCTGCTCCTGGCCTCGCTTGCCTATGCGGCCTCGGGGCCCGTCGCGCTGTTGATCAAGGGTCAGCGTTCGAACTGATACCGCCTGCGGAGGGCGTAGCTCGTGCCCTCGGAACTTTTTTTCAAATAGTGCTTGTGCGCCCTTCGCGCATGCGTATAATGCGCGCCTCGCCCAACGGGGTAACCCGCTGGCAAAAGCTCCAACCAAGCGTTCGGAGCCGATTTTTAACAGTTTGATGAAGACAGATGTGTGGGCACTTGTGGAGTGGATAGTCGACCTATTCAGACACAAGTGACTCATTGATTCTTTTGAACATTGATTTCGAATGTGTCTGAGCCTTGATTTGTTGGTTGGCGCGGGTAATTGTGCAAACCAACCCTCTTGGATTCCTGCA
>JAZBOX010000064.1:0-2829 GCA_036351355.1 Halieaceae bacterium
CTGCTCGCGCTCGGACTGCAGTATGCGCTGGCGGGCAATGGCCGCAACGCAACCTCATCACACTGAAGCCTCGGAGACCCGGCGGTCTCCGCGGCTGCCGGGAACGCATGGCGTCTCGGGGACGCCGACTTCAGTCGGCCCCTGAGGCAGCCGAACGTCAATCACCGACGGCATCGAGATCGTACGCGTGGTGCACGGTGCCCGCGCTGTCCCGACGCTGATGGCGGACACCGAAGCCATCGGCCTCCACCGGTGCCAGGATCGTTCCCGTGTGAGCGATAAGGAGGCTTTTATGGCTCACGAATGTGCGCTATCTTGAGCGATAAACGCACGTGTTATCAATCATGACCTGGAACTGGCAGCTCTCCGATTGGCCGGATTTCATCTGGGATCAGGACAGGCTCACTCGGGCCGAGACCCTATTTGCGGGAGAGAAGCGTGAGGTTTGGAATTGTTGGGGAAAGCTTCAGAGGTGGGGTTATGAGCGAAGAGAACATTTGGTGACAAGCCGGGGCGCCGCTGACGTTCCGCGCCGTCTTCCTGGCCCTGTAGGCCACAGGGCTCGATCCCCGCACTGACGAGATTCACTAGATCCGGCGTCCTGGGCGTCCGCCCAGTGAGCCGCGTCGTTCGAGCAGATCGGAAATCTGATCGGCTATCATCAACGCACGACCGGCGCTTTGCTCGCCAAACGCACACGTAGAAACGCCATGACCATGGTCGTCGCGGCCGAAGCACCACCCTTGGCAGCGGATGCCGCCGGGGTCTTTCGCGTGGGCAACTCCCGCGTGACGCTGGATACCGTTGTCGGCGCCTTTTGCGATGGGGCTACCGCCGAAGAAATCGCCGAACAGTATCCGGCGATCTCGCTCGGCCAGGTGTACGCCGTCATCGCCTACTACCTGGCCCATACTGCCGAGGTGAACGACTATCTCCAGGCCCGTGAGCGGCGCGCGGCCGAGGTGAGGGCGGCGAACGAGCGGATTTTCGATCCCGCCGGGATTCGTGCGCGCCTGATCGCGCGCCAGGCTGGGCTGGAGTCGGCGTGATCCGCTTGCTCGCTGCAACCGCCCTCCCAACCCGAGGTGATGCCCGATGAGTACGAAAGAGCTGATTGAACAAGCAATCGCGCTACCTGTCGAGGAGCGCGCGCTGGTAGTGGACTCGCTGCTTCGGAGCCTGAATCCGCCGCAAGCCGACATCGATGCCCAGTGGGCAGCTGAGGCCCAGCACCGGCTCGCGGAGCTGCGACGCTGTACGGTTGTCGGCTCCGGCGGCGATGCGCGGTGACCTTGTCCGGCGCCGGCCAGCTGCCGTTTCGGCGCTGCGTCCACGGCCTCGGAGCCCCTCAACGCCCTCATTCTTCCTACTGCCTACGCGCCAAGCCCGCACCGTCCGGCAGCCAACCGATGGTGGAGGCTTCGCCCCAATTGCCCTTCCCAAGGGCGTGCATCGGGGAACACGTATGATATGTTCGTACTCGTGAACACCATGGAACGCATCACCATCACGCTCACCCCCGACTTGGCCCAGACCCTGCGCGGCGCCGTCGACGCAGGCGAGTACGCCTCCAGCAGCGAGATCATCCGCGAGGCCTTGCGCGACTGGCGCCACAAGCGCGCGCTGGAAGCACAAGAGCTTGCCGACCTGCGTGCCGCGGTCCAGGAGGGCCTCGACGACATCGACGCCGGGCGCGTGCGCGACTTCGACGCCGAGCGGATCATTCGACGGGGAGAAGAGCAATTGCAGCGCCGCGCCGGCAGCTCCGACTGACCGAGAGCGCCGAGCAGGACCTGATCGAGATCTGGAGCTTCATCGCCGCCGATAAGCGCACCGCGGCATCCAAGCTGATCCGCGAGATCGAGGCGCGCTTCGAGACCGTCCAGGATCATCCAGAGATCGGACCACGTCGGGATCGACTGGCCGCAGGCCTGCGCGTCCACTTCCACCGCGACTACGCGCTGTACTACCGCTTCACCGATACCGAAGTCATCATCGTGCGCGTCGTGCACGGTGCTCGCGACGTGCGGGCGCTGCGGTTCGGCGAGCCATGATCTGCGGTCTGTTGCCGGCACGCGTCAATTCGTGGCGCTGCCGGTGAAGTCGTACTCGCCGCACATGGGTGCCTTGCTCGTAGTGCCGCCGCTCGCCGGGTGTCGCCGAACGCGCCCGGAGCGAGATGAAGTATCGCCCGCTCGACCAGCGCGCAAGGTCGGTAGCGAAACAGCCTGAGAAAGACCTCGATGTGACGCTGACGAGTATGCCGCAAGACCGGGTGCTCATCTCGAGGTCCGACAGCGGTATGGCGTTCGAACTAAATCGCACCGCATTACAGCGAATAGAGGTTCTGGGACATGGGCGTGACCAGTGTCCGGATGCCGGACGATCTGCTACAGCGGCTCGATGCCACGGCGACACGCCTGCGCCGCTCCAAGGGCTGGATCATCAACGACGCCATGCGTAAGTACCTAGAGCGCGAGGACCTGCGGCAGCATCTTGATGAAGAAACGCGGGAGGCCCTGGCCGAGTTGGATGCGGGACAATTGGTCGACGGCGACGAGGTGCTCGCCTGGATCGATAGCTGGGGTTCCGAGAACGAGCGTCAGCCGCCCGCGTCAGCAAGCGCTAGGGGCGCACGATCCGCCTTCTTCTTCGGGATCAACCCGCGCTGGGAAGGGCGTCGAAGACCTGCCCGACGTCCGCGAGCCCGTCGCCGGCGACGACGTGGTGAGATACACGGTGAGGGGGGACGCGGTCGTCGTCCTGCGTGTCTGGCACGGGCGTGAGTCCCGGTGACTCTTCATCGCATCGAAGGCGTCAGTGACGCCC
>JAZBOX010000065.1:0-2575 GCA_036351355.1 Halieaceae bacterium
AGCGCGAATACTCACTGAGGTCCGACCAGGAAAGCTGCGGCGTGCCGAAGCCGATGAGGGACATGCCCAGCGAAGTCTCCGTCGCCTCCTCGTTACTGTAGTCAATGCGCTGCAGGTCATCCTCGCGTACCCGCGTCGTCGCGTAGTACACGCGCCGCGGTGTCCAGCGCTGCTCCGGAGGCACGTGGTCCAGGGGACTGAACCCCAGCTCGGAAAACAACACTGGCGTCGGCATCAGCGGCTGGATCCGCGGGGACGAACAGGCACCGAGGAACAGGAGCACGGGCAGGGCGACCACCGCGAGCACCGCCGGCGAGCGATGTCTGTACGGCGCCAGATGACCCGTGCGGTCACGGCGTGTCATGGGCGACCTCCGATTTCAGAATGAGTAGGCAAAGGTCACGGTGAAGCCGTTGAGGCCGATGTCGAAGTTCGCCTCGGACACACTTCGCTCCAGCGTGACGTCGATTTCCGTGCGCTGGTACCCCAGGGCCACCGCAACCGCCCTCGACAGGCCGTACGCGAGACGCAGGTGGGCATAGGCGAAATCCCCGCTGAACTCCCCCACGTTGGCAGACAGCCACCCGCCGACCCCATGCAGCGCGATGCGATCACTCAGCACCCAGGTCCCGCCGAAGCGCAGGTTGGGCACGGGGGCCAGCACCGTCGTCCCGCTGCCCCTGAAATCCTCACGCCGATCGTCCACGGAAACGGATCCACTGAGAGCCGCTCCGAGATCGAGGGCATGAAGACCTCCCCCGACGGTAAGCTCTGAGCGCTCGTCGCGATGCACGGCGTACATCACGTCGAGAATATAGGCATCGACGTCCAGGCGCGTGTTCAGCTCGGCACCAGCCGAGTACACGACCCCGTCGTAATTGAAGTCCTCCTTTGCACGACGTGTCCCCGATTCGCTGAAGCTGTAAGCGCCCCCGATGACCGCCCATCGCGGCCTGAAACGGTAACGGTAGTCGAGGTAGTAGGAGTAGTCACGGTCGTCGACGCCGAGATCGCTGATCTTGAGCTCGACGGGGTCGAAGCCATCGACGGTGGCGCGTATACCCGCCGCCACGTCCTGGTAAACGAGACCGACGGACAGGCGATGGCGGGGCTCCAGGAAGCGCGCGCTCCACCGTTTTCCCTGCGCTGCTTCGTCGCCGCCGGCATCGGCCAACGAGGCGGGCACGGCGCAAAGCAGGGCGAGCGCTGCTGCGCCCGCAAACAGGCCGCCGTCTCGCGGGTGAAGCGACGTTCCATGCGTCTCCGTGCCCTGCGCGAGTTCTTTGCACACGTCGCGGGAACGCGCGGCCCCCTCCGTGGCGAACGGATAACGAAGAGCAAAGCATGTACGCCGACAGCCTATCATTCCCAATCAGAACCCCCAGAAGACCTGCATTTGCAGCGTGTTCCAGGGATCCGCGTCTCCGTCTGCGGCTGCCTCGATTGCCTCACCCGCGAAGGCCGCGGACGCGATGCCAAGCACCAGTACGTTGGGGCGCAGCTGCCAGCGGGCGGTGAGCTGTATCTCATCACCCAGGTCGCGACTGGCCAGAGTGCCCAGCGCCGGATTGGCGCCCAGGTTGTTGCGCTGATCGGCCGTATGCCGGTACGCGTCGAAGGTCAGGTTCAGCCGCGGCGTCGCCGACAGGTTGAGACGCAGGCGATGGGACAGACGGTTGGACTGCGTAAGCAGCTTGTTGATCGAAATGCCCTGCAGCCAGTGATCCAGGCCACCGGAGTAAAGCGTGTCGAAGCGCTCGTAGTCACCGGTCGCCGGATCGTCGCCCGTAAAGGCGGCGTAGCGATAGGAGACGCTGGGCGCCCAGCGCGCGTCGCGGGCATAGTAGCCCAGCTCGGCGTAGCCGGCCCAGGCATCCATCGAGAATTCGTCGTGCCACTGGTGCGCGAGCTCCGACTCGAACCAGAAACTGGAACCCTGCGGTCGCGAACGCATGCGCAGGTGGCCGGCCGCGGTCCACAGGCCCTCGCGGCTGCGACGCAGACCGTCGGGCGCGCGATAGGCGGTCTTCGATTCGGGAACGTGCAACGAGCTGATATCCCAGGACCAGCGACCCAGCGACGGTGCCACGAGGTTGAGACCCTGCAGGCGCGTGTCCGACTCGATGGATTCGAGCTCGTTGGGGTCGAGGGAAAAGAACGTCGCTTTCCAGCCGCCGTAGCTTGCACTGGCCAGAACGGACTGGTCCTGCGTGGTCCGGGGAGCCATGTAGACCCCGGGGCGCGGGCCGGCGTTCCACTGCGAACCAAACTGGGAGACGAGAAACCCGTTGTTCAGCGAGTAATTCTGGCGGCCCAGCGACAGGCGGAGCCGCAGATCCGAATCATCGGGGGCGTACAGTACACCGGCATAGGCCTTCTCGAGGTCGAGACTGCTGCGCGTGCTGTCGCGGAAGATGTCCTGCCCGTAGGAGACCACGCCGATACCCGTCACGGCACCGAAGCCGTACAGCCCGCCCGCGCCCACGGGTATCGTGCCAGCAACGCCGGCCTGGAGCAGCGACTCGGTCCAGGTCGCCCGATCACCGGTATCGGCGCCGATGGACGGATCCTCAAC
>JAZBOX010000066.1:0-2657 GCA_036351355.1 Halieaceae bacterium
AACCCCAATCGCACCATCGGCGAAGTCCGGCCGGCCTTCTCGAAGGGCAAGGGCAAGATCGGCACACCGGGCACCGTTGCGCATATGTTCGATCATTCGGCGGTGTTCGTATTCCGCGGTGACGAGGAGACGGTTCTGGAGCTGCTGCTGGCCGGTGACGTCGACGTGACGGAGGTAGAGAACGACGACGGCCTGCTTACGGTATTGGCTCCCAATACGGAGTACGCAAAGGCGCGGACAACACTGACCGACGCCTACCCCGACCTCGAGTTCGAGGTCGACGAGATCCAGTTCGTGTCCCGCGGCGAAACACCGCTCACCGGCGAGGACCTCGAGCAGTTCGAGAAGCTACTGGACCTGCTCAATGCCTGCGAGGATGTGCAGAACATCTTCCACGACGCGCGTTACTGAGCGCGCGGCCACACAATTACGGCGCTGAACAGGGCGAGAACCAGAAAAAAGAACAGGGCCCAGTCATAAGTCATCGGAGCGCACCTAGCGGCGAGGAGCCGAAAGCCCGGGCACATCCCGGGCGCTTATCTCGACGATTTGGGTCATGCGGCCTTTCTCCAAATACCCGTGGCCGCAACCTCGCGCGCATAGTCAGCGAAGTCACGGGGTGGGCGACCGAGCGCGCGCTGCACGCCGTCGGTCAGGTGGGCATTGCGGCCGTCAAGAACCGTGGCGAACAGGTAGTCCAGCATCCAGACCACTTCCTCGGGTGCACCGGAGCCCGCCACCTCCGACACGAAAGCGTCGTGGGGAATGTCCACGTATTTCATTTCGCGGCCGGCAGCGCGCGACAGGTCGACAAGGACGCGGATCGCATCCCTTGCTCCAGGCATAGCAAGGTCGGGCGCATAGGTGATGTACGCCGCCGACACGCCTTCAAGGCAGGCGTCCCAGCCCGCCTCGTTGAAGCCCCAAAGCTGCCCTCACGCCCCCAACTTCCATCACCGGATTTGAGCTTCCGGGTCAGCTGCGCCTATAGTCTTGCGTGCTTTCAGCCCTTACCACTCAGGAGCCGCCTCCCATGCCAAGACTCAAGCAGGCCGGCCGTGAGGCTGGCAACGACTATGCCAACCGGGTCTTCGACAGACTCTTCGGCGATCGCGACCCGGTTCGGGAACCAGGCACGCCGTCGGGGACGCCGGGCAACTGGTGGACCGTGTTCAACATCGTGCCCGATGCCTTCGAGCACACGACGGAAGGCTTCCGCTTCTACCGTTCGCCCAAGCGCCTTATCGATCCGAAGCTGCGCGAACTCGGTCAGACCCGTGCGGGCTTTGCCGTGGGCTCGAAGTTCGTGTTCTCGCAGCATTGCAAGGCAGCGCGGGACGTCGGGCTGAGCAACGAGCAGATTGAAGCCATCCCGCACTGGGCCACTGCGGACTGCTTCAGCGCCGTCGAGCGCGCGGTGCTTGCGTATACGGATGCGCTGGTTCTTCAGCGCGGACGCGTCCCCGATGGCGTTTTTGCGGCGCTCAAGGCCTGTCTCAGCGATGAGGAGATTCTCGAGCTCACTTACATCACCTGCACCTACATGATGCACGCCGTGATGAGTCGGGCTTTGCGCCTCGAATACGATGACGTGGAGGAGCAGGTGGTGGAGGTCGGGCCGAGCGCTGGTCTCAACAGCGATGTCATGAGTATGGTCGACGGGGGAGGGCACTGATGGCGTATCACCACCTCGCTCTTGCGGCGCGCGATATGCGTGCGATTCACCACTTCTACGAAGGCGTGATGGGCTTCGAACTGGTGAAGGTCGAAATAGGTCCAGTGCCCGAAGGTGGCTGGGGGAAGCACTTCTTCTATCGTATGGACGGCGACAACGCGCGCTTCATCGCCTTCTGGGAACTGCGCGACACGCCAACGCAAGACGCGCACCAGTTCGATCTGAACGCCGCGACGAATCTGCCGAAGGGAACCAATCACCTTTCCTTCGCCGCGGATTCCGTCGAGGACCTGCATCGCTGGCGCCGGAAGTGGAACGAGGCCGGCCTCGACGTCCTCGAGATCGACCACAACTGGTGCCACTCGGTTTATACCTTCGATCCGAACGGCAACCTCGTGGAGTTCTGCTGTACGACAGCAGACTTTTCGGCTGCTGATCGCCAACGCGCCCTCGACGCCCTGGGCGAGAAGGAATTCAGGCCAACGCCGGCGCCATCCCTGCACAAGCACTGGCCCGCAACGCCGGGAGGATCAGCCGGCAACTAGCTGGCCCGACAGACCGAAGGGAGGCGCTGGCGATGGGCGGCGAGCAGCGCCACGGCCGGCGCGAATGAGTAAAATTGCCAACCCCATTTCCATGGAAAAATCGCATGCCCTCACCAGTCACAATTACGCAGGAACCGACCCATACGCTCATCAGCATGGATGACGGCAAGGCGAACGCCCTGTCCTTCGACATGCTAGACGCGCTTGATAAAGGTCTCGACGCCGCTGCAGCCGCCGGGAAGGTTGTTGTGATCGCCGGCCGACCCGGCAAATTCTCTGCTGGCTTCGACCTGGCGGTGATGGGTGCCGGTGGCGAGGCGATGACCCGCCTGCTGCGCCAGGGCGCGGAGCTGTCGAAACGTCTGCTGACCTTCGATACGCCCGTTATCCTCGCTGTCAGCGGTCATGCGCTCGCGATGGGTGCATTGTTGTGCCTG
>JAZBOX010000067.1:0-2240 GCA_036351355.1 Halieaceae bacterium
GCGAAGCGCGTCGAGGTGGCGCACCTCAGGGACCAGCTCGATCGTGTGCAGCGGTGATTCTGGCGGCGCTCGCCACCGCCTTCAGTGCGATGCCCGAACTTCAACCTTGTTCAGTGGAAAGGCATCTCGGTTACTGCCTCGCCATAGCGGATGAAGCGCTTGCGGACGGGTTCGATACCCCGGTTTGGACACTCCGGCGGGAGCTGACTTGGGGGATGACGCGAGCGGAAGTCAGCGATGGCGAGCGTGGAGCGGCGCCGCTGGAGCGAGCATGTGTTGGCGCGCTGCCATCGGCCCTCGCATGCCTGGCGCGGCACGCGTTGCTTGCGGAAGAAGATCCGTCGGTCGGGATCGACAGTGAGTGGTCTCGACGCGCGTGTGCGCTCGGGGACCGCGGGTCGTGCCTGTCCGAGGCCCTCGCTGACCCAGCGCAGCTCGCGGACCATTGCGAGCATGGCGCCGCGAACGCCTGCGCGTGGCACGCCGAAAAGGCCCGGCTGGGCGAGGCCAATGACGTGGCGCGCGCTGCGGGCTGGGCCCAGCGGGCCTGCATGGAGCTGCACGAGCCGGTGGCGTGCGCCGCAGCGGGCAAGCTGCTGCACGACCGAGGCTCGACGGCGAGCGCGGCCCTCGCGCACGAGCGCGCATGCACCCTGGGCTACGCGCCGAGCTGCGACCCGGACCCCGAACGTGCGCTCGCGGACGAGGCACCGCCACGCATCCTCGGACCGAGCTTCCTGGTGCCGGGGACGCTGAAGCCGCTGCCGGGTCGGCCGGCTCTGCCCGAGTAGCACCTGACGCCCGAAACCGAAGAATCTCCGTTCCGTGCTCCCTCGGTGTTCTTCGTGACTCGGTGGCAACCAGACGCTCGCCCCGCCACTCCGTCCCGCCCATCCCCCACTTCGAATGCCCACACCGAAGTAGCGCAGCGCTCCGGCACGTTTCCGCCGAGTGCGACCCCAACAGGCGCCCCAGCCGATGGGACGTGCAGCACGCAGATCAGCCGAAGAGGTCGCCCCCATGCTCCCGCAGCGTCCGCACCACCCGCGCGACCGGCCGCGGCAGAACGCCCGCATGCGGCCCGATGTCGACCGCCGCCACCTTGAACGGAACCCGCAGCGCATAGCGCACCCGGTCGATCGGACGGCGACTCGCGAGATGGATCTTCAGTCGGTCCGGCAGCCGGCCGCCCGGTTCGGTGTCGTCCGCAGCGCGCAGGGCCGCATCGGAGCCCGGCGGCACCGCATACTTTGCGACCCAGTCCACGGCGCGCCCGAGGTGCTGGGCACACAGGCCGAACCCGGTGTCGAGCAGCCTGCGGGTGTGCGTCCGATCGGCCAGCGCCGCCAGCGCTTCCCGTTCCGGCACGGAGAGCCGCTCCAGCCCGTCGGCGAGATCGGCGAGGTGGCGGACGTGCGACCAGGCGTCCTTGCCTGCCGCCAGCGCCGCGAGCCACACCGTCTGAACCGGCGTCAGCGCGGGCCGATCCGCATCGAGCACCTCGGAGAGCACCGCCTCGGCGGCGTCTAGCGCGTAGTGCGGCGCGAAGAACTGCTGGTGCAGGTCGAGATGCATGCCGCCCTCGTGGAGGAACAGCAGCTCACTGGGCAGGACCTCGCGCGCGAGGTGATCGGGCGTCAGGCCGAAGGCCGGCGTGTAGCCGTCTTCGAGCAGGATCCGAATCGCCCGCCGGAAGTCCAGCGGCCGAACCGCCAGGTCGAGATCCTGGCTGTCGCGCCCCTGCGGCTGACCCGTCAGGAACTCCTGGTAGACGATGCCCTTGTACGGCAGCACGGGGACGGATGCCGCACGGAACCGCTTCACCAGCCGGTCGCGCTCCGTAGCCTGGGCGAGCGCCTGCGCGGTGCCGGCCCGCCACGACGGCTTCAGGGCCTCGCGCTGAGCGGAGGACAGCACCATCCAGCGCTGTGCGTGCCCGACGAGCTGATGGCGGGACAACGTCCGCAACAGCACGTCGGGAGACAGCGTCTCGAGGCCCGGGCAGGGGGGCCCACCCGCGATGTGGATCGCGGCCGCGAGCACGGGGGCAGGCACCGGTGGCCTACTTGTCGAAGAAGGTGGCCCGCAGCAGGTCGCGGTTCATGTTTGCGATCGTGTTGATGGAGATGCCCTTCGGGCAGACCGCTTCACACTCGCCGTGGTTCGTGCAGTAGCCGAAGCCCTCTTCGTCCATCTGCGCGACCATGGCCTTCGTCCGCGCGGCGCGCTCGACCTCGCCC
>JAZBOX010000068.1:0-2762 GCA_036351355.1 Halieaceae bacterium
CCCGAGCAAGTTGCGCTGCGACAATGGACCGGAGCTCGTCTCGATTGCGCTGGCCGGCTGGGCTGAGGACCACGGCGTTGAACTGGACTTCATCAAGCCCGGCAAGCCGACGCAGAATTCCTACGTCGAGCGATTCAACCGGACCTATCGCGACGAGGTTCTAGACCTTTACCTGTTTCGATCGCTTGCCGAGGTGCCCAATCTCACTGGCAGCTGGCTACGGAAATACAACGAAGACCGACCGCACGATGCGCTCGGGGACCTCAGTCCCGTTGAGTATCTGGCGGCGAACCAAGGCGCCGAAATCTCTAATAATGCGTGGACCTAGTTACGGAATACTCACACAATCCATGGTGCTCATCAATAACTCGGAAATCGTTGTTAACCTTTCGAAAAGTATTTATAAAGGATTGCGCGGACTAGGAAATGCATCCGAGGCGAGTATCTGCAGCAAATCGGGAGGTTTTGAATGTTTAAGTCGGCGGCGTCATGCCTAGTGTTTTCTACTACGATCCTGACGACCTCCGCATTTTCTATGCCAATTATTCGGGGGGGCGTAGAGAACGCTGAGACAACTGCTGTTGGTGGGAACGTGGTGGCCGGTTACGACTTTACGGCGACAGCCAATGCTTCACTAACAGCCCTCGGTTTTTGGGATAGTGGTTCAGATGGCCTTGGCAGCCGCTTTGAGGTTGGGCTGTGGGATAAGGATTCAGCGCTCCTCCTTGCCTCTGCTTTCATCGACGACGGAGATGCGCTCGACAGCTCCCTGACGATTGAGGGTGGACAATATCGCTACGAAACGCTGGCAAGCGCGGTTACGTTGACGTCGGGGACTACCTACACGCTGGCGTTCCACACGGTAGTGTTCATAAATGTCCTAGACACACTGTTGATAGAGACAGCTAGCCTAGTAGAAAACCCGTTGACAAGCATATCGGCCTCCCTGAGGGGCGATTCTGGTCCCAGTTTGACCTTCCCCGAACTGACTTTTGCGGCCCCCAATATCGTTGGTAATGCGAACGCACTAGTTAGCGCGGCGACCGTACCGCTGCCTACCACTCTCTCCCTTGCTTGGGCTTCGTAGTCCTACGACTACGCCAGAGGGCTTAGTCAAAGCTTTTGCCATACGGCCCGCTTTGACGGGCTTTTCGCGGGCGACGGCTCGTGGCCGCACTCCGACCGCTGGTAAACCACGCTCTCCGCCGACTACCTGCGCTACGACTACGATACGGAAAGCAACTTTGCCGCCGGTTCCAGCTACGATCTCCAAGAACGCAAAATCCAGCTAGGCATCGGCATTTCTCACGCGCTTTAGCGGCGACGGTGCGGCCAGGGTCCGCTGCATCAACTCGAGTTGCCGTTGCACTGGGTTGCAGTCCCTGGGGAACCGAGCGCGCTCGTTCCGCCGAGGGTAGATGTCCGCTTCCAACCCCGGCTGTTGATGTGTTCCGACTCATTTTTTCGTCGGTCTTCTTTACACAATCGCCTTAACAGGCCGCCTCCTTTAAAGAAAAAGCTTTATAAAACAGAGGGCTAAGGCGAAAGGCATGTTATTTGCTGCCGCAATATACCGAGCAGGCGTAGATAGGATTCTCCATGAAGAAGACCGTTGGGTTGACTGTGGTGTTGCTTTTCGCCGGGCTTCTCGCGGCCCGTGCAGCGTCGGCAGCTCTAATCATTGATTTTGAGGGTTCGTCGGGCAGCCTCGGCGGATTGGGTGGCTTCCTTGACTTCGGAGACTACAGGTTTACGGTCACCGGTGGTGTATCCCCAGGCGCGATTGTTACCAATCAGAGCAACATTGGAGTAGCCGGTGATACGTCACTTTTTGCGCTCAACAATACGGAAGTTACCTTGAGCCGCGTTGATAGTATGCTGTTTGATCTCCTGTCGTTTGATATTGCCGGCAGCTTTCAGGGTAGCCCCAATCGATACGCGAGCGTGGTCACAGCGACAGGCGGTGGTGCCTCAGTCTTCGGCGTGCCTCTGGATGGCGTTTACACCTCTGTCGAAGCGAATCTCTTGGCGGTGTCAGCAGTCAGTTTCGTGCCAACAGTGAACCTTGGCGGCGGTGTTAACAACGCCGAGTTCACTCTTGATAACTTGTCCGTGAGGGCATCGAATGCAGTCCCCGCACCTGCCACCCTCGCCCTGATGGGCCTTGGCCTCGCTGGCCTTGGCTGGAAGCGGCGCAAAGCATAGGCGCGCCGTAACGAGCGTAAGCCCGGCCTCGTGCCGGGTTTTTTGTGCCCGCGAACGCCCGATCACCGATCCTGGCCGAAAGCGGTCGTCGTGAAGATGCATTCTGCGTTTCCGCGGAAACTTTTCCAGAAATCACTTTAAGTGTGGGCGGCTGTGGAAGTATGGAGTTCTGCTGACTCCAGCAACCTTCGCTGGCTTTCGCCAGCGTCTCGTCGCAACGACGGAGTGCCCCTTGTAGCTAGTCTGGCGTGCCAGCCGCGCGCGGAGCCGGAATGCGGTGCCGCTGTGCCGGAACCCGACGTCCCTGTGATCGCGCGAGTCGACGGCCTAAGAGTCGACGTCCATTGTGCCTGTGATTGACAGGATGCGCTCACTGGCTACCTTCAACAGACCGTACCGCTAGCAGTTGCCGACGGACGTATAGTAAAAAGGGCATAACCATCGAACGCCCGGCGCGGTCAGAGTTCCAGGATCGCGTGTACCCCGAAGACATTGCCGCCGTGCCGGTCCCAGCGCCTGAAAGCGTAGCGCTCGTAGAAGGGTGACAGGCGCAGCGC